>CACBXB010000001.1:0-232500 GCA_902543185.1 Paracoccaceae bacterium
GTTGATTTGTGTCGAGAGTCTCTAAAGCGTTGTAAAGAGGAAAAATCATCAATAATATGTAAGCGTAAGTTAAACCAGTATAGAGCGCTATATCTAAAGCAATAAAATTTACTGCAGTGGTTATTAAGCCCAATTCGAGTAGGATATTGTTAATAACACCCTCACCTGCAAACAAAATTCTGATCGCAAAAGAGCGCAGTAGCTCGTTTATCCAAAATGGTATTACTAGAGCTAAAACTAGTAAGCGAGCTGTATTTGGAGTTGCTAACTTTGCTATGTAAAACGCTATTGGATAACAAAAGCAAAGATTAATGACTGTTACGAGAACCGCTGTGATAATCGTATCAAGAAAAACGCCAATATCTACATAATTATAGGCATCCTTGCTTGTTTCTGACCCATATAAAAAGTGTTTGTAGTGCGTTAAAGTGTATACATCATCTGGACCGCCTCTTAGTAACGGTGGTAAATTTGGCCTAAACGACAAATCGAGCATATATATCTGCGGTATTATGATTAGAAAAATTAACCAAAATATTATCGCAACAAGAAAAAATGTAGCGATAACGGGGCCATTTTTCTTATAAAAACTATTCATTGTTTAACCTGTTTAATCGAGAGCAAGGGCCCCGGTTGGAAGTACAACAGCATTATCCTGAGAAAAAGATAGTGAAACATTTTTAGACGGCTCCATTCCAGAAGTATCTGAACTACTGGGAACACTGAACCTGATGTCAACGTCTTCTGCAGATCTCATAAATATGTTTTTCAAATTTCCCTCAAACTCAATAGTTTTAACCTCTGCCGAAAATGAGTTCTGGGCCTTCTTTGAATTGCCTTTCAAGCTTATAGCTTCTGGCCTTACAAACATAATAACTTCATCTCCAGCTTTGAACTTATAATTTTTGTTATCCAAGCCCAAGCCAGCTTGGCCTATAAAAGATGACCCTCCAGTTTGCACTTTTACCTTGCCACCTTCAACTTTTTCTACTTTTCCGAAAAAGGCATTATTTTCTCCAACAAATGTCGCAACAAATGGTGTACAGGGTGCTTCATAAACATCGTAACAAGTTCCAACTTGCTCTAGTTCTCCATCGTTCATCACACCAACTCTATCTGACATGGTGAGAGCTTCTCCTTGATCATGCGTGATATAAATAAAGGTAATGCCAACTCTTTGTTGAATAGCCCTCAACTCGGTTCGCATTTTTTGCCTTAATTTTAGGTCTAACGCAGATAAGGGTTCATCTAGTAACAGAACTTTTGGCTCCACAGCCAAAGCCCTAGCTATCGCAACTCGTTGTTTTTGACCACCGGATAGCTCATGAACTTTCTTATCGCCCTGTCCATTTAAAGCCACTAAATCTAATAACTCGTCGGCTCTTTTACGCCTAGATGTCTTGTCATGACCGCGGACCTCAAGTGAAAAAGCAATATTATCTGCAACCGACATTAATGGAAAAAGTGCGAGGTTTTGAAATATCAGTGAGGTGGGCCTTTTATTTGGGCCTATGCCCGACATATCTTGACCGTCAATTAGTACTTTACCCTGTGAGGGCTCAAGAAAACCTGAAACCGCTCGTAATAAAGTTGTTTTTCCGCAACCTGATGGACCAAGAAAACTAAAAAATTCTCCTGCACCTATTTTTACATTCACATTTTTTGCGGCATAAAAATTTCCAAAGGCTATGGAAACATTTTGCAACTCAACTTCAGCGCTCATATGTTTTACCTCAAAAGTGTGAAGATTATTTCAATTGAAATCAAATGCAAACGAGCGCCAAAGGTACCTTAAGCGCTCGTTTTTAGTGTTACTTATTATGCAGTTTCAAACTTGTTAGCATATTCAGCACGAGCGTCTGCAAACCAAGGTGGCTCAGGTGGCCAAGCATTAAGCTTAGATGCTGTATCACCAGGATAGATCGCTTGTGAAATCGCTTTTGTCTCATCTGTATAATGATCAGAAGCACCAATCACTGCCGAGTTATAGCCAATTTCATTAATAGTCTTTCCGCCAACTTCT
This sequence comes from Paracoccaceae bacterium, assembly GCA_902543185.1. Classification (GTDB taxonomy): domain Bacteria; phylum Pseudomonadota; class Alphaproteobacteria; order Rhodobacterales; family Rhodobacteraceae; genus Salinivivens. The sequence goes on from CACBXB010000001.1 coordinate 2,024, forward strand.
GGAGTAAAGCTATAATTAATTAGCTCATATGCTTCATCAATATTCTCAGCTTTCGCGGATAAAGTAATGCCATCAACCCAAGCTAATGCACCTTCATCGGTAGTTTGGTAAGCAACAGGCTCACCTGCTTTCATCATTGAAACAATTGGACCATCCCAAGTTTGACCAACGACTACACCATCAGAAGTAAAGCCTTGCTTTTGTGGGTCTGCACCTGACCAGAACTTAACAAGATTACCTTTTTTAGAAATACAATACTCTGTTATGGTTTCCCAGTTCTTGCGCATCGTATCTTCATCTTTATAAGAGGACCAGAAATCCATCTTGCCTTGATGATGCATCCAAATACCACAACCCGTCATCATAGAGTAGGTACGACCCATCATAAAAGCACCGCTGATACCTGGATTAGGCTCCCAAAGATCACCAAAGCTAGGCAGACCATCCGGCGTCCATTTATCAGTGCGCCAGGAAATTGATTCTGTTCCCCATAACTGAGGTACCCAATGAGAACCTTTTCCACCAAAGTTCCAATCTCTTTCGCCAACAGCTACCATTCCTGGGTTAACATTTCCGATATTGGTGATTTTATTCATATCAAAAGGCGCCAACACGCCGAGATTTTCCCATTGTAAAGCTCTCATATTGGTCGGGCTGGCCAAATCAAAACCTGCGCCTCCACCTGCTTTCATTTTGGCTATAATCTCACCATTATCACCAATTTTTGTATGATTAACGGTAATTCCAGTTTTTGCCTTAAAATCTGCAAGTATAGAATCAGGTAAATATTCACCCCACATCAATACGTTTACTTCGCCACTTGTTGCAGCAAATGCATTTTTCACAAACATAGGAGCCGTAGGCGTCAAAGCGGCTAGCGCTGCACCTCTTTTTAGTAAAGCCCTACGGTTAAAGTTTTTTGCAGCCATTCCAACTGACTGCGTTGAGTTTTTCTTTTCTTTCATAGTTTCCCCCTTGGAATTGAATAAACGAGACTCTCCCGAGATTGTGCGGCTGAATGTATTAAAAATCAATAAAAATATAGAACGCACTAAATTTGTTAATTATTGTTCATCAAATGTTGATATGAGTTAAAATCTAGATAATCCTTAGTTATTATATTCGGGTGAAATAATAATGGCTCATTCACTTTTAACGACAGTAATCGGATCATTTCCTAAACCGGGTTATCTCCCAATTGAAGACTGGTTTGATGCTGCCAGAAATGAGGGTGCAATGAATTCTGAGCGCGTCACGGAAAACTTTACTAAATACCAAGAAAATACAAAAGAAAGTGATGAACAACTTTTCATCAAAGCCGCTGAAGAAGTGATCAGTTTACAAATTAATTCTGGAATAGATATACCCACAGACGGTGAAGTGCGTCGAGAAAATTATGTCCACTATCATTGTAGATACCTTACTGGTTTTGATTTTAAAAATCTTGAGCGTAGGGTCTTTAGGGATGGCGCATATGACTCACACCTGCCGGCCATTAGGAAAAAAATAGAGCATACCAATGTGGGCTATGCAGCTTTCGATTACATAAGTAGCCAAAAAGTGTCTCCTGTTCCTATAAAATTTACGCTTCCGGGGCCACTTACTATTATGGATACAACGGCTGACTGTTATTATGAGGACCGCCCAAAACTAAATAGAGACCTGGCCGATACAATCAACAAAGAAATACTGAGACTAGTGGAGGCAGGCTGCCGATATATTCAGGTTGATGAACCTCTTTTTGCTCGTCAAGTTAATGACGCATCATCCTTTGGTATGGAAGGTATTGAGAGATGTTTTCACGGTGTGCCAAGAGATGTGACAAAGATCATGCATATGTGTTGTGGTTATCCAGATCATCTGGATGATGAAGATTACAAGAAGGCTGACCCAGGTAGTTACCATCAGTTAGCTAGCGAAGTCGATGAATTAAATATTGATCAGGTATCAATTGAGGACGCTCATTGCCAAAATAATCTCGAATTACTGGAAAAATTTGAAAAAAAATCTGTTATCTTTGGGGCGATTGCAATCGCTTCGAGCCGAATTGAAACAGAGGATGAAATCATTAACAGAATTAATTCGGCGCTCAATCATATCGATAGAAATAGACTAGTCATTGCTCCTGATTGTGGTCTCGGATTACTCACTCCAGATTTAGCAGTGGCAAAATTAAGCGTGATGTGCTCTGCGGTTAAAACAATTTGAAAATTAGCATTCACAAAGTAACCCAATGAATCTTTAAGTTTCATTTGGTGCTTACAAATATTTGTGTTTAATTTATCGCAACAGAACCGGAGAAAAGTCATGGCAACAAAAAATTCTATACTTCTAGGAACGCTTGGAAAATATTCTGACCGGTTTCATACTTACCAACCCGAAAAGAGATTTAGTGAACGCTTGGAAGTTGCAAAGTCCATTCCCAGAACTGATGGTGTCGAGCCCGTTTATCCTCAAGATTTAGGACACAATGGAGAGAATGTTCAAATTTTGAAAGATAGTGGTCATAAGGTTTCTGCTATTAATGTGAATTTAAAAGGCGAAGATATGTTCAGAGCCGGTTCGTTCACAAACCCAGACGCTTCAATAAGAAAAAAATCGGTTGAGTATATGAAAAAAGCTATTGATATTTCGACTGAATTTAACGCAAATATGATTTCAGTTTGTCCATTAATCGATGGAAGTGATCATCCATTCCACGTCGATCATATAAAACAATGGCACTGGGCCATCGAAGCATTTCAAGAAGTGTCAAACTATAATAGTGATGTGAAAATTTCTATTGAGTACAAGGCCTACGAAGTGCGAAATAGAATTATTTTGCCATCAATGGGCAAAACACTGCACTTTTGTGATAGGGTGGGATCGAAAAATCTTGGTGTAACGATGGATTTGGGTCACGCATTAATTGAGCAGGAAAGCCCAGCCGCAGAGATGGCGGCCGCACATGATGCAGGGCGTCTTTTTTATATTCACTTTAATGATAACAATCGACAGGCTGATTGGGACATGCCCGTTGGATCGGTAAATCTATGGGAAACGCTAGAAGCAATATATTTTATGGATAAAATTGGCTATGATGGCTGGATTGCATATGATGTCTTCACAAGAGCAGGAAAAGGAAGCGACGCAATATCGCATACTTTTGAAACTATGGAGGATCTAAGGTCTCTGATTGCAAAAATTGGAGCTACAAAAATTCAAGAACTCTCAGAAAGTGGCGATAGCGCATATGTTGCAAAAGAACTCATTAAGAATTTGTTATGAAGCTTGGGCTAGGATCATATTCTTACCGTTGGTCAATTGGCCATAAAGATCGAGTGCCGCAAAGACCTTTAAGCTGCTTGGAATTGCTAGAGATAACCTCTCAACTTGAATTGGATGTTTTGCAGATTGCAGATAATATGCCCATCCACACTATAGCACGCGAAACTCTTGAAGACCTTTCTAAGTCGGCAAATAACTTAGGTATTAATCTCGAAATAGGTTTGCAATCTTTTTCACCAGAAACCACTAAGGAATATTTAAAAATTGCTGAACGCCTAAACGCAAGAATATTAAGAATAGCTTTAGACGGCAGTGACGTTCAGACTTCAGATGATGACATCGCCAAAGAATTGAAAAAAATTCTTCCAATAGCAGAGAAAATAAAATGTAAAATCGCTATAGAAAATCATTTCGCTTTCCCCTCAACAAGAATGGCAAACATTATCAAACTTGTTGATCATGAATATCTAGGAGCATGCTTAGATGTCGCTAACTCTATCTGTGCTGGGGAATGGCCAGATGAAACGATAGACTGCCTGGCAGAACATACCATCAACTTACACATTAAAGACTATCAATTTAAGTTAGATCCATATGGTGTAGGTTTTTGCATCGAAGGCGCGCCCATGGGTGATGGCCTCACAAATATTAAAAGTCTTTTATTAAAATTTATAGATACAGAAATTAGCGCCATTTACGAACACTGGTTGCCGTGGCCAGGAAACTTTGAGGATGCCAAAAAGAATGAAGATAAATGGACGACTGAAAGCATAGTTTATTTAAAAAGCCTAAATTCTGAATTAATCCAAAATCAATAATCTGAGGAGCCCATATGTCTTATACAGGTAGATGTTACTGCGGTGATTTGAAATATGAATTTGATGAACCAATACACTCTCAACTTTTATGTTATTGCAGAGAATGTAGGTATTTATCCGGAGGAGAAGCCAACGCCTCTATCGTGATATCTGAAAACAGTTTTCGCTTCACAAAAGGCACGCCCAAAACTTTTAAGCGCGGCGATTTAGAAAAGCCGCGTATACGTTTTTTCTGTGGTAATTGTGGCACTCATATTTGCGTTAAAAGCCCTCCTCGTCCAGGAATGTTAGTCTTGAAAATTGGAACATTGGACGATCATTCATGGTTTAGTCCACAGTCGGCAATTTATTGCATAGACAAACAGTCTTATCAGCACATACCAAAGGAGATCCCAAATTTTGAGCGCGTGCCAAAAGCATAGCCCTAGAATGAAATCCCAGAGCTCAATATTTCAACCAAAAAGTGTCAGTGACATATACATAAATATAAGTCATTTCTTAGATCATTTTATGATGCTGATATTCGCCAAGGCAGCATATGACGCTGGAAAATACTTTGGGTTTGCTTACGATGAAATTATCGCCTATGGCGCTGCTGGATTTTTATTTTTTGGGGCTTTTGCCCCACTGGCAGCTCATTTATCAGACAAAATCTCAAGATCATTTTTAATGATTGTTTATCACTTTGGAATTGGAATTTCTTCGATACTAGCTGCCCTTTCGGCAAATATTTGGTTCTTTGCATTAAGCTTATCTTTAATTGGCATCTTTGCTGCAATTTACCACCCAGTTGGCGTTGCAATGCTTTTAGCAAAAAATAAAAATAACGGTCTTCGAATTGGGGTAAATGGTGTTTTTGGCAACATGGGCGTTGCTGCAGCTCCACTGATTACGGGTTTTATATTATTTTATGGAAACTGGAGACTGTGTTTTTTATTACCAGGCGTTTTCTGCATCTTATACGGACTTAAGTTTTTATATGCGTTAAAAACGGAGCGGGACAGTAAAACAGCTACCAGAGAAAACTTGGATCAGCCCTTCGCTAAAAACTGGCTGAGAGCGTTAAGTTCAATCGGCTTATCAACTTTGAGCGCTGGATTTATTTTTGGAACAATGACTTTTATTATCCCAAGATATTTTGAAACTTCTCTTTCAAGTATTTCAACATCAGTGGCAATCACAGGTTTACTTGCTGGGGTTGTATACGCCATTGCGTCATTTTCACAAATTTTTGTAGGTAAAATGACTGATAAATTTTCACCAAAACTAATCCTGCTGGTGATTTCTGTTGGGCAGATTTTATTTATTTATTCCTCATCTATCTTTGAAAATTGGTCGCTATTTTTTATGTCACTTTTTGCGATGGCGTTTGTATTCGGGCAGGTACCCATTAATGATATTATTTTATCTCGATACGTTCCCGACAGAAAACGCACAAAAATTTTAAGTATTAAGTATGTCCTCAATCTTTCTGCTGGTGCTAGCGTGTTGCCAATCTGTAGCCTTATGATGCAGAATGGTTTTGAAATGAGGCAAATATTTGCCTTGATGAGTTTTTTTGCAGTTTTTATTTTTTTAGCGGCAATGATCTTGCCCAATCAGGCTGCATCTGAAAGATTAGATCTAACCACTATCTGATCTATTTAACATTATGTCTGTGCAGTATTGAAACTTGTTCTACTAGGTTACGAACCTCCATTCTTAACTGACCTTCCAATGGAATATCTCGAACAGAAGTCAGGAGACTTTCTTTAGGCATTGTTTTCCTTTGCCACGATAGTGATTTCAAAAGATCTATAGCCGTTGCAGGCAAACTTTCAGGAATAGAGCGTCCACTTAGTAAGGCCCAAAACCCGGTCCATAATCTAGAAACTGTCCAGGGATTATATCCGCCACCGCCTGTCAGAATTACTCGGTGGGAAAGTTCCAAAAGTACACCCAGTACTTTGTACAAAACTTGGTTAGAAAGGGATAGCCGTGACATGGGATCATCTTTCAGTGCATCTGCACCACCTTGAATGATTAACGCTTCCGGCTGAAACCTTTCCAGCAAAGGAAATACTAAATTTTCGAATACAAACATATATTCTGTATCATTGCACTCACTGGGAAGGGGTATATTAAGAAATCTATCAACTAGGTTTTCTTCTATACCTCCAGTAAACGGCCATCTTTTTTCTTCATGAGCCGAAACTATGAATAGGTTTTCGTCTTCTGGAAATGCAGCTGTTACGCCATCGCAATGATGCGCATCTAAATCGATGTAAGCCACTCTTTGTATTCCAAGCTCACGAAGGCGGTGAATTGCAAAAGCCAAATCATTTAGAAAACAAAAGCCGTTTGCATAGCCTGCCATGCCGTGGTGCAGTCCACCACCTAATGAATAGGCACGGCCTCCATCAGTAACTAGATCAGCCGCCAATAATGAACTTCCCACAGAAGTCGCAGGTCTCTTAAACATCTCAGGGAAAACTGGGTTCGAGAGCGAACCAATGTTATAGGTCTTCGCGTCTATTTCAGAAATTTCTTGAGATGCCTCAGTTTTTTTTAAAACGGAAATATATTCTGGAGTGTGAAATCTCTGAAGCAAATTGGGTTTAGCACAGGGGCCAGTCTGATATTCTTCTTTATCACAAATACCAGTGGCTCTTATTAAGTCCAAAACTGCAGATACCCGTGGAATAGAAAGCGGATGATTCCCTCCAAATTGGGAGTTACGGTAAATTTCTGAACCTATGAGAACAGCTTTTGACAAATGTAATACTTCCAGTAGCTCTGTATTGTAGATTTAGAAGCCCATGGTCATTTTTCAAAAATAGTCTTCAATAAATACATATATGCCACAATTACCGGACCTATCATAATTGCAAAGATCAGTGTGCCCACACCAGCAGTTCCCCCCAAGGACCACCCTATAATTACAACTGAAATTTCTAGTGCATTCCTTACGTAGGCCATCGGAATTTCGGTTTTTTTACTGATGCCAGTCATAAGCCCATCCCGAGGCCCCGGACCAAGGTTAGCGATAAGATAGATACTTCCCCCTATTCCTATAACCAAAATTCCCAAAAAGACTTGGAGAAGTTTAAGGGAAATATCTGTTTGATAGGGTATATATGGCAAAGTGATTTCGATAACTGCTGCCACGACAAAGAAGTTTATAAAAGTTCCGATACCTGGTTTTTCTTTAAGTGGTATCCAAAAAAGTAAAACGCCAAAACTTACAACTATAATTGACAGGCCTATTCCTATTTCAAATTGAATTGCTAACCCTTGGGCCAAAACCATCCACGGGCTAACACCAAAATTTGAGCCGAATAATATCGCGTGACCAAAACCAAAAATCGATAAGCCAACCAATAGAAATAGAACCGATAATAAAGGTGGTTTAATTGATAATGGTGTTGGAGCACTCCAAAATAAACTTGGAACACTTGTTAATGAAAATATTTTTGAGATGGATTTCACCTGCGCAAGCTAGAAGTCTTTTAAGACTTTTGCAATGTAGATTCAGTGTAAGATATTGTGCCAGATCAAAAAATTTAAAAGCTATCCTCCCTCAGAAAAGCTATCTATAAACTAAAATATCATGGCTAAGAAAAAAGATGAGTTAAGATCCGCATGTTGGTTTGCCCCAGATGACTTAAGATCCATGGGGCATAGATCACGTGCCATGCAGATGGGGCTAGAACGAGAGGATTGGGACGGAAAACCTATAATTGCCATTATTAATACCTGGTCAGATTTATCTCCATGCCATCATCATTTGAGAGACCGGGCCGAGTTTGTTAAAAAAGGTGTTTATCAGGCTGGCGGCATGCCTGTGGAAATGCCAGTTCATTCCTTCTCTGAGCAATTTCTTAAACCTACATCAATGCTATATCGAAACATGGGCGCTTTAGAGGTTGAAGAAACCTTGCGCGCTCACCCAATTGATGGAGCAGTCCTCATGGGAGGCTGTGACAAATCAACACCTGCTTTAATCATGGGCGCAACCAGCATGGGCTTACCTTTTATCTACATGCCTGCAGGAGCAATGTTGCGAGGCAACTATGCAGGTGAAAAGCTAGGGTCTGGTACTGATGTATGGAAATACTGGGATGAACGAAGAGCTGGCAATATTTCAAAAGAGCAATGGGAAGGGGTTCAGGGTGGAATTGCTCGAAGCTACGGCACATGTATGACAATGGGAACCGCCTCCACCATGATGAGCATTGCTGACGGCTGGGGCTTAACATTACCCGGGGCTTCTTCAATACCAGCGCCTGACGCAGGCCATAAACGCATGGCCGCGGGGTGCGGTCGTCGAATTGTTGATATGGTCTGGGAGGACCTAACTCCTGATCAAATAATAACCGAAGCAAGTACAAGAAACGCAGTCACCGTTGCAATGGCAACAGGTTGCTCAACTAATGCGATAATTCACCTAATCGCAATGGCCCGCCGTGCTGGCGTAAATCTGACGTTAGATCAGCTCGACGAAATAGGCAGAACGACACCCGTCATTGCTAATATCAGACCATCAGGAAAAAACTATTTGATGGAAGACTTTTTCTACGCAGGAGGTTTGCGTGCCCTTATGGTTGAACTGGGCGATAAGCTCGACCTGAATGTCAAAACAGTTACAGGGCAAACACTCAAGGAATGTATCAAAGGGTCCAATAATTATAATAGTGATGTGATCCGAACTCTTAAAAATCCGGTTTATCATGAAGGATCATTAGCTGTTTTGAAAGGTAATCTGGCACCTGATGGCGCCGTCATAAAACCAGCGGCTATGGACCCCAAATTTCAAAAACATAACGGACCAGCAATAGTTGCTGATAGCTATGCTGAATTAAAAGAAATTATAAATGACGAAGATTATCCCATAACAGCGGACCATATTTTAGTTTTAAGAAATGCCGGCCCAAAAGGCGGGCCAGGTATGCCAGAGTGGGGCATGATCCCTATGCCCAAAGCATTACTCAAACAGGGACATAGAGATATGATAAGGCTGTCGGATGCGCGCATGTCAGGAACTTCCTATGGTGCATGCATTCTACATGTAGCACCTGAAGCCTTTATTGGTGGACCGCTAGCATTAATTAGAACCGGAGATATTATTCAGGTAGATATTCCCAACCGTAAACTTGACGTTGATATTTCCAAAAGTGAAATGAAAAGGCGCCAGGAGGATTGGGTTGCACCTAAACCTCGATACGAACGTGGATACGGGTATATATATTCAAAACATATTGAACAGGCTGACAAGGGTTGCGATTTCGACTTTCTAAGCACTGACTTTGGAGCTGCAGTTGAAGAACCGGAAATAAACTAGCTATCGTTTGTTTCTAAATTTTCATAAACTTCTGGTTTAAATCTGGGAGAACAGTGGCAATAAAACTCCAGGTCTTCAGAATTGCTCAAATTGGTAATTCTTTGAGGGGTGTTAGCTGGGATAATAACACTGTCACCAACGGAGACCTCAATTTCTTTTTCCCCCACAAGAACCAAACCGGTACCCTTTCGGATAATATAAATTTCTTTCGTATTTCTAAGGCAATGCAATTGTGTTGTTACGGAAGGTTTAACTCGCGCGACAGCCAACGAAAACTCTTCGACCTTTTCGCTATTTAGGCACTCAGTTATAAAACATCTCTCGTCAGTCCAAAATTCTGGGGAGCTAATATCATCTCTAGGCAACTTCAATTGACTATTCCTTATTCATTTGCCCTACCAGCTGGGCACACATTCCATACCGCCATCAACAATCAAATTTGCCCCCGTAATAAAACTAGCAGCGTCACTAACCAAAAATAAGGTAGCATTTGCAATATCTTCACCAGTTCCTAATCGTTTAAGAGGGACATTTTCTAACCAGTTTTGAACACCTTGGGGCCAGTCTTTGTCTAAATTTTGTCTATCAGTCAATCCGGGACAAATAGAATTTACACGGATATTTCTAGATCCAAGCTCAAGAGCCGATGCTTTAGTAAAATTAATAAGACCTGCTTTTGAAGCTGCGTAGTGACTATGGTTTATGGCGGGCGTGAGTCCCTCTATCGAACAGATATTTACAATCGATCCACCATTTTCAGAATATTCAGCAAAATATCGTGTCATCATAATCGGCACCTGTAAATTAGTTTCTAACATTCGACTAATCTCGGAAGGCCCCAAATCGGCTAATGCACACACAGGTTGAATGGCTGCATTGTTTACCAGAATATCAATTGGTTTAGACTCTTTTTTTATGGCTTCAAACAGTGAGCAGCAGGAATTTGGATCTGAGAAATCCCCAAACACCGTCGATAGTTCTTCGTTTGCGAGTTTTGCTAATTTTATTTTAGCTGCTTCTACTTCAGAACTATCGTTCCTAGCGTGCAGAATAATTTCTGCCCCAGCTTGCGCCAGTCTTTTTGCGATGGCAAATCCAATACCACTTTTGGAGCCCGTAATCAGAGCCCGCTTTCCTGTCAGCTCAGTCAATCAAACAAACTCCTCAAATATATTAAAATTTTCATTCAATATTATTAAGTCCATGCCTGTAAAAGTCCTGGTAAAATAGATTTAATCTTTTTTCCCGCTACACTGGCATACTCTAAGACATCTTCAAGTGTATCGGGCTGCTGTTCTGGTCCACCATCAGCCTTGTTGGTAATTGCTGATAGACCAGCAATCTCAAAACCAGCCTGTTTTGCTGCAATCACTTCCATTATTGTAGACATCCCAACAGCATCTGCTCCACTCTCCCTTAGAAAACGTCGCTCCGCCGAAGTCTCCAAAGAAGGGCCTGTTATACCAGCGTAAATTCCTTTGCTCAATTTGATACCAGCATTTTTAAAGCACTGAGACACTATTCCCTGTATCTTCTTATCATAAACGTCGGACATGTCAGGAAAGCGTAATCCTAATTCATCGTCATGTGGGCCAATAAGTGGATTGTGGCCAGTAAAATTTATATGGTCAGTAAGCATCATAACACTTCCAGGTTCCAAACTTGTATTCAAAGCACCAGCAGCGTTAGTTACAATCATCTTTCTTACACCTAAGTTTTTGGCAACCCTGATTGGAAATGCTATCTCGTTAGCTTTCCAACCCTCATATAGATGCAACCTACCCTGCATAACCAATACGGGCCTTCCATTGAAATTCCCCGAAACTAAATTTCCTGCATGAGACGGCGCAGTGGAAAAAGGAAATTCTGGAATTTCTTTATAAGAGATTTCTGCTTCCCTTGAAATTTCATTCGTTACATCACCCAAACCAGATCCCAAAATTAGTAGAAGTTCTGGGCTCTGACTCATTCGCTGACCAATATATTCAGCTGCAAGTTCTATTTTTTTTACAAAATTGTTTTTCATTAGAGGCCTTTTCCTACTCGAGACTAGCTTTGATAGATGGCGCTAATTGACGAACCTCTGCATGAATTTTTTCAACATCTAGACCACTGATTTTTTTATTTTCCACAACATGTTTTCCAGAAACAAATACATCTGTAACATCCGAACGTCCTGCACCAAAAACAAGATGGGTAATTGGGTCAAAAAGAGGAACTGAGTGAAAATTATTAATGTCTAAAAGAATAAAATCTGCATTTTTGCCTATTTCTAGACTACCAAGTGAGTCCGATTTACCTAATGCCTTCGCACCACTAATGGTTGCCATGTGAAGTACCTGCTCAGCAGTTAAAGCATCAGCTTCCATGTTTAAGCCTTTTGCTAAACCGCAGGTTAATCGCATTGCCAACCACATATCTAAGTCGTTTCCACTGATTGCTCCATCCGTCCCTAGCGTGAGATTTATTCCTGCTCTATGCATTTCTTTAACTGGAGCAATACCTGAGCCTAACTTAAGGTTTGACATTGGGTTAAGGACCACATTTGTCTCACTTTGGGCTAAGAGGGATATCTCTGTTTCGTCTAGATGTACACAATGAGCCAATACTGAGGTTTTACCCAACAATTTGCACTTGTCTAAGTGCCGTATGACGGAGTTATCATAACGTTTGTTTATATCATTTTGCTCGGCTTGTGTTTCGGCAGCATGAGTACAAAATAATATTCCGTACTCATCTGCAATGCTTTTAGCCTCACTCAAATTTTGTGGAGAAACCGTATAGCTCCCGTGGGGCAAGATAGCAGGAATTACACTGTCATCGGATGAGTGGCTTTTAAAAAAATTATGGGCCTCTGAGACATAATTTTCATGAGAACGCCCACCTATTCCCGGCAAATCAAAAAAGATACCACCGGTGGATATTCGCATTCCTAAATCTTTTGCAGCTTTAACAGTTTCGTCTGGATACCAAAACATATCCATGACAGTTGTCGATCCGCCCAAAAGATTTTCCGCTAAACCTAAGACTGAGCCAAGGTAAGTAGTTTCAGGAGTAAGAATAGCTTTTTCAGCTATCCAAACACGTCCTAACCATTCTTCAAGAGGAAGGTTCTCAACCAGCCCTCTGAACAAACTATCGGCAGCATGACAGTGCATATTTATTAAACCCGGCATGACTATATTGCCATTTGCTCCAATTATTTTTTTTGCAGTAAGTTTTTTTGCAGCTGATGTGTTAAAGCGTTCTAAAGCTGTTATCTTGCCGTTATTGACAGCCATGACACCATTTTCGATAATAGAATGATTGCCGTCACATGTGACAATTAAGGCATCTGTAATTAAAATATCATCCATTATCATATCCTCCCATACCTAGTAGATCTTTAATCCACCTAATTGATAAAAAAGAGCTATGTTGGGTAATAAATTCTCATCTTTTATAGAACATGCTACTCTAACGTCAGTTTCGTTATGGTTCTTTCGCAGCATAGAGTTTTTTATCTCTGATTAACGCAAGGAAGCTTCAATATTGCCACCATCTACCGTCATTACATGTCCAGTTGTTCGCTCGGCTTGGGCGAGTGAAACAAAAGCTTCTGCTACATGACTTGCTTTGACTTCTGCATTTAGTAAGTTACCAGCCATATACTTATCTTCAGAAATACCTCGGGCATTAGCACGTTCAGCAATAAAGTTATCTGTGAGCAAACCTGACCTTATTCTGTCAGCATTAACTCCATTGACGCGAATTCCGTCGCCCCCTAACTCCAAGGCAAGCTGTCGCATCATGAAAAAAGTTGTTGCCTTTGGCATCCCGTATGCACCAAAATTTTTACCAGGGTTTACAGCTTGTTTCGATATATTAAACAAGATCTGGCCACCCCTGGATTGCAATTTCATCAGGTTTGCTGCTTCTTTTGCAAACTCGTAATGAGAAAAGAAGTTCAACTCAAAAGCTTTCCTGACGGAAGAGCTAGTCATATCTATCATTGAGCCCGACTGAGCTGATCCTGCGTTAGAAACTAGTATGTCGAGACCTCCGTATGTCTCTATAACAGATGTAATTGCCTCTTTTGCTGCCTTTGGATCTGTCACATCCAGCGCTTTTCCAAAATGGCCTTTGCCCAATTTTTCTAGGGCAGCGCCCAAATTTTTTTGGTTTAGATCAATCAAAAAACATTGTGCACCTAATGACGCAAATGCATTTGCCGTTTCAAACCCAATTGTTCCTGATCCTCCAGTTACCATTACCACTTTTCCTTGAAACGCCGGCGCTTTCCCTTTGCCAAGTTTGGCTTGTTCTAATGACCAATATTCACAATCAAATAAATCTTTTTCCGAGATAGGATAAAACCCACCCGCATCTTCACCAACTGACCTCACACGAGCATTCTGAACAACAAGATCACCCGCTATACTGGCTGCTTTAAAATTTGAGCCGAGACCTAAAAGACCCACACCTTCCATCCATATTGTTTTAGGATCTGGTGGAAGAATAGTTTTAGGTTGGGCCGCTTTGGCAGCCTGGCGCTCAAACATTGCCTTATATTCGTTCTCATAGTCCTTAAGCGCGTCTTTAATCGCAGAACTTCCCTGCTCCCATATTGACTTTCGTAAAACTAGTGGGCGACCCTTAATCCTTATAACATGATCTGGTGATGCAGTTCCTCGCTCAGATAAACTGTCCAAATCAGCTCTCTTTAGAAACTCCATTTCTTCTGGACCATTTCTTACATTGATAATTGGCATAGCAGCATTAGGCCCGATCATTTCAGCTATCAGACCCCTTATCACTGGTAAGACTTCATGAGATTTATGGCTGGCTTTGACATTGAGAGCAGTCGGCTTTTTCAAGTTAAAATAGTCTGCAACAGTTTGAGTATGAGATATTATTTGATTGTAGCTTTCTTCAGCTGTCTCACCAAAAGCAAAATGTCCATGACCCAACAGCATTAAACCTTCAACGCTAGGATCTTGATCATAAACTTCAGCCGCTTTTTTTGCCAGAGCAAAGCCGGGCATTATATATGGAACTACTCCCAACCTGGAGCCAAAAATTTCTTTACACACTTCTTCGGCGTTCGGCAGGTTTGCAAGGATTAAAAATGGTGTAGCATGGGTATGATCGACAAATTTATGTGGAAGAAAAGCATGTAATAATGTTTCGACCGAAGGATTTGGTGCTGAACTGTCCAGCAAATTAGCCCTTTGAACGTTGACCATATCTTCATCAGATAACTTATCTAGATTTCGCAACTCTCTCAACGGTTCCAACCAAAGGCCAGGTAGCCCAGGTGCTTGTATCGTATCTAAGTCCCAGCCTGATCCTTTAACATGTATTACTTGTTTAGTATTTCCAAAAAGATCTTTTCGTTCCACTTTAACAGAGGTGTTACCACCACCATGCATAACAAGATCAGGATTTTGTCCAATTATTCTTGATGTGTAAACTCGAAGCGCAAGCTCTTGATCAGCAGCATCTTTGCCTACTTGATCGACATAAGATTTAGCTTCGCTAGATTTATAATTATTTTTGATCATCTTTTCAAAATCCTGCTAAATCTGGGAACATTTTTGCTAGAGCTTTTTCAGAAGCATCGGAAACTCCACGCTCCGTAATTAATCCTGTAACCAATCTGTTTGGGGTAACGTCAAAAGCTGGATTTCCTCCAGAAACACCCTCTGAAGTAACCCTTATTTCTTCAATACTATTTTTTTCGTGGTGTCCAAAAATATGGGTTACCTCCCGAGCGGCTCGCTCTTCAATTGGAATATCTGCTACGCCATCACTTATTGTCCAATCTATTGTGGGTGAAGGCAAAGCTACATAAAATGGAACATTATTATCATGAGCTGCTAGTGCCTTGAGATACGTGCCAATTTTGTTACAGACATCACCTTGGGCAGTGGTTCGATCAGTACCCACAATAACCATATCAACAAGGCCCTTTTGCATAAGGTGCCCACCAGCGTTATCTGTGATGTAAGTATTACTAATGCCATGGCTCTCAAGCTCCCAGGCGGTCATTGCTCCTTGATTTCTTGGCCTTGTTTCATCAACCCAAACATGAATAGGAATGCCTGCCTCATGTGCATGATACATTGGTGAAGTAGCTGTGCCCCAGTCTACTGTTGCCGGCCATCCAGCATTACAATGTGTTAACATCCTAACGGGTTCCCCTGCCGGTTTATTAGATGCTATTTTTTTTACAATCTCTAATCCGTGCTCACCTATCTTTTTATTTATACCTACATCTTCTTCTGCCACCAGATGGGCAAGCTCCAATGCTTTTTTAGCACGTTCTTCCTGAGACACTTGACCCAGTGCCCTTAGGAGTCGATCCAGAGCCCACTTTAGGTTGATTGCTGTTGGACGAGTTTCTATCAAGGTATCATATGTGTTTTTCAAACCAGAGTCTGAAGCGTCGCTACTTAAAGATATTGCTACTCCATAGGCAGCAGTAGCACCTATGAGAGGTGCTCCCCTTACCCACATATCACGAATTGCTACAGCAAATTCATCTAAATTTGTCAGAGCGACTATTCTGAAATCGTGAGGTAGCCATCTTTGATCAATAATTTTTACCTGACAATCCTTATGGTCATACCAGATTGATCGATAGTGAGTTCCTTGAACCTTCATAGGTAATTCTCCGAATTGAACTTTTTTGCCAAGCTAGTAAGCTCACTAGCATTTTTTATCGATTTATTGTTTAAGATTAACTCGCGTCCCATCATTAAGTTTCTAGCTTCGATCTGGGACCTTTTCTTAGTATCACTGATCTCCTCAAAATCCGCATTATGTGCAAGTGACAAGACACGCCTATGCATTTCAATACCACATATAGCAACAGCATCTTGCCAAATGTGTTCAAGCATCTCGTTAAGCGCAAAGTCTGAGCTATCTCCCTGATCTTCAAACATTAATCTAGGGAACAAAATACCTGTTCTTTCAGAATTCCATAGTTTTTTAAATTCCTGCTGAAATGTCTCAAAAGTCTCTTCGATAACTTTCAAAATCCAACTTTGATATTCTGACAAATTTTCGCTATCGCGATGCCCTGGTTGACTAAAGTAAGCCATTAAGTAATTGGAAATTAGCATTCCAATATCAAAGCCCATTGGACCGTAGAAGCCAAATTCGGGATCTATAACTTTTGTTTCATTATCTGTGCACATCACTGAACCAGAGTGTAAATCACCATGACACAAAGTTTCGGTATTAGCTGTGAACTTCATAAAAATCTTATGAGCTTCACTTTTCATTTTCACATCTGATCTAAGAATTTTAACAATCGGATCCAGTCCGTCTGTATGATGGTTCATTTCTGCTTCAAAATAAGGATCCGTGAAAACAAATCTTTCGGTTATTCCCATTAGCGCAAGGTTACCCTGAAACATTGCTGTATCATTTTTTTTGTCGGCTGTTTGGAGCGATAAATCAGAACCTCTAAATGCATTACGCGCACAAAATTCTCCAAGCCTTTGCGCTAATCCATTTATATATTCCCCAGCAATTAATTTTTTTCTTAAGATAACGTGCGGCAGAAGTATTTCCATGGCGATAATAGCTTGGGTTTTGTTAAAATAATATATCTCGGGAACACTCCCAGGATCGCGCTTTGCTTGCCTAACTAAAACCTCGTGTTCATAAAACGAGCGACTTAAGGGCAGTGGCCAGCTATCGCCTACCAATCTCATATAAGGCAACGCTTGCTTTACAATAATATTTCCTGAGTTACTTGAAACCGTATAGACAAGATTTAAGTTCCCATCACCCACCTCATCAATCTTCCATTTGCTTGTATCGTCACCTACTATTTTACAGATAGCATCAACTGACCCTAATCTATCGGCAAGCGTTTCGATTGTAAGTGGCTCGTACTTTTCCGAAGACATACAATCGCTCCTCCTTATTTAAATTTTAATTAAAATTGAACATAAACAAGCAATGGCATGAATTGACTTTTGTCAATAGTGTTGACAGTCGAAGAGCTTAGGTTAAGCTTTTCCTTGGGAGAGGGAAATGTCGAAAACTGCTTGCCAAATTTCTGGTATTGTAAAGTCATTTGGGCCGAACAAAGTCCTTCAGGAAATCAATTTAGAATTGCCTGCCGGTATGATTACTGTACTCATGGGTGCAAATGGTGCAGGAAAATCAACTTTAGTTAAAATACTATGTGGTGTGCATCAAGCAGATGCTGGATCGGTTTATCTTTTGGGTGAAAGGTTCGAGCCAGTTTCACCAGCTGATGCGTTTAAATCTGGAGTAGTGACTGTTCATCAGTCAATAAACAATGGTGTTATTCCTGATTTAGACGTAGCTTCAAACCTTATGATTGATAAACTTGCAGAACAAAATTCAGGGTTCTTTATTAATTCAGAAAAGCTAAAAAAAGAGGCTGATAAAATTGCGTCAGCTATGGATATAAACTTGGATACAGCAACCTTGGTTAGGGATTTGGGGCCAGCTGATAAACAGATGATTGCTATAGCTCGTGCGATGGCCCATGCTCCCAAACTGCTTATTTTGGACGAGCCAACTTCCTCTCTTTCTGAAAATGAAGCTAAAAGACTTTTTAAACTGTTACAAAGACTAAAAAAGCAAGGCGTTGCTATTTTATATATTTCTCATCGAATGTCAGATATAAATAGTGTTGCCGATCGCATCGTAGCCATGAGAGACGGTACAATATCAGGACTATTCGAAGAAAAGCCCTTAAATTATGAGGGGGCTGTTACGGCAATGCTCGGCCAGAAGCTATCGCAAAATGAGATTAAAATAAACGAGCGAAAACGAGAAATATTGAATTTAAAAGAGGTAAGATTAGCTACTGACAGCCAACCCTTTGACTTATCTTTTTATGAAAATGAAATTGTTTCAATCACCGGCCTTATCGGTAGTGGAAAAACTACTTTGGCATCGCAAATATTTGGATTAAGTCCAAATTCAAAAGTAAAAATGACTTTAAATGGGAATCCATACAGTCCCCAAAGCCCAAAAGAAGCCATCGCAGCAGGCGTTTATATGTGTCCTAAAGATAGGGCATCAAACGCTGTTGTTTCAGAATTTGATATATCTAACAATTTAGCGTTACCATTTTTTAAAAAGCACAGCAGATTTTCATTCCTTCGTGCCAAAAGCCTTTCGCAAAATGCTAAAAATTCTATTAGTGAACTTGGAATAGTGTGCCAATCTGAGGTGGACTCCGTTACAACATTATCCGGAGGTAACCAGCAGAAAGTTATGGTTGGAAGGTGGTTGGCTGAGGAGTCTTCGGTGCTCCTTTTAGACGAACCCTTTCAAGGAGTAGATATAAAGGCTCGGCGCGATATTGGTATTCAGATACGATCAACTTCTAGCCAAAGAGCAACACTTATATTTGTTGCTGAACTTGATGAAGCTTTAGAAATAGCAGATAGG
Organism: Paracoccaceae bacterium; assembly: GCA_902543185.1. Lineage (GTDB taxonomy): Bacteria > Pseudomonadota > Alphaproteobacteria > Rhodobacterales > Rhodobacteraceae > Salinivivens. The sequence continues at coordinate 20,855 of CACBXB010000001.1, forward strand.
GTCATTGTATTACATGAAGGAAATCTTGTTGGTGAATATCAAAATAATAGTAAAAATATACCAGAAATTGTATCGAGTTTTAGTGGAAGCGCTTATAAACAAGATAGTTCAAATTACGGAACTTAGATATGGCTAATGATCAAAAAATGAATTCAAGACGATTTGCTATAAAATACGGCTTCCTTATTCTACTTGTAGGATTGGTAATTTTCTTTTCGATCGCAGCAGAGGGGTTTGCTGGACCCCGATCTGCAGTATTTATTTTTCAATCTGTTTCTATAACAGGAATTTTAGCTCTTGGTGTTACAGCCACGTTGGTAGTAGATGGTTTTGATCTTTCTATAGGCTCCGTCGCAACTTCAGCTCTAATGCTATCTGCATACGTAATGGTTGTCTTAGAAATGTCTGCTTTCTCTGCAATTGTTGCATGCTTGTTCATGGGTGCAGCAGTTGGATTTATAAATGGTTTACTAATAGTAAAAGCCAGAGTACCAGACCTGCTAGCAACACTTGGAATGATGTTTCTTTTAATTGGACTTCAACGTATACCAACAGAAGGCCGTTCAATTTCCACTGGAATGAAATTACCGGATGGTTCAACCGCTGAGGGAGTTTACTCTCAAGCTTTTTTATGGCTTGGCAGACACAGACTAGACTTTTTTTTGGAAAAACTAATCCCCATCCCAGTTATTATTTTTATTCTTGTCGGCATACTAATATGGGTTTTTCTCGAGTTAACCCGGCATGGAAGATTAATGTATGCTATTGGCTCAAATGAAACGGCTACAGCGCTAGCCGGCGCTAATGTGAATAAATACAAGATTTTAGCATACGTTATATCAGGAGTAATGGCATCAATTGGTGGCATTTTGCTTTCTGCACGTCTGGGCAGAGGGGATATTGCATCAGGAAACAATCTTTTATTGGATTCGGTAGCTGCGGCATTAATTGGATTTGCAGTTCTTGGCGCGGCTAAACCTAATGCATTTGGTACAGCAATAGGAGCTCTATTTGTGGGTATTCTTTTACAGGGTCTCACTATGATGAATGCGCCCTATTATACACAAGATTTTGTAAAAGGAGCTGTCTTAGTGATTGCTTTGATTTTTACATTTGCCCTTTCTTTTAGTGGGCGCAAAAGTGGTCACTAGAATGTGACTTAAACAAACTAGGGAGGAAAACTATGTTTAGAAGATCATTATTAAAATTAATAGGAGGGATGGTTGCATTACCTGTGACCCTTTCAACCTCTGCATTTGCAGGAGATATGCCTGCACCATTTGATAATCCTGGTGACGTTAAAATCGCTCTTGTTAGGTATCTTTCAACAGGCGACTTTTTCCAAGCCTATCTATCAGGTGTGGAGACACAAGCTGCAGCTCTAGGTGTGGATTTGCGAGTTTTTGATAGCCGGCAAGATGCGGCTTTACAATCAGATATGGTAGATCAAGCTATAGCTCTAGGTGTGGATGGAATTGTAATCCAACATGGACTAACCGAAAGTATGCGAGATGCTGCCCAACGAGCAGTAGATGCGGGAATAAAAGTCGTTGCATTTGACGTGAATGTTGAAAACGCAGCAATTCCACAAATAGAACAATCTGACTATTTACTAGGTAAACTTGCTTTGGAGCAAGCCATCAAAGATAACGGAACGTCTTGGAAAGCAGGATATGTTTATGTCCCGGGAATTGCACCGCTAGATAGACGGCACGCTGCGTGGGAAGACATAAAAGCCGCCAATCCGGGAATTGAGGAAGTTGCTCAATTTGGAACGCTTGACAACCCAATTGCAAACACAAACGCTAACCAAGCAAGGTCTGTTTTGCAAGCAAACTCCGATATTACAGTTATGTTTGCCCCATATGATGAATTTGCCAAAGGCGTCAAAATTGCTGTAGACGAAGCAGGTCTTACAGATCAAATTGATATATATTCTGCAGATGTTTCAACTGCAGACATAGCAGCAATGCGTGAACCTAATTCCGCTTGGGCAGCAACAGTTGCTACAAATCCAGCGGTTGTTGGGGAAGTGTCTGTTAGATCACTCGCAATGATGCTTGCAGGTGAAAACCCAGGAAGTAATGTTGTTGTACCGCCAACTCTGATCACTCAGAAATTCTTAAATGACAATGACATTAAAAATATGGCAGACCTATCAGCAAAAATGCCACAATTTGCTCACGCTGATGTATCGGTTCCAAGCTGGATGCCATTGCCTAAGCGTTAAAATTAATTTGAGCTGGGTGCAAACCCAGCTCAAATCTCTTTTCTATATTTTACTTTTAGAATTCAGCAGATTGATGCCCAAAAATATTATTAAAATTTTAGAAAAAAATTTTAGTGATATGAAGACAGGTGAAAAAATGCTGATATCTTCTCCTGAGAAAATTACCGAGTATGTAAAAACCTTAGCACCGGGATGCTTCAAGTCGGTGAAACAAATCCGGAAGGAATTGGCATTATTAGAGGGCGCAGACAACACTTGCCCCGTGACCACAGGTATTTTTCTTAAAAAGGCAATTCAAGAGAATTATAACCCAAATATGATAGAGGAATCTTCTATACCTTTCTGGCGGGTAATTGATGAAAACCATCCAGTTTTAAAAAAGCTTGAAATTGATGGCAGTAAAATAGCAAAGATAAGAATTGCAGAAGGTTTCAAATAACAAGCCTGAAATTTAATTATTTCATCTCACAAAATAATTAAAAATCTATAAACCTGCCAAATCAACTATCTCATGTGAAACCTTTTCAATATTTAAATTATTTTTTGCTTGTATCAAAAAATAAGGCCTATCTTCCCTTGCTACTTTTAGATCTCTTTCCATTGAAGCTAGATCAACATCAACGTGAGGGGCTAAATCAGTTTTATTAACAAGCAAAATATCTGATTTCATCATCGCTGGACCTCGCTTTCTTGGAATATCAGAGCCCATCGCTACATCAATCATATAAACTGTTATATCTGCTAATTCTGGAGAAAATGTTGCTGACAGGTTGTCTCCGCCGCTTTCGATAAATATTAGGTCTAAATCATCATGACGTCGCTGTAATTCTTCTACAGCTGCAAGATTTATTGAAGCATCTTCTCTTATAGCGGTATGGGGACAGCCACCTGTTTCCACACCAATTAGACGCTCTTCTGGAAGGATTTGCATCCGCATTAAGGCCTCTGCATCTTCTTTTGTATAAATATCATTTGTTATAACACCAACTGAAAATCTCTTTTTTAAATCTTTAACAATTGCAGCCGTAAACGATGTTTTTCCTGCTCCAACTGGCCCACCAATACCAATACGAACCGCAGACTTTTTTTGACTATTCATGTTTTAAAAATCCGTGGCTGAAGATATTCGTGTTCCATGGCTGAAATGTCCGAAAAAAAACAGGCGGAATTTAAATCATCAATTTCACTTTCAGAAGCGCTCTGTACAAGATCAGAAATTTTTGAGGATAGCTCTAAAATTATACGCTGACCCTTAGTTTGACCAATAGGTATTAGGCGAATTGCAACCGATACAAGATTAGAACAAAATGCGTGCAAATAAGCTGGTAGAATAAGATTTTGCTCAATACTCTGGTTTTTTGCAGCCAGGGCGACAGCTATTGGAAGAGATAGGTCGCCTATGTCCTGTTTCCAGACATCCTCAATTACCTTTGCAAATGCACTGCCTTGTAGCTTTGTTTCCAGTAGGCGCTCCCCAGCAGGGCACAATGCAATAGATAATTCATTCATTTTCTTGGCATCATGCCCTCGAAGTATCAGACTTATAAAGATAGCATCAGTTCTTAAAGATCCATACTCCAGTAGATCTGCAATCCAATTTTGCAATTTCTTACCATTGCTTACATGACCTTTATCGATGGCCCACTCCAGCCCATGGGAATAGGCAAAGGCACCAATTGGAAATGCGGGAGACATCCATTGCATCACTGTCATAAATTTCAAATCAGTGTGCATGTGCATGGGTACTTTTTACGTGTTCATGTGAATGTGTTCTGCCATGGCCATAGGCACCACCAAGTGGCGCAAAAGGTTCTGTAACATGCGTTACAATTCCACCTAAATGTTCAATCATATGTTCTATGACGTGATCATGCTGAATGAGTATTCTGGTCTGCTCAACTTGTGCTGGCGTGTGGCGGTTTCCGATATGCCAAGCATATTCCAACATTTTACTCCCTGTAATCTCAGCCAACAATTCTGGTTTGGCTATTATTTCTACAAGATTTTTATCATCTAATTCTAGTTGGTCACCATGGTTCAAATTTGTTGCTTTTTCGAGATCTATCAAAAAATCTATTCCACAATCTGTAAGCAGTCTTTTTCTACGGAGAAACCGATCTGAGTAGTTCAAAGAACACTTTAATTTAGCATTTGAAGTAGGACTCGTAATAACTGATTTAACTAAAAACATGTTACTCTCCTAAAACATAAAATAGCGCTGCGCCATGGACACTTCGTGGGCTGGCTGACAAGTTAAAAGCTCTCCATCCGCACGAACTTCATAGGTTTCTGGATCAACATCGATTTTTGGTAAAGCTACATTCAATTTTAAATCAAGTTTTCCAATATTTCTGGTGTTTTTAACTGGTACCGCTTTCTTAGCTAAACCTAGTTTTGAACTTATACCATCAGCGTGAGCAGCTTCCGAAACAAACGTCACAGAAGACTCAGACAAAGCCCTCCCATAAGCCCCAAACATTGATCGGGTGTAAACCGGTTGAGGGGTTGGAATGGAAGCATTTGGATCACCCATTTGAGCAACAGCAATTGTGCCACCCAATAAAACCATCTCTGGTTTTACTCCAAAAAATGCTGGGTTCCATAGAACAAGATCTGCTCGCTTACCGGGCTCTACTGAGCCAACCTCATGTGAAATTCCGTGAGCAATTGCGGGGTTTATTGTGTATTTTGCAATGTATCGCCGAGCTCGCAGATTATCATTATTACCAGTTTCTTCTGAAAGAGCGCCTCTTTGTTTTTTCATTTTGTCAGCAGTTTGCCAGGTTCTTATAATAACTTCCCCAACTCGTCCCATAGCTTGACTGTCAGAAGCAATTATAGAAAAGGCCCCCATGTCGTGTAATATATCTTCAGCTGCAATTGTTTCTCGCCTTATACGACTCTCAGCAAATGCTATGTCTTCAGGAATAGACTTATCAAGGTGGTGGCAAACCATTAACATATCGAGATGCTCTTCCACAGTATTTTTGGTAAATGGTCTTGTCGGGTTTGTTGAGGAAGGTAAGACAAATTTCTCGCCACAAATTTTTATAATATCAGGCGCATGGCCGCCACCAGCTCCTTCAGTATGAAAAGCATGTATTGTTCTTCCTTTCATGGAGTCGACAGTTCGTTCAACAAAACCACTTTCGTTTAATGTATCGGTGTGGATCATCACTTGAACATCAAGATCATCTGCTACGCCCAAACAACAATCAATCGCTTGTGGTGTTGTTCCCCAATCTTCATGAAGTTTCAACGCACAAGCTCCACCTAAAACCTGTTCTTCCAAAGCTCCAGGTAGCGAGGCATTTCCCTTACCTGCAAACGCAAGGTTCATTGGCAAACCATCTGCTGACTGCAACATTCTTCCAATATGCCAAGGACCCGGCGTACAAGTTGTTGCTAAAGTGCCGTGTGCTGGTCCAGTTCCACCACCTAACATTGTGGTCACACCAGAGTGAAGAGAATCATCAATTTGTTGAGGACAAATGTAATGAATATGACTATCAAATCCCCCTGCAGTTAAAATTTTGCCCTCCCCGGCAATAATTTCTGTGCCAGGGCCAATTATTATACCAATATTTGGTTGGGTATCTGGATTACCAGCCTTACCTATTGCCTCTATCTTTCCATCTCTGAGAGCAACATCTGCTTTAAATATGCCTGTGTGATCAAGGATTAGAGCATTGGTGATTACTGTATCAGGCGCTCCATCAGCTCTTGTTACTTGCGACTGGCCCATACCATCGCGAATAACTTTGCCACCACCAAATTTAACTTCTTCTCCGTATGTCGTCAGATCTTTTTCTACCTCGATAAAAAGCTCGGTATCAGCCAACCTCACCTTATCCCCTACTGTGGGACCATACATTCCTGCATAATCAAATCTTGAAATTTCTACTGCCATTAGAGATCACCCATTATTTTTCCGTTAAAACCAAAGATTCTTCTCTCTCCTGAAAAGGGAATAAGATTTACTTTTCTCGATTGACCAGGCTCAAATCGAACTGCTGTTCCAGAGGCTATATTTAGCCGCATTCCTCGAGCACTTTCACGATCGAAAGAAAGAGCGTCGTTAGTTTCAAAAAAATGATAATGGCTGCCCACCTGAATCGGGCGGTCTCCAGTATTAGATACCATTAGAGATGGACCTTCTCGTCCTTCATTTAAAGTTATAGATCCATCTGACGTTATTATTTCACCTGGTTTCATGGTTTCTTCTTTTCTCTCAAGAAAATTAATAGCAACGACAAAAACACAATGGCTATTGCAATGTTTATTGGCACGGCACTCGGTTCGTGGAAATGAAAAGTTGCACTGCTGTGGGCAAGTGAAATATTAGAGATAAAAACCAGAATTAAAAAATTTAAATATTTCATTTTTTTCCTATCTTATTGGGTTGTGAACTGTAACAAGCTTCGTTCCATCGGGGAACGTGGCCTCTACCTGAACCTCTGGTATCATATCAGGTATACCATCCATGCAGTCAGTCGATTTAACTATTGTTGCACCGAATTCCATCATTTCAGCTACGCTTTTCCCATCACGAGCTCCCTCAACAACAGCATCGCAAATTAGAGCAATAGCCTCTGGATAATTAAGCTTAACTCCACGGCTTTTCCTTTTTCGGGCAACTTCTGCTGCCATAGCTATTAAAAGTTTATCTTTTTCTCGAGGTGATAATTGCACTATAGCCTCCAAGCTTTTGGTAAATTTTTATCTGTAATTTCAGTAATTATTGGTACAAGCATTTGCCTTAATTCATATCCGGTTGGGGCAATTAATCGCGCTACCAAAAAGTTGTCATTGATCAGGCTAACTCCTGAATAATTATTCAAATAGTCCTTAAAATTTTTTAAAAATGATTTGACCATTTTTGACTTGAAAATAATAATTGCAGTTGCTGTGCAACCACCCGCAACTGCTGATCTTCTCAATATTTTAGATATGTTACCGGTCAAACGTGTTTTATCTAAAAAAGCAATTTTACCACCAACTCTTATTTCTATTTTATCATCAAAATATCCAGATAATTCAGTCTCACCCATTGCTAAACGACCAAAAATTATTGGTTCAACAATTAAAGCTTCAGCCTTAGATGAAATACTAACATTTAATTCTCGCTTTATTCTGCCTTGATCAAAAACAATTGTTTCCTGAGGAAGCCAGTGCATGCGAGAGGAGTTCTTTAAAACAATTTTGTTTTCAACATTTGCATTAGAGCCATCGTTACTTTTATATACTCTTTCACATCCTTGAGTAGTTACGGTGAGACATGAATTGCCATAGCATTCGATGACATTAGAAAATTTATCACCCCCCGTTATTCCTCCAGCAGTATTAATCATGATACAATCAAGCCCACTGGCCCGTCTGGGGAAAAAAACTTTAGATGCTCCCTTTTGGAAAAGTTTTTGAATTCTACTATTTCCAACTGTGGTCAGGTGCATATTTCCTTGAGCACGTGCAAGCTTCGCTTCGCTTTTAATTGTTTCTAAATACATTTGAATTCCAATTCAGGAGCTTAGACTGAGAACATAGCGATATTTTTAGCTTAACTGTCTGTAATTAGAACATTTACAAGTCAAACTAGGTCGTTTTCCCCAAATTTTTTTAGAGCTGCACAAAATTTAAGCATTTTATGTTTTAAAATCGCCTGCTGCCAGAAGTGCACTAGGCAGAGGGTGTTTCACCTGATCTTGCAACCAATTTGCCACCTTAATTGCTTCATCAAGATTAATACCCGTAGCTATTCCTGACTTTTCAAATAAATAAACCAGATCTTCGATCGCAACATTTCCTGTTGCTTTAGGGGCAAATGGACATCCGCCAATGCCTCCAAAACTTGCGTCAAACCGTCTTACTCCCAACTCAAATGCAGTCCACGCATTAGAAACAGCCGTATTACGCGTATTGTGTAAATGTAAACGAACTGGAATTTTTGAACTCAACAAAATTAAAGGTTTAACTTTCTCTTTTATATCTTTTGGGACTGCGACGCCAATTGTATCTGCTAGAGAGATTTCATCAGGGTTGAGATCTAAGCATTTGTCAGCAATTTCTAATACCCGTGATGGACTTACTTCTCCCGCAAATGGGCAGCCAAAGGCGGCTGCAATTGATATACAAATTTTAATTCCAGTCTTTCTGTTTTTCAGCAATTTGGAAATATATCCTATGCTCTCCGCCGTAGTCATTCCTTGGTTCTTCAGGCTAAATTCATCTGAAGCTACAATTACAAATGTTATCTCATCGCAGTTAGAACTTATTGCTCTAGAATAACCACGTTCATTTAAAACAAGCCCACTGTAGCTTGCATTCCTTTTTTCTGATAACTTATCCAAAAGATTTTCCGGATCAGCCATTTGAGGAACTTTTTTTGGATTTACAAAACTTGCCGCCTCAATTCGTGAAACACCCGCCTCTATAGAATGCCAGATTAAATCCAGTTTTTGTTCAAGTGAAAAAATTATAGGCTCATTCTGTAAGCCATCTCTTGGCGTAACATCAATTATTTGAAATTCAGTTTCCATTTTCAGATCGCAAATCAAAAATCATGGCTTAATTATTGTTGTGCCGATATCAATATTTAACTTATCTTTGGCTATTTTTCTTATCTCTTGGCAACGAATACCTATCCTAAAAGGTTCAAAAGTATCTAAATCTATTATCGTCGAACCAAGGCCATCAGGATGACTAAATTTCGTTTTTCCACCATCTAATGCCAAATCAACTTTATTACGCAATTCGATTTCAACGTCCTTAAAATCGTACTTACTGCCGGATAATGACATGTTTGCAGATGAACCAAAAACTCCCATTCCACTTTCTAAAGCGAGACGAGCAATTTCATCGTGTATTGGACCAGCATTCATCAATAAATCAATTGTTCCACTCTTAGATGCATTTTTTAGCACAAATGGATCTGCATTTTTCATTATTGGATGATCAGGATCATAACGTCCAACTATTGAGAGAGGAAAGTTTGCATCTAAAGTTATGGCTTCGACAAATTCCAACTGCTCTGATGTAAATTGTATCAGCTCTTTGAACATTTCCAAGCTTCCAAAACAACCACACGGCTTATTAAAGCTTCGCTGTTTGTATTCAAAGATTCTTTGGATAGCTTCCGATGTTTGGCCAACTATTGCATAGCCTACATCAGTTCTAAAAATAGCGGTCCCAGAATTCGAAACTGTATCAAAAACAGATTTGGCAATATCGATGGGATTTTCCATGAAAACAACCTTATTAATTAAGTCTGAGACAACTTTATAAAACAATTATTTGTCAATAGCACTATCGTAACGCTAATAATTTCAATTTAGTAAAATTACGTTGACTAAAAACTTTTTGTATCTGATGCTTTTTATGTTGGTTGAGAATAATAACATGGACTTAGATCTTAGAGAAAAGAAGGTTTTAATAACTGGCGGAACCAGAGGCATAGGTTTAGCATCAGCTAAAGCCTTCGCAAAAGAAGGGTGTGTAGTTCATATCACAGGCCGCAAACAACAAGATCTCGAGCATGCTAGAAAAAGCATTGGGACAGATTACCAAATTCACACCCATATCTGCGATCTAAAGAAAAATGGAGCCGCAGAAAAACTTGCAAAAGATTGTCGTGAAGTCGATATATTGGTGAACAATGCTGGAGCTACACCAACGGGACCAATTGAGTTAGTTGGCGTTGATGAGTGGAGAGAGGGCCTAGAACTCAAAGTTATAGCTACAGTCGACCTCACCAAAAAATTCTACGAATTTATGTGTAAAAGAAAAAAAGGCGTAATTATAAATGTAATTGGAAATTGTGGTGAGCGTCCTGATCCTGAAATAATTGTAGCGACAGTAACAAATTCTGGAATGATGAATTTCACTCGGGCGTTAGGTTCTGTCAGTGTCAATCATGGAGTCAGAGTTTTGGGAGTCAACCCAGGTGCTACTTCTACAGAGCGATTAGTGCATATAATGGAGGAGAAAGCTCGGGATAGATATGGTGATCCAAAACTTTGGGAACGGTTGGTTGAACCTTTACCTTTTAGGAGAGCCTCAACGCCAACAGAACAAGCTGATATGATTGTTTTTGCAGCCTCAGACCGCTGCTCATATGTCTCGGGAACAATTTTGACAGTAGATGCTGGAATCGCCCAACGCGGCCATATATTTTAGTTTTCAATAGTAAAAAGATAATTAAATGCCTATTTTAGAAATTAATAATCACAAAATGTACTTTGAAGTTCATGGTGTAGGCCCGCCCGCACTTTGTATGGGTGGCTGGGGCAGTTACTGTCACGGGAATGAACGACATGTTGGAAGTTACTTACTTGAAAATTATCAAGTTATTATCTTTGACCACCGTGGTTTAGGAGAAAGCACCGACAACGATTCGACACCATCAATGTCTCTTTACGCAGAAGACTGCGCTGAACTTCTTGATCACCTCAATCTCTCCAATGTTACTGTTGTTGGTCTTGTAGGAATGGGTGCATGCATTGGACAAGAACTGGCGATTAATAGGCCTGACTTAGTCAAATGCTTAGTAAATATGAATACATGGGCAAAGCCAGATCTGTTGTTACGACATCAATTAGAGACACTCCGTGAAGTCCATCGAGAAATGGGGTGGGAGGCCTTTCAAAAACTTGTATGTTTGTGGTCTTTTGAAGAAAACTTTTATCTGGAAAACGCTGACCGTTTACTAGGGCCAAGCGGTCCCTGGCGAGAATTAAGTGGAAGGTTCAACGCTCATGCCCGTTTGATCGAGGCTTGCCTTTCTCACGATACGGTTTCAAGGTTAAATAAAATTTCGTGTCCGACGCTGATAATTCATTGCCCACTAGATATAGTGAATGGACCAAGACTAACCATCCCAATTGAACAGGCGATCCCAAATGCTAAAGGTGTCACTATTGAAGGTGCCGCTCATGTTATTGCGGGAAGGACTATGCGAGAAAAATATGCTGAAGTTTTAAAAGAATTTCTTCAAGAAGTGAAAAACTAAAGAGGAATTTATGAGTACTGAAAATTTTGGACCATTACAAGGCATCAGAGTAATTGAGATGGGTCAACTTTTGGCTGGGCCGTTTGTGGGCAGCCGGCTAGCTGATTTTGGTGCAGACGTTATAAAGATAGAGACGCCAGGTGCCGGTGATCCAATGAGGGAGTGGGGACATCATCGGTATAAAGGAAAGTCACTTTGGTGGCCTACATTGGCTAGAAACAAAAAATCTGTGACAGTAAATCTAAGAGAAAAAAAGGGGCAAGAAATTGTACGAAAACTACTAACCTCGGCTGATGGCCTTATCGAAAATTTCAAACCTGGTACTCTTGAAAAATGGGGTATGTCTCCAGAAGAACTTCACAAAATTAATCCAAAATTAATCATTGTTAGAGTTTCTGGTTTTGGGCAAACAGGGCCATCAGCAAATAGGCCTGGATTTGCGAGTATTGGCGAAGCAATGGGAGGCATACGTTTTATAAATGGCTTTCCAAATACACCCCCGCCACGTTTTGGAATTTCGCTTGGCGACACAATTACTGCAATGTTTGCTGTTGAAGGTTTTTTAATGGCTCTTTTTGAAAGAGAGAAAAATAATGGAAAGGGGCAAATAGTTGATGCCGCAATTACGGAAAGTTGCTTTTCAATGTTAGAAAGTGCGCTGACGGAATACGATAAATGCGGCATAATTCGAAAGCCAAGTGGAACAGGTCTAGCAAATGTAGCACCTTCAAATATTTATCCTACATTAGATGAAAATTTTGTTGTTGTAGCGGCCAATCTTGATCCCATGTTTAAAAGACTCTGCGAAGCAATGGACAAGATGGAATGGGCAAGTGACCCTCGATTTATAGATCATAAAGCTAGGGGCGATAATGCTTGTGAACTAGACAGTCTAATATCAGATTGGACAAAAACACTTACAATGAAAGACATAGGCCAAAAGCTAGATGATCACGGTGTAGTCTGGGGTCCCATTAACTCAATTGAGGATATTGTTGAGGATGAGCAATTCAAATCCCGCGAAATGATTTTAGAGATAGATGATGAAACTTTTGGATCTCTAAAGGTTCCAGGTATAGTACCCAAGCTGAGCAAAACACCTGGAAAGGTAAATTGGCTTGGCCCTCAAAAAGTTGGGTCACATAACAATGAAGTGCTTTCAGACCTTGGCTTTAGTGATGAAGATCAAAAAGAACTATTAGATAAAAAGATTATTTAGAATGGATAAACTTTGTAGTCCAGTTGAAACTCAACTAATAGAATATTCCATGTCACTTGGTTTTGAAGATTTAACAGAAAAAGCCATAAATCAAGCAAAGCGCAGAGTAATCGACACGATTGGTGGAGCACTTGGTGCGTTTGAAGCCAAGCCCGTGGAAATTGCTCGGAAAATAACTCCAAAAATAACAAATGGGTACTCAGCGAGAATATGGGGATCATTAGAAAGATCAACACCTGAAGGTGCAGCTTTCACCAATGGAACCATGCTTCGGTACTTGGATATAAATGACACTCATAGGACTATTGATGGAAGCCATCCATCTGATAATTTAGGTGGTATTATCGCAATAGCAGAAGCCTTGGATCTCAGCGGCCAAGATGCTCTTCTCGCACTTACTATATCCTATGAAATACAATGTAGATTTGTTGACTCAGTTCCCTTCAACGAAAATGGATGGGATCAACCTGTTCCAGGAGTAATAGCGATGGCACTATCTGCAGGTCGTATGCTAAGCCTATCACCAACCTCAATGCGGGATGCATTAGCCTTAGCCATAACTCCAAATCTCTGTACTTACCAAACTAGAGCTGGAGAATTATCCATGTGGAAAGGTGCTGCGGCGGCAAATGGATCCAGGCAAGGAATTTTCGCTGCATTTCTAGCGTCAAAAGGTATGACCGGACCGTATGAAGCGTTTGATGGTATATATGGTCTTTGGAAACAGACTGTTAAGAAAAAACATAAAATAGCTCCACTTTCATTCGGCAAAAGTCTCTTCGGTATCGAACAAACAAATATAAAAATGTATCCAGTACGTGATAGCTGTCAGTTGCCTGTACAAACAGCACGGGACCTGCGAAAAAAAATTTCTGCTAAAGATATAGAGTCCTTAAAAATTATAACTTATGGCTCAGCCTACAAAGGGGCCGTAGAAGATCCCGAACTTTGGGCCCCAAAAACCCGCGAAACTGCTGACCATTCTATGCTAATTGCCATTGCTCTAGGTCTAATTGATGGCACTATTACACCTGAGTCCTTTGAAACTGAACGTTTTCTAGATCAGGATGTGCTTGATCTTATTTCTAAAACAGAGGTCGAAATAAGCCAAGAATTCAGCGCAATGTCGCCTGGCGTCCGCACTTGTCAATTAATCGCAAAAAACGATGTCGGTAAAAGCTTCACTTCTAAACTTTCTTTAACAGCAGAAGATATTGAGCGCGGTCCGAGTGATAACGAAATACAGTCAAAATTTTATAGTTTGTCTGAAAGGGTTATGAGCAATGAAAAAGCTCGGGCTCTGTTTGAGGCTTCTATGGATTTAGAAAGTATGCCAAAAATTTCAACTCTTGTGGACTTAACGGAGATTTAACTTCTCATGTATACAGTTGGAATTGATGTAGGTGGAACGCACACTGACCTTGTTTTGTTAGATACAAAGACAGGTCAAATACAAGTTCACAAAACCCCAACTACTGTTGAGGATCCATCAAAAGGAGCCGTTCAAACACTGATTGAGCATATCAAAAGAACAGGCATTTCTCCAAACGACATAAGTTACTTGATGCATGGAACAACCATTGCAACAAATATTGCTCTTGAGCACGGTGGAGCAAAAACGGGATTAATTACAACCGAAGGATTCAGAGATATTCTTCATATGGCTAGGCACAAGAGACCGCAGACCTTCAGTCTTCAACTAGACTTACCCTGGCAGAAATTTCCATTAGTGCCACGTCGGTGGAGACATACCGTTCCAGAAAGAATGGCTCCTCCAGGAATTGTTTTAAAACCGTTAGACGAGGAAGCCGTTAGGTCAGCTATAAATATATTGATAGCCGAGGGAGTAGAGGCAATAGCCATTTGTTTTATACACTCCTACCTCAATCCTGACCACGAAAGCAGAGCCAAAAAGATAGTTCAAGAAATGGCACCAAATATTTTTGTGACAACAAGTTACGAAGTAACACCTCAATACAGAGAATATGAAAGATTTTCTACAACAGCATTAAACGCATATGTTGGCCCCAAGACGTCAAAATATCTTGGCACAATGAGTGAGTCTCTTAAAACGAATGGAATCAAAGCTGACCTGCATCTTATGCAGTCTTCGGGTGGAGCAACGACATTACAATCAGCACAACTAAACCCTGTAAATCTTTTAATGTCAGGGCCCGTTGGGGGACTAATGGGAGGCATTTTTATTGGAAAATCTGCTGGCTTTGAAAATGTGATTACCCTAGACGTGGGGGGTACTAGCGCTGATATTGGAGTAGCTCCAAAAGGAGAAATTTTATATAAACATATCCTTGATACTAGACTAGGTGATTACCATGCTATGGTGCCTATGGCTGAGATGGACGCTATCGGAGCAGGTGGAGGTTCAATAGCTTACGTCGATAGCGGTGGACAATTTCAAGTTGGACCAAGAAGCGCTGGAGCAAACCCAGGCCCAGCAGCATATGGAAAAGGCGGTAGCGAACCAACAGCAACAGATTGTATGATAGCAATGGGATGGATAGATCCAGACACTTTTCTAGGAGGACGTCTTACGCTTCAGAAAAAATTAGCGATAACTTCTATAGAAAAACATCTTTGCCGCTCTCTAAATATGTCTACAGAAGAGGCCGCGGCAGGAGCAATTCATATATTGACTCATTCTATGACAAGGGCATGTGAATTAAACAGCATACGTCGTGGATTTGATGTGCGTGATTTCGCCTTAGTTTCTTTTGGTGGCGCAGGGCCACTTTTTGCTTGTGCAATTGCAAACGAATTAAGCATTTCAACAATTGTTATCCCTCCAAATCCGGGTCTTACATCTGCTCTTGGCTTACTGGCATCAGATGTTGTTTACGAAAAAAGCAAGACCGTGATGATTGATGCAAATGAGACTAATATTGATAGTTTACAAATAGCGTACACCGAACTGGAGGCTGTCCTTTTTACTATGTTAAAAGAAGATGGCTTCAAGAAAGAAGGAATTCATTTAGAGAGGGCAGCAGATTGTCGTTATGAAGGGCAGGGTTACGAGCTTGTCACGCCCTATCCAGATACAAATGGAATTTCTAAAAAAGAATTTGCAAAAATATTATCAAATAATTTCCATGTCCAGCATGAAAAACAATATGGAAAGAGTTTCGCTGAGAAGAATATACAAATTGTTAACATTAGAGTAAGGGGTCGGGGCGAGACAGCTAAGGTCAAAGTATCTAACCTAAAGAAAGTTTATAAGACTAAAAATCAAGTAAATCCGCGATCTTCAGGTGAAGCCTATTTTTTAATTAATGGAAAATTACTTTGTCTTGAAACGCCAAGATATTATCGAAAAGATCTATTGCCAGGGAACCACATCACAGGTCCAGCTGTAATTGACCAAATGGATTCTACAACAGTAATTTTACCTAATTGGAACGCCTCGATAGATAAACTTGGTAACATTATTATATCAAAAGGGGTCCTAAATTGAGTGATACCTCCATTGATAAGGTCACACTGAGAGTTATCGGCGGTGCATTCGATTCAATTGCCAAAGAAATGGGGCATGTCCTATATCGGATGTCAAACTCCAGTATTATTAGAGAATCTGAAGATATCGGATGTGGTATTTTCGATTCGACAGGACAAGAGCTTTGCGAAAGTGAAACTTCTCCAATGCATATTGGGTCACTTCCATTCTATATTCGTGGCTTTATGCGAAAATTAGAAGGAAAAATCTTTGATGGTGATATTATTATCCACAACCACCCCTATTATGGTGCATCTCATACACCAGACCTAGCTGTTGCAGTGCCAATTTTCCATGACAATCAATTGATTGGGTTTTCAGCAGCCACCGCACATCTTGTAGATATAGGTGCAGCCGCTCCAGGTCTAAATATCGATCTAATTGACCTTTTTGCCGAAGGGACCATCTACGATAGCATTAAACTTTATGAAAAAGGTGTAAGGAACGAAGCTGTTTGGTCAATTTTGCAGGACAGTGTCAGAACTCCTAGCCATAATGCAGCTGATATCGAAGCTATGATAGCTTCAACTCTACGTGGGAAAAAACGTTTTTTAGAGCTCGTTAATCGATATGGCAAATCGACAGTTATAGGGGCAGCAAACTATTGGATTGATTATTCTGAAAAGAGGCTGCGAGCAGAAATTGGAAAAATACCCGATGGTGAATACTCGGCTGAGAGCTGGTTAGACAATGATGGCAGAAACTGGGATCAAAAATTAAGGGTTTTTGTTACTATCAAAAAGACAGGAAACTCTTTAACTGTTGACCTTTCAGGGTCTGCAGATGAGGTCGAAACTGGGTTCAACGTACCGTTTGAAGGTTCACTTAAAGTGGCATGTTACTATGCCATAAGAACACTACTTTTAGACCAAGCAGAAATTGAAGACTTTATACCTCAAAATGAAGGTATCTTTCGAGCAGTGGATGTATATGCCCCCAAAGGAAGCATCTTTAACCCTAATTTTCCAAGAGCCTGCTTTGCAAGAATGGCTCAGGTCCAACGCGTGATAGATTGTATAATAAGAGCTCTAGCACCAGTCATGCCGGAAAAAGCAACAGCGGGAAATGCGGCAACAGTAATGAGTGTTTCCTACTCTGGTTTTAGCGAAAAAGATCAAAACTATTGGGTGTGTGTAGAAGTGAATGAGGGAAGTTACGGCGCAAGAGCTACAAAAGATGGTTTAGATACAGTAGATAATCTGATGGCCAACACAAAAAATGTTCCCTGCGAGGAGATTGAATTAAGATACCCACTTCGTGTCGAGCGATACGAAATAAGACCAGAACAACCGGGCGCCGGAACTTGGAGGGGAGGATGTGGGCATGTCCGGGAAGTAAGGTTTCTGGAAGATGGCTACTTTTCTTGTAATGGTGACCGTATTTTGGAGAAGCCATTTGGTATATTTGGCGGCCAGAATGGGCACGGCGCCCGATTGACACTAAACCCTGGCACGAAAAATCAAATCGAATGGCCTTCTAAAGTATCAGGCCAAAAGGTTAAATCAGGCGACGTTATTCGAGTTTGTGGACCTGCAAGCGCCGGCTATGGAGATCCTTTTTTGAGAGACCCTAATTTAGTTTTAAACGACGTTTTGGATGGCCTCATTGATCGTGATACTGCCAAAAAAACTTATGGCGTAGTAATAAAAAATAATCGTTTGGATAACAGTGCAACAGAAGCAGCGCGAAAAATGGGAAAATGAAATGTTTAATGGCTTAGAAAGAAAATTGGCTGATTTTACCAATGATCTAAATTTTGATGATATACCAGAAACAGCTATAACCGCTTCAAAAATGCGAATTCTTGATAGTGTAGGTGTAGCAATCGCTGCTTTTGAGGCGAAACCATGTAAAATAGCACGAGATTTGGCCTGCAAAGTAAAAGGAACAGATACCGCTCAAATTTGGGGAACTGGGAAAAGATCTTCTTTGGAGGATGTGGCTTTCGCAAATGGCGTTATGGTTCGTTATTTAGACTTAAACGACGCTTGGAGAACAAAAGATGCGCACCACCCTTCAGACTACTTACCAGCAATACTTGCTGTTTCTGAATCTTTTGAACTTTCAGGTCAAAAATTTATTACAGCTTTAACTGCAGCCTATGAAATAATGTGTCGCTTTACAGACAATGTCCCGTTTAATGAAGCCGGCTGGGATCAGCCCGTTACAGGATCAATCGCAACGGCATTAGCTGCTGGAAAGCTTATGGGTTTGGAAAGAGATAAACTAATGCACTCGATTGCACTCGCTATAATACCTAACCTTAGCACCTATCAAACACGTGCAGGAGAACTTTCCATGTGGAAAGGTTGCGCAGGCCCAAATGGAGCAAGAAATGGGGTTTTTGCTGCAAGACTAGCAAGAGAAGGAATGTCTGGTCCTTTTAATGCATTTGAAGGAATTTTTGGTGTATGGAACCAAACATTAAGTGGTAAGAAATTTGATATCAATTTGCCAGATTTTACCAGTCCTTGGGATTGGGGAATTGAGCAAACTAACATAAAGACTCATGCCGTTAGAGATAGTTGCCAGCTTCCAATTTTTACTGCTATTGATCTTAAAGAAAAACTAAATGGAAAGAAAATAACAAGCCTCAATATCGAAACGTATAAATCTGCATGGGAAGGTGCCGTAAAAGATCCTGAACTTTGGGCCCCAAAAACTCGTGAGACTGCAGATCACTCTATGTTATTTTCAGTTGCATGTGCCCTTGCTGATGGAAAAGTTGTTCCTGAATCTTTTGAGGAAAAACGTTTTCTTGACGATGACATAATCGATATAATAAAACGATGTGAGGTGACCGTTCTAGATGAGTTTTCAAACGCAACACCACAGAAAAGAAATTGCCGAATAATAGCGACAACAGAGGACGCTGAGAAAATTACGGCACATAGAATTGTTACTCTAGAAGAAATTAAAAGAGGCATGCCAAAAGCTCAAGTTATAGAAAAATTTAAAGAGAATACCAAGCGCTTTTATAGCCCAGCTCAACAGAATGATATTATAGATAAAGTTATGGATATTGATCAAAATCAAAATTTGAAATCGTTCTCAGAAAACTTCCGGTTCAACTAAATAAGAGAAAATTTATGTCAAGCGAACCTTTCGAGCTAACTGCAACTGAAGCTGCGATCGCAATTAAGAAGGGAAAATTAAATCCAATTGATTTGGCTCTTTCATGCATTGAGAGGTTTGAATTATGTGAAGATCAGGTGAAAGCCTATGCATACTTTGATAAAAAATTTTTTCTCAGGCAGGTTCAGTCCCTGGGATTTATAAAGTCCCAACTTCATGGGTTACCTATCGCAGTTAAAGATATGATAGATACTATTGATATGCCTACGCAACACAATAGTCCTATATACAGAGGTCACCAACCCAGCAAAGACGCCGCAATTGTAAGCATTCTGAAATCTCTTGGTGGAATTATATCAGGAAAAACTGAAACTCATGAGTTTGCTGCTGGCGGAAAGCTACCTGCCACGACAAATCCTCACAATAAAGCCCATACTGCTGGTGGCTCATCAAGTGGTTCTGCTGCAGCTATTGCATCCGGAACAACGATGCTTTCTATTGGAACTCAAACTGGTGGATCTGTACTGAGGCCAGCCAGCTTTTGTGGCATCTTTGGAATGAAACCAACGTTTGGATCTGTTAGCCGCGAAGGTGCCAAGTTTTACTCTGTTTCTCTAGATACCATCGGATGGTATGGCCGATCTGTTGCTGACCTTTCATTACTAGCTGAAAATACAAGAGCAATTCGAAACTCACCTAATTTAACTGTAAAAAAAGAGACCAAAAGTTTTGCGATTTGTGAATTGCCCAAAAGTAATTTAGCATCCAGCAATGCTAATAAAGCTTTAGAAGAAGCTGCTAGCTTGTTAAGTAAATCAGGTCATAAAGTTAAAAAATTATCGTTACCAAAAAAATTTGAGAATTTATATCAAACTCAACTTACAATTATGAAGGGCGAAGGGCGTACAGCTTTTTTAGCCGAATATCTTGGAAACTTTGATTTACTAGCAAAAGACTTCAAAGACAGGGTTGAGGATGCTGATAATATATCGTTCGAAAAGTTAAGAAATTCATATGATTATGCTGCTGAATGTCGAAAAGAGTTTGATAATATAGCGAGTGATTTTGATGGGGTAATTTCTATTGGAGCGCCAGGAGTTGCTCCCGAGAGCTTAAACACAACTGGTGATGCAATCTTCCAACGTATATGGAGTGTTTTACATGTACCAGCTATAGCTTTACCCGGGTTTTTTGGAGAAAAAGAGCTCCCGATTGGTATACAAATGGTCGCTCCCCGTTTCATGGATGCTAACCTTTTAGAAGCGGCAAACCAAGCGAGTTTATCTTTCAACTGCACGAAGGTATTTCCGGTCTTGAATAAAAACTAAACCATAAGCCCATGCTTGCTCAAACTAGTCTAGATTTGTCTAACCCACTATTCCTGCGAGCTTAGGTAAATAAAGTGTGACTGCTGGCACAAAAGCTATAAGCGAAAGAACTATAAGTTCCGCTACCAAAAATGGGATAACAGCTATTGCTGTTTTTTCAATTGAAGTTTTTGCTATTGGCGCAACGATAAACAAAACAATACCTAAAGGCGGAGTAATCACACCCAACAAAAGCCCTACCATTAGGAATACTCCATACTGGATAGGATGCATGCCAAGGCCTTCAAGAGCGATAGGCATAAGTAACGGACCCAAGATTATCATATTGGCAACAGCATCCATGAAGGTTCCAACAAACAAAAAGAAAAGTACAATTATCAAAAATAGTAAAACTCGATTTTCCGTAAGACTGAGCACTATTTCTAAAAGATCCTGAGGAAATTGATGAAAAATCAGTATTTGACCAAAAACAATAGCCATACCAACAATTATGAGGGAAGAGCCTGTAACTTTAGCTGTCCCCAACAGAGCATTAAAAAACTCGGAAAGACTAAAGTTTCCATTAATTGTTCCATAAATAATACCTAGTATTATTGAATAAAGAGCTGCGATTGCTCCTGCCTCAGTGGGTGTCATAACGCCACCCAAAATTCCATAAAGAATTAGAAAAGGTATAACCAGCACAGGAAGAGCGCCAAAAGTTTCTCTCGCAACCGGGACTACCCCTTCAAATCTATGAATTTCACCATACCCTTTAAAAAAGGAGTAAAGAAAAGCTGTAATCATTAAGAAAAAACCAACAAGCAATCCAGGAATGATACCTGCCGCGAACAAGCCTGAAATAGATATTTGCATGGATCCACCAACTATTATTAAAGGAATACTTGGGGGAATAATTGCACCAATTACAGCACTCGAACCTGTAACAGCTGCTGAAAAAGCAGCTGGATATCTTTCTCGTATCATAGCAGGAATCATTATTGGCCCAATAGAGGCTGCATCGGCCAGCACTGAACCAGAAATACCAGCAAAAAACATACTGGTTACAATGTTCACGTGAGCTAATCCACCTTTAATCCACCCAACCAAAGCTCTTGCCACATTAATCAACTTTTGGGTAAGATTAAGTCTATTTAATAACTCTCCTGTCAAAACAAACATTGGCAGTGCAAGAAGTGCAAAGCTATCAATCCCTCCATACATTTGAGTCATCAAAATAAGAGGCGGTATTCGAGTTCCTGAAAAAAAAATAAAATATGTTGAGGCTAAACCGAGGCTAAAAGCTACTGGCACACCGATCAATAAAAAACCAAAAAATGGTAGAAAAAGATATGGTAAAACTAATTCCATTTTCTACGGTGCTTTCAGATTGTGCTAAATTTCAAATTAAACCGCGTCATTAGATCCATACTCTTCAAAACGCGACCAATCTTTTCTAAAAATAGCATCCAAGTCCTCTGCTATTGCTCCCAAGGTTATAACCATCATCATTGCACAACCAATGGGGACTGACGCTTTCGCCCAAGCTGTACTAACGCCTATATTATGAGAAAAAGCATTGGAATGCCCAGTTACTATTCCCCAACCATACCAACACAGCACACACAAGAAAATCAAAACTAAAATTTTTGTAAATACAATTACTAATGATCTTATTTTTATTGGAAGCAATTTAACCACTGTTGGTATATAAATATGTTCCCATCGCCTAACTACTACAACCGAACCTATAAACACCATCCAAATCATGGCCCAGATTGAAGCTTCCTCAGACCATTGCAGTGAACTATTTAACACATATCGAAAAAACACCTGCGAAGTCATGAAAACCAAAACACAGAGAACAAAAAATATAGAAACAAGCCGTGCGACGAAGTCGACGGCTTGTGTAATTTTCTTAACTGTTTTTATCATCCAGTGATCTCTTGAAGCCTCTTCAGTACGCTAGGATCTATAGACGCTCCAACTTCACTCCAAATAGCCTTACCAGCCTTTACCCATTCAGCCTTCTCAGATGCATTAGGTGTGTATATTTCCATGCCTGCATCGACGAGCTTTTGGGTATATTCCGCCTCTAAAGCTTTGTCCTGAGCGTTTGCATCATCTGCCGCTATTTGCGCAGCTTCCATGAATGCAGTCTGATATTCTGGTGGCATAGCATTCCAAGTGTTTTTGTTCATCACCTGAAACTGAATAGCAAAAATTGAATCCACTTTCGTTGCATGCTTCAGGACTTCTTGGAAATTAAACTTGTATGTCCAGATTGGTTGCACATGAAATCCATCAACCACTCCATTTTTTATCGCTTCTTGTGTTTCAAAAAATGAAATTGGTGTTGGATTTCCATTCCAAGCCTTAAATAATGCTTGACCAATAGGCGAGCGTGTTGAACGGAACTTTAATCCATTTACATCTGCTGGCGTTTTCAATGGCCTGTCATCATTCCACAACAATCTAAAACCACCAGCACCGACAGGCGGAAGAACCTTCAAAGTAGGAACAGCAGCCTCGAATTTTTCCGTTTGCTCCTTCCAAAGGTCTGACTTGAACAATTTCATTGCCGCATCCCAGCTAGGTACCGCGTAAGGCAGGTCTGCAAATGCAAAACTATCGTCAAAAACAGAAAATTGAGCCGTTGCATTAGAAGAAATATCTACAAATCCGTTTTGAACACTTTCCAAAACATTTACGTCATTACCAAGTGAGTTTGGGGGAAAAACCTGCAGGTTAAGATCGAGTCCCGCATTTTTTTTCATCAACTCAGGAATTCGTGCAATTGATACGTTAGTTGGATCACCAGCTGGCGCATTCAGCGCAGCAACCATTGGCTTGTTAAATACAACGTTTGCGCTCAAAATAGACGGAGCTGAAAGCGTTCCTACCGCAGCAGCACCTGTTTTTAGTATAGCTCTTCTATTAAATTTACTCTTCATAACTATCCTCCCAGTTAAGGCTAATAAGCCTGATAAAATAAAGTATACATAGACTTAGATAAATTGCTAACCTTTTAAATATTAGTTCATTTCTGGGGATCGTAAATGACTAGATTGGAAAAAAAAGATTTCGATGGCCAGGTCGCGATTATAACTGGAGCTCAGCAGGGCATAGGTAAAGCAATTGCTGTCAAATTAGCATCAGAAGGAGCTGATATTGTGGTGAACTGGCTTGACGACAAAGAAAAAGCATCGGAAGTTGCAGATTTAGTTACATCCCAGGGTCGAAAGGTTGTCATGGTGAAAGGTGATATTGGACAAAATGATCAGGCCAGAAATTTAGTTTCAGTCACTATGGATGCATTTGGAAAAATAGATGTTTTAGTAAACAACGCCGGAATATATCCTCGAATTCCATTCTTTGATGTTACTGAAAAAGATTGGAATAAAATAATTCAGACCAATCTAAAGGGAGCTTTTTTCTGCTCACAAATGGTTGCAAAAAAAATGCGTGATCTCAAAGAAGGTGGCAATATTATAAATATTTCTTCACAAGCGATCAGTGGTCTCGCCAAAGAAGGAAGTGTTTATTCAATAAGCAAAACCGCCCTAATAGGATTAACAAAAACACTTGCAATGGAGCTTGCTCCCCACCGAATAAGAGTGAATGCTATAGCACCTGGCCTTACTGATACTGATCAACCTCGTTTGGGATTAACTGAAACTGAAATATCCGATAGAGCAAATAATTCACCTCTTGGAAGAATAGTTCATCCTGCAGAGGTTGCAGAGTTGGCAGCCTTTTTAGCATCTAAAAAAGCTGCAATGATTACAGGGCAAACTCACCACATTAATTCTGGCGCCTACCTGGCCTAATATCTATAAATTTTATATTTTCTATGCAACAACCCACCCCCCATCTATTCGTAAAACAGTACCTGTCGTAAAAGAAGATTCCTCAGAGAGGAGATATATAAAGCCATTTGCGACCTCTAAAACAGTACCAAAACGCTTCATCGCATGGCGGGCCTTACTTTTTAACTCTGTTTCTTTGGGGGAATGCGATCTTTTAAGACTTTTTTTAAGAAGCGGTGTATCTATTGCTCCAGGCGCAATTACATTCACTCTTATGTTTTCTTCAGCCAACTCCAAGGCAGCGGTTTTAGCTAAACTTACTACAGCACCCTTAGAAGCTATATAAGGTGCATTATTCATGCCGCCAGAAAAAGCTAGTTGCGATGCCGTCATAACAACAGATGAGCTTTTGGTTCTCTTTAAATTCGGAAGAAGGGCAGTAAGCCATGTCCAATTTGATTTAATATTAACGTCAAAAATATCATCCCAGTCTTGGCTTGTTCCTTGATCAATTGGAGTATGAGGCTTACTAATCCCAGCAATTAAAGCCAACCCGTGTAGTTCGTCGATACTTTGTATTACCGTTTCAATAGTGAGCTCGGACCGCACATCACCCTCAATTTTTGCAAACTTAGTTGGTTCGTTTTTGAAATCAGAGTCTACACCAATAACAAAAGCACCTTCTTTCAAAGCTAAATCACAAACAGCTTTTCCAATTCCAGATGCAGCTCCAGTAACAATTATTGTTTTTTTAGCTAATCTTTTCGTCATGCTTGATTTTCACTATCATTATGCTCGCCAAGTTCAGGCGCCGCCCTTAAATTTATACTTTGAATTTTACCTTTTTCCTTAATTGGTATTCTAGGAACCGCTAACTTTTTTCCCTCAACTTCAATGAATTCAATTTGATTTTGGCTGATAACGTGTTCTGAATTTATCACTTCATCTATTGATAATATTGGGGCTGCTGGGACATCAGCATCAACCAATTTTTGCAACCAAAAATCGCGTTTATTAAGCGATAATTTTTTATTTATAATTTTTGTTAATTCCGGCATATTAGAAGCGCGTTTAGAATTATCTGTAAACCGCTTATCGTTAGCCAGCTCCGCAGACCCGATAACTGAAACAAAATTTAACCAAAATTTTTCAGTTCCCACCGCAGCTATTACTATTGGCTTATCTTCTGTCTCAAAAACAGCATATGGAGCCAAGGCCGGGTGCCCAGACCCATGGGGTTTAGTTTTCCAGCCATCTAAACCAGAAAATGTTACCTCATCTCCACATAAATGTATTTGTGAATCCAACATCGACACTTCATAGGCTCGCCCAAAGCCCGTTTTTTGAGCTTCTTGCACAGCCGCTAAAATAGCAATTGCCGCGTAAAGGCCACCAGCTGTGTCCCCAAGATGAAAAGGTATATGAGCTGGACCTGTTTCTTCGTGACCATTAATAGAAAGACCGCCACCAAGTGCTTGAACAATTAAATCATATCCTGGATTTTTTGACCAAGGGCTTATTGTTCCAAATCCACTAAGCGAGATAGAAACTAATGCCGGCTTGTCCTGGGCAAGCTTTAAATGATCAAGGCCAAATTTTTCCATTACACCAGGGCGAAAATTATCAAAGATGACATCTGAATTTAGAGCAATTTGTTTGGCCTTCTCCAGGCCGCGTTTATCCTTAAGGTCAAGCGTCACACTTTTTTTTCCATGATTAAAAGTTTGAAATTGGGCACTCTGCCCCCCTACTGACGGTCCTACCTTATTTTTTCTAAGGGGGTCGCCAGTCAATGGCTCTATTTTTACCACGTCAGCCCCAAGATCAGCTAATATCCCAGTTGCAAATGGTCCGGCAACAAACATTGAAAAGTCTGCGATTCTAAGACCGTCCAAAGTTTTCAACATCTTAATTTTATCCTTTTCATACTAAAATATTGGGCCAAATTCTTGAGGCGTTTTTGAATAAAAATTTTTCCAAAATTTCCGGCTTCAGGTTCAAGTCAAATACTGCTTGGGTAATTTTTTCATAATCCATCATAGGGTAACCAGTTCCAAATAAAACCTTATCTCTACCGTGACCTTTAAGAAATCTTAAAATTGGTTCTGGAAAAAATTTTGGGTGGTGGCCCGATGTATCAATATACAGATTTTGGTGCTTCCAGGAAAGTGCCACCAATTCTTCGCTCCAAGGATATCCAGCATGACCTGCCACGATTACTAATTCAGGAAAATATAAGGCTATATCGTCAAGGCTACCTGGACGGCCAGTTTCATTACTTAAATTAACAGCTGTGTGTCCAGTAAGAATAAGAGCCGGTACATTCAGCTCCACACACTCAGCGTACAAAGGAAAAAAAGATGCATGGTTTGGTGGAAGTCCATATAAAAATGGCAAAAATTTCACGGCAATACAGCCCAAATCATTTACAGCGTAGCGAAGCTGTCTGATTGATTCCATACCGTTGCGAGGATCTACAGAGGCACATGGCGATATTAAATCCGAAGCTTTTTGAGCCGTCTCGTAAACTTTAGCGTTGGTAACCTGAGCCTCATCACAAACTGTAGCAGATAAGATAATATTAGTTATTTTTGCTTTTTTTGCCTCTTGGACCAAATTCTCTGAACTGAGCTTCATGCGGCCTTCAATACCCAGCCTTTCATATAATTCCCTCAACCTAGGATACTGTTTAAAAAAATTGTTATCCCACCAGTTAGCCCATACATCAATTATGGGTCCATTATAATTTTGGAACTCAGACATTTTACCTTACATTTTAAAATTAGGTTAATAAATTTGGAGTAATAAAAATATTTTAACTTTTGTGAGGTTAAGAAGCAGCAAGGTCATCGTCAACCCTTGTAGAGTTTATCATAATAACGAAAATATGGAGGAATAATGATTAACAGCCCTAAGGATTTAGTTTTAAAATACTTCAAGGCCGTAGATGATCAGGATCTCAAATCTATTTTAGAGACCATGCAGCCAAATTGCTTATTCAGAGTTGAAACACATAGTGTTCAACTAAATGGTCAAAAAGAAATTGAGCCAATGTTTCGCCGACTTTGGCGAAATCATAAATCCGTAAAACATGAGAACTTTTATTTCATTGAGGATGGCCGGACTGGCTCTGTTGCTGTTCGGTTTAATGTAGTTAACTCTATGCACGATGGCAGTTTTGTTTTTAAATCAAATTGTAATTTTTTCACGCTAGAAAAAAATTTATTTTCTGAAGTCCGCGTATACATGACCGGCGAAAATACTCTGGATAAGTCTGATAAGTAAAAGTCAGTAATTAATCATCAGCTTTTTTTGCTGCATCCATCATGGCTTCAAATAAGTGAAGTTTTGGGGTTGGAGACCCAGGATAGGCGGTTTTACTATGAGCTAGACCAGCGCCGATCATAGTTTCAGCCATCTTGTAAGTAAGTGGACCAGGATTGATTACTGGAACATTTAAGTTTTTTTTCAAAAATGAGTGTGACTGATGCATAGTCGTAGACCCTAGAATTATCACGTCTGCGCCATCTTCCTCGACCGCTGATCGCGCTGCGTCTAATAAAAGTGGAAAAATTTCTTCCTCTTTGCCAGCCAGCAGTGATTGATTGTCAGGATTTACATCTATGGATCTTATGGATGCGATATGATCTTTTATACCCAATCTTTTAATAGTCCTAGTGTATAAATGAAACCAACTTTTCCACATGGTAACGATAGAGAACTTGTTACCCATCATCATGGCGCAAAGCATTGAAGTTTGGCCTGGACCTATTACAGGGATATCAAGACATGATCGTAAAGCTGAAACCCCAGAGTCGCTCATTGTATCAACACAGATAGCTGAGAAGCCCTCTTTCTGTGCTTTAATTCCAACTTCTAAAATCCCAATATCTGCCAGCACCATATCTGTTTCGCTTATATAATTTTTAGGTGCAGCCTTTGTTGAGCGAAATTCAAACTTTACCTCAGAAGTCAATTTGACCGCCTTTAATTGATCTCGTCGAGAGTTTAGGTTTTCTTTGGACATAGGAAATGGAACGATTACAAGAATTTTATGCATTGTATCTTTTATCAAATTTTAATTTTAGCTCTTTGCAGTAAAACATATTTTTGAGTATTATTTTCTCAAGTACATTATAAATTTCTCAAAGTCTTCTATTTTACATAAAACAAGAAAGTAGTTGATAAGTTAATTGTAAATCAAATATTCAACTGATTTTACTTTTAGGAAGAAAAAATGCCTTCTGCTTTAAATTCATTCGTAGATCTTATTTGTGACCGAGAAAAATACCTTATCCCGGCCAAAACAATTGAATATTCTCGTTTAGTACTGGCCGATACATTAGCGACGATAGTTGGCGGCATTGCAGAACCAGAAATGCAAAGCTTGATTAAATCTGATCTTCCTTTAGGAGAAATAAAAATTCTTGGGACAGACTTTAGAACAGATTATTTACATGCTGCTTTTCTAACTGGTACGGCTGGGACATTTCTTGAAATGGATGAGGGTAATCAATTCGCAAAAGGGCATCCAGCAATTCATATTCTACCGGCGATTTTATCAATTTCATCTAAAGCAAAAGTTACATACAAAGAATTTTTGGAAGCATTTATCATTGGTTATGATGTGGCCGCTAGAATTGGCCTTGCCTGTAACCTCAGCATGAAAATGCACCCACATGGAACATGGGGAGGCGTTGGAGCCGCTGCCGCTTTAGCGCGACTGTTTAAAATAAATAGCACACGTACTAGAGAACTTTTAAATATTGCGTCCAGCCTCACTGTAGCAACCAGCAGAAAAACTATGCTCGAAGGGGGAACGGTTCGTAACACATATGCAGGCGTATCTAATCAAATGGCACTAATGTCTCTAAGGCTTCTTGAGGCGGGAATTTGCGGCGAAAATGATGGAATAAAATCAGTTTTTGGATCTGTTGTTTCAACTTATTTAGACGAGGAAAAGGCATGTGAAAAAATTGGAGAACGGTTCGAAATAAATCGGAACTACTTTAAGTTATACTCTTGTTGTCGATATAATCATGCGGCTTTAGATTGTCTCTGGCATCTCATCGAAAATAACCCAGAATTAAAAGAATTTGAAAAAATTGACGAAATACTTATAGAAAGCTACTCTCTTGCAGCTGAATTAAAGGACAAAAATCCAAAAAATACGTTGGCAGCAAAATTTTCTGTTCCATTTGCCGTTGCCACCACATTGGTAAATAGATCTTCTGGGGTGAATGATTTTTCAAATCAGGCTTTAGCAAACCAAAAAACTATTTCTCTATGCCAAAAAATTAAAGTAACCGAAAACCCTAAATACACAGAGAAGCTTCCAGATCTTCGACCCGCAAAAGTTGAAGTAATTTTTTCTGATGGAAGAAAGATTACACATTCAGTTGAAACGAACAGAGGTGATTGGCAAGATCCATACTCGACAGTGCAGATTAAAAAAAAGTTTGAATCATTAACCTCAAGAGTTTGGTCACAACAAAAATGTAACTTAACATATAACAATATTATGAAGACAGATTTAAATGATTTAGGGTATCTTAATTGGCTTGGCTAAGGCTATAAAGTATGGGTAGGTTGTTAAGTCACACAGTGCAAAATGGTAGCTGAAATTTGCATAATTGGAGATGGATACAGTAGTACTGTTGTTCTTTTTAACCTTACAAAAAAAAGACAGCACATTTTTGTGGAGATGTTGTTAGCGCAACAAAAATCGCCCACCAAGCAGAAAAGTTGACCAATATTTTAAAGAATAGCATCAATGGAATTTGTAAACATGGCAGACCAAACGCTACTTTTAAAAAACGCAGATATATTGTGTACTATGCAGGAAGGTGGAGAGTTAAAAGATTACCGTGACGTTGAAATTAAAGGTGGTGGGCTTTTTGCACGTAATGGTATTATTGAAGCGGTTGGAGAAAGTAGCTCGCTGCCGCTAATAGCAGATACAATCATTGACATGAGAGGACATATTGTAATTCCAGGAATGGTCAACACCCATCACCATCTGTTCCAAAACTTAACACGCGCGGTGCCTGCAGCACAAAACTCAGAACTTTTTGGCTGGCTGAAAACACTATATCCTATTTGGAGTAATATTGGGCCAGAGCATGTTTACTGGTCAACCGCTTTGGGCCTGGCTGAACTTGCGCTTAGTGGATGCACAACATCTTCTGACCATCTGTATATTTATCCCAATGGTGCTAAATTAGATGACTCTTTATCTGCAGCATCAGACATTGGCGTCAGGTTCCATGGAACAAGAGGATCAATGAGTATAGGAGAGTCGCAAGGCGGACTGCCACCTGATAGTCTAACGGAAAAAGAGTCTTTTATCCTGTCTGAAAGTCAGAGACTTATTGAAACTTATAATGACAGCGGTCGTTATGCTATGCAGCGAGTTGCTTTAGCGCCCTGCTCTCCTTTCTCAGTGAGTATAGATTTGATGCGAGAAAGCGCAGCGATGGCACGTTCTTATGGAGTGGGTTTGCACACTCATCTTGCCGAAAATGCCGAAGATATTGAGTATGGTCTACAGCAGTTTGGAATGCGGCCAGGTGAATATATTGAAGCAGTGGGATGGACAGGAGATGACGTTTGGCATGCACACTGCGTCCAATTAAATTCAGAAGAAATTAATTTGTTTGCAAAAACAGGGACAGGCATTGCCCATTGCCCTTGCTCTAATATGAGGCTTGCCAGTGGTATAGCACCAGTCAGGCAAATGCTGGATACCGGAGTAAAGGTTGGGCTGGGCGTTGATGGCTCAGCATCTAACGACAGTGGAAATATGTTAAATGAAGCGCGTCAAACTATGCTTTTGCAAAGAGTAAATTCCAAAGCCAGTGCCATGACTGCAAGAGAGGCTTTGAGGGTTGCAACCACAGGTGGTGCATCCATTCTAAATAGAGATGATATCGGCATGCTTGTGCCGGGTTATGCTGCCGATATTACAGCTTTTAAGAGAGATAACGTTGATTTCTCGGGTAGTGACTGGGATCCTGTTGCCTCACTAGTTTTTTGTGGCCCAAGCAAAGCTAATTATACTATAATCAATGGAAAAATAGTCGTTAGTGAAGGGCAATTAACTTCTATTCCTATGGAGAAACTGGTTCACGAACATAGTAAATTATCCCGAGATTTAATTAATATCTGACACTGGATTCCTAAAACTTCCCAAGTCTATTTTTAGGCCCATATTTTCAATAAAAAATTCATTTAAATTGCAGCCGCCACCCTGCCTATCAACAACCAAAAATTTTTGTCTCTCTTGCAGAACTAGTAATGGATGATGCCAAGCACCTCTGAAGTAATTTACACCTTGATCGCCTTCTGCGAAAAAACATTCAGCTGTGCTCAAATCAGGCTCATTACCTGAGCTATTAGACTTACATACCACGACTAACCAACCGTGTTCGGATAAAGGAAAAAAGGCCTGTGAGCCTAAAGGGTGTCTTTCCATTACTTCCAACCTAATTGGATCAGGTCGCCGCTGGCCTTCGAAAACAGATATTATTGGTTCACCATTTTCAGTTGAAACATCTACTGATGAGAGTGCGTTAAAACGCGTAGTAGTTCCCTGATTGATCATTAATTTTTCAGCATTTTTCAGCTCAATAACCTGACCATAAGGTGCAAAGTTGGATTTAGATAAAGGTTTGATTTTTAAATTA
Organism: Paracoccaceae bacterium; assembly: GCA_902543185.1. GTDB lineage: Bacteria > Pseudomonadota > Alphaproteobacteria > Rhodobacterales > Rhodobacteraceae > Salinivivens. The sequence goes on from CACBXB010000001.1 coordinate 52,692, forward strand.
TTTAAAGTCATCTTCTATAGTGCTTTACCAAATATCCTTAGTCTTGAAACACCTCCATCTGGATAAATATTCAGCCTGATAGCATTAACAGGACCGAAGTCGTTGACAATTTCTTTTTTGAATTTGTGGATGGCGTCGGCAGAAAGACTTTGTTTAGGCATTAGCTCTTTCCAATTTTCTGCAGAATTTACATCAAAACCTTTCTCAACTAGCGCGGCTTGGACACTGCACTTATCTGGAAAGTTACCTTTGAAATGTGCGGTATCAATTTCTATTTGATCAACAAAACCTGAAGTCCCGAGTTGAACAACTATCCAATCGTTTCCTGGCTCTCGGCGTCTGCGTGTTTCCCATCCATCTCCCATTGTCAAACCGCGGCCTTCAGATAGAAGAGCATTTACATCACCATAGTGAGCATCATTATAACCTAAAATGCTTCCGCCTGAGCGAAGCGCGGACAGCTCAACGATGTCATTTTTTTGATTTACCCAATCGCGCTGTACGTCTCCAAATAACCGAAGCCTTGCTACTCCTCCATCTGGAAAGATATTTAACCTCACCAAGTTTACTGTGCTTAAATATTTTGACTCCAATAAATGGTGTGCATCAGGACCTAAATTAACGTGTTCAACAAGAGTGTGCCATTCAACTTTATTTATATCACCATCTAATGAATATCCCACCTCTACCATGGCTCCTGTCGGATAATTTCCAGTGAAGTGAGCAGTATTAATATCCACAAGTTTTATAACACCCGGTTCACCCAAGCTAATGATGCACCAGTCGTGGCCTCCTTGACGGCGCCTGCTAGACTCCCAGCCATCCATCCACTTTCCGTTATCATCAAATTTGTCCGGTACAAAAACTGGTATTGTATCTTTTAACATTCTGGGAGCTTCAGCAAAAAAATCATCACTTACCGAATGAATTTTAGTGCCCATTCTAGGTGAAGCCAGATTGACCAATCCTAGACCATATCTTCTTGCTTCCGTTGGCGGTGTCTCTATATCCATAAAAAATCTTAATAACTATTTACAAATTTGGGTGCGGAAATTTTTCAGTCCAATACTTAGCTATATCAATACGCTTGGCTATCCAAACTTTTTCGTGTGAAAGTATATGGTCTAAAAATTTGACGAGCCCCCTAAATCTTGCAGGACGCCCAACTATTCTGCAATGCAAACCCACGGACATCATTTTTGGCGATATGTCACCTTCAGAATATAACGTATCAAATGCATCGATAAGATAATTAGAAAAGTGATCTGCTGTATTAAATCCTTGGGTGGTTGCAAATCTCATATCATTTGCATCAAGAGTATAGGGAACAATGAGATGAGGCTTTTTTACCTGTTTGCTCCAAAAAGGAAGATCATCTGAATAATCATCTGCATCATAAATGAAACCACCTTCTTCTGAAATCAAATCACGTGTGTTTTCACTTGTTCTACCAGTGTACCATCCTAGTGGACGCTCACCACAAATGTCTTTGTGGATTTCGATTGCTTTCTTCATGTGGGCCATTTCTTCTGACTTTGGCATTCCATGATAATTAATCCACCTGTATCCGTGTGATGCGATTTCATGTCCATCTTTAAGTGCTTGTTCAATCGCTGAAGGATTTCTTTGCATTGCCATTGCAACAGCAAATAAAGTTATGGGTACTTTTCTGGATCTGAATAAATCTAAAATACGCCAAACACCTGCCCTTGAGCCATATTCATAAATTGACTCCATGGACATATGCCGCGCGCTTTCAAATGGAGCCGCGCCAATTATTTCAGATAGAAAAATTTCTGAGGCTGGATCACCATGCAAAATAGAGTTTTCAGCACCTTCTTCATAATTTAAGACAAATTGAACGGCTATTTTCGAGCCATCTGGCCAAGTTGACTGTGGCCTTTTTTGACCGTAACCAACCATATCTCGAGGATATTCGTTCATTTTTACCTCAATTATCTTTTAACTTTTTGTGCCATTCAGACAATAAAGCTCGCTCTTCATCATCCAACCATATTATGTTTCCTGGAGGCATGGCCCAAGAAGCTGCTGACTGCCAATAAATTTGATTCGCCAATTTTAAAATTTGCGCCTCTGTTTCAAGATAAACCCCCTTAGGCGCAAAAGCCAAGCCATCCCAAACAGGCTCTTTTGCGTGGCAAGCACTGCATCTCTCTATTACTAATTCGACTGCGGAATTATGTACTTCGTCTTTTGATAGACTAAGATTACTTATCTCGTAATTTTCGTTAGTCGGCCCTCCAACATATGATAGTGAGATACAGCAAATGACGAGGAAAGAAGCCGCTAGCCATGTCCAATAGGGCGCTGGCAAGCCTTTGTGCTTAGTATTGAAAAAATGTCTTATCAGTGCACCAATTATTAAAATCAGTCCAAGAATTAACCAGCTATATTCTGTAGCAAAAATTATTGGGTAATGAACACCAAGCATTACAAAGATAACTGGAAGCGTAAGGTAGTTGTTATGTAAAGATCTCTGTTTCCCTCTGGCTCCATAAATAGGATTTGGCTCTTCGCCAGCTTTAAGTGCCTTTACAACTTTTTTCTGACCAGGGATTATAACCATTGCAACGTTAGCAACCATCATAGTTCCAATCGAAATACCCATTTGCATAAAAGCGCCCCGATGGGAAAAAATTTGCGTATAAATGTAAGATAGTACTATGAGAAAAATCAGTCCGGATAGAGCCAAAAGCAGGTCATTTCTTCCAAGTGGACTGCGGCATAAACCATCGTAAACTATCCACCCAAATAAAATACCACCCAAGCTCAATAGAACTGCTTGCCCTTGTGTTATATCAAGAACTTCTAAATCAATCATGTAAAGACTAGTAGAGCCGTAATACACCAGAGACATTAAGGCCATGCCCGAAATCCAAGTGCTATAAGCCTCCCACTTAAACCAGGTCAACTCGTCAGGCATTTTGCTGGGAGCTACCAGATATTTGACCATATTATAAAAACCACCGCCATGAACTTGCCATGCCTGGCCATTAGCCTCTTTGGGCAATTCTTTTCCAGGCTTTAAACTCAAATCCAGCGCAATAAAATAAAAGGAAGAGCCAATCCATGCAACGCCCGCAATCACGTGCACCCAACGAACGATCATTTCGGACCACAACCAAAAATAATCAAACATTACTCATACCATCCTTATCCCGTTTGTTTCCTGCCATATTGAAAGCTGGGCAGCAATCGAAATGGCAACCTTAACCGGTTGTTTGGAATTAATTTCATCTATGCCAATGGGACAGGTTAATTTTTTTAATTGTTCAGCTTTAATACCCATTTTTGACAGTCGACTTCTAAATCGAGCATTCTTCGTTTTAGATCCTATCAATCCACAAAACCGAAATTGATCTTTTGACAATAACGCGAAACAGATAGCCTCGTCCAAAGGGTGTGAATGAGTTATTATCACATGATAGGCATTACTTGGGGCGTGAGACGCAATTAGAGCTGGATCTAAAGCAATCACTTTGGAAAAGTTAGATGTTGATCCTTCCGGAAATCGTTTCTCATCAATATCTACCCAATGAATATCAAAATCCGTATGTTCTATTATTTTTACCAATGCCCTGCCAACATGGCCAGCGCCGTAAATAAATAAAGGATCAAGTTTTCTAGCTGTTGGGAGAATAAAACTTTCTTTTTTTAAAAATGGTTTGAAATTTTTATCATCATCAGTTCTCAAAACTTCCGTCGAAGCTCCAGATTTTAATGGATGCTCTAACACCACTAGTTTTTGGGAGTGCTTTGACAATTTGTTGATATCTGCCTGACTTAAAATTTCCAAAAGAACCTTTACAGTGCCACCGCAGCATTGTCCCATATCTGGTCCAAGTGCTAAATTTAAAACCTTTCTATTTCTGCCCTCTACTTTTAAGCCAATCTCTTTAATTAATCTTCTAGCCTGCTCCATGACTTCAAATTCTAGAGAGCCGCCGCCTATGGTGTTCCAAATTTGATTTTCAGAAATTAGCATATTGGCACCCAACTCTCGAGGTGCAGAACCACGAACCGAAATAATTACAGCGTGAGCTACTGCTGTCTCATCACCAATCAAATGATTTGCAGCGGCTATCCAATTTCCATTCGGATTAATCAAAGACTTATGCATAATTCTACGCATTCAAACATTAGCTTGATCAAGTCCTACAGATTGCATCAAAAGCCTTTCAGGTGTTGCGGGCGCATTTAAGTTTGGATAACTACTGCGGCCATTCACCGACTGTAAAGCATGTGATAAAGCCATTAAAACACTGGTCCCTAGCATGAGCGGAGGCTCACCAACAGCTTTTGACCTATGAATTGTGTCTTCACAATTTTCTCCTTCAGAGAAAAGTTGAACCCTAAAATCTAGAGGTCTATCTGAGCAAGCCGGGATTTTGTAAGTTGATGGTGCATGAGTTAGAAGTTTACCTTTACTATCCCAAACAAGCTCCTCAGTAGTTAACCAACCTGCGCCCTGAACATAGCCACCTTCTATTTGTCCAATATCTATAGCTGGATTAAGTGATCTGCCTACATCATGTAAGATATCGGCTCGTAAAATTCTATTCTCTCCTGTTAACAAATCGAGCGCCACCTCACTGCATGCAGCACCATAAGCAAAATAGTAAAATGGCCTGCCTTTAAATGTTTTTGGATCCCAATGGACTTTGGGTGTGGAATAAAATCCCGTTGCAGACAACGAAATCCTTCCCATGTAACACCGCCTCACAGCCTCTGCAAAATCGTAACTGTTAGCTCCAACTATCACCATTCCATCCTCAAAAGCTATCGCTTCGGGCTTAATTTGAGCCTCAGCTGCAAGATATTCAGCCATTCTGGACTTAATTTTTTCTGCTGCATTTTTTGCTGCCATTCCATTTAGATCGCTTCCAGAAGAAGCAGCAGTAGCAGATGTATTAGGAACTTTTCCCGTCGACGTGGCAGTAATTTTAATTGCATCTAAGGGCAGCTGAAACTCATTGGCTACTATCTGGGCAATTTTGGTATTTAACCCTTGGCCCATTTCTGTTCCACCATGATTAAGATAAACAGAACCATCATTGTAAACATGCAGCAGTGCACCTGCTTGGTTTAAAAAGCTTGCATTGAAGGAAATCCCAAACTTTACAGGAGTAAGAGAAATTCCTCGTTTTAAAAACTCGCTATTTTTATTGAATTTTTCTATATCTTTTCGGCGATCAGCATAGTCACTTGTTTTCTTCAATTCAGAAATAATATCTTGGATTATACAATCGTGAACGGTTTGCCCGTACGGAGTGATCCCATGTGTGGCAGAGGTCTTGTGGGGATAAAAATTTCGTTCCCGAACCAAAAGGGGATCGGCATTCAAATGATGCGCAACATGGTCGATGACCCGCTCCATACCGACAATTCCTTGCGGTCCTCCAAATCCTCTAAAAGCAGTATTGGATTGGGTATTAGTCTTAAGGCGATGGGATGTAATTCGCATATTTTTTATAAAATAAGAATTTTCAGCATGGCACATAGCACGGGCAGCGATAGCCTCAGATAAATCCCAAGACATTCCACAACGCATTGCCTGATCGACAATTACACTGTTGATTAACCCATTATCTTCAAAACCTACTTTATAGGATATTTGAAAATCATGCCGTTTTCCTGTTAAAATAAAGTCGTCATCTCGATCATAAATTAATTTAGCCGGTCTACCTGTTAGTTTTGCCGCAAGTGCAGCGACTATAGCTGGTAGATTGCCTTGGCTCTCTTTTCCGCCAAATCCACCTCCCATTCTACGCGTTATTACAGTAACATCGTGATTAGATAGCCCCAGCGCCATTGCAACTTTATGCTGAATTTCCGTTGGATGCTGGGTCGAGCAGTGCACAACAATATCAGTATCTTCGCCGGCAACAGCAAAGGCCGCTTGGCCTTCAAGATAAAAATGTTCTTGGCCGCCTAGTATGATTTTGCCCTCAAGCTTGTTTTTACTTTTTGCTAATGCTTGATCTACCTTTCCACATTCAATTACAGCCGGCGGCCCTAAAACATTTCCTGTCTCTAATGCCTGATCAATAGTTATTACAGCCGGAAGTTCTTCATACTTGATGTCGGCTAGCTCAATGGCATTTCGAGCGGTTTTGATATCTTCGGCAACAACCGCAAATACAGACTGTCCTAAGTAACTTACTACATTTTCAGCAAATATTGGATCATCACCCGCGAAAGGACTACAATCATTTGTTCCTAGTATATCTGCTGAAGTTAAAACTTTTATAACACCTGGAAAGTTTTCAACCTGAGATAAATCCATACTTAAAATTTTAGCATGTGCAAATTTGCTTTGCCCCAATAAGATCTCAAGAGTATTCGGCGGAACAGCTATATCATCTACATATTTCGCAGCGCCACTTACATGCTTATGGGCACTATCATGTCGAATAGCCTTGTGAACTATGCCTTCTTTAGCTGATGCATCTGTATCTTTCATTCAACTCACCAAATTCTCAACTTGGTTGCGGTCCGCCAAATTAGGAACGAATGAACCTGTAAGTTCATACCCATATTTCATCACCAAATTTTGCGCCGCTTTACGTCTATAGTCTGCACTACCGCGCACATCCGTTAAAGGGTCAAAATCCTTATTTATATTTTTTGATGCCTTAATAAAAGACTGTGGTGCGAAAGGTTGGCCCAAAAGAGCTTTTTCCATTTCTGTTGCTCTCTTTGGAGTGCCGGCCATACCGCCAAAACAAATTGTAGCCTTGGTTATCTTGGTTTTTTCTACACTGAGATTTGCACCCATCATAACAGCAGAAATGTCCTGATCAAATCGCTTGGATAATTTATAGCATCGAAAATTATTCCCTGATTTATTTGGCACAAATACTCCAGAGACATATTCGCCGGAATGACGGTCTTGTCTTCCGTATTCGATAAAAAATTCTTCTAAAGGTAGTTTTCGCTTTTTATTTCTATTTGTAAGCTCAATTAATGATCCCAATGCAATCAAAGCAGGGGGCAAATCACCAATTGGAGACCCGTTAGCGAGGTTCCCACACACCGTCCCGGAATTTCGCACCTGCACTGATCCAAAACGCTTCCATAAAGCGTTAATTGTTGGCCATTTACTACCTAACTTTTCCATAGCTTCCTGATGGGTTACTGCGGGTCGAATAATTATGAAATCCTCTTGCTGGTCGATTTTGCTGAATTCTTTAACACGACCAGTCCAAATCATGTTTGATAAGTTCCGATTTTGCTTTGTCACCCAAAGACCAATGTCTGTAGCACCAGACACAATGGTAGAGGAAGGTTGATCTGCGTAAGTTGTTGAAAAATCTTCGTAATTAGTAGGTACAGAAAATGAATTTTTTCCGTCTGTAATTTCAACTGGCTCTGAGCTCTTTATTTTTAAAAGTTCTTTTTTAAGAATTTCATTGCGATCCAATTCCCACTGAGGTTGTTTTGCATTTTTCAGCGAAAGCCCGGCTTCGACAATTGGCCTGTAGCCTGTGCACCTACATAAATTCCCCGCCAAAGTATCGTCTATATCTTCTGCCATCAAACCGTGTTTGTTTGACCAAGCTGTAAATAGTGACATAACAAAACCAGGCGTACAAAACCCACATTGAGATCCGTGAAAGTCTATCAGCGCTTTTTGACAAGGATGCAGTTCACTGTCAGGCCCATTTAAGCCCTCAACAGTAATGACCGCACAACCTTCAAGCATACCCATAAAAACAATACATGCATTTACGGACCGCCAAGTTAAATTTCCAGAATCATCGGTTTTAACTATTGCAACCGTACACGCTCCGCAGTCACCTTCGGCACAACCCTCTTTAGATCCGACTAAGCTTTTTTGATTTCTTAACCATTTCAATAGAGTCATATCACCAGCGATATTATCAACTCTCTGGGTTTTCCCATTTAAAATAAAAGTAAGATAATTTCTCACGTCACCACCATCAGCTCCCACGATAGGTAGAGTATCCATATGCTGAGAGCAATAATGGGACATGATAATGCTGTTCAGCGTCATCAATTCCGAAAGCAATAACTACCTGATCTAGAAATGGAGTTTTCGGCAAAACATCACCCTTTTCTTCCAAATATGGAGCTGCATGAAAAATAAGTTTATATTTACCGGGGCTAAATGAATCCCCCTCTAAGAGAGGTTTGTCACACCTACCATCACCGTTGGTTGAAACAGATTTTAACTTCTGTTCAGTGTTCCCAGTAATTTTGTAAAGATCTATCGCCAAATTGGCTGCTGGCGTACCGCGAGCAGTGTCTAAAACATGGGTTGTAAGGCGGCCCATAGCGAACTCCTGTTTCAATTCCTTGTAATTTATTTTGCAAAACAAATTATTCAAAACTAGTGTACATTTTGTACTATCGTTTTCCAAATTAAATTCGTAACAGATAACAAAATGGTTTTAGAAAAATTAAATCAAGCTGAAATTATAGATTTATTAGGGAGTATTTACGAACACTCTCCTTGGGTTGCCAAAATCTTATTTTCACAAGGAATTACATCGCAAGATAATGATGTTGGTTTTTTAGCAGAACGAATGAAGAGAATTGTAGACACATCAAGTGAAGAGATGAAACTCAATCTTCTTCAGGCTCATCCAGAACTAGCAGGCAAGCTCGCTATTTCAGGCAATTTAACAAAAGATTCTACCGCTGAACAAGCCAGCGCTGGACTTGATCAATGTTCGAAAGAAGAATTTGCTGAATTCAGTAAATTAAACTTTGAATACACAAAAAAATTTGGCCACCCTTTTATCATAGCTGTAAAAGGTCTCACACGGTCTGAGATATTAACTTCATTTAAACAGAGAATTAATAATGATAGTCAAATGGAATTCGAAACAGCCCTTAGGGAAGTTCACAAAATAGCTCTTCTTAGACTAAAAGCTCTTTAGCGAAGGCTTTCGCCCATATCGTTCCAAACACTTTGTGACGTAATTTTCATATCCGAAATACTAAAGCGATCAATAAAGCGAATTTGGGAAAAGGTTTCTCCACTTAACCATGTGCCCTCTAAATAGCCATTACAAAAGACCGTGGCGTTCAGCCCTTTGAAAGAAGTGTCAAAGTATTCAAATGATTTTTTTACATGCTTGTATCTTTTGCTAGACCAAGAAATTAAATCTTCAATTTTTTTGAAACTTGCTCCTCCAGGAAAGATCATAGTGAAATCATTAGCTAGATACTGCTTAGCTGTCTCTAGATCTCTTTTTTCCATAGCACTTAAGTACTCTCTAACAATAACCTCTGGCTCAGTAGGAGCTGCAGCAGGCTTTCTGTTAACACGGCCACGCATGTAATTAGCGGCAAGCACTTCTTTTATAGTTACTATCACCTGATCGGGATGGGCTCCAATAGTTGAAGAGGCCGCATCTGTCACGCGTTCTGCAAGTAATTTACGAGTTTTTTCTTCGTAACCCTTAATTAAAGTACATTCGATCATTGGCATTTTTAATCTCCGCTTATGCGCATAAAATGTTTTCTTATTTTTGTACCACCTTTCATATAATGGAAAGATATTTCCATTGGATGTTTTTGTGCTAGATTTAACCAATGACTACACTTGCCCAAAAAATAATTGCGAATGCCTGTAAAAAATCCGATGTAGGGCCGGGTGAGGTTGTCGTTTGTAAAGTCGATTTAGCTATGATCCATGACTCTGGTGGACCGCGACGAGTTAAACCTATTTTAGAAAAACTTAATCGAAAAGTTTGGGACGCTGAGAAGGTTGTAGTGGTAACAGATCACTATGTACCGATTGAAAGTGAAGAAACACGGGCAATTCACGAACTCACAAAAAAATGGGTTCTTAATCAAGATATACAAAATTTTTATGACCAGCAGGGCATTTGTCACGTGGTTGTTCCAGAAAAAGGGCATCTCAAACCAGGAATGTTTTGCGTAGGGGGCGATAGTCACTCTCCAACAGGAGGCGCATTCGGTGCTTATATGTTTGGTATTGGAGCCACTGAGATGGCTGGCGTTTTAGCAACTGGAGAAATTTGGTTAAAAGTTCCAAAAACCATTTTTATAAAATGGAAAGGAAAACTTAACAATCTTGTAACTGCCAAAGATATGATGCTCGCAACTTGCCGCAAAATTGGGATGGGTGGCGGACAATATCAAGCTATTCAATATATTGGAGAAGCTATTTATGATCTCTCAGTCCAGGATCGCATGACTTTATCAAATATGGCTGCAGAACTCGGTGCACAAACTGGATTAATAGCTCCAGACGATAAAACTATTGACTACATAAAGAGCTCTGGTGGATTAGTTCCTGAAAACTGGAAGAGTTTTCGCTTAGATGAGCCCACTTCTGATGCTAGCGTTAATGAGTTTGATGCATCAACGCTATCACCCCAAATTGCTGCACCACACTCACCTGAAAACTCTGAAAATGCAGATGAGTTTGCGAATACAGTTTTTGATGTTGCTTACATTGGTGCCTGTACTGGAGCTAAATATGTAGATTTGGCAGCTGCTGCTTCAGTTTTAAAAGGACGAAAAATTGCTTCAGGTATCTCTCTTAAAGTAGCGCCCGCTAGCCTAAAGGATGAAAAGCAAGCTTTCGAAGATGGAATACTTAAAATTTTGCAAGACGCTGGTGCAGAATTTCTGCCAAATTCTTGTGGCATTTGTGCAGGGTACGGAAAGGACAGGCTAGCAGAAGGACAGGTATGTCTATCCTCGACCGCAAGAAATTTCCAAGGCCGAATGGGAGCTCCAACTTCGGAGGTTTACCTGGCTTCACCTTACACAGTTGCAGCCTCTGCGGTTGTCGGAAAAATGACAGATCCTAGAAAGCTAATGGTAAACTAGATGAGTAGACTTTGGCTTTTTGAGGAAACTATAAACACTGACGTTTTGGCGCCTGGTTTTTATATGAAATCGCCATTGGCCGAACTCTCACAACATTGCCTAGAAGCTGTGCGTCCAGAATTTGCCTCCAAAGTAAAAAAAGGTGATGTATTATTAGCTGGTGACAATATGGGGGTAGGGTCTTCTAGAGAACAGGCAGCAGAAGTTTTAAAGTTTCTTGGTATATCCTGTATTATTGCTAAAAGTTTTGCAGGTATTTTTTATCGCAATGCAATTAATCTGGGTTTGCCTGCTTTTTTGTTGCCAAAAGATAGTCAATTACCCAAAGAATTTGTTGACGGCTCATCCGTAGTATTTGATTTTGAAAATAGCATCCTTTTTTTAGAGGGTTCAGGTATCCAAATAAATTTAGACCCTTTACCAGCTTTCTTGCAGGAACTCATAAATGACGGCGGTTTGGTTCCTCATCTTGAAAAACGTTTTGATGAAAAGTAAGGCCTTATTATGCTCAAATCTATTATTAAAACAGAAACGCTTTTAGCCCCTGGTATATATGATGCTCTTTCTGGGCTTATAGCGGAACAATCCGGAGCCCAAGCCGTTTACCTTTCGGGGGCTAGTATAGCATATACTAGGTTTGGAAGATCGGATGTAGGACTTGTTTCAGTTTCCGAAGTTCATGATACTCTTGCTGCTGTAACTGATAGAATAAAAATTCCTATTATCGTTGATGCAGATACAGGATTTGGTAATGCCCTAAATGTACAGAGGACAATCCGCAATTTTGAACGGGCCGGTGCCGCAGCTATCCAAATAGAAGACCAATCGTTTCCAAAGCGCTGCGGGCATCTCGACGGAAAAGTCTTGATAAAAACAGATGAAATGGTTGGCAAAGTAAAAGCTGCCGTGGATGCTAGAAAGACAAGTGATACATTAATTATCGCAAGAACAGATGCTCGAGCTGTTGAGGGCCTTCAAGAAGCAATTGATAGAGCGCACACCTACGAGGAAGCAGGAGCAGATATCCTTTTCATAGAAGCGCCCCGTTCAGTTGATGAATTGCAAGTAATCCGAAAATCATTCCACCTAAATACCCCTCTTTTAGCAAATATGGTCGAAGGTGGTAAAACACCTGTAAAAACTGCCGATGATTTAAAAAGTCTAGGTTTTAATATCGTTATATTTCCTGGGGGCGCAGTAAGAGCGGCCACTTTTCAATTGCAAGAGTATTATGCAGGATTATTAGAAAACGGCAGCAACGCAGAGTTTTCTAAACGGATGCATGATTTTGATAGCCTTAACGCAGTTATAGGAACTCCAGAACTTTTAAGTATAGGGAAAAAATACGAATGAAACCTTTAATAGCTTTTGGGCTTTAATATGGATGCTGTCACACTTGCTATTCTTAAGGGCAGACTAGAACAAATTGCTGATGAAATGGATGCAACTCTATTTCGTTCTGCCTTCAACCCTATAATTGCCGAGGCACATGATGCCAGCCACGGTATTTATGATGCCCATACAGGCGAAACTTTAATCCAGGGAAAGTCAGGTTTGCCCATTTTTGTTGGCGTAATGGCTTTTGCTGTTCAGGCCGTAATCGATAAGGTCTCCTCAGGAGATGACCTTAAAGAGGGCGATGTCTATATATTTAATGATCCCTACGACGGGGGTACCCACCTTTCTGATTTTCGCTTGGTTAAACCTATATTCAGAAACGGTGCAGTTTTTTGTTATATAGCCTCTGTGGGTCACTGGCACGATGTTGGCGGAAATGTGCCTGGGAACTATAATCCTGAGGCAACTGAAAGTTTCCAAGAAGGAATGTTAATTCCACCTGTCAAATTATTTAAAGAAGGAAAACTTAATCAAGATATAGTTAACATTCTGTCTGCAAATTCTCGCCTACCTAACTCGCTATATGGAGATTTAAATGGTCAAATAAATGCTCTTGATTTGGGCGAGGAGAGATTACATTCGCTTTTAGATGAATATACGGAGGAAAAAATCACAAGTGCATTAAAAGAACTTCGTGAAAGAGCCGAGAAAATGATGCGGCAACACATAGGTACTTTGCCAAACGAAACAATTTCAGTCGAAGACTATCTTGATAATGACGGTGTTACAGACGATCCTCTTACTCTTGCGATCGACCTAACCATAAAAGATGATAAAATGACTATTGACTTTAGCAGGTCAAGCAATGCGTGCGCTGGACCAGTCAATATTTCTAAATCAACTACAATTGCCGCAACTTATGTAGCTTTAAAGCATATATTCACTGATGTTCCCGCAAATGCCGGAGTATTAAAACCTGTTGAATTTATCATACCTGAAGACAGCTTTCTGAACGTTCGTGCACCAAAACCGGTTGGTGGTTACACTGAAACAATTTTACGCCTGATAGACGTGATCTTTCAGGCTTTTCAAAATTCAGCAAGCGATAGGGTTAATGGGTGTGCATATGGAACAATCAATGCATTATCCCTTTCTGGTTATCGTAAAAATGGAAGTAGGTGGGTCATGTTTTCATTCTTCGGCGGTGGTCATGGTGGTCACCCCGAAGGTGATGGCTTAAATCACGGTAATGCTCCAATTTCTACTGCAACCATACCACCACTTGAAATTCTTGAAGCAGCTTATCCAATTCAATTTACCAAGTGGGGTCTCAGACCTAATTCAGGTGGAAAAGGAAAACACAGGGGGGGATTGGGCGCAATTTACGAAATAGAGTTGCTAGAGGAAGAAGCTAACGCTTTTCTGTTTGGAGAACGCGGAAAATTTGCTCCAAAAGGAGTTATAGAGGGCGAAGAAGGAGCATTGAACCAATTCTATTACGGTTATGAAGCAAATGACCCTCCAGAAAAACAATTATCTCCTCCTCTAAAATCAAAAATAACTGGCATTAGCTTAAAAAGAGGTCAGCGTGTAAGGCTTGAGACTCCCGGAGGTGGTGGATTTGGAAAGAGTTCCGAAAGGCCTTTGGAAAAATTAAATTACGATCTTGAGCAAGGCTACGTGACGGAGACAAAAGATGACTGAAAAAATCGTCATTGGGGTAGATGTTGGGGGAACATTTACCGATATATTAGCCTTTGAAGAAAAATCAGGGCGTGTGTCTGTTGCCAAAACTCCTTCTACAAAAGAAGACCAATCTAAAGGTTTCTTAGAAGGCATACTTAAAACTACGAATGATTTATCATTAGTGTCTACCATTATTCATGGGACTACAGTAGCGACCAATGCCCTTTTAGAGAGAAAGGGTGCAAAAACTGGAATTATTACTACTAGAGGTTTTCGTGACGTTTTGGAAATGCGTCGCCGCGATCGCCCAAAAACTTGGGGGCTTTGGGGAACATTTACTCCAGTTGTTGAACGAAAAAATAGATTAGAGGTTAGTGAGAGAACTTTAGCAGATGGAACTATCAGAAGTCCAATTGATGAAAAGGAAATTGAAAATTGCGCAAAAACTTTACTTGAAAATGGATGTTCTTCTGTATGTTTATTTTTCATCAATGGTTATGCTAACCCCGAGAATGAAAGACGAGCTGCAAAAATTCTTCGATCGGTTTGGCCAAATAAGCATGTCAGTGTAGCAACTGAAATCTTACCCGAAATTAGAGAGTTTGAGCGTTGCTCTACTGCAACCCTGAACGCATATTTGCAACCACCTGTAGCTAATTATCTTGAGCGGCTAGAAACGAGAATTTCTGAAGAGAGAAATAAGTCTGAAATTTTAATCGTGCAATCTAATGGTGGTGTGATGTCTGTTGAAACAGCAAAATCTCTTCCCATTAGAACGGCTCTTTCTGGACCAGCAGCAGGTGTTGTTGCCGCACGTCAGATTGCTAAGGCTGCGGGTTTTGAAAATATCATAACAGGCGATATGGGTGGAACATCTTTTGATATTTCCTTGATAGCTAACAATCAAAATATGCTTACATCACAGGCCAATATTGACTTTGGAATGACCATAAGAACACCTATGATCGAAATGACTACTATAGGAGCAGGTGGCGGATCTATAGCGCATATAGACTCAACAGGACTTCTTGAAATTGGTCCCGAATCTGCGGGCTCAGATCCTGGTCCAGCATGCTATGGTTTTGGAAACGATCGACCTACTGTTACCGATGCCAATTTAGTATTGGGAAGGATTGATGCAAGTAATCCAATTGGCGGAAAACAAAAATCACTGGACTATGATGCAGCAACTCGGGCCGTCGATAATCATATCGCAAAAAAACTGAACCTGTCTATTCATGACGCAGCCGAAGCAATAATTAAAGTTGCGAATGCAAAAATGAGTGGTGCTATCAGATTAATCTCAATAGAGCGTGGATATGATCCTAAGAAATTTGCCTTAATGCCTTTCGGAGGTGGAGGAGCTTTGCATGCTGGCGCTCTTATGAAAGATATTGGCCTATCCGCTTCTATAGTACCGCGGTATCCTGGAGTAAATTCGGCTCTTGGATGCATTATGTCCAATCTGCGTCACGATGAAGTTAGGACATTGAACATTTCTTTGGAAGAATTGGATTGTAAAAATCTGGCAAAAAATATTGAAGAAATTACAATTGAGTCAAAAAAGGTTATTGATCGGTCTAAAGCACCTTTAATTAAAAGAGAGCGAATTATTGAACTGGATATGTTGTATTTAGGGCAAACACATTCAGTTCCAGTATCTGTTTCCGACGATTTAAAAAAATTAACAAGGCAGAATATAGCAAAAGCCTTTTTAGAAAGCTACGCCCGCGCCTACAGCAGACCACTTGAAGGAATAAGCATCAGGGTTTTAAATCTAAGGGTATCCATGATTGGCGTTCGGCCGGACATAGATATATCTGTTTTTTCTAAAGGCGAACGGGCAAAAGAAACTAGTGATTGTGTAATCTCAAAACAGAAAATTTATTCGAACGGAGCCTGGCATGAGGCTAAAATTTTCGATCGGTTACTTTTGCCTGGTGGCTCCATAATTGCTGGTCCTGCATTGCTTACACAACCTGATGCAACAATTTTTATTGAACCCAAAATGAATGCAAAAGTAGATAGCTACGGTAATATAATCTTGAGCGAGGAGGTGTTTTGAAATGTCATTTGATCCAAAAACGGCGGCCGTTTTAATTGTTGATTTGCAAAATGATTTTCTAGACCCAAAAGGTGCCTATGGGAGAGCGGGACAAACTAGCTCAGAAATTGCCGCTTTGCCATCTCGTATTTTGCCCCTTTTAAAAGCCATTAGACTGGCAGGAGGATGGGTTGTTTCAACACAATTTACGCTTGTACCGGGCAAAGGCGGTGAGCCATTCATATCAAACCACCTTAAGAAACTGAGACCTTTCTTGGGAAAAGGTGACTTTTCGCCAGCTTCATGGGGAAATTCACTTGTAGACAACCTACAGCCTGCAGACATAACTGTAGAGAAAATCGCATATTCTGCGTTCTACCAAACGCGGATGGAATATTCACTATCAAAAGCTGGTATTAAAACATTATTAGTATGTGGCATTGTAACAAATGGTGGCGTAGCATCAACGGTTCGCGATGCACACGTCAGGGACTTTCATACTATAACCTTGGAAGACGGATGTGCCGCATTTTCAAAAGATACTCATAATTTAGCAATCCAATCACTTAAAACAGTAGGAGAGGTAATGAAAATAGCTGATGCTATTTCTCTAATAAACGGAAATTAATTTTGACTGACGTGCTAATAAATGACAATTTTTCTGGAGACACAGAAATTGATTGCTTAATCATTGGCGGTGGAGCTGCTGGCCTAACTGCCGCTTTGGCAGCTTCGGAGAGTGGTGCGGCAGTTTTAGTAGCTGAACGCGAAAACCGACTTTCCGGATCTACAGCTTTATCATCGGGATTAATCCCAGCTGCAGAAACAAATGCTCAAAAAAGACAAAATATAAACGACTCAAAAAAAACTTTCTTTGCAGACATAATGGAAAAAAATTGTAACTCTGCTGACCCTAATCATGTTAGTCTTTGCGTTGAAAATATAACTCTTGCCCTCGATTGGCTGGAAGCAGAGCATGGAATTCCATTTCATGTTTTAGATGACTTTCTTTATCCAAATCACACTAATTTTAGAATGCATGCTGTCCCAGAAGTTACTGGCGAAGCACTGGTTAATTATTTGGAAAGAGCTGTTGCAGAACTCGATATTTACGTCAGTTGCAATCTCAAAATAGTAAATTTGGTCAAATCAAATAATGGAAGAATTTTGGGTGCAATTGGAGAGAGGCCGGACGGTTCAACTGAAGCAATATCGTCAAAAACAATTATCTTGGCTTGTAACGGGTATGGCGGAAATTCTGCATTAATAGCGGAAAATATTCCTGAAATGCAAAATGCTATTTATTTTGGGCATGCCGGCAACCAAGGTGAAGCCGTTATTTGGGGTCGACAAATTGATGCCAAAATCGATCATCTATCAGGTTATCAGGGACATGGATCCGTGGCACATCCACATGGTATATTAGTTACCTGGGCACTGATGATGGAAGGCGGTATTCAAGTAAATACAAACGGCAAAAGGTTTTCAAATGAGCACAAAGGCTACTCTGAGCAAGCCGTTAACGTTCTTTCACAACCGGAAAAGATAGCTTTTAATATTTTCGATGAAAGGCTATGTGCACTTGGCCGAAAATTTGAAGATTTCCGTAAGGCAGAAAAAGCCAATGCTATTATCTCTGCAGATACTATAGAAGATTTGGCAAGTAAGCTTAATATAAGCATCGGCCATTTATGTGAAACTATGCTAGAAATTGATGCTCTTGCCGAACAGAACGCAGTCGACACATTTGGACGCAATTTTAACTCTAAAAACCGTCTGCAGCCACCCTACTATGCTGTCAAGGTTACAGGGGCCTTATTTCATACTCAAGGAGGTCTTTTAATAGACAGTCAAGCGCGGGTTATTCAAAAAAATGGTTCATTTATTCAGGGGCTTTATGCATGTGGTGGTGCTGCTTGTGGTGTCTCTGGACCAGACGTTGCGGGTTACCTCTCAGGCAATGGATTATTGACAGCCATAAGCTTAGGATATGTTGCGGGAAAATCTATCAAAGCAATTGAATTATAAATTCCATTATTATAAAACACATTTAATTTAAATTGGCCTTTTTGAATCAACTCTTTTACAAGGCGCCCAATCCTACCCATAGCTAGTTTGGAAATAAAAAATATGGCAGAAATAACTAACCCCGAAATATTGTATACAATTGTAGACGAAGCTCCAGAGCTAGCAAGTGCTTCACTACTGCCTGTAATACGGTTTTTCTCAAAAGCAGCCGGAATTAATATTGGAAAAAAAGATATCTCCCTTGCAGGCAGAATAATCTCTGCTTTTCCAGAATACCTCACAGAAAATCAGCAACAACCTGACGACTTAGCTAATCTTGGAAAGATTGTTAAAACTAAAACTGCCAACGTAATAAAGCTACCAAATATATCAGCTTCTGTCCCACAGCTTTTATCAGCCATAAGCGAACTACAAAATCAAGGGTATGATCTACCAAATTACCCAGAAGCACCAGAAACAGACGAAGAAAGAGAAATTCAAGCTCGATATGATGCTATAAAAGGATCTGCTGTAAATCCTGTTTTGCGTGAGGGTAATTCAGATAGGCGAGCAGCAAAAGCAGTTAAAAACTATGCAATGGCAAACCCTCACTCCATGGGCGCTTGGTCTAGTGAAAGCAAAACCCATGTCTCATCGATGACAGGAAATGATTTTTATTCAAATGAAAAATCCGCAACTATATCCTCAAGCCAAACAGGAAATGCAAAAATAGAGTTTGTTTCTGAAGATGGGACAGTAAATCTATTGAAAGATAATATTTATCTGGAAGAAGGTACCGTTGTAGATGCCACTTTCATGAGCTCAAAAGCATTACAGCTCTTCTTAAAAAGACAAATTGCTGAGGCAAAAAGTCAAAATCTTCTTTTTTCTGTCCATCTTAAGGCAACTATGATGAAAGTTTCTGACCCAATTATATTTGGACACGCCGTCTCATCATTTTTCGAAAAATCTTTTCAAAAACACAATGTTGCTCTTGAAAAACTAGGGGCAAATCCAAATTTAGGTCTCGGTGATATTTTGGATAAAATTACTGTTGCTCCAGAAATACTCGAAGACTTTAAAGTTGAAATGAATGATGGGCCTAAAATGTATATGGTTGATAGTGACCAAGGTATAACAAACCTTCACGTTCCATCGGACGTTATAATAGATGCTTCAATGCCCGCACTTATCAGAGCAGGAGGTAAAGGGTGGGGGCCAGATGGAAAGCCTTCAGATACAAAATGTGTTATTCCAGATAACTCCTATGCTCCTGTTTATGATGAGGCCATCAAATACTTTAAAGAGACAGGTGCCCTTGATCCGAAAACCTCTGGTGCAGTTGCTAACGTGGGACTAATGGCTCAAAAAGCCGAAGAATATGGCTCACACCCTACTACTTTTGAAATCAAGAAGAGTGGAGTGGTGCGCTATGTTCTGGAAAATGGCGAGGTTCTCCATGAGCACGAGGTAAACGATGGTGACATTTGGAGATCGTCTACCGCAAAAAAGGCACCAATCATCGACTGGATTAATCTTGCCATTACAAGACAAAAAGAAACCGGCTCACAAGCTATATTTTGGCTGGACAAAAATAGGCCACATGATGCTGAGCTTATTGAATACGTAAAATTTGCGCTTGAAAGCGAAAAGTTAACTGAAAAATTTTCAATTATGGCTCCACGAGAAGCTACCCGCCTTACGTTGGAAACTATAAGGCTGGGCCAAGATAGTATCGCTATTACAGGTAATGTTCTGAGAGACTATTTAACTGATTTATTTCCCATATTGGAGCTAGGCACATCTGCAAAAATGCTTTCTGTTGTAAAATTATTAAGTGGTGGTGGCCTGTTTGAGACTGGCGCTGGTGGGTCAGCACCCAAGCATGTCCAACAATTAAAGCAAGAAAACCATTTACGATGGGATAGTCTAGGTGAGTTTTGCGCTTTAGGTGAAAGCCTAAACTTTTTTGCTAAAACTCACGATAATCCAAAAGCCGCTATACTAGGTGCAGCCGTTGAAATTGCTACACAAGAAGTTCTTAATAAAAACAAATCGCCCGCTAGAAAAGTCGGCGAGGAAGACAATCGGACTAGTCACTTTTACTTTACGCTTTATTGGGCAAAAGCGCTTGCTAAGCAAAACCAAGATTTAGAAATTTCAAGCTATTTTGAACAAATAACAAATTCTCTTGAAGAAAATGAAGAAAAAATCATTGAAGAATTAATGGCGCTTCAAGGAGAGGGGGTAGATCTTGGAGGTTATTACCATACGGATCCAATCAAAGTCCGAAAAATTATGCGACCAAGCAAAACTTTCAATCAAATTATTCCCTAATACTTGAGTTCGCCTGCTAAAACTTTCGCTTAGACGTTTGAACCATATATATACCCACCGTTATAACAATCACCCCCACGGCATCCATGTAACTAATGGTTTCCCTTAAAAACAGCCAAGCTATTACTACCCCAAAGAATGGGTTTAAAAAATGATAGGTTGCTGCCTTCACTGCGCCAATATGATTGACAAGCTTAAACCACACTACTGTAGCAACCAGCCCTGGAAAAATAGTAGTATATGCGAATGCCAAAACAAAAGAACTGTTTAAAGAAAAATGAATGTTCTCGAATAACAAACAAAATACAGCCAATACCGCAGAACCAACAAGCATTTGAAGTCCCACTATCATCATTATATTCCCCCCAGAACTAGCATCTTTAAGTGTGAGTGTAGCTACAGTAAGCGCTAGTGCCCCAATGACACAAAGCGCCAAACCAAAAATGTCGACGCCGTGGTTTAATCTGGCCCACATAATTATCGTTACCCCAGAAAACCCAAGCACTAGACCAAGAACCCCATAAGACGAAAGACGCTCCGATACAAATAACCAGCCTGTAAATGCCACCATAAGCGGCATAGTTGATGCAATTATCGCAGCAAGCGAAGCTTCAATGGACTGCATGGCGATAAAATTTAAACCGAGATAAAGAGCATTCTGACACAATCCAAAAACAAAAGTTGCGCGCCACTGCGATTTTGTAAGCTTAAAAGACTGTCCCAAAACTAAGGCTATAAAAACGCCTATTAAACCAGAAATGAGAAATCTAATTGATAATGCCGCTAACGGAGAAGAATATAAGACAATTATTCGAGCAGAAGTAAATGCTGATGACCAAATGATCACAAAAATTAAGCCCAATAAAAGTGCACGAACATTCATAAGTTATCTTTCAGCCTTATTACGTCCTATTAATATAAATGAAAAAATAAAGGGGCCGCTAAAAGCGACCCCTTTTTACCAAAGATTTTAAGCTTAGCTATTTACGCTATCCTTTAATGCTTTAGCTATAGTCATCTTAACTACTTTATCTGCAGCCTTCATGAACTGCTCTCCAGTAGCAGGGTTGCGAACCATTCTTTCTGGACGCGCACGGCACTGGATTTTTCCAACCCCCGGCAGCGTAACAGCTCCCCCGCCAGAAACTTCGCGAGTAATTAGGCTACATACTGCATCCAAAGCTGCGGCTGCAGACTTTTTATCTGAGCCCATCTCATCAGCCAGTGCTGCAACCAGTTGTGTTTTTGTCATTGGTTTAGACATTATACTTCTCCTTAGACTGCCCAAAATTTTGGACCTCGTTTGTCTATTGTAACTGTATATTGTGTCCCGACACAACTAATAGTGGTCAAAAACAACCTAAAAACAGCTTTTTTTATCATTTTTTTTCTATTTAAAGGAAGGCTGTCTCATTAAAACTCCTCAATTTACGGCTTTGGAGACGCCCTAATGGCATTTCTTGTAATATTTCCATTGTGCGAACACCTATGCTTAAATGTTGCGAAACTTGAGTTTTATAAAACTCTGAAGCCATTCCAGGGAGTTTTAGCTCCCCATGCAAAGGCTTATCAGAAACACATAAAAGAGTTCCATAGGGTATTCTAAAACGGTATCCATTTGCAGCCACCGTTGCACTTTCCATATCTAAAGCTATCGCTCGAGATTGGCTTAACCTATGAACAGGACCAGTCTGTTCGCGCAATTCCCAATTCCTATTATCTACTGTAGCTACCGTGCCAGTTCGCATTATCTGCTTTAAGTCATAACCTTTTAGCTGGGTGATGTCTGCGACTGCCTGCTCTAGAGCAATTTGCACCTCTGCCAGTGCAGGCACTGGTACCCATGATGGCAAATCTTCGTCAAGAACCTTATCTTCCCTTAAATATGCGTGCGCGAGAACAAAGTCACCGAGCCGCTGACTATTTCGCAAGCCAGCACAGTGACCTAGCATTAGCCAAGCTTGAGGCCTCAAAACAGCTATATGATCAGTTGCCGTCTTAGCATTACTTGGACCAACGCCAATGTTCACGAGAGTTATTCCATTACCGTCAGATTTTTTTAGATGGTAGGACGGCATTTGAGGGAGTTTGTTTGGTTTAGGAATTTCGGATTGCGAAGAGGAGATTTCAAAGTTTTCTGGGCCTACAAAGCTCTCGTATCCACTTTCTGGATTGTTTAATGCCTTCCGAGCAAAACGTTCAAACTCATCAACATAAAATTGATAGTTTGTAAAAAGCACAAAATTTTGAAAATGTTTCGGGTCAGTTGCTGTGTAGTGATCTAGTCTTGCCAAAGAATAATCAACTCTTTGAGCAGTAAAAAGACACAATGAACTTGGCTCTTCTTTGGAAGGTGATGCTGTTCCATTGACTATACTGTCATTTGTCGTTGATAAATCAGGCACGTCAAAAACGTCCCTTAGTGGAAATTCGTCTATTTCATTGTTGGGGGTGGCGACCAGCTTGCCTTTCATTGCGAAGTGCAGTGGTATTGGTGTTTTTGAAACCCCTATCGTAATTGGAACATTATGATTTTCGATTAATAGGGATATCTGCTGAATTAAATAGTTTTCAAATAATTCTGGTTGTGTAACTGTCGCAGAATAAATACCGGGCTCTGTAACGTGTCCAAAACTGAGCCTGCTATCAGTTGGAGCAAAGCTTTTTACCTCTATAAAAATCTCAGGATAGTACGCTCTATACCTTTCACCTTTATATCCGTTCTGAAGAAATTTATCAAAGTTCTCTCTTAAAAAATGTATGCTTTTTTCATAATCATCTACTAACCTTTTAACAGCTTTAGCAGGATCCCAAAATATTTCTGCTTTTGTTTTTTTAAGGGTTATTATTTTTTGTTTTTCCATCCCTATCCCCAGGGTTAATGATTGAATGTGGTTCACGAAATCAACTATCGGAAGGGTCAAACCCAACCAATGATAGCACAGGTATAATAAATTTTAGCTAATTTAATTTTTTCCTAGTTATTTTTATTAGTTGACGATTAGTATCTGTATATAAGCTTTGCTCTTTAAATTTATTTGAACTTAAGGAAAATTATGCCACTGGCCGAAGATAAAATACAAAATATTAGTTACTGGAAAGAACGTGTAGATCTTGCCGCAGCCTTCAGATGGGCGGCACGGTTCGATTTGCATGAGGGGGTAGCTAACCATTTTTCATTTTCAATAAATGATGACGGTACAAAATTTTTAATGAATCCCAATCAAGTACATTTCTCTCGCATCAAAGCCTCTGATTTAATAGTTGTAGATGCCAATGATGCTAATACTCTTGATCTGCCCGGTGCTCCTGACCCAACAGCTTGGGGCCTACACGGTTCAATCCATAGAAACTGTCTTCATGCCCGTTGTGCAATGCATGTTCACTCAATGTATGCAACCGTTTTGGCGAGTTTAAAAGATAGCTCACTACCACCAATAGATCAGAATTGTGCTATTTTTTATAATAGATATGTAATTGACGAAAATTATGGAGGTTTAGCTTTTGAAGAAGAAGGGGAGAGGTGCTCTGAACTATTAAAGGACCCACAAAAAAAGGTTCTTATAATGGGGAACCATGGTGTGATGATAACCGGAAGCTCTATCGCAGATACCTTCGATCGACTTTATTATTTCGAAAGAGCAGCCAAAACCTATATTAAGGCCCTGCAAACAGGGCAAACATTAAGAATTATACCTGATGATATTGCCGAGAAAACAGCATCTGAAATTGAAAACTATTCTGATCAAGAAGGTCGACATTTAGAAGAATTAAAGAAAATTTTAGATGATGAGGGTAGTAATTATGCCAGCTAGTAAATTACAGAATCTCTCAATGTTTGGTCCTGTTTTATTTACAAATTAAGTCGTATTAATATCAAATATAAGCCCATTAATTGTTGAGGTCTAATTTTCAAAAAGGTTCCATGGCTACAAAAAATAGTAAAAAATTAACGCTGCTTCCAAAGGCCATCATTCCTCGCAACACAGGGGTCGATTTAGATTTAGACTGGGTTTCGTCTATTCAAGCCAACACATCAGCAATTGAAAGACGTGCCACCACTATAGCTTCAAGGAGATCTATTAAAAAGCAATACCAAGCTGCCTGGTTGATACAAGCAGTAAGGTGTATGGACCTTACAACTTTAAGTGGTGATGACACAATTGGAAGAGTTAAACGTTTGTGCGCAAAAGCTAAAAAGCCTATTTCTAAGACGCTTACAGACAAACTTGGCTTAAACAACGTAAAAGTCGGAGCTGTTTGCGTTTATCACGACATGATAGAAACAGCAGTATCAAAGCTTACAGGTTCCGGAATTCCGGTTGCGGCAGTTTCGACAGGTTTTCCTGCTGGGCTATCACCGCTACCTCTCCGCATAGCAGAAATAGAATATAGCGTTTCAGCTGGCGCAAGTGAAATAGATATCGTGATATCGCGTCGCCATGTTCTGACCCAAAACTGGGGAGATTTATACGATGAAGTCCGATCTTTTCGAAAAGCTTGCGGCTCTGCTCATATAAAAACTATATTAGCTACCGGAGAGCTGGGAACATTGCGTAATGTAGCGCGTGCATCTGCAGTCTGTATGATGGCAGGAGCTGACTTTATAAAAACCTCTACGGGCAAAGAGCCTGTAAACGCTACATTGCCAGTATCATTAGTTATGATGAGAGCAATTCGTGAATATCATGAAAAAACAGGTTTTAAAATTGGATACAAGCCAGCAGGTGGGATCTCTAAAGCTAAAGATGCTCTGACATACCTGAGCCTAGTTAAAGAAGAATTAGGTGATCAATGGCTTAGCCCTGATTTGTTCCGATTTGGGGCATCAAGCCTTTTGGGTGATATCGAAAGACAGTTGGAACATTACACAACGGGCGTATATTCCGCCTCTTATCGGCATGCTATGGGGTAAAAATGTCTGTTAAAGAAATTCTAGATAGTATGGACTATGGGGTTGCACCCGAAAGCGCGGGTGAAGCAAAAAAGTGGTTACTTAAACATAATTCCTCTTTTGGCCATTTTATTGGTGGTGCGCTTACTAGTCCAAAACATGGATTTAAATCTGTCAATCCCTCTAATGGAGAAGCCATAGCCAGCTTAAGTCAGGCCACTAATAAAGATGTCAATAAAGCAGTTAAAGCCGCTAAAAATGCTTTTAAAAGTTGGTCGGCAGTCAATCCTCACGAAAGAGCGAAGGTATTATACTCAATTGCGCGGCTTTTACAGAAAAATTCTCGTCTTTTTTCTGTTCTTGAGACAATCGATAATGGCAAGCCAATAAGAGAGTCTCGTGATATTGATATACCATTAGCACAACGTCATTTTTATTATCATGCCGGAATTGCACAAATATATAAGAGCAAAATCCAAAATATGGAGCCAATAGGGGTATGTGGCCAAATAATACCTTGGAACTTCCCATTGCTGATGTTGGCTTGGAAAATTGCACCTGCTCTAGCGGCAGGTAATACAGTAGTTCTTAAACCTGCTGAGTATACTTCTTTAACCGCTCTTTTGTTTGCCGAAATCTGCTCAGAGGCCGGTGTACCAGACGGAGTAATAAACATCATAACCGGTGACGGTTGTGTTGGGGAAATGCTTGTTAATCATCCAGATATTGCAAAAATTGCGTTTACTGGATCGACGGAAGTTGGCAGAGTTATCAGAGAAAAGACTGCTGGCTCTGGAAAATCTCTTACACTTGAATTGGGTGGAAAATCTCCATTTATTGTCTTTGACGATGCCGATCTAGACAGCGCTGTTGAGGGCCTGGTTGACGCTATCTGGTTCAATCAAGGCCAAGTATGTTGTGCTGGATCCAGGCTTTTAATTCATGAGAGTATTGAAGATAAGTTTCACAAAAAAATTCGAAATCGGATGAATAAATTACGTGTCGGTGATCCTCTCGATAAATCGGTTGATATGGGGGCTATTGTAGACAAATCCCAACTAACAAGAATAAAAAATCTGGTTTCTGAAACGGAAGGGCAGGTTTATTACGCTGAATGTGAAATACCGAAAAAAGGCCTTTATTATAAACCTACTTTAATCACAGGCCTGTCTCCATCAGATAAATTGATGCAAGAAGAAATTTTTGGCCCTGTCCTAGTAAGCACAACATTTCGCACACCAAAGGAAGCCTGTGATTTAGCAAATGATACAACCTATGGATTAGCTGCGAGTATATGGAGCGAAAACATTAATTTAGCACTGGGTTTGGCGCCAAAAATAAAAGCTGGTGTCGTTTGGGTAAATGGTACCAACATGTTTGATGCAGCAATTGGCTTCGGTGGAGTTAAAGAAAGCGGTTTCGGACGTGAAGGAGGATGGGACGGTTTAAAAAGCTATCTAAAACATTCGATAAATTTTTCCGCAAATAAAGCTAAAATAAAACAAAGCCATTCTAATCAAGCCACCGTCAATTTAGATAGAACAGCAAAACTATATATTGGTGGAAAACAAGCAAGGCCAGATGGGGGTTACTCACAAAAAGTTTTTGATGCCACTAACAACTATGCTGGACATGTTCCTTCTTCAAACAGAAAGGATATTAGAAATGCTGTTGAAGCGATGAATAAAGCGTCTAACTGGTCAACATCTTCTGGGCATTTGAGAGCTCAAATAATTTATTTTATGGCCGAAAATCTTCATGCAAGAAGAGAAGAGTTTTCCAAGCGCATCGATCAAATGTCTGGTAATAAAAGTGGAAAAAAAGAAGTTGAGTTTTCGATTAGACGGCTGTTTTCCTATGCTGCTTGGGCAGACAAATTTGATGGCTCAATTAGTGGTGTTCCAGTAAGAGGTGTCGGCTTGACTATGCGAGAAGCAGTTGGAAACATAATAGTCTTTTGCCCATCAAGTGAACCCTTGCTTTCTTTAATTTCTTGTATTGCTCCAGCAATCGCAATGGGAAACAGAGTTACAGCCATTTCACCTTTTGTTGGATCACTTACAGCAACAGACTTTTATCAGGTATTAGAAACATCGGACATTCCCCCAGGTGTTATAAACATTTTAACTGGCAATCACCTTGATCTAGCACCACACGCATCCAGTCATATGGATGTGAATGCAGTTTGGTCTTTTTCTGAAGAAGAGGTAACAAAAACGATTGAGTTTGAAGCTGCAAAAAACATAAAACGCACATGGTGCCTGAAAAACATTGATTGGTTTGATACAAGAGCGGAGGGAGAAATGTTTCTTGACGCAGCGACGGAGACAAAAAGTGTTTGGATTCCTTATGGTGAGGGTTGAGAAAGCAATCTTTTAAAAATCGACCTATCCGGATGTCCGTCAGGTGTCTGCTTAACATCTTTCTGAAAATCAATTAAAGCTTTCTTTGAATTAAACCCGAACTTACCATCTATACCGAAAGTATTATAACCCAGCAGTGTCAATTGTTTTTGCATAACTCTTACTTCTGATGCGCTAATTCGCTCTCGGTTCTTTGGCCATAAAATTTTCTTTGGAGCTCTTATTAGGGCAGATGATAATATCCAAACGCCAAAAACATAAAGTTCTGACCTGTTGTAGTGGAAAATTGCTGATGCATTCATATCAAATTCAAAATGAGGGCCAGAATGCCCTAAAGGGGCAATCAAGCCATTTTGGGTACCCAATGATAATCCTGCCTCCAAATAGTCCATCTCACTTAGTTTGCTTATTTTTCTTAGAATAAAACCGTCCCGAACCCAACCCATTGCATTTAAATAATGAGCTGCAGAAGCAAAAGAATCTAACGGGTTATTTTTCTTCCAAATATTCGGGGTTTTTTTATGTTCAAATGGGTAAGAAAATTTCAAAAAAGTTGTTGGCATGAATTGCATATGACCAAATGCGCCGGCCCAGCTACCGAATAGGTTGTCTATCTCTATTCCCTTTTTATTTTTAATTTCTTCTAATGCTGAAAGCTCGGACTTAAATAACGCCTTTCGTTTCTCTCCTTCTGCTCCAAAAGCAAGGGTAGCTAAAGTGTCTACAACTCGATAGGTGCCAAGTTTCTCTCCAAAGTTTGTTTCGATTCCCCAGATAGCTATTATAACTTCGGGCGGCACACCCCAAACTTTATGTATTTTTGCTAATTGGGTTTCCCAGGCTTTGAGATTTTCTTTTCCAGTTTTAATACGCTCTTTGGTAATGATTTTATTCAGGTAAATTGGTAAGCTTAATGTAAATTCAGATTGGTTTTTATCTTTGATAAGAACATCCTCTTTAAAGTTCACTTCACCATTAAAAGATGGGAATTCGTTCTTTATAAAATCTTTAAAACTCATCTTAGCTTTATGACCTTTTGGCTTTCTTCTTTCTTTTTAAGGAACCTGATTTATTTCTGTTAATCTTTCGACGAATAGATCTAAGTGAACGCTTTTTTTGAATATTAGGTATTTTCTCACCATCTATGTTCAAAGCATCAAAAGCTATACCACCAGCAATTGGGTCAACTTCCTTCAAACGCACTGTTGCTCTCTGTCCTAAGCCTATAATCAAACCAGTTTCGGACCCCCTTAGAGTATTTGTTTGATCATCATAATAGTAAAAGTCTGTACCAAGTGTTCTTACGGGCACTATGCCCTCCGCCCCACTTTCATTTAGCCTTACAAAAAAACCAAACTTTGCCACACCACTTATTTTTCCTTCAAACTCATTTCCAACTTTTTCTGACAAATATGATGCAAGATAACGATCAGTAGTATCTCTTTCGGCCACCATGGACCTTCTTTCGGTATCTGATATATGCTTCGCTGTAACTTCAAGCTTTTCGGAATCCATTTCATTCAAGCCACCACAACCAAGCCCCAAAGAGCTTATTAAAGCCCGATGGGTAATTAGATCCGAATATCTCCTAATTGGAGAAGTAAAGTGAGCGTATTTTTTGAGAGCCAAACCAAAATGACCAAAATTTTCTCTACTATAATAAGCTTGAGACATCGATCGAAGTGTAGTCATGCTAATTAACTCAGAAAGATCGCTTTGTTTTGACTTTGTCAACAAATCATTCAAATGGCTTGTTTGCAAAACTTGACCTTTTGCTAAATTAAAGCCTGCTGATTTAGCAACCTCTCTAAGAGCGTTCAATTTTTCTGGTGTTGGCTCTTCATGAACCCTGTAAAGAAATTCACTTCTAGCTTTAGAAAGCTCTTCAGCTGCAGCAACATTTGCTAAAATCATAAATTCTTCTATGAGCCTATGGGAGTCAAATCGTTCCTTCAAGACAACTGCTTTTACTCTGCCATTTTTAAACAGCTCTACTTTCCGCTCAGGCAGGTCTAAATCAAGTGGTTGGCGAACATCTTTAGATTTTTTTAAACAAAAATAAGATTCATAGAGAGGTTTTATAACATTTTTAAAGTGTGGTTTCACCTTCTCATTTACTGTACCCTCAACTGATTTTTGAACTTCTTCGTAATTTAAAGACGCCACACTTTTTATTTTTGCTCGGTGGAATGTTTGTTTCAGTTTCTTACCCGACTTATCAATTGTCATGCATACCGCTAAACAAGGCCGCTCAATGCCTTCGTGAATACTACATAAGTCTCCCGAAAGCCTGTCTGGCAACATTGGAACAACTCTATCAGCAAAGTATGTTGAATTACCTCGCTTTCTGGCCTCTTTATCGAGTGCACCCCCTGGTTTAACAAAATGGGCAACATCGGCTATCGCAACCCACAAAACATGGCCTCCAATATTAGAAGGGTCCTTATCAGGGTGGGAGTAAACGGCATCATCATGATCACGGGCATCAGATGGATCAATTGTAACAAAGGGTATTTTTGTCAGATCTTCGCGCTTTGCGTCGACTGAGAAATGGCTATTCTCTGACTCATTTAATACATCCTCTGGAAATTGATGTGGAATTCCGTGTTGATGTATCGCTATCAGAGAGACGGCCTTTGGTCCTGATGGATCACCAACTATATTGATAACCCTGGCCGCATTTAAACCAGACGCTCTCTGTCCTTTTATTTGCTCTGCCTCGACAAGTTCACCATCCTTGGCACCAAGAGCATCACTCAATTTGACGCTCCACTCCCTTCCTGATTTTTCTATTGAAAGTATGCGGCCGCCTCCTGAGGTTTCCTTGTAAATTCCTAAAGTGTTCTTTGGGGTTTTTTTCAAAACCCTAATAATCCGTCCCTCATATTGGTATTGTTCATCGTAAACTATGGAAACTTTTGCAAGAACTCTATCACCATATGCTAATGCAGGATCAGATGAGCGAAAGACCATCAAAATAATCGGTGCGGGCACATCACCTTTCCAATCAACTGGCCTTGCAAAAAGATCACCATCGCTAGTACTTGCCATCATTTGCAAAATACAAACACTTGGAAGTTGGTTTGGATTCTTAAAAGACTTTTTATTTTTATCTATTTCCCCACTTAAAGTTAATTCTTTCAAAAATTGCTTCAACTCAACACGCATGGAGCCCTTTATTCTAAAAGCCTTAGCAATTTCACGCTTACTAGATTTTTTTGGGTTATCTTTAATCCAATCTAGGATTTGCTTTTTTGTTGGTAATTTGCTCATTAACAAAGACTGTTTCTTTTCTTTAACCTAATGATTGGTTTTTGTTTTTAACGCTTCTAGATCAGCCAAACTGTCAACGTCCTGCAATATAGAAAGCGAAGAAAATGGTTGGTTTTCAAAAGTTTCAATTGTGTCTGATAATGTCCAAGGGGAAGACCACCTAACTCCTTCAAAGAGTTTTCTTGGAAGCTGTCCTTGATGGCCAATTAACCAAAACCCTCCATCCTCGGCTGGGCCAACAACAAAATTTCTTGATCCAAGTTTTCTGAAAGCTTTAGAAATCTCTAACTTTGTAATGTTTGGTATATCGCCTCCAATTATACAACTAGGGTGATTGGCAAAAAGCTTGAATATGTTTCGCATTTTCTGCCCCAAGTTA
Source organism: Paracoccaceae bacterium (assembly GCA_902543185.1). Taxonomy (GTDB): domain Bacteria; phylum Pseudomonadota; class Alphaproteobacteria; order Rhodobacterales; family Rhodobacteraceae; genus Salinivivens. The sequence goes on from CACBXB010000001.1 coordinate 83,867, forward strand.
CCTCTACCTTGTGGAATACAATTAATTTCAGGTGACCAAAAGTTTCTTCTTTTAACAAAAATATCTGGGCTTAAAGACACGATTGTATCCCACCTAGGATCATTCAAATTTCTTATTGTTTTTTTTAACTGATGCCGAAACCACCAAGTGGCTACTGTAGAACCTACCTCTTTAGCTAATCTCGTCTTAACCTTTCCAGGTAAAGGCTCTTTTGCCATGATTACCAAGCAGGCCCTAAGTTTTCTCAAAATATGCCTCAAGAATCCGAGTGTAAATTTCTTTCAACTGATAAATTTGCTTTGTTTCAACCTTTTCATCAACAGCGTGCATTGTTTTTCCAACCAAACCAAATTCGGTTACCGGACACATATCTTTTATAAATCTTGCATCTGATGTTCCACCCGTTGTTGATAGCTTAGGTGTTACACCAAGCTCTTGTTTTACTGCTTTAGAAATTAAATCGGATAATTCGCCAGGTGGTGTAATAAAACTTTCCCCAGATATTTTAAAATCAGTTTTAAATTTAATCCCATACTCGGCAGATACTTTTTCTATTTCATCTTTTAGCCAAGAAACAATAGAACAGCCCGAATGGCTATCGTTAAACCTTATATTTATTGTTGCTTTGGTAACGGCAGGTATAACATTTGATGCCTTGTTGCCTGTGTCAACAGAGGTTATTGCTAGAGTGGATGGATCAAAATGTTCCGTTCCAGCATCAAGTTTATGCGATGCTAATTTATCCAATAGCTTTACCATCGCCACAATTGGATTATTGGATCGATCAGGATAGGCGGAATGACCCTGAATTCCTGTAGCTGTTATTTTTGCATTCATTGATCCGCGGCGTCCAATTTTCATCATCTCGCCCATTTGTGAGGGTGACGTTGGTTCGCCTACCAAACAGTGGTCTATCTTCTCACCATTTTGTTTCATCCAATCCAAAATAGCTACTGTTCCATCTATAGCTTCATCCTCTTCATCTCCTGTAACGGTAATTACGATAGAACCGTCTGGGGGTTGATGGTTGACAAAATCAATTGCAGAAGCAACAAAAGCCGCTACGCCTGATTTCATATCGGTTGCTCCTCGACCATATAAATAGCCTTCTTTTATTTCTGCACCAAATGGATCAACCGTCCAGGATGATAAATCACCAACGGGAACGACATCAGTGTGGCCATTAAAACCAAAAACTCTTCCGTTTTTCCCAGTTCCCCATTTAGCGAATAGATTGTTCACCTGCCCTCTTAATATTCTGGTACACGAAAAACCATTTTTCTCAAGTAATTGCTCTAATAAATCAATTGCGCCGCCTTCCTCAGGTGTAACAGACGGGCAACGAACGAGATCGGCGGTTAGTGATACTGGATCAATTTTCATTTTAATAATTCCTCAAGGGTAAAGCTTGCATAATATCGTTTGCAAAGTCCTCTGGGTTTTCAATTAGACAGCTTGCTCCTGAGTTCAAAAGCTCTTTTTTACTCCCGTATCCATAAAGCACACCTAAACCAAGCACTTTATTATTTTTTGCACCAATCATATCGTAACTACGGTCGCCAACCATAACAGTGTCTTTGGGAGCTAAATTAATTTCTTTCAAGGCATAATTTATTAATTCTGTTTTGTCAGAACGCGTTCCGTCTAATTCAGAACCAAACTCAAAATCTAAATAATCTGATGCTCCAAAAAACTTGGTTATTTTTCCAGCATAAGAAATTGGTTTAGATGTAACCAGCGCTAATAAATAGCCTTGCGTTTTAAGAGTATTAAGCTGTTCTAAAATCCCAGGATAAAAGAGCCCATCATACATAGCGCCTTCAGTATAACACTTTCTATATAATGAAATAGCTTGCTCTAGCTCACTTTCTTTTATTCCAAGCTTAATAAAAGTTGGCCAAAGTGACGGGCCAACAACCCAAGAAGTATCACCTTGCAGCTTTGCATAACCTAAGTTTTCCAAAGCGTAATTGATAGATTTAATAATAGCTAAACCAGAATCTGATAAAGTGCCGTCTAAATCTATTAAGGCTGCTTTCGACATTTGTTTTTAGTTTTCAAAAAATGGTGTCATTTGGGCTACAATTACGCTGTTTTCATTTTCTGCTCTCTCCATTAGATTTAATTCTTCGTCACCAATTTCTTCTCCACCTGTTAATCGATCTTCAACCGTACCATGACCGGTAACATCTAATGGTGCCAGATCCGCCTGCTTTAAAATTGCCACGGTTTCTCTCACAGCTTCTGGTTCGTCGATACCACTTGCGTAACATAACAAACCAGCTCCTGTTGAGCCAGCTGGCAACCCATCGTTCTTAGAGCGGCCTACTTGAACAACTAAAGTATAAACAGACTTTGTTTTGTTTGTCATTTATTGTGACGCTAGAATGTTAAAACTACTATTAATCTCTTAATAGCTCATTTATGCCAGTTTTACTTCGAGTTTTTTCATCAACACGTTTTACTATTACAGCACAATATAAACTGACATTATTTTTTGATGGCATAGAACCAGAAACAACTACAGAATAAGGTGGAACTTCTCCATAAATAACCTCTCCAGTTTCTCGATCTACTATTTTAGTAGATTGCCCTATATAAACTCCCATTCCCAGGACAGATCCCTCCCGGACTATGCATCCTTCTACAACTTCCGATCTTGCCCCTATAAAACAATTATCCTCTATGATAGTAGGCCCTGCCTGCATTGGTTCCAAAACACCCCCAATACCAACTCCCCCAGAAAGGTGAACATTTTTACCTATTTGGGCACAACTTCCTACTGTGGCCCATGTGTCAACCATTGTTCCCTCATCAACATACGCGCCTAAATTTACAAAGGAAGGCATTAAAACCACACCTGGTGCTATATATGCTGATTTTCTTACAACACTATTAGGGACAGCCCTGAAACCGGCCTTTTTCCAAGCTTCCTCACCCCAACCTTTGAATTTACTATCAACTTTATCCCACCATCCTGAGGACTGTGGTCCACCACTTTGAATCTCCATGTCTTTAATCCTAAAGCCTAGAAGCACCGCTTTCTTTGCCCATTGATTAACTTGCCAAACATTATCTTTTGTTTTTTCGGCTACGCGAAGTTTTCCTTTATCTAGAGCTTCCAAAGTTTCTTCTATGGCGTCGCGAACTTTGCCTTTAGTTTTAGGGCTTATTGACTCTCTTACACTCCACGCCGCCTCTATTTCACCCTCTAGTATAGCATTAGACATCTTCTAGCTCCTCAAAATTTCCTGACGCTATAAACAGCGAAATAGAATGATACAATCCCAGATTAAAATTCTGGTATTATATTTGGATTTGCCCCACAAATTAAGACAGCAAGTTTTTCATCAGTCTTTGGCTTATATTTTCCAGAAATAATTGCGGCCAATGCCACAGCTCCTGCCGGCTCTACAAAAATTCGATGGTTTTCCCACAGCAGTCTCCGAGCTGTTTCGATTTCATCATCTGATATAACCAAACTCTCTATCTGATTTTCTTTTGAAAGATTAAAGCAAATATTTCCAATTGATTTTGCCCCCAGTGCACTTGCTGCAACTCCAGATACTGAGACATTTGATGGCTTACCCTTTTTCAATGCTACGTTTAGAGCGGAGCAATTTTCAGGTTCGACTGCCACTATTTTCTTTCTGTTTTGAAACCAGGAAATAGCGCCAGAAATTAATCCACCACCGCCAACGGCTATAATAATGGTATCTGCTTCCAGCCCTTGATTTTCCCACTCACAAAAAAGTGTCCCTTGTCCAATAATCGTTTCCTTTGAATCATAAGCGTGAACCGATACGGCGCCTGTTTCTTTTTGGTGTCTGTTTGCTGCTTCTAGTGCGTCTGCATATGCCCCAGGTACTATTGTTAAATCAGAACCAGTTCTTTTAATTAAATCTATTTTTGTTTTACCAGATAGTTCTGGAACAAATATATGCGATTTTATGCCAAGTTTTTTGGCAGCATAAGCAACGGCAGCACCATGGTTCCCGCCAGAAGCGGCAATCACTCCTTGTTTTGCTTTCTCATTATCTAAAAGTGAATTAAATGCTCCTCTACATTTAAAACTGCCAGTGTGTTGTAACTGTTCCAACTTTAGATCCATTATTTGACCAAAAGATAATGTCTTAAACGTTGGTGTTGTAACAATATAAGGTCTTATTTTAGCAAGACTATCTTTGATTTCTTTTATAGGGTTTGCCGACACTTTCTTTGACCTTTTGATTTTTAAGCTTTACGTAACTGAAACTCTTTAGTCAGAAAATGACTAATAGTTGAGATTTAAATTTTTAAATTGTATGGCTTATCTAACACAAAGTAAGGATAGCAGTATGGGCTTTGATCGTTCAATAAAAATAGCACCGTCTATTCTTTCAGCAGATTTTGCAAATTTTGGTCAAGAAATTGAAGCTGTAGAACGCCAAGGTGCAGACTTGATACATGTTGACGTAATGGATGGGCATTTTGTACCCAATATAACTTTTGGTCCACCACTTTGCACTGCTATTCGTTCCCACATAAAAACAATAATGGACGTACATTTGATGATTTCAAATGTTGATGATTATATCACAACTTTTGCTAAAACAGGCGCAGATATAATAACTGCTCATATTGAAGCAGGAAAACATTCACACAGAACCATGCAAGCTATCAGAGCCTCTGGGTGTAAGGCAGGAATAGCACTAAACCCGTCCACTCCCGCAGAGAGTATAGAATACCTACTGGATGAAATTGATTTAGTTTGTGTTATGACAGTAAACCCTGGTTTTGGAGGTCAGAAGTTCATTCACTCACAGCTAACAAAGATAAAAACCCTAAGAGAAATGATAGCAGATCGACCAATCCACTTGGAAGTTGATGGAGGTATAACTACTGAGACCGCTCCTCTTTCTGCTCAGGCGGGTGCAAACATACTTGTTGCTGGATCTGCTGTATTTAAAAATGGATCAGTATTGAACCCTGATCCATATGGGGAAAACTTAAAATCTATTAAGGCCGCCTGTGAGGTTTGATTTATTTCTTCAACCAACCTTTCTTTTCTTTTTCAGGTAGAGCGGTCCCCTCAACTGTAGCTTTGAAGTTTTCAAAAAATTGATCAGCCATTTTTTTGGCAAAACCATCTATTATTCTACTTCCTAACTGAGCAAGTTTTCCACCAACCTTTGCGTTTGCTGAATAAGATAAGGTGGTGATGTTGTTATCTTCCGATAAATTAACGGTCGCTTCTCCTTTAGCAAAACCTGCTGCACCTCCTTTTCCCTCTCCGCTCAGTTTTAAACTTTCTTCTGATAGAATATCCGAAAGCGTAACCTTCCCCTTAAAGGTTGCCTTAACTGGGCCTACTTTCTGAACAACTGTCGCTTCAAAGCCATCTTGTGGGTTGCCTGTCATCTGTTGGCACCCTGGAATGCATTGTGAAAGTACCTCTGATGACATCAAAGCGTTCCAAACGATTTTTTTTTGCGATTTTATAATTTTGTTTTCTGTCAGTTCCATTAACGCATCCAAAAATTTGTTCTTATTATGTCTAGTGCTCTAATTTGCTTAGCTATATTCATCGTTTTTTTCTTAAATATACATAAAAAGCGCCACCACCACCATGCCTAACGTGAGCATTTGTAATCTGAAGAATCTTGCTTGATAGGGGCTCCATAGAAAGCCAGTCAGGAACAGTGGCTTTTAAAACACCCTTCTTTTTGGGTATTACTCCGTAGTCTTCAGAGTTTCTTCCCTTTCCTGTTATTATGAGGATAAGTCTTAAACCCTTGCCATGAGCATCCAAAACAAATTTTGTTAAAATCGGCTGCGCTTGAGACAAGTTTAGTCCGTGTAAGTCTAACTTTGCTTCTGGTCTTATTTTGCCCTGTCGCATTTTAGTATGAAGTTTAGAATCCATACTCAATATAGGTAAGGCTGGGGTCTTCTCAACGTGCGCTGGGGTTTTTTGAACTCCCAAGAAATATTTTTCTTGGTCTTTTAAATTTACAGAGTTTATTCGTTTCTTTTTCGCAGGTTTTGTCTCGTGAGTTTTCTTGTTTTTATGTGGTAAGGGCTTGGTGGACTTAGAAAATTCTTTCCATAACTCTTTTTCATCATCGCTTAGATCGCGCTTTTTCATATCTTTCCCACCCAATGTCTGGGTAAAGCATTTAATTACTTTTTATGCGTTATTCACCGGTTGCAACTAATAGCCAATTTGGATCAGAGGATTTAATATCCTTAGAAAACGTCCAAGTGTCTTTTTGTCTTTTGATTTGCTTTGAGTCACCCTCGACTATTTCTCCAGAAGAATTTTTTACAACTGAAGTCATTTCTCCAATAAAAGACACTGCTATCTCTGCTGTATTTGTTTTCGAGTTATAGTTAGCATCTACCAATTTCATTTCCCTAACACCGATGAATTCTGCTTCAATTGTCAAACCTTGCGAAATTCGCTGCTCTACTACTGAGTCAAATGCTTCAGCAACCTCTTCATTCAAAAGCCCTCTTATGTCATCAATTTCATTTTTTTCGAATGACATAAGGATCCATTCATAAGCAGACCGCGCACCGGACAAGAATTCATTTACAGTAAAATTTTCATCTTTTTCTTTTATTGTTTTTAGAGCCTTTGCAGATGAGGAATTTTTTTCCACATTGTCCGTAATGTCTTTGTCTTCACCACCATCTATCACCTTAAAATCTCTCTTGGGTGCATCATTTTTCGGCTTCATACGTGGTTTTTCAAACCCTTCCCGAGTTCCGAGAACACTCCTAAGTCTCAAAAATAAAAACACGGCTATTCCAGCCAGGATAATTAATTCTATTAGCGCAGGGTTCATTTAAGCCTCAATCAAAGAATAAGTAGAAATTTTCTATCTCATTATCTATGTAGGTGCAAAGGCCCAACAAGTCCACCACCCGATAAATTGGAGATAAAAATATGTGGTTGTTATTGCTATTTATCCTTATACCACTTTTGGAGATTTGGCTTTTCATATTACTGGGTGGATTTATTGGTGTTTTTCCCACTCTTTTTATTGTCTTACTGACTGCTATCCTGGGTACAGTCTTAGTTAAGACACAGGGTATTAATGTTTTAAAAGAAATCCAAAGTAAATTTAATGAGTTAGAAAATCCCACAGAACCAATAGCACACGGTGCAATGATTTTGTTTGCGGGTGCTTTGCTTTTAACGCCAGGGTTTTTTACTGATACCGTTGGGTTTTTATTATTATTACCAAGGGTTAGAAAAGCTGCGTTTTTTTGGTTAAGAAACAAGATCAATCTGGTAAAATACCCTCCCTCTGAAAGGAGCAGTTCTCATAAAAATAAATATTCAGATATAGAAGTTGCAGACTACAAAGAAGTAGAACCAGATGAAAAATCACCGTGGACCAATGATAGTAAAATGCATAATAATGATTAAATCAAATTATTATATTAAAGAGTGTCTTGGAGTTATAAATGGGAAAGAAAAAACAGAATGTTCAACCGGATACGAAAAAACAGGCGATTCAGCCCAATACGAAGGTTTTGGCCCAATTTATCAGGGATCTGTCATTTGAAAATATTTTAGCGCAAAAGGGACTAGACACCAACACACCCCCAGACATCAAAGTTAAAGTTAATCTTGATGCGAAAAAAAGAAAACCCGAAGACCAATATGAAGTGTTGATAAAATTATCGGTTGTTTCTTCAGCTAAAACAAATGCCACTGAACCTTCTAATGATAATGAAAACTCTGAGCTTTTTATATTAGAAATAGAATATGGAGGTATATTTGAAGTGACCGGTGTTCCTGAGGACCAAATCCACCCCTATTTAATGATCGAATGTCCAAGAATTTTATTCCCATATCTAAGACGTATAGTTGGAGATGTGACGCGTGATGGTGGTTTTCCGCCCTTAAATCTTGAACAAATTAATTTTTTAGCTTTATACCAAAACGAAATTGCTCGGCGTCAACAAGAAGCAGAAAAAGCGACTAAAAATTAGTTTTTGTAACTAATTTATTCCACATAGAATTGGTCCCTAGTTTTTGCACAAATTCTGTATGAGCATCTTCATCGTTAACGGTTAAACGATTTTTTAGTGGCTTAGGCCGCTTAAATACTTGTCTTTTTTCATCGACTTTTGTTTCACCAGTGTTGTGTTCATTAGATAAACCAAAGTCTGGTTGACGACCGCCGATAAGCTCCAAATAAACCTCTGCCAATATCTCTGAGTCTAACAAAGCGCCATGCATTGTTCTCGAGGAATTATCGATATTAAAACGCCTGCATAATGCATCTAATGAGGCTGGTGATCCTGGAAATTTTTTTCTTGCTATTCCCAGAGTATCTATAGCTATATTGCCTGGCAGCCTGGTTTTTTTAACTAACGCCAATTCTGCATTTATAAATTTCATATCAAACGAAGCATTGTGTATGACCAGCTTTGAGTCTTTTATAAATGCCAAAAAATCATCTGCTATTTGAGAAAATACAGGCTTATCCTTTAAAAATTCCTCCGTCAAACCATGGACGGCCTGTGCTTCTTCGGGCATGTTCCGCTCTGGGTTCAGGTATTTATGAAATGTTTTACCTGTGGGAAGGTGGTTCCAAAGTTCAATGGCTCCTATTTCTACTATTCTATCACCAGTTGCAGGGTCGAGCCCCGTGGTCTCTGTATCTAAAACTATTTCACGCATCTAAATAGCTTTCTATTTCTTTAATTATACTTACAACTTTTTTTTCAGTATCGTCTTTATTGTAGGTTTCTATAACGAAATCTGACAACCTACATTTCTCTTCTATTGGCATCTGTTGTTGATTTATTTTTTCTATTTGTTCTTCCGTCATGGATTTTCGTGACAGTATTCTCTCCATTTGAATAGAGTTAGAGACATAAACACACGCTACTTTGTCCATAATTTTATTAGAACCAGTCTCAAACAACAACGGTATGTCGAACACATTGATCTTATATTTTGTTTTTTCGATAAATTTTTCTCTATCTGCAGACACTAAGGGATGAACAATTTTTTCCAACAGGGTTATCTTATCAAAATCTGCGCTCAGATATTTTTTTAGCGCTGTCCTATTTACCGAGCCCTCTGTTATAGCTTTCGGAAAATACTTAGCTATCGGCTTTACAGCATCACCATCTTTTCCATAAAGTCTGTGAACAGCTTTATCAGCATCCCACACTCCGCAATTGTGTTTTTGGAACAAGATTGCTGTGCTTGTTTTACCCATCCCCATTGATCCTGTTAGACCAAGTTTGAATTTCATTTTATTAATATCTTTCTAAGTTCTTCAGTAACTAAAGGTTTTTGACCAAACCAAGCTTCAAAACCTGGTACGCCCTGGTGAATTAACATGCCTAAGCCATCCACCGTTCTAGATCCTCTGTTTTTTGCCATTTTCAAAAAGTTTGTTTCTAAAGGTGTGTAAACTAAATCTGAGACAAGCGCCGTTTCAGGTATAGCGTTTGGATGGATAGCAATAAATGATTCATTATTCATACCCAGTGAAGTAGTGTTGATTATATTGGTACTGGAGGCCGCTACCTCATTTATATTTTTCCAAGACTCAACGGTGATTTTATTATCGTAATCTTCTTTAAGTGCTTCAGCCTTTTCAATAGTTCTGTTTAGAACTATTATTTCTTTAGAACCTTCTAATAGTAACGCTGCGATGACAGCTCTACTGGCTCCTCCTGCTCCTAATACTACTGACGTTCCTTTTTTTGGATTCCAGTCTGGATATTTGCATTTTATGTTATTTATAAAACCGTAAGAGTCTGTATTATCTGCATATATTTTATTTTCTTGGGTGAACGTTAAAGTGTTCGCTGCACCAATATATTGGGCTGTGCTTGAGCTTTCATCTGCTATCTTAAGAGCTGATAATTTATGTGGTATAGTAACATTAACTCCAGAAAATCCCATACTCACTAACGCTCGTATGGTTTCCTCAAAATTTTCTAGTTCAACTTTTATTGGTATATAATAACCATTTAATTTGTTTTGCTTTAACCAATAATTGTGCATTCTAGGCGATTTTGAGTGCGATATTGGATTGCCTAAAACAGCTGCTAAGCGTGGCCTTACATCATCCATCTATTACACCTCTGATACACAGGAAGTTTATAATTTCTAGTAATGGCATACCCAAAACAGAGAAATAATCACCGTTAATCTTTGAAAATAAACGGCAACCTTCTTTTTCTATTTTATACCCCCCCACACTGTGTTTAATACTATTCCAATTTCTATTTACATAGTCAGAAATATATTCCTCACTATTATTTTTTAAAAATAAATCCGCTTTACCAACGAAACGCCAGATTGGTTTAGAGTTTTCGCATATAACCGCTGCAGAATACGCTCTATGCTTTTTTCCTGAAATTTTCATTAATTGCTGAACAGCTTCGTTTTTAGATGGTGGTTTCTCTAATAAAATACCTTCAAATTCTAAAATCTGATCGCATCCCAATACCAAACTATCTGGGGTTTTTAAGGAAATCTTGCTAGCTTTCAATTCTGCCAATGCATCTGCTATGTCGCGGGGTGAATAATTTTCGACCAATAAAGAGGATATTACAGCATCCTCGTCTATATTTGGCTTTACTGGCACGAAAGATATATTCGACTTTTCTAATAGTTCTTTTCTCAATTCAGAAGAAGACGCTAGTATAAGTTCTTCGCCCATTAATAAATCCATGTATGGTTTTGTGGATAAAAAATGTTTTGTTTCACTGTATTTGTTAACATTATATTTTTTTCTTATGTTTTTAATTTATTCTGTTCTTTATAATAAATAAATTACATTTTATCCTTTGTGATTATGAACTTTAATAATAACCCACAAATTGTTAATTAAATTTTTTTTTTATATTTTTTAATTACTTACAATAAAATTTTGTTTGATTAATATGTGGATTAAATTTAATCCACACCTTTTTCGATACCTACTATATCTTCTACATCTTATATAAATATTATTTTAATATTGATAAAAGTTTTTTATTTTTCTTCTAACTAAATAGAAGAGCTAATGAGTATAAATTTCTAAAGAAGTTGACTCAATTTGGTACACAGTGTACCGGAATTACACAGCACTGTTCTGTGTTGTTTTTCAATAATTTATTATTAGCAGGTACCGGTATGTCTTCTACTCGATTAAATCTATCTGATTTAAAGGTTAAGAGACCTAAAGATCTTCTTTCTATGGCCGAAGAATTAGAAATAGAAAATGCATCAACTATGCGCAAGGGTGAAATTATGTTTCAAATCTTACGCGAAAGAGCCGATGAAGGCTGGGAGATTGCGGGAGATGGTGTTCTTGAAGTTTTACAAGACGGGTTTGGTTTTTTAAGGTCGCCTGAAGCTAACTATTTACCAGGTCCAGATGATATTTACGTATCCCCAGAAATGATTAGAAAATACTCATTGAGAACAGGTGATACGATAGAGGGATTAATAAAAGCACCAGAAGATAACGAAAGGTACTTTGCTTTAATTGAAGCGCATCAAATAAATTTCCAAGATCCCGATAAAGCAAAACACAAAATAGCTTTCGATAATCTTACACCACTATATCCGGATGAGCGCCTTATTATGGAAATAGAAGATCCAACGGTTAAAGATAAATCAGCGAGAGTTATAGATTTAGTAGCACCTATTGGTAAGGGCCAACGGTCGCTTATTGTTGCACCACCAAGGACTGGTAAGACAGTTATCCTGCAAAATATAGCTCACAGTATAGAGCAAAATCACCCAGAGTGTTATCTTATAGTTCTTTTGATAGATGAGAGACCAGAAGAAGTTACTGATATGCAGAGATCAGTAAAAGGAGAGGTGATATCTTCAACATTCGATGAGCCCGCAGCTAGGCATGTTGCAGTATCAGAAATGGTGATAGAAAAAGCAAAGCGACTTGTTGAACATAAGCGGGATGTTGTTATTCTTTTGGATTCTATAACTCGATTAGGTAGAGCATTTAACACCGTAATACCCTCATCAGGTAAAGTTTTAACAGGTGGAGTAGATGCAAATGCTCTTCAAAGACCAAAACGTTTCTTTGGGGCTGCTCGAAACATAGAAGAAGGTGGCTCGTTAACCATCATATCTACAGCTTTGATAGATACAGGTAGTAGAATGGATGAAGTTATCTTCGAAGAATTTAAAGGAACAGGCAACAGTGAAATCGTGTTAGACAGAAAAGTTGCCGATAAAAGGGTTTTCCCAGCTATAGATATATTGAAGTCTGGCACACGAAAAGAAGACCTTCTTATAGATAAAATTGATTTACAGAAAACATTTGTTTTGAGACGTATTCTAAATCCAATGGGAACGACGGATGGGATTGAATTTCTTTTATCAAAATTAAAACAAACAAAGACAAATTCTGAGTTCTTCGATTCTATGAATACCTGATCTAGGGATTTTTTATGGCTGATACTATTTATGCGCTTGCCACACCACAGGGACGCGCAGGAGTTGCAATTGTTCGGATTTCAGGTCCAGATGCTTTTATGTCGTTAAATGTTTTGTGTAACGATATTAGAATTAAACCAAGTAAAACAATACTTTGTAACTTATACACACAAGAAGGATTACATATTGATAAGGCTTTAGTGCTTCCCTTTAAAGGCCCTCATAGTTTTACAGGTGAGGATGTCGTTGAATTGCATCTTCATGGCAGTATAGCTGTGATAAAAAAGACTATAGAAACGCTTTCAAAAATCGCTAATTTTCGACAAGCACTACCTGGAGAGTTTACACGGCGGGCTTTTTCAAATGAAAAGCTTGATTTAGCAGAAATAGAAGGTCTTGCAGATCTTATAGAGGCTGAAACAGAAGCTCAAAGAGTACAGGCTTTAAAAGTTCTTTCGGGCAAATTAGGGGAACGTGCCCAAGAATGGCGCTCCATGATAATTAAAGCAATGGCTTTAATTGAAGTAACTATAGACTTTGCTGACGAAGAGGTTCCTACAGATGTTTCTGAAGATGTAATATCTATTTTATCCAATATTATCAATGACTTAAGTTTTGAGTCTACCGGTATAAATGTTGCAGAGAGAATAAGATCAGGCTTTGAAGTGGCTATAGTGGGTAAACCAAATGTTGGTAAGTCTACACTTTTAAATGCACTAGCTGGTAGAGAGGCTGCAATCACATCAGAACAAGCTGGAACGACTAGGGACATCATAGAAGTAAAGATGGATTTGGGCGGTCTGCCTGTAACGATGCTTGATACAGCTGGATTGAGAGAGACAAACAATTTGATCGAAACAAAAGGTATTTATAAGGCTATTGAAAGAGCTAATTCGTCAGATCTGGTTATCGTGCTTACAGATGATGGTAAAAAACTGCCAGAAATAAAGAACCCAAACATTTTAACTTTTATATCAAAATGTGATGATGGTGATATGAAAAATGGTCTTTCAGCTGTTACAGGTTTTGGCATAGATAAAATGATAGACTCTATTAAAAACGCATTAGGAAATAATTTGCAAAACCAGGGTATTGCAACAAGGTTTCGGCATAAGGAAGCCATCGATAGATCTATAAATAAGCTAAAAACAGCAAAAAAATTTGTAACTGATGGTCCAGGCTTTTATGATCTGGCGGCAGAAGAATTAAGACAAACTGCCTACACCTTAGATGAATTGTTTGGTAAAGTAGATGTAGAAAAAGTTCTTGATGAGATTTTCTCGTCTTTTTGTTTGGGAAAGTAAGGAGTGTTTCACGTGAAACAATTTGACGTGATCGTGGTTGGTGGTGGACATGCAGGTAGTGAGGCTGCTGCGGCTTCATCGAGGATGGGTGCCAGTACAGCTCTCGTTACGCTGAAATCCTCTGATCTCGGTATAATGTCATGTAATCCTGCTATTGGTGGCCTTGGAAAAGGTCACTTGGTGCGTGAAATTGATGCGCTGGACGGTATTATGGCGCGTTCGGCGGATCAGGCGGGTATTCAGTTTAGATTACTAAATCGCAAAAAGGGACCTGCCGTTCAAGGGCCGCGGGTTCAGGCCGACCGATTGTTATATCAAAACTCAATAAAAAGAGCTTTAAAATCAATTGAAAACCTCTCCATCGTAGAGGGTGAAGTTGTCGATCTTGTTGGTTCACATGATGAGGTAAGGGGTGTAATTTTAGCCGATGGTTCTGAAATTTTAGCAAAATCAACCATTATAACTACCGGAACATTTCTTCGAGGAAAGGTTTATATAGGAGAGGTTTCATACTCAGCTGGCCGTATGGGCTCAAATCCATCATTAAAACTTGCGGAAAAGATTGAGGGTTTTGGTCTAAAACTGGGTAGATTAAAAACGGGAACACCTCCACGATTAAATGGAAAATCTATAAATTGGGAAGAGCTAGAAAGGCAGCCTGGCGATGTTGACCCAACAATGTTTTCCTTTTTATCAAAAAACCCAACAGCAGAGCAAATTTCATGTGGAATAACCTTTACCAACGAGAAAACGCATGAGATTATAGAAAAAAATCTCTCAAAATCAGCAATGTATGGAGGTCATATAGACGGCGTGGGTCCTCGATACTGTCCTTCTATAGAAGATAAAATAGTCAGATTTAGGGATAAAAGCTCACATCAGGTGTTTTTAGAGCCAGAAGGTCTTTCGGTAGACACTATATATCCTAATGGAATTTCTACATCACTTCCAGAAAAAACCCAAAAAGAATATGTGCGCTCAATAAAAGGATTAGACAAAGTTGAGATTTTACAACCAGGCTATGCGATAGAATATGACTATGTTGATCCTAGGTCATTATCACTAACTTTAAGCGTTAATGGTGTAAGCGGTCTCTATCTTGCAGGTCAAATCAATGGAACAACAGGCTATGAAGAGGCTGCGGCTCAGGGATTGGTTGCTGGATTAAACGCAGCGGCAGCATCAAGTGAAGAAGAAACAATTACTTTTTCGAGGTCAGATAGTTATATAGGTGTTATGATAGATGACTTAATTTCTAAAGGTGTAAGTGAGCCTTATAGAATGTTTACGTCTAGAGCGGAGTTCAGGCTTTCATTGCGTGCTGACAATGCAGATCAACGATTGACCCCAAAAGGCATAGAAATAGGCTGTATATCGAAATTTCGAAAGGAAGCATTCTTAGATAAAGTCGACAAAATAGAGGAATGCAATAAAATACTTTCTGAAAAAGAGTTTACTCCAAACCAACTGATAGCCCAGGGTATTTTGGTGAGCCAAGATGGGAATAAAAGAAACCTGAAACAAGTATTGGCATTTCCAAATATAACCTTTGATAACATAACAGTATTTGATAACAGGTTGTCAGATATAGAAATTGAAATTCAACAGCAGGCCCATAGAGACGCGCTGTACTCAAACTATATCGACAGACAGAAGAAAGATATAGAAGCTGTCAAAAGAGACGAAGCAATCAAAATACCATCTAATTTTGATTATAAGTCAATGTCTGGCCTATCCAACGAATTAAAAAATAAATTATTTTCTCAAAAACCAAAAAATATAGCTCAAGCTTCCCGTATAGAAGGAATGACGCCGGCAGCTCTTTTTTTAATATTATCAAAAGTTAAACAGGGTCAAAATCAGATTAAGGCCGGATGAAAGATGATATTCTAATAGATGTTTCACGTGAAACAATAGTACTCTTACAGCGGCTTGGGTTACTTGTTGAAAAGTGGAATAAGAGTATAAATCTAATCTCTAAAAAAACTGTACCTGAAATATGGAATCGTCATATTTTAGACTCAGCCCAGATTTTTTATGCTAACAACAAAAGTTTTAAAAAATGGTTGGATATGGGATCTGGGGCAGGATTTCCTGGACTGGTCGTGGCAATTCTTGCTCAGGACAAAAATATTGGTTGTGAGACAGTCTTGGTTGAAAGCGATAAAAGAAAATGTGTTTTTCTCAGCACTGTAAAAAGAGAATTAAATTTAAATTTATCTATTATAAACAATAGGATAGAGAGGTGTGATAGGCAGCAGGCTGATGTAATATCAGCTAGGGCTCTAGCTGATTTACCCAGTCTTCTTGATTTATCATGTAACCATTTGAGTGATAATACCACTCTTATATTTTCAAAGGGAAAGTCTTGGAGAGAAGAATTGGTTGCTGCAGAGAAAACCTGGAACTTTAGTTGGGAAGCAGTTACCAGTATAACTGATGAAAAGTCAGTGGTTTTGAAAATAGGAGAGCTTTCGCGTGCCAGCTAATAAGTCCAAAACTGCAAAAATAATTTCAGTGACAAATCAAAAAGGCGGGGTTGGTAAAACAACTACAACGATTAACTTAGCAGCGGCATTGTCAGAATTAGAAAAGAAAGTTCTAATAATAGACTTAGATCCCCAAGGAAATGCATCCACTGGTTTGGGTGTAGAGGTAGAGGATCGAGAATTATCGACATATGAATTTTTGGTTGAGGGTGTTCCACTAGAAAAGGTCGCAATGGAAACAGAAATATCAGGTTTGAGCATTGTTCCTGCAACGATAGATTTGAGCTCTGCAGACATAGACTTGATATCAAATGAAAAAAGAAGCCATCTATTGTACGAGGCACTACGAAAAAAGCAAGAAAACAAACAAAAATATGACTATATTCTGATTGACTGTCCACCTTCTTTAAATATTTTAACGGTTAACGCAATGGTAGCATCGCACTCTGTTTTAATACCATTGCAGAGTGAGTTTTTTGCGCTCGAGGGCCTCTCACAACTTTTATTAACAGTTAAAGAAGTACGTCAAAATGCAAATGAGAGCCTTCGAGTTGAAGGGATAATTTTAACAATGTTTGATGGAAGAAATAATTTATCTAAACAGGTAGAGGCTGATGCTAGGAGCAATCTAAAAGAACTAGTTTTTAAAACGATTATTCCACGAAATGTACGGGTGAGTGAAGCGCCTTCATATTCAATGCCCGTTTTAACTTACGATCCTTCCTCAAAGGGTTCAAAAGCATATATGGATTTGGCCAAAGAGTTATTAGCAAATAATTCTTGATAGGAGATTTTGATGGTAGAAAGAAAAGGTAAACCACGAGGCCTTGGAAGAGGATTGTCGTCTTTAATGGCTGACATTAATAACGATCCCATAAGTAGTAGCATAAACTCAGAAAATCAGACACTCGAGAAGCTCGTACCGGTTGAAAAAATATATCCAAATCCAAATCAGCCTAGGAAAACGTTTCAAGAAGAAAAACTTATCGAATTGGCTAATTCGATTAAAACAAAAGGAGTAGTACAACCTCTGATTGTAAGAAAAAAGCAAGGAACCAAAGAAAGCTTTGAAATTGTTGCTGGAGAGCGTCGCTGGCGTGCGGCCCAAAGAGCACAAATTCATGAATTACCAGTTATTGTAAGAGAGTTTACTGATACAGAGGTTCTAGAAACAGCCATAATTGAAAATGTACAAAGGGCTGATTTAAACCCTGTAGAAGAAGCGCTTGGATATAAGAATTTAATGGATAACTTTAATCATACCCAAGAAGGTCTTTCTAAAGAAATTGGGAAAAGCAGGAGCCACATAGCGAATTTGCTAAGACTGCTCAATCTTCCAGCAGAGGTACAAGATTTTCTAATTTCAGGAAAATTGACAGCCGGACATGCCCGGGCCTTGGTAACATGTGATAACCCTCTGGCGTTAGCAAAACAGATAATTTCACAAGGCCTTTCAGTTAGAGATGCAGAACTTTTAGCTAAGAAAGCGATTCTAAAAGAAGCAAAAACCAAGAATAAGACAAACGAAAAACCAGCTGATACAATTATCTTAGAGTCTGATCTGTCTGCAGCATTAAAAATGAAGGTGTCAATTAATCATGAAGAGGGCAAAGAAAAAGGTTTACTTTCAATAACTTATAAGACTTTGGATGAGCTCGATCGTATTTGTGAAAAACTTTTAAAGAGTACTTAAAAATAACCGTTAATTTAAAAGTTCTGTAAGAACAGAGTTTAAAACTTTTCTTCCAGAATTAGTTGTGGCTATGTATCCGTCTTTTTGTTTGATGAGATTTAAGTCCTTCAAAAAATTAAGTTTTGTTTTAGAGAAAGTAGAACCTGATAAGTCTTTGAACCTTTGATAATTAATTCCCTCCTTCAATCTTAAGCCCATCATGACAAATTCGGCAGCCTGCTGTTGATCTGTTAACTCAACAGAATTTGACTCTCCTGATCCATCACATTCTACCTTTTTAAGCCAAGCTTCTGGCGACAAGACTGTCTCGGTAGCGTATTTTTTTCCATCAATAGTAAGACGACCATGAGCACCTGGCCCTATTCCAATGTAGTCTCCATAGCGCCAGTAAATGAGGTTATGTATGCTTTCGTAGCCTTCGTGAGCATAATTAGATACCTCATAAGATACGAGTCCGCGATCTTCACATAAGCTTAAAGTCAGATCATACATATCTGCAGAAGTATCATCATTAGGTAAGCCTTTTAACAACCCCCGATTGTAACGGTTGCCAAATGCTGTTCCCTGCTCAATAGTTAATTGATATAAAGACATATGGCTTGCCTCTAAGCTCAAGGCTAAGCTTAATTCTTTTTCCCACTGACTAATATTCTGGTTTTGTCTTGCATAAATTAAATCAAAGCTTACGGCTTTGAAGTTTTGTCGAGCTATTTCAAAAGCAGCTAGTGCTTCTTCAACAGTATGAGTTCGGCCTAGGGCTTTTAAGTCTTTTGTATTGAGAGACTGAATTCCCATAGACGCGCGATTAACACCGGCTTCTTTATATGCGTTAAAATTTTTAGCATCGACTGAACCTGGGTTTGCTTCTAACGTAACCTCAAAGTTATTTTTTGTTTTCCAATGTTTTTGGATTTCGTTTAATACATCACCAATAATTGATGGCTCGATGAGGCTTGGTGTGCCGCCCCCAAAGAAAACAGAATTTAATATTCGGTTGGGCGTTTTTTCTGAGACTCTCTTTATCTCATTCAAATAAGCCTTAAGCCATTGTTTTTGATTAATATTACTTCTAACATGACTGTTGAAATCGCAGTAAGGACATTTCGCTGTGCAGAAGGGCCAATGGATATAAATCCCAAACCCACCATTTTCCCAGTCCTCAGTCAAAACAAGCTCTGGCTAGTTTTTTAAAAGCAACAGATCGATGGCTTATCCTATTTTTTTCTTCGAAACTCATTTCCCCACAGGTAATGCTATATCCCTCAGGTTGAAAAATTGGATCATAACCATGACCGTCCAAACCTCGTGGTGGCCAAACAACTTGACCATCCAGGGTTCCCTCAAACACTTCGTCATGGCCATCTGGCCAAGCTAAAACTAAGGTACATCTAAACTGGGCTTTTCTCGGATAGGGTGCGGATTTTTCCTCTAAAGCTCGATATGTTTTTTCCATCGCAACGAAAAAATCTCTACCGGCCGGCGTTTCAGCCCAATCAGCAGTATACACTCCTGGTGATCCGTTTAGAGCGTCAATAGTAATACCACTATCGTCAGCAAGAGCAGGTAGTTTGGTAATTTTTGATGCTGAATGCGCTTTTATGCGCGCATTTCCAATGAAAGTATCCTCTGTTTCCTTGGGTTCTGGTAGATCAAGTGATTTACTACTTAGAATTTTAACTGACTTATTTGCAAACAGTGCACGTACTTCTTCTAATTTTCCCTCATTATGAGTAGCAACCACTAATTTTTCCCCATGAAACTTTCGCATCAATGTCTGGCTGCCCGTTGTATGTCAAAGAGTTCTGAGGTACCCTTTTCTGCCAAATCTATAAGGCTATTTAACTGATCTCTAGAATATGTGGCGCTCTCGGCGCTTATTTGGGTTTCTATCATATTACCGTTTTCAAGCATAATAAAGTTTCCATCCACGCCTGCTTCACTATCTTCAGAGTAATCAAGATCTAAAACAGGTTGTCCTGCATAAATACCACAACTAACAGCTGCAACTGGCGAAACCAAAGGGTCAGTTAGAATTAAATTAGAGTTCATAAGATTATCTATAGCAAGCCGTAGTGCCACCCAGCCTCCTGTTATTGAAGCACAGCGCGTTCCACCATCTGCTTGTATTACGTCACAATCGATTGTTATCTGTCTTTCACCTAAAGCAAGCCTATCAACACCGGCTCGTAAAGATCGTCCGATAAGCCTTTGGATCTCGACTGTTCTACCACCTTGCTTACCTGAAGCGGCTTCCCTTCGCATTCTGGAACCGGTTGATCTTGGTAACATACCATATTCAGCAGTGACCCACCCCATACCAGATCCTTTGATAAATGGTGGTACTCTGTCTTCTACTGTCGCGGTACATATAACATGAGTATCGCCCATTTTAATTATGCAGCTTCCCTCAGCATGCATAGTTATGTTTGTTTCTATTGAAACGTTTCTCATTTCGTCAAGTTTTCGACCAGATGGGCGCATTTTAAATCCTTTCAACTTTAAATTGGAAATACATCTCGATTAAGTGAATTTGCAACCCTGTTTGAAGTTTTTCATTAGGCTAATTGAAATATATAAGCTAAAACACGTCCCGATGATTGAAAAAAAAGAAATTCTTGAGGAAATGAACAACCGCTCGCGCGAAGTATTTCGTAGAGTGGTAGAAGGCTATTTGGCAGATGGTGAGCCTGTTGGATCAAGAACCCTTTCGCGTGAATTCAGTGAAGATATTTCAGCCGCAACAATTAGAATTGTTATGCAAGATCTAGAGTTTTTAGGACTACTAGGAAGCCCACACACAAGTGCCGGAAGAATACCAACCCAGCAAGGTTTAAGAATGTTTGTGGATGGTATTTTGGAGGTATCAGAGGTTGACAAAAATGATAGAAAAAAAATTGATAAGATAGTTTCAGATGAAACCAATCAGGTCGACGAAATTCTAGATGACATTTCCACAACATTATCGGGTGTGACACAAGGAGCTTCTCTGGTCTTAACACCGAAACGCGAAGCTCCAATTAAGCATGTGGAGTTTTTACCTTTATCAATAAGCCAAGCCCTGGTTGTCTTAGTTTATGCTGATGGTCATGTTGAAAATCGACTATTTAAGCCCCCACCGGGTCAAACGCCAAGCTCTATGAAAGAGGCGGCAAATTTTTTAAATGCTCTTATGGAGGGGAACACATTAAGCGAAGCTAAAAAATTAATCAAAAATGAAATTGATTACCGACGGCAAGAACTCGATACTTTGGCTCGCGACTTGGTGCAGAGCGGTCTAGCACTTTGGGAAGATACTGAAGAACGGCACGAACGATTAATTGTAAAAGGAAGAGCAAATCTTCTAAATGAATCTTCACAACAAGAAGACTTAGAAAGAATAAAAAATCTATTTGACGATTTGGAACGAAAACGCGATATAGCAGACTTCTTAGAGCTTACTGAAAAAGGCGAAGGGGTAAGAATTTTTATAGGATCGGAAAACAAACTTTTTTCTTTGACGGGTTCATCTTTGGTTGTCTCCCCTTATATGAACTCAGATCGTAAGATTATTGGTGCTGTAGGAGTAATAGGTCCTACAAGATTAAACTATGGGCGAATAGTTCCGGTGGTGGATTATACCGCGCAACTGGTTGGAAAAATGATTTCTGACCGAAATAAGAGGTGATGAATGGCTGAGCAAAAAAAAGAAGAATTCGTGGATGAAGTAGAAGAATCTGAATTAGATAAAGATGAATTAATAGATATTGATGCAGAGGCAGCTGAGCTAGAAAAACTAGATGAAGTTACAGCAGAGCGAGATGAATATCGTGAGAGGTTTATGAGAGCGCTTGCCGATGCAGAAAATGCCCGAAAAAGGGCAGATAAAGATCGAAAAGAGGCAGAGAACTACGGTGGATCTAAATTGGCGAGGGATCTTTTGCCGATATATGATAATATGAAAAGAGCTGTTGATTCTATTACTGCTGATCAAAAAGAAATCGTTGGTTCCGTGATTGAAGGCGTTGAGCTTACGATGAGAGAATTATTGAATGTTTTTTCAAAACACGGGATAAAACCCATATCTCCAGAAATTGGTGATAAATTCGATCCGCAGCTACACGAGGCCATGTTTGAGGCCCCTGTTCCGGGCACAAAAGCCGGTGATATTATCGAAGTTTCTTCTGAAGGTTTTATGTTACATGATCGCCTGTTGCGCCCCGCACATGTAGGAGTGTCATCGAACAACTAACATTTTAATGTTTTAGGGTTTCTTTTAACTTGTAGAGAAACTCCAAGGCGTCCCTGGGTGATGTGCTGTCTAAATTAATGTTTTTTATTTCTTCGTGAAGTGGGTCTACTTTTTTATCTGTAGGGTCATGGGAGTTTTGGTCGTTAGAAAATAAAGGAAGATCACTAACTAGTCCCTTTAAGTTTGATTGGCCCTGGTAGTGCCCCTTTTCAAGTTTTTCTAATATAAGTTTTGATCTTTTTATTACATTTTCCGGCAATCCAGCGAGCTTGGCGACTTGAACGCCGTAGGACCGATCAGCAGCGCCTCTTCTAACTTCATGTAAAAACACAACCTCACCTTCCCATTCTTTGACTTCGACAGTAGAGTTTTCTAGTCGATCCATTTCAGCCGATAAATGCGTTAATTCATGGTAATGTGTGGCAAATAGTGCTCGTGCCTTATTTACATTATGCAAATGTTCTAAAGTAGCCCAAGCGATGGATAGGCCGTCATACGTTGCTGTTCCTCTGCCAATTTCGTCCAGTATTACAAAAGAGTTTTCATCAGCCTGGTTAAGGATAGATGCGGTTTCCACCATTTCGACCATAAAGGTAGATCGACCCCTGGCTAAGTCGTCTGACGCACCAACACGGCTAAAAAGCTGCGATACAATACCTATTTTGGCTGAAGTGGCAGGAACGAAACAACCAATTTGAGCCAATAAAACGATGATAGCATTTTGTCTCAGAAAAGTTGATTTTCCAGACATATTTGGCCCAGTAAGCAGGCAGATTTTTCCATCGCTTAAGACACATTCATTTGAGATAAATGCCTTACCCTCTTTCTTCAAAGCGTCTTCAACTACAGGATGGCGTCCACCAGAAATCTCAAAACTTTGTGACAAATCAACGGCGGGCTTAACCCAAGACTGATTTTTAGCTAATACAGAAAAGGCAACAGCGAGGTCTATTTCTGATAAATAACTGGCAACATCGGCGATACATTGGCCAAACTTTAATATTCTATCGCATAAATCTTTGAAGGTTTGCTTTTCTATCTCCAAAGAATGACTAGCTGCGTTTAAAATCTTAGTTTCAACCTCAGAAAGCTCAACAGTTGAAAAACGAACTTGATTTGCTGTTGTTTGTCTATGGATAAAGGTATCAGATAAAGGGGGCGATAACATGCGCTCGGCATGAGTGGCTGGTGTTTCGATAAAATATCCGAGAACATTGTTATGTTTTATTTTAAGAGACTGAATGCCAGCGGTTTTCATATAGCCCATTTGCATCTCAGCAATGATCTTTTTCCCTTCATTTTTTAGTCTTCTGGCTTCATCTAATTTGGGATCAAAACCCTCTCTAATAAATCCGCCATCTCTTGCCAATATAGGTGGCTCATCCACAAGGGCTTCAGAAAGTAAATCTAAAAATTTATCTTGTTCTGGAAAAATAGCCAACTTCTCTTCTATGAGTTTTGGCAAAGCGAAACGTGAAAGCATCTTTGATATAATGGAGGATTGAAGCAATCCATTTCGAATAGAAACCAAGTCTCTTGGGCCAGCCCTGTCCAATGAAATTCTGGATAATGCCCTATCTAAATCAGGAACTTTTCTGAGCTCTGACCGAAGGCTAGACGATAAGTCTGCATCAGCTATCATAAAATCTAGACCGTTTAATCTTTTTTCTATTTCATCTAGATTAGTAGAAGGGGCGGACACTCTCTTTTCTAATAATCTTGCCCCACCTGATGTTAAAGTATGATCAATTACTGAAAGAAGTGAACCAGATTTATTTCCAGAAGAAAGCCCCCTTGTTAGCTCTAAGTTTTTTCTAGTTGCTGTATCTATAGTCATAAAGGATGCGTTTAGTTCGCGCCTTGGTCTTGATAATAATGGGAGCTTGCCCTTTTGTGTTATTTGTAAATATTCTATGATGGCTCCCATAGATGATAGTTCGGCCCTATTAAAGTTTCCCAAGCCATCGACGGTCTCAACGTTAAAGATTTTTTTTAAACGTTCTCGTGCGGAGCTGCTGTCAAAAGCAGAATTTCCAAGCTCTGTGACACTGATACCAAACTCCTCTGCTAGATCCCGATGCGCTTTTGCTAAATCTTCAGAAAGCAGAATTTCACTAGGAGAAAGCCTGGTTAATTCCGAGGCTAATCTTTCTGGCTTTATGCTGGAAATGTAAAAAGAACCAGTTGAAATATCGATCCAAGAAACTGATGCCTCTCCATGTACTAAAGAATAAGCAGCAAGGTAGTTACTTTTCTTAGCGTCTAACAAGTTATCTTCTGTTAAGGTTCCAGGAGTGACTAGCCTTACAACCTCTCTTCTAACTACAGCTTTGTAACCTCTTTTTTTCGCTTCTTCTGGGCTTTCCATTTGTTCACAAATTGCAACGCGAAAACCTTTGTTTATTAATGTGTAAATATAGTTTTCTGCAGAATGATGAGGGACCCCACACATTGGTATATCTTCTCCACTATGCTTTCCTCGTTTTGTTAAAGCGATATTTAAAGCACTTGCTGCAACTTTAGCATCTTCAAAAAATAACTCATAGAAATCGCCCATTCTGTAGAATAATAAAGCCTCAGAATAGTCAGATTTAATTTCCATGTATTGCGACATCATTGGTGTCACGATGGTCCTCCCAAGCTTTAAAATAGTCTAACACTTGTTTCGCTGGGTAAAAGCTGAAAAACTTCGACCATTAATGTTTGTCAATTCAAGAATGCATCTTTGCCCCAAACCTCTTTGAGGCGCTCATCTCTCCCGCAGGCGGAACGGTATCTTTTGTAAGCATTTTTCTGTTTGATTGGGCCAAATCTAGTCAACACTAGGTTCTCGCCCTTGTAATAGTCTTGATGATATTTCTCGGCAGTAAAAAATTTGTTAACTTCCAAAATGGGAGTAACAATCTTTTCACCCAGAACTTTTTCTGCCTCTAGGATGGCATTTTTTGCAATTAAAATTTGATTTGGTTTGGCAAAGATAGCTGACTTATAGCTATGACCCCGATCACAGAACTGTCCACCAGCATCAGTAGGGTCTATAGAACGAAAAAATTTATATAAAATATTTTTTGTTGTAATTATTTTGGGATCAAAGTGAATAATGACGGCTTCATAGTGTCCTGTGCCACCTTTTACGACCTGTTTATAGGTTGGGTTTTCTACAAACCCACCAGTGTAACCAGAAATGACCTCACTGACCCCGTTCACTTTTTCAAAATCAGCTTCCACACACCAAAAACATCCACCAGCCAAGATTATAGAGTCTTTTGATTGTGCGTGTAGATTAAGGTTGCCTAAAAAAGGACATACTTGTGTTGTTAATGTTAAAAATAAAATAAAGACAGTTTTTAATATTTTGCGCATGAAACTTTCCTGTGATCGTTAAATATAGGCATAGGGTAAAAAAAGCTTTTGCCAACCTAGAAATTTTGAAAGACCAATGAGAAATAATTCTTGGCATAAATTAACTTACCTAATAGCAATATCGAGAAAGGGGTAAAAATGATAGAAACCGTTTCTACACACCAATCAGAGGAAGATATCAGAAATGAAGATATTTCAATCTATTTAAACGGAAAAATATTGCCAAAAAATGAGGCGGTGGTAAGCGTTTATGATAGTGGATTTATGTTGGGAGACGGCGTTTGGGAGGGATTAAGGCTATATAATAATAGATGGGCTTTTTGCGATGAACATATAGATAGGCTATTTGAGGCAGCATTAGCGATAGATTTAGATATAGGTTTAAGTAAATCAGATGTTATTGACGCTCTTATTAAGACCCAAAACTCTAATGGTATGGTAAACAATGCCCATGCTAGGCTTATGATAACTAGGGGACCTAAAAAAAGACCCTTTCAACATCCGGCATTATCACAAGATGGACCTACTTTTGTTATTATTATGGAGCACTCTGTTCCCAAAATACCAAGGCCTATATCTTTAGCGACAGTGCCTCACTTGAGGGGCTTACCAATGACGCAAGACCCAAAGTTAAATAGCCATTCAAAACTTAACTGCATATTAGCTTGCATAGCAGCAGAGAAGGCTGGTGCGGATGAGGCGCTAATGCTTGATATTAATGGCTTTGTGAATACGACGAATGCCTGTAATTTTTTTATAGTTAAAAAAGGTGAAGTCTGGACTAGCACAGGTGACTATTGCATGAACGGAATTACTAGGCAAAAGGTGATAGATATATGTCGATCAGACGGTATACCAGTGTACGAAAAAAACTTTTCTTTAGTCGATACATACAGTTCGGAAGAGGCTTTTCTTACGGGTACTTTTGGGGCACAAACCCCAGTGGGATCTATTGACGGAAGAAGTATAGGTAAAGGCGAATTAGGTCCAATCACAGAACACATCAGAAAGCTATATAAGCTATTAATAAAAAAAGAGTGTGTATGATTAATTTAGCAGTGTGGTCTGGACCGAGAAATATATCGACAGCTTTAATGTACTCATTTGGTAATCGAGATGATTTTGAAATAATTGATGAACCATTTTATGCAAATTATCTGATTGAAACAGGCCTAGATCATCCAATGCGAGAAGAAATTATATTATCGCAACCAGAAAGTGTCTCAGGCGTGGTAGATAATTTGACAAAGGACAGATCAATTATTGGCAAAAATTTATACCAAAAGCATATGACACACCACATGGTTTTATCAGTTCCACTAGGTTGGCTTGACCAAGTAAAGCACGTTTTTCTACTTAGACATCCCGCAAGAGTAATTTCAAGTTTTGAAAAAAAATACAATAAGATAAGCGAGCAGGACATAGGTTACAAAAAACAAGTAGAGTTGTTTTTGGAGGTTACAAAACGTGGCTTGAATCCTGTTGTTGTAAACTCTGAAGACATTAGAAAGAACCCTGAAGAGACACTTACAAAACTATGCAACAAAGTTAATTTAGGATTTCAAAAGTCTATGTTATCGTGGCCAAAGGGTGGACATAGAAAAGACGGTGTTTGGGCTTCACATTGGTATGGGTCAGCACATAAATCTACCGGGTTTTCTGGTCCAGAAGATATCTTACCAAATTTGAAAGGAAGAAATGCAAATCTGGCTGAGGCTTCGATGCCTCTTTATAGCTCTTTATTAAAGTTTGCTATCTAACAAAAAATGAAATCCGTTTTTCCAACATCTGAACCACCGCTGCTCAAAGTTATAGGAAGAAACTATGGGTATCCAGTAAGAAGAATTTTCTGTGTTGGTAGAAATTATGTTGAACATGTTCTCGAGCTTGGGAATGAGGTAGAAAAAACACAGCCGTTTTATTTTACTAAATCATTATTTTCATTATTGGGTTCCGAAAAAACCTTACCTATCCCCCTATGACAAATGATCTGCATCACGAGGTAGAGTTGGTTGTTGCTATTGCAAAACCACTTCAAAAAGCAAACAGGGAAGATTTAAAGGTTTCTATATTTGGTTATGCTTGCGGACTAGACATGACTAGGTGTGATTTGCAAAGTATAGCAAAAAAACAAGGTAAGCCCTGGGATATGTCAAAAGACTTTGACGGTTCCGCTATAATAGGGAAAATCACAGAGGCTAAAAAAGTTCCTGATATAAGAAAAGCAAACCTCAAGTTGTTTTTGAATAATAGACTTCAGCAGCACGGACAAATATCAGACATGATCCACTCTGTTGATGAAATACTTTTAGATTTATCAAAATATACTCAATTAATTCCTGGAGATTTTGTAATGACTGGCACACCTGCAGGCGTTAGAGCAGTGAAACAAGGTGATTTGTTGGGTGCGCAAATAGACGGCTTAACAGAATTAAAAGTAAAAATAACGGAATAATAATCTAACTTGAAAGGCCTAGTAAATTTCTAGCTTCTTGTGGTGTCGCAACTGGTCTTTTGTACTGTTCACATAATTTAACAGCTCGTTTAACAAGTGCTGCATTAGATGGTGCTAGAGTTTCTTTATCAAGCCGAACATTATCCTCCAGGCCAACTCTTGTATGTCCACCGGCTCTAATAGACCATTCGTTAACTAGGATTTGGTTTGCACCTATTCCCGCTCCACACCATTCTGATTTGGGCGCACGTTTCTGCATTAATTCGACATAAAAATTGAATATAGTTTCATCTGCTGGCATAGCATTTTTTACACCCATCACGAATTGAATATACAAATCCCCAAAAAGAAGTCCCTTAGAGTGCATATCGATGGCGTTTATTATATGTGAAAGATCAAAAGCCTCTACTTCAGGCATAACTTTGTGAATACACATTTGCTCCGCTAACCAAAGTATTAGTTCTGGCGAGTTTTCATAAACTCGTGTTGGGAAATTGTTAGAACCCACTGACAAAGATGCCATATCTGGTTTTAATGGCAGCATCCCTCCTCGTTCTTTTCCCGAACCAGATCTTCCCCCTGTTGAAAACTGAATAATCATATCTGGGCAGTACTTTGAAATACCATCCTTCAGTAAAGAAAACTTTTCTGGATCAGATGTTGGAGTCTCATCTTCATTTCTGACATGAGCGTGGCATATTGTTGCCCCAGCTTCGAAAGATTCATGCGTGCTTTCTATCTGCTCAGATATTGAAATCGGCACATTAGGGTTGTCTTTCTTAGTTGGAACAGATCCAGTGATTGCAACACAAATAATACATGGTTTGCTCATTAAGCTTTTTCTACTTTCAATAATGATTTATTTTTATTGTGGGACCACTAAACCATTTTACATAAATTCGAGCAAGGTCGAGATGTATGTTAAACAATAAAAGCCTTTCAATTTTAGCAGTGATTTTAGCGGCAACTTTGTGGGGTATGACTGGAACCATTCAAGCGCTTATTCCTGAATATAAAGAGCCTTTGGTCGTAGGTGCTATACGTCTCTATTTAGCAGCAATTTATTTATTTTTAATATCGATATTGTTTGATAAAAATCTATTTTCTGCCATTTCTAAGTCCCCTGTTTTAATAGCCTTTTCTGGCCTATTTATGATGTTATATAACATGACTTTTTTTGCGGCTGTTTTGATTTCTGGTGTGGGCGTAGGAACAGCGATTACTATTGGAAGTGCGCCTATTTGGGCAATTTTATTTGAGTTTATTATATTAAAATCAACACATGGTTTTAATAAACTAATTGGCGCAATTTTGGCCGTGACTGGTATTTGCGTATTAATGCTTTTTGATGATAATACTGACTGGTCAAACTTAGGTGCTTTTTTAGCTCTACTTTCAGGTTTGTCTTATGCGCTTTATTCACTGTCTACATCTAGGATAGTTAAGAAGCTTTCACACCATAATACGGCTGCTTGGACGTTTTTAATAGCTGCTTTTTTTTCTACGCCAGTATTTATTTTTTTTCCATCATCTTGGGTGTTTTCCCACGATGCAATTTACTATCTAATTTTTCTTGGAGTGTGTGCTACCGGTATTGCATACTCTTTTTTCACGTTTGGATTAAAATATTTGACCTCTTCAACCGCAGTGACGTTGTCACTAGTAGAACCAATAACCGCTGTAATTTTGGCAATAATAATTTTAGGGGAGTTTTTTTCTATGAGCCAATATCTAGCTATCATGGTAATAATTATAGGATTATATTTTACATCTAAAAGCGAGGCTGATTAGCCTATTTTTCCTCTGTTTTCACCTATTTGGCCCCGGTGCAAAAGATAATGGTCAAGAAGAACGCAGGCCATCATGGCCTCGCCAACTGGAACAGCCCGAATACCCACACAAGGATCATGCCGACCCTTAGTTATAATTTCAGTTTCTTCGCCTTTTTGTGTTATTGTTTTTTTAGGTGATAGGATTGAGGAAGTTGGTTTAACTGCAAACCTGACAACAATATCTTGTCCAGTGGAGATGCCGCCAAGTATACCGCCGGAATGGTTTGACGAATATCGAGGTCCGTTTTTTCCATCCATGAAAATCTCATCCGCGTTTTGAGAACCTAAAAGCGATGCGGCATTCATACCTTCGCCAATCTCCACACCCTTAACGGCGTTTATTGACATCATCGCAGCCGCTAAGTCAGTATCAATTTTTCCATATATAGGAGCTCCTAAACCAGGAGAGACATTTTTAGCTATAATTTCGATTATGGCTCCAACAGAGTCCCGAGACTTTCTTATATTTTCTAAATAGTCTTTCCATCTGTTAACAGCTTTAAAATCGGGACACCAAAAAGGATTATTTTCAATTTGATTTAAATCAATTCTGGATCTATCAATTTTCTGATCGCCCATTTGCGTCATATAACCATATATTTCAAGATCGGGCACTAGATTTTTCAGCACAAGTCTAGCTACTCCGCCCGCAGCCACTCGGGCAGCAGTTTCTCTAGCTGACGATCTGCCGCCACCACGATAATCTCGGATGCCATATTTCTGCCAGTAGGTGATGTCTGCATGACCAGGTCGAAAAGTCTGAGCTATTTCGCTGTAATCCTTTGATCTTTGATCGGTGTTTTTAATCATTAATTGGATAGGTGTCCCTGTCGAAACCCCCTCAAAAACACCAGATAATATTTCAACACTATCTGGTTCTTTTCTTTGGGTTGTATATTTGCTTTGACCCGGTTTTCTTTTATCCATCCAAACTTGTAATTTGTTCTGATCGATATCTATGCCCGGAGGGCATCCGTCTATAGTTGCGCCAAGACTTGGACCGTGGCTCTCGCCCCAGGTTGTCACCTTATACATATGTCCAAAAGAATTTAGGCTCATTTAACGATAACTTTCTATTATAATCATCCTGATACTGTCTCTTATTGCGCTGGGCAAGTCTTACACAAAAGTAAATTTTATTATGTTTTTCCAAAATAAAAAAATCCCTTTTGTTTCTTGACCTTAATAAAATTTATGATAATCCATCAAGAACCTCGGGGAGCCGAAAATTGGCTGAGATGCGCAAGCGAACCCGTAGAACCTGAACCGGATAACGCCGGCGGAGGGAAGGATAAACTTCTTTAAGTTTGAACTTGCTCTCCCCGAAAAAGTGAGGAGATTAAATTGAGATTTTTTATATTTTTGACGGGTATTTCTTTGGCAACATTAGCTTCTGCTAATAAGCCAGTACTTACAGTTTACGCGCCTGATTATTTTGTATCAGAGTGGGGTCCTGGCCCCTCTATAGAAGAAGCATTTGAAAAAACTTGTGAATGCGACGTTAAGTTTTCAGCAGGGGATTTGGTGCCGCGATTGATTTTAGAAGGATCCAGTACAGAGGCTGATATTATTATAGGTTTAAATACAGACGTAACAAAAAAAGCTCGGGAAACGGGTTTGTTCGCACCTCATCAGCAAAATAATGATGCTTTGTTTTTACCTATACAATGGAATGATGATACTTTTTTACCGTTCAATTGGTCGTATGTTTCATTTGTGTATGACGAAACAAAGATTTCTCAGCCACCAAAAAGCTTTGATGAATTAGCAAATATGAAAAACGCTAAAATAGTCATACAAGATCCACGAAGCTCAATATCTGGTTTGGCCCTCGTACTGTGGGTCAAAGAAATTTATGGTGACAAGGCAGAAGACTATTGGTCGAAACTGGCACCAAAAATTCTGACAGTAACCAAGGGCTGGTCCGAAGCTTATGGGCTTTTTACTTCTGGTGAAGCAGAAATGGTGTTATCTTTTAACACTTCGCCTGCCTACCATATTTCTGTGGAAGAAGATCAGACAAAAAAAGCGGCTATTTTTGAAGAGGGACACTATGCTTATTTTGAATTGGTTGGGAAATTGAAAAGCTCAAATCAACCTGAATTAGCAAATAAATTTATGCAATTTGTTCTTTCTGGCGAGTTTCAGTCTCTAATACCATTTACCAATTGGTCTTATCCCGCAGCACAAGATAGATCAAAGTGGCCAGAAGTGTTTTCAAAACTTCCTTATCCAGAAAAAGCGTATTTTCTGGACGAAGATAAGGCTGATAAGATGCGCAAAAAGGCTATAGAAGAATGGCGCGCAGCACTGTCGCAGTAATTAGCTCTATGTTTGTAGTGGGCCTGTTATTGGGCCCACTCATTTCTCTAATAAATTTTAGTGGCTTATCATTAAGCTTATCTATTTCGGATATAGCTGCGATAAAATTTACATTTGTTCAGGCTGCCTATTCAGCAACGTTGTCGACAGCTCTTGCTATTCCTGTAGCCAATGCGCTTCTAAGGCAAAAATTTTGGGGAAAAAGCTTCGTAGTTTTAATTCTAGGAGCACCTTTTATTTTACCAGTAATTGTGGCTGTTTTGGGACTAATTTTAGTTTTTGGTAATAATGGCATAGTGAATAATCTTCTGAATTTAATTGGTCTTGGTTCTATTAAAATTTATGGTTTTTGGGGTGTAATTCTTGCACACGTATTTTTCAATCTTCCTCTAGCAATTAGGATTTTACTTCAGGCTTTTAATGATATGCCTGGTGAACAATATAGGCTCGCTTCGTCTTTAAAATTGTCTTCTGCTCAAAAATTCTTTGTCTTGGAGTGGCCCGTTTTGAAAAAGGTTTGTCCAGGTGTTTGGGCAGTTATATTTGCAATTTGTCTTTCTAGTTTTGCTGTAGCTTTAACTTTGGGTGGAGGCCCGAAGGCCACAACTGTCGAATTAGCTATTTATCAGGCATTTTTTTACGATCTAGACTTTTCAAAAGCTGCACAATTAGCATTAATCCAAATTGTTTTAGTATGTAGCGTGGTTTTCGCCAGCCAATTTATAGTCAAACCAAAAACAGTTTTTGGTCTTGATATTAAAATCTCAAATCAAAACCCCTCTAATATTCAAAAAACCATGGATGCATTGGTTATAATTATAACACTACTTTTTATTTTTATCCCAATACTAGTGATTTTTTTCTATGGTTTTGCTGACGTTTTCTTTCTGCCATTTTCCGTATTTCAAGCGGCAGGCCTATCAATACAAATAGCCATGCTGTCATCTTTTTTGTCTGTTTTTCTCGGTTTGTGCTTAACGACAAATATGGGAGAAATGTTTGGCTCTCTTGGTATAGCAATCTCTCCGATAGTTATAGGAGCAGGTACTTTTTTGATGCTAAAAAACTTTGGAAACCCTTACTTATTGGCAGTACCAATTACAGCTATTGTGAATGCACTAGTATCGCTACCCTTTGTAATTCGCATATTAAAACCATCAGCTTTAGAGATAAGAACGGAGTTCGAAAATTTATCTCGTTCCATTGGTCTGACGGGCATTTTTTGGGTCTGGTGGGTTTATCTTCGGAGGCTTAAAAGGCAAATAGGTTTTTCTCTTGGCGTGGCCTCAGCGCTTTCTATGGGCGATTTGGGAGTGATAGTACTATTTGGTTCAGGAGAAATAGCTACTTTACCTTTGAAAATTTACCAATTCATGGGATCCTATAGAGTAGATGAAGCTCTAGCTTCTGCTCTCTTGTTGTCTTTGTTGGCATTTGGAAGCTTTGCATTTTTTGATAAATTGGGTCGCATTCTATGATCAGATTTGAAGATGTCATCATAAAGATAGGTGATTTTCAGTTAGCTGCGAATATGACTGTGCCAAAAGGTTTTACATCAGTGATTGGGCAATCAGGCGCCGGAAAGTCAACCTTTTTATCGTCCTTGAGCGGACATAGATCCTTAACCTCTGGAAAAATTTTTGTAGATAAAACTCGCATAGATTTACTGCCTTCAAATAAACGTCCGTGTTCAATTATATTTCAGGAATTCAATTTATTCCCTCACCTGTCCATAGTCCAAAATTTAAATTTAGTTTGTGGAAATAAATTTTTTGTTTCAGAATCTTCCAGAGAAAAAATAAAAAAAGTTTTAGAAAAAGTTGGTATAGCTGAATTAATTGATCGCCTGCCCTCTGAAATGTCTGGTGGACAACAAAGTCGCGCTGCGCTAGCTCGAGTGCTTTTACAGCGAAACCCCATTTTGCTACTTGACGAACCATTCTCTGCGCTTGGTCCCAATCAGAAATCAGAGTTAATTGACTTGGTTGATAGCTTATCAAAAGAGCAAGATATTTCGGTACTGCTGATTACTCACGACCCAAAAGATGTCCGACAAATTGCAGGCCATTGCATAGTGGTTAAAGATCAAACGGTATTGGGCCCATTTGAGACATCAGCAGCGTTAGATGAAGATGGGCCATTGAAAGGTTACCTGTAAGGGTCAAAGAACATATCTGCTCAGATCAGTACTTTTACTTAGCTCCCCAACATGCTGTTCAACAAAAGCAACGTCAACTTTTACTTTTGAACCTGAATTATCGGGTGCAGTAAACGAAAGCTCCTCGAAGACACGCTCCAGAACAGTATATAATCGTCGGGCACCAATATTTTCTACTGAATGATTAACCTCAGCCGCAATTTTTGCTAACGCTTGGATTCCATCATCTGAAAAAGAAACCTCTACACCTTCAGTTCCCATAAGTGCTGAATATTGTCGAGTCAAAGCGTTATCTGTTTCAGTTAGAATTCGGACAAAATCATCTTCTGTCAGAGCTCTTAATTCTACACGGATTGGAAGGCGCCCCTGTAACTCTGGCAATAAGTCGGAAGGTTTGGCCACATGAAACGCTCCTGACGCGATGAAAAGAATGTGATCTGTTTTAATTGGGCCATGCTTTGTGCTGACAGTTGTTCCTTCAATAAGTGGCAGAAGGTCGCGCTGGACACCTTCGCGGCTCACGTCAGCTCCCCTTGCATCGCTTCGGGCACATACCTTATCGATTTCATCTAGAAATACGATGCCATTTTCTTGAACAGCTTCCAAGGCAGCGCGAGTGACAACCTCATCATCTAATATTTTGTCAGCCTCTTCGCTTAATAAAATATCATGGCTTTCAGAAACAGTCATTTTGCGGCGAGTTTTTCTTCCACTCATAGCTTTACCGAATATATCCCCAATATTCATCATTCCCATCTGCGACCCTGGCTGTCCTGGTATATCAAACATTGACATCGGGTTGGAAGTATCGTTCACGTCTAATTCGATCTCGGTCCCGTCTAGTTCACCATTAAGAAGTTTTTTTCGAAACATTTCGCGTGTTGAGTCACGAGCATCAGTGCCCGCTATAGCGTCTAAAACACGATCTTCGGCAGCTTTTTGAGCCTTAGCTTTTACGTCTTCCCTCATATATTCTCTGGTATCATTAATAGCCGCATCTACTAAATCCCGTACTATTTGTTCTACATCGCGGCCTACATATCCAACTTCAGTGAACTTTGTTGCCTCAACTTTTATAAATGGGGCACGTGCTAACTTTGCTAAGCGTCTACTAATTTCTGTTTTTCCTACACCAGTAGGCCCGATCATTAGAATATTTTTTGGATAAACTTCATCGCGCAAGTCGGTGGATAATTGTTTTCTTCTCCAACGCGATCTTAACGCTACAGCCACAGCGCGCTTTGCATCATTTTGCCCAATAATAAAACGGTCTAGCTCCGAGACGATTTCACGTGGTGTAAGGTCTGTCATTTATTCCTCTAGATTAATTTTTCTGGTAATTTTAGGCGGTTAATATATTTTTTAATAAACTATCTTTAAAGAGTTTCTATAGTTAGATTCCCATTAGTGTATACACAAATATCAGCTGCTATAGCCATCGCTTCGCGTGCAACAGCCTCTGCAGACTTTTTAGTATTCATCATTCCTCTAGCCGCTGCCAGAGCATAATTTCCACCTGATCCTATGGCCGCAACATTGTGTTCAGGCTCTAAAACGTCGCCGGCTCCGGTTATTACTAATAGACTGTCACCGTCGGTGACAATGAGCATTGCTTCTAATTTTTGAAGATACTTGTCGGTCCGCCAATCTTTTGCAAGTTCAACAGATGCTCTGGCAAGCTGGCCTGGCATTGCTTCTAGTTTGGCCTCTAAGCGTTCTAAAAGAGTAAAGGCGTCTGCAGTTGATCCTGCAAACCCACAAACAACATCAAAACCACCAGGTGATATTTTGCGAACTTTTTTAGCGCTGCCCTTTATGACGGTTTGACCTAGGCTAACTTGTCCATCTCCAGCGATAACAACCTTACCCTCTTTTTTGACGCCAATGATTGTCGTTCCATGCCAGTTTGGGAAATCACTTGATGACATAATATGTCCTCAAAATTACAATTATATTGCTAAATGCTATCGTCTATCCAGCTTTGAAGTGCTGCTTTAGGGGCGGCGCCTGCTCTATTAGATACAACCTCACCATCTTTGAAAATGAACAATGCGGGAATTCCTCTTACACCCATGGAAGCTGCAGCGTTAGGGTTTGTATCTACATCAACCTTTGCAATTTTTACTTTACCTTCGTATTCGGCGGACAATTCTTCCAAAGCAGGTCCGATTTGCTTACATGGACCGCACCACTCAGCCCAGAAATCTACAACAACTGGTATTGTTGAATTGCGGACTTCTGTTTCAAATGTATCGTCTGTTACTGCTACTGTACCCATTCATTTACTCCTGATTTTTCTTATTTTTAAAGTAAGAAGTGCAAAGCAAAACGTCAAGATGTGGAAACATCTAGATTGTCATAATCTAACAAATCTTCTTCCAGATGGTCTATTTTTTTGATTGCGGTCCATAAAATGTAGCAGCTTACTTCTTTACCTGGGTATATATCCTCTATAGCTAATTTGTAGGTGCTCATTTGCCTTAAGATTCCAAGTGGAATTTTATTTGCTGTTTTTGGAACGGTCGAATTGGTTTTGAAATCTATAATTTGGACATTGTTGCTTCCAACTATAAGGCGGTCGATAATACCATAGATTTTCTTATTTTTTAAATTGGGCAACTGGGCTGAGAAAGATACCTCGCTCAGGACGTCTTTAGCAAAAATATATGAAAACTTTGGGTCATTCAAAACTGATAATGCTTCTTTAA
This sequence comes from Paracoccaceae bacterium, assembly GCA_902543185.1. GTDB lineage: Bacteria > Pseudomonadota > Alphaproteobacteria > Rhodobacterales > Rhodobacteraceae > Salinivivens. The sequence goes on from CACBXB010000001.1 coordinate 120,831, forward strand.
TAGCGTTTTCGACATTTGGGGGTCCATCAAATAGCCTATTGGCCTTGAGCATTTTTAAAGAATATTCGGGCCAATTCTGAGAAGAATACTTTGGAAGTAACTCAAGTAATTTATGCACACGCGATCCATGAAGCGCAGCCTCTTCTTCGCTTAACCCGTTTCCTTTTGATAATGTTTTGGAGCCGCCTAAGTCCGATGGAACAAGATACTTTGGTTGCACTTTGTTTTCAAAACTTACCTTTTTGATCCAATCGGGTAATTTATTTCTTGATTTTTTTGACTGGCACTCTTTTTCTGCTATTGCAAATGTCCAGTTTCCTTCTTCAAGCCGTAGTCCTTCCCCAGTAGGGAAAATTTGCTTTTTTGCTTTAGACGATTGCAGACTATTTTTTATTTTCTCATACCAACATTTGTCGTCTAATTGACCTGCAGACATTGCAATGAACCAAGTTTCAGCTCTGGTGATTGCAACATAGAGAAGCCGGCTCCTTTCGGCTTCTAGCGCCTGTATTTTTTTTAATTTAATTTCTTCTTCGTTACGAGAAGCTTCGCCCTTTTTATTATTCCACACCGCGATTTTTTCCCCTACTAGGATTTTGTCGCGCAGCTCAACTTTTCTTTTTTGGGTCTCTGGCAATATAACAATTGGAGACTCGAGACCTTTTGCGCCGTGTATAGTCATTACTCGTATTTGGTTTTCTTGTTTTGTCAGCTGTCTTTTTATTTCAAAACCAGAGGTTGAAACCCATGATAAAAAGCCTACAAGGCTGGGTGTTTCTTGCTTTTCGTAATCAATTGATAAAGAAAGCAAAGCATCTATAGCGTCTTCTGCTTCTGCTCCTAAGCGTGATATCAGATTAGCCCGTCCGCTATATTGGTTGAGTATTTTTTCAAGAAGTTCATAAGGCCTCAGATAATCAATACTGGCTAGGAGATTATTCAAAACCAAATACTCATGTGTAAATATATCCGACCTTTTTTTAAGTTCTTCCCATAAAAATTTATCTTCTCGATTATGTGCTAAGTCAAAAAGCTCCCTCTCACTCCAGCTAAATAGAGGTGATTTTAGTACAGTGGCTAACGACAAGTCATCCTGTGGAGACGATAAAAATGATAGCAAAGCAATAAGGTCTTTAACCGCAATCTCGTCCATAAGCTTTAAGCGATCAGCTCCTGAAATAGGCAGGCCTCTTTTTTTGCATGCTTTGATTATCTCATGAAATAAAACTGATCGGCGCTGGACCAGTATTAAAAAATCGCCAGCGCTAATTTTACGCATAACATAATCATTTCCAGTTCTTTCTGGAATTAAACTGTTAGAAGATATTAACGTGTTAATTTGGTTAGCTATTAGGTATGCCAACCTTACCCTTTCATCTTCTTTTCCTGGCATATCTACAGGGCTTTGCCACTCTGTATCTTTTGGTTGCTCGGCCTTTTCTATAGAGGGCCAAAGATCAACTCGGCCCGGTAATTTAGAATAAAATGATATATGATTTTCCGTGCTTTCTAGCTCACTTTCATTCTTACTTTCAGGTTTTTCTAGAATGCTATCAACAAACCTTAGAATTGTAGGAGATGATCTAAAAGAATATTGTAAACTTAATTCTTTTAGGGGTTTGGCCGCCTCGTCAAATCGTTTTTTAAATTTTTTTTGAATTCGATTGAGCTCAAAAGTGTCGGCGCCTTGGAAAGAATAAATTGATTGCTTTTTATCACCAACAACGAATAGGGTCCGGTTTATTTTATCTCTAGAACCGTCTCCGGCATAAAATTCTTGCGATATTTTTTCTATAATTCGCCATTGTGTAGGGCTAGTATCTTGTGCCTCATCAATGAGTATATGATCGATGCCTCCATCTAAACGATATAATACCCAAGCTGCTATAGTAGGATCTATCAAAAGTTTTTGGGTTTTTAAAATGAGGTCTTCAAAATCTAACCAACCACGGAGTAATTTTTCATTTGTATAATGATTAAGAAAAATTCGTGAGAAATCGTAAAGAGCACAGATTTTCTCCGACGTTTCATATGAAATTCTTGTTTGCCGAAAAACTTCTATTCTCGCTGCTAATTTGTTTACTTGCTCTATCGAAGAATTTAAAAATTCGTTTAGGACAGTTTTAGAGGCAAAACTATTAGTTTTTGCACTATATTCGGGTCGCTTTTCCGTACTGCCTTTGTACAATAAAATATCTTCTAACGTTTTTATAAATTCTAAATCGATAGATTTTATATTTGAGAGTTTTTTGGCAGCTGCTTTGTCTCGGATACCACCATTTTTCATGCGCTCCTGTAGAATTTTTATAACCTTAAGGTCTTTACTGTCGAAGTTTTTATTTAAGCATTCTTCAAAAGATACGTTGCCATTTAATCCAAACTCTGAACAGATTTCAGAATGACTTTTAAATTTGGACAAAACAGTACGATTCTTCAAAATATCTGTCAGCAGGTCTGTCAAATTAACATCACTTAGAAATTTTGAAACATCAGCTAAGGAGATTGATTCTATTTCATCAGTTGATATTTTTTCTAAAATTTCTGTGCAAAGTGCTTGGGCTGTCCATTCATCAATTTCTGTGAAATTTGGAGAAACACCTGCTTCAAGAGGAAAACGTCTGAGTAACGAAGAGCAAAAAGAGTGAATTGTTTGTATCTTTAAGCTTCCCGGCACCTCAATTGCTCGAGCGAACAGAGTTCTTGCTTGCTTATATGTTTGTTTGTTTAATCTCTGTTCTAGGCCTAGTTTAGTAAGGCTATTTCTGAGATTTCTGTCATCAAGCATAGCCCACTTACCCAAGCGCTCAAATAAGCGGTTTTGCATTTCTGACGCAGCGGCTTTTGTATAAGTTAAGCATAAAATATTTTCAGGTGACACGCCTTCTAGTAGCAATCTAGCAACCCTATCGGTTAAAACACGCGTTTTGCCAGAACCTGCGTTAGCAGAAAGCCAAGTAGAGCTATCTGGATTAGATGCACGGATTTGAGCGAGAGTTGCCATGTTATGGTTTTTCATTGGGCCTTATCCTGAGTAGACCACTCCCCAAAACGAGATATTCCATCATAATCAGAAATATCTTCAACCTGAAACATAGCTCGCCTTGCGGTAAAGCCTTGGTCTGGATTGAGATATGTCTCAATTAGTAAGTGGAATTTGCTGCGGTGAGTTTCTAAAGATTCTTGATCAAATGGAGCAAAAATTTCTTTTTTATTGGTAAGATCAATAAAGGAAGCATTAGAAACACTTAAAGGCGCAATATCTGAAAAACCACCATCTTCAATAATTAAAGCAAGTAAGAAAAGTTGCTTATCAAAATGCAACTGGACATTTTTATTTGGCACAGCGCCTGTTTTATAGTCATAAATTATAGCTTTACCGTCCTGATTAATATCAACTCGGTCAACTTGCGCAGTGAGTTTAAAGCCTAGGCTTGGGATAATAATTTGCCCTTTCTTTTCTAACGCTATGGGCTTACTCAAAGTCCTTCTGTTTGCTTCTTCCGAAACAAACCAGTCTGCTATTTTTTCAACTCTAGAAAACCAAAAAAGCTGTGCAGTAGGTGAAGCAACTTTTTTTATTAATTGCTCTTTTGTTATATTTAACAAAAGGTTTTTTTGATCAAGCAATGAAGCGTCTTGTTGCCAATTCCTAACAAACTGCTCAAAAATTTTGTGTATTATAACTCCCCTTAATAAAGGATCAGCCGTTCGATGTAATGGCTTAAGAGGTTTAAATTTTAAGATATGTTTTGCGTAGATAGCGTAAGGATCTCGAATAAGAGTTTTTATCTCTGTTACGGATAGTTTTTTAGGGCGTGTGTTTTTTGGTGGTTTGGGAGAAGGCCTTTTTGCTGGTTTCGTTGGAGTAAAGATTTTTGTTTCATTGGCCCAGTCTAGCCACTTTGTGCCACGACCTTTCATTTTTTCAATTGCCTCGGGACCATTATTTCCGGAAAGCCCATTTAATAGGTTCAAAAGTCTATTTAACCATCTGGATGGTATCGTTTCCGCTTCGTTATCCTTGGTACTTCTAGTTATTAACACATTAGAGCTACAGACTGACTGCTGATAATCGTGTGCCGATAGGCCTATCCGTCTCTCAGGAGAGAGTAATCCAACCTCTTTTCGCATTTTTCTATTCAACCATGGATCTATTGCAGCAGGAGCTGGCCAAGAGCCTTCATTCATACCGGCTAAAATCAAAACCTCGGCATTATGTGCTCGAGCCTCTAAAGTTCCCCAAATCATAATATAGGGATGAGTAGGATTTATTTCTGGTACGTGTTCCTCGGCCAGTATCGAATTAAAGACGTCTGCATATCTTGATGCTGATATGGAACTAGCAGTTGGAGAGGCCTCCTTTATTTTTTCAATTATTTTAAAACAATGGTGGCCATTATTTTGTTTCCATAATCCACCAGAACTGTTTGTCTCATTTTGGTCTGGACCAGACGCCAAGTTGTTGGCAATCTCAACGTGTTTATCAAGAATTTCTTCAAAAATATGAGAATCCTGCAACTTAAACATTTCTAAAATATTGCAGACCCAAGACGCCCACTTTGAGGCATATGGATTCTTTACTTCTCGTAACCAAATAGAAATGCTTTCTGCAGAAAATATACTGACATCGGCGGTTCTAAAGAATAGTTCGAGGCTTTGAACAAATACTAAATGATCGTTTCTAAATTCCCCGCCACTGTGAGTTAAGGGATGCTTTAATAAAGCGAAAATTTTTGTTGTTGTCATAGGTCCTGTAAAAAGAGAAACCACTAAGCGTAGAAATCTACCCGATGGTGTTAGTTGTAAAGGAACTCCAGCACTGTCATCAGGAACAATATTCCAATTAGACAGGTAGGCAGAAACCATTCTTGTCAACTTTCGGTTTGGTGATATTAAAATTAGACTTTGCTCTTCTTTAACGGCAGAAATTATTCTGAATGATATAGCCAGAGCCTCATCCCTAATGCTATCAGCCTCAACCAGGCTTATTTTTTCTGTGATATCTGAAACATTGCCCAATTTTGGGCCTTCTTCTAACCAGCAGTCAGTAACAGGTGCTGGCCTTAAAGATAGACCAATTAAATTTTGTAATGGCATATTAGATTTTTCTTTTAGGTACCATTTTTGTAGTTTTTCTTGCCGCAGCCCTAAGGTAAAAAATGTTTTCAAATTTCTATACTGTGGATGGTCTTCTGGCACGCCCACTTGTTCTTTTTCACCCCACAATTCTTTCGGTAAAGTAAAATCAAAACCTGGCAAAACTACTGCCCCATTAGGTAACTTAATAATTCCCTGTATAAGCTTTCTTGTCGTCGCTCGTGAGCCGGATGAGCCAGCAATAAGTATAGGGTTTTGGGGCGGGTTCTTTGACCAATGACTAGTAAGAGAACCTATAACTAGCCTTAACCAAGCCTCCTCATCTGGGTCAGCTTTCCGATTTTCAAGATATTTTTTTATGATATTCAAAAAAAGTTGGCTTCTTTTCCAGTGGCCAGATAGATCCGAAATATCGAGGTTTAAAATTTTCTCAACTGGTACAGCTTCCCCCTGAATTTCGTCAATTAAATCAGAAAGACTTTTTGTAAGTGCGTAGATAGACGATTGAGCAGCAATATCTGGCTGCGCTTCAACCAGTTTTTGAACTAATGCCATAAGTTCGAATTTATGAACTAAAGAATAAGGAGGATTTGGTTTATAACTATCGGGAATAAGTTCGGATACTTCAGGCAAAGTTAAAATACGGGGATGGAGCATGGCGTCCAACTCAACTAATTCTTCTGTTAACCTGTGACGCATTCTTGTCGAATTAACTATCACTTGTAAATTTGCTAGAACCTCAGGCTTTGATGTTGCAAAACGTTTCAATATTCCATTTGCAAGCTCGCGTGGAAAGTTTGCTCCAGGGCTAATGCCAAATATCCCAGAAATATCAGGAAAAATCATCTGTAAGCCTTTTTACGTAAAGGTTTTCTAAAAAACAAAGTAATACAGATTTTATTTCTGTAGGGTCTTCTCAAGACGCGCCTCCCATACGCAAGAGCTAGTTGAAAAAATTACTTCTCGTTTATCGTTTTCAAGAATAACTAACTCAATCGTAAGTGCATCTTGTGGTTCAAGATAACCAAGTCGGTCTGGCCATTCTATAAGAACAATATCATTACCAAACGCATCAATTAAGCCTAATTCAAAAACCTCGCTCTGATCACTTAATCGGTACAGATCAGCATGCCAAATAGAGCCAGCTAAAGTGTCATAAGTTTGTACTAAGGTAAATGTTGGAGATGGAACGTCTTCCACTTTATCCATTGTGGCTTGTATTAGGGACCTTGCAAAGTGGCTTTTACCTGCTCCAATCTCCCCTTTCAATAATACTATATCACCATTTTGCAAATTTTCTTTTATTCTTAAAGCAATCGCTTTGGTTTCGAGGGGTCCATTTGATATAAGTGTTTTTTTCATAAAACTGTTCTACAAAATAAGATAATTGCTTTAGTGATATTGCCAACAAAACAATAGGCAAAAAGGTTTAAAAAAACTTATATAGAAAAATTTTGATTTTCACCAAAAAGGTTTGAAGTTGTTTCAACTTTTTTTCTTGGCCAATAAATGTCAACGATAGCCCCAGACGGCGCACTTTGCGATTGGCTAGGTTTTTGATTTTTATGTCCATTGGAAAAACTTATTTTTGCGCCTGTTCTCTCAAGCAGTGTTTTGGCAATAAACAAGCCCAGCCCCATACCTTCATATCCTTGTCTGTTTTCTTTTCCTATTTTGGCTCCTAGGAACGGATCCCCCAGTCTTCCTAAAAGATTTGGAGGGTAACCATAACCATCATCAGAAATAGTAATATTAATTGCCTCTTTGGTCCAAGAGCTTTCCACCCAAACTTTTGACGTTGCAAAGTCAACAGCGTTTTGGATCATATTTCTCAGCCCATGGATTATTTCTGGCCTTCGAATTATATACGGTTCATCTATTCCACCCTTGTGGCCATCTGATATTTTTGTCTCAATTGCTACTCCTCGATTTGAATGCGGTTCTGCTGCTTCTCTAATTATTTCAGCAAGTAAAGCTTGATGTATTTGTAAGTCATCTTTCCCAGCGCTACCCATATTATTTAGGATATTTCCGCAGCGATCAGCCTGATCGCGAATTAACAATGCATCGTTAAGAAGTTCTGGAAAATTTTTAAGCTCCTCTATCAGTTCTGAGCTTGTTAGTTTTATCGTTGCTAGTGGAGTTCCCAACTCGTGGGCTGCTGCTGCAACAACTCCACCCAGATCAGTTAACTTTTGCTCTCTAGATAATGCTGTTTGTGTTGCGAATAGAGCATCGCTCATTGTGTTTAGTTCTGATGTAACTCGGGTTGAATAAAAAGCCAAAAATACAATTCCAGTACTTATCGCAATCCAATTTCCAAATAAGAAAATATCGGGAATAGTTAAGGTTTTTCCAGATAAACTTTCTAAAGGTACATAAAAATGTGAAAGTAGAGTTACAATGAAAACGGCTGCTGAACCTATAATGAAAGTGGATCTTTTTTTTAGGGCTGCGGCAGAAACAACAACAGGGGCTATGAGGAGAAAAGAAAAAGGATTGTTTAACCCACCAGTTAAAAAAAGCAGAAAAGCTAATTGAAACAAGTCAAACAAAATCATGAATACATTTTCCAACTCGCTTAATCTTTTGCTTTCTGGGAACAAAAGGCTTGCTACTATATTTGCCAATGCTGACAGGCCCACAGCAAAAAAACAAAGACTAAGGTTCAAAGCCAATTCGAAATATTGGAAAGCTGTAACAATGGCAGCCAATTGGCCACTAATTGCAACCCACCTGATAAAAATCATGGTGCGAAGTCTTATCCATTCTCCTCGTTTGCTTTCCGGGAAAAGGTCTTGATTTGACTCTATCATATTCGTGTTACCTTATTTCATTCAATCATATTAAGGTATACTTAGTACAATTAAATTAGTGCTTCACCGTACAAAGGGAATTTAAATGTCGCGATCACTGGGTTTGTTAATTAGCCTCTTCGCTTTGATCCTGCTTTTGCTGAGCTTATTTGTTTTTTGGATTTTTACATCCGGCCAAATTAATTTTGCAAAGGGTGTTGATCCATTTGCAGAGTGTAGAATGAGCAAGGCCTTGGGTAATTCAAATATTGGTGGTGAATTTGAGCTAATAAATCAGGATGGTCAGATCGTTACAGATAAAGATATTTTTAAAGAGCCGACCATATTATATTTTGGTTATACCTTTTGCCCAGACATATGCCCTTTGGATGTATACCGAAATGCTGAGGCAGTAGATCTGCTGGATAAGAATGAAATGTCAGTAACCCCTGTTTTTGTGAGCATTGATCCTGAACGAGACACACCTGAGGTGATTGGCGATTTTGTGAAGTACCATCACCCGAAAATGATAGGTTTAACGGGAAGCAAAGATCAAATCGACCACGTTTCAAAAGTATATAAAACATATTATAAAGCACAGAATTCTAACGATGACTTGTATCTAGTTGATCACTCGACTCTGAGTTATCTAATTCTGCCAAAATATGGCTTTGTTGAGTTTTTCAGACGAGATAAATCAGCTGATGAAATTGCAAATATTACTGCCTGTTTCATAGAGAATAGTTAGACGCAAAATTTGACCCTAACTTAATGTCGCACTAAATAAACCTAATCTAATGGAGTTGATCGACTTGCTTGAAAGAAAAACGGAAGAAATTGGCGTAGATAAAACGTTGTTATTGGTTGACGACGATGAACCCTTTTTGCGCAGATTGACGAAAGCTATGGAGAAAAGAGGTTTTAAAGTTGAGTCTGCGGGTTCAGTTGCGGCAGGACGGGCAATAGCAACCGCTCGACCACCAGCTTATGCTGTCGTTGATTTGCGACTTACAGATGGCAACGGGTTAGACGTTGTGGAGGTGTTAAATGATAGGCGTCCAGAATGTCGTGTTGTTGTTTTGACAGGTTATGGAGCTATTGCGACCGCAGTGGCTGCAGTCAAAATTGGTGCGACTGACTACTTATCGAAGCCTGCGGATGCATCAGATATAATGAATGCTCTTCTTGCTTCTGGTGATGATTTACCCCCACCACCAGAAAACCCAATGAGTGCCGATAGAGTAAGGTGGGAACATATTCAGCGAGTTTATGAACTATGCGATAGGAATGTAAGCGAGACTGCCCGACGTCTTAATATGCATCGAAGAACCCTTCAGCGAATTCTAGCAAAACGAAGCCCTAAATAAGTAATTCATTAAATCTTGAAATATAGTTTTCTCGAACTTCAATCGGAGGGCGCAGTCGGATAGAAAACCGGTCTGTTTCTTTAGCATCTACAACTCCAAATAATTTGTCTGCTTCATTTTTTGTAAAGCCAGCAATTTGAATAGCTTCGATCCATGCGCTTATTTTATCTGCTTTTTTAATTTTCTTTTTAATATTGTCCGGTATTTTTGCGGGAAGCCCAAACCTAAGGTTAATTGCAGAACTTAAACGATTTTCTAAAGACTGATAGTCACTACCAATAGCTGATTTTACTGGTGAAATCATATCCCCAATTACATATTCTGGCGCATCGTGAAGCAGTGCTGCTAAGCACCATTTTTTTTCAGGGTTTTTGAAAGATTTAGAATAAATCTGTTCAACTAGCAGCGAATGTTCCGCAACACTGTATGGAAAATCTCCATTTGTTTGCCCATTCCACCTGGCAACGAAAGATAAACCATGCGCTATATCTTCAACTTCAATATCGAGAGGGGTAGGGTCTAAAAGGTCAAGCCGGCGTCCTGAAAGCATTCGTTGCCAAGCGCGATTTTTATTCATTATTCAAAGAGCTTTCTGTTTAGTTTAAAATTTAAATTTGCGAACTATATTACCAACACAAGTAGCAAAAGTCATATCTACATTTATCTGATTGAACCATTTCTTATTTACTGTTAGTCAACCGAGAAATTTTGTGAGGAAAAAACTATGAGCCAGAAATATATCGTGAAAGACATCTCTTTATCTGATTTTGGCCGCAAGGAATTAAGTATAGCTGAAACAGAAATGCCTGGATTGATGGCGCTGCGCTCGGAATATGGAGAAAGCAAACCTTTAAAAGGTGCGCGAATCGTCGGTTCACTTCACATGACTATTCAAACAGCAGTTTTAATTGAAACACTTGTGGCATTAGGCGCAGATGTGCGTTGGGCTTCCTGCAACATTTTTTCTACCCAAGACCATGCAGCCGCAGCAATTGCCGCAGCAAATATTCCTGTGTTTGCTATCAAGGGTCAATCTTTAGAAGAGCATTGGGATTACTTGGATAAATCTTTTATGTTTCCTGATGGCCCAAATATGATTTTAGATGATGGTGGTGACGCAACTTTGTATGTGCTTCTTGGTGCGCGCGCTGAAGCAGGTGAAGACATCATTCCGGTTCCCCAATCAGAGGAAGAAGAAGTCATAAAGTTGCAAATTAAAAAGCGTATGGAGCAATCACCAGGGTGGTTTACTAAAACGCGTGATGCTATCAAAGGTGTTTCTGAAGAAACAACAACTGGTGTTCACCGTCTTTACGAATTGGTTAAAAATGGTCAACTTCCTTTTCCAGCTATTAACGTTAATGATTCTGTAACTAAGTCAAAGTTTGACAATAAGTATGGTTGTAAAGAATCCTTAGTAGACGGTATCCGCCGTGCAACAGATACAATGATGGCAGGTAAGACGGCAGTCGTATGTGGATACGGCGATGTTGGAAAAGGGTCTGCAGCATCTCTTCGTGGTGCTGGCGCACGCGTTAAAGTGACGGAGGTTGATCCAATTTGTGCCCTACAGGCTGCAATGGACGGTTTTGAAGTTGTAACTTTAGAGGATACTTTAGAAAGCGCAGATATTTTTATTACAACAACAGGTAATAAAGATGTCATTAGAATAGAACATATGCGTGAAATGAAAGACATGGCAATCGTTGGCAACATCGGTCACTTTGACAACGAAATTCAAGTTGCCCATCTTAAAAATCACAAGTGGACGAATATTAAAGATCAAGTAGACATGATCGAAATGCCATCTGGAAATCGATTGATATTACTTTCAGAGGGCCGATTACTAAATCTTGGAAATGCAACAGGCCATCCATCCTTTGTGATGTCAGCTTCATTTACAAACCAAGTTCTTGCGCAGATTGAGCTATGGAAAAAGGGCGGCGAGTATAAAAACGAAGTTTATATTCTACCTAAGCATTTAGATGAAAAGGTTGCCCAACTGCATTTGGAACGTATTGGCGTGAAATTGACAAAATTAGCTACAGATCAGGCAGAGTATATTGGCGTAACGCCCGAGGGGCCTTTTAAGCCAGAACATTATCGTTATTGAGATATTGAGGGCGCACTGCTGCATGGTTGAAAATGTAGTGGGTCCTCAAAATTTATTCTTCTTTGGTTGGCCTGCTTAACAGAGAGTTAATTACCTCTTCAATGGAAGCCGAACCTTCAACTAAAGCGCTGACAGAAGAGGTTATGGGCATTTCCAGGCCTAGAGATCTTGCTTTTTGGCTTACGGCAAATGCTGTGGCAACGCCTTCTACGGTTGTGTTTTTATTGAAAGGTTTTTGGCAACCAAGTGATACGCCAAAAACAAAATTACGAGACTTTTCTGAATTACAAGTAAGGCTTAAATCCCCTAAACCTGACAAACCTGTCAGTGTTTTTTCTTTAGCTCCATGTGCTTCCGCAAAATCAATCATTTCTGAAAAACCACGTGTCATCAGTGCTGCTCTTGCACTATCACCTTGCTTGGCGCCGATTGCTATACCACATGCTATAGCAATTATATTCTTTAGTGCGCCGCCAAGTTCTACACCTACAACATCTGATGTTCGGTAAAGTCTAAAGTTGTGCATTGAAATATCGGATTGTAATTTTCTCAAAAAACCAGGCTCGGCTGAAGCTAAAACTAAGGCGGTTGGCATACCTTTGGAAATATCAACTGCAAAGCTTGGGCCAGACATTACGGCAACTTTTGAAGAGTGCTCACTTAAAATTTCTGAAGGTCTTAGCCCGGTTGCTTGATCTACACCTTTACAACAAGAAATTAGCGGTCTGTCACTTAAAAAAGATTTATTCTCTTTGCAAAAAGAGGCTAAATTTTGCGTTGGCACTGCTAGGAATAAATATTCGTTTTTTTCAGTTTTTTCTAACGAATTTACGATATCAATTTCCGCAGGTAATTTTATGTTACCAAGCTTCCTAGGAACCCTTGTGGCGCATAATTCTTTAAAGTTAGTTGGTGAAAAAAGCTTAGTCGAGTGTCCACCCTTAGCGAAAACTGATGCTATTGCAGAGCCAAACGCACCCGCGCCAGCAATAGATATTTTCATGCTTTTGATCCTTTTTTACCGCTACCTAAAATTGCAGGCTTTTTATTGTCCAGTGGCCATCTTGGCCGAGCTGATATTGTGGTATCATCATAAGCGCCATGCAAAAACCTTTCTGCTGCTGCATAAGCAATAATCGCTGCATTATCGGTGCATAATTCTAAAGGTGGCGCTAAAAAATCTATCTTTTTTGTTTTGCATACTTTCTGAAGCGAGTATCGAATTTTTTCGTTTGCGGCTACTCCACCTGCAATAGCAAAAGTCTGGTTTTCGTTAGTAAATTTTGAATATAGGTCAATAGCTCGAATTGACTTTTCAATAATAACATCGTGCATTGCTTGCTGGAAGCTTGCACTCAAATCGCTTACATCTTTTTTAAATAAGCCGCCCTGTTTATCCATAAGCCCAGCTTGTTTTCGCATTAAAGCTGTTTTGAGGCCAGAAAAAGAAAAATTACAGTCCTCTCTATTAAGCAAAGGACGTGGTAAATCAAAGCGGTTTGAATCACCTTTTTTAGCAGCTTCTTCAATTGCGGGCCCTCCAGGCTGTTGCAAACCTAAAAGACGCGCCGCCTTATCGAAGGCTTCGCCAGGCGCATCATCTATCGTGCCACCTAATCTTTCATATTCATTGTAATTATGAACTATTAGAAATTGACAATGCCCGCCTGAAACCAACAATACAAGATAAGGAAAGGCAACTTTATTGGTCAGTCTAGGAGTAAGCGCATGCCCTGCAAGATGATTTACGCCAATTAGCGGCTTATTAGTTGAGACCGATAGACCTTTTGCAAACATTAGCCCTGACAGCACACCACCGATAAGCCCAGGACCAGCGGTTACCCCAATAGCATTTATATCTGTCATGGCAACTTTTGCTGTTTTTAACGATTTCTCGACAACAACATCAATTAATTCAGCATGAGCCCGAGCTGCTATCTCTGGCACAACGCCCCCATATTCTTTGTGGAGATTAAATTGATTATATACGATAGAAGATTTAATTTTTGAGCCTTTAGGGTTTACTTCCAAAACTGAAGCAGCGGTATCATCACAGCTACTTTCAATTCCTAAAATAAGGGCTTTGTGTAAATCCATATTATGTTCCATTGTATCGCAGGCAGCATCGGAGTAGCATTTCAGCATATGACAAACAATCCCGACCAAGAAAATGTAATATTGCTTTTAACGCGGCCATTAGGTGGAAATGAACGGTTTTGTTTAAAAATAAAACATCTGTTGTATAGCTGTGAAATCCTAGATAACCCAATTCAAAAAATAGATTTTCTACCAAGTCTCGGTAAGGTCAATAAGAATTCGGTTTTAATCTTCACCTCAGCGAATGGGCTTCGAGCAACAAAAAAACAAAATTTGCTTAATAAAAAATGCTTTGTAGTTGGAGCAAATACAAAAAAAATAGCGGTTAGTTTTGGATATGACGTTTTGGGATTTTCGAAAGATCAGGAAAATTTATTGAAGTTAATTAAATCAAAGAAACCTACCGAAAGCTTGGTTCATATTAGAGGCAAGCATACTGTCGGAAATCTATGTGATGCATTGAAAAGAAACCAGTTCAGTTGCTTGGACATAATTGGATACAATCAAGAGCCACTGAAAATAAAAAAACAAAATTTGCAAAAGATTCAAAGTGGTAGACCAGTGGTTTTGCCAATTTTCTCACCAAGGTCTGCTGAATTGTTACAAAGTAATCTAGATTTGACTGGGTTCAATGTTATTGCAATCAGCGAAGCTGTTGCAAAAATAATTACAGGGGTCGAATTGGGGGAGCTAGTGATTTCGAAAAAACCTGATTTAAACAGTATGCAAGAAGCTACTCTTGCTATTTTGAGACGATTGATCAAGTTTGATGGTAGTACTAGTTAGCAATTGGCTGGAGAATTGAGGAAAAATGCCAAAGCCTAAGTCTAAAAAAAAAGAAAGTGACGGCACTGATTTAAAGGAAGCCGATTTATTATTAAATGATGAAAAAAATGAAACTAAAAAAGAAGGCTTGGAGATAGAAAAACCGGGCAACTTTAATTATATAAAAGAGCCAAATAATAAACTTAACTCTTTTTTACTTATTGGCTTGTCTGGCCTGGCAACAGCAATTTTTGGTCTTTTGGGTGTTTTTCTAATAAATAATTATTATCCTAATTTTTTTAAAAATAATTCACAAATTGTATTTGAGCAGAATATTCAGGTCAGACTAGAAGAGCTTTCAACTTCAATAAAAAAACTTGAAATTGATCTTACAAAAGCAAGCAAAAAAACAGAAAACTTTATTAGTGAAAGAGAATTAGTTGCCAGTTTAACCAAACTTGAAAGTCAAATCATAAGTAACAACGAGGAATTTGATCTCAAATTTTTGGAACTTGGAAGTATCAAAAAACAATTAGAAACTAATTTTGCGAACATTGATAGTTTGGAAACAGAAATTCGATCCATGATGTTGAAGCCTTTAGAAAAAAAACAGGAAAAAGATGTTCCTAAGGAGGAAATATTAGACAAGGCTAAAGACAATACTGAAAAAAGCATACCAATTGACCAGCCAATACAAGAAAACTTTAGGGAAATTCAGAAATCAACAATCTATGGGACCCCTTATAAAACGAGTTTAGATAATATTGAGCGTATGTTGGGTTTGAAAGCCCCAGATATCTTAAGAAATTTAGCAGAGACCGGCATTCCTACCATGCAAAACCTTACGGAAACTTTTCCGGAGTTTTCTCGTTTAGCTTTATCAGCTGATAGAGATGAAAAAGAAACAGACGATTTTAAACTTTTGACCTTTTTAAAATCACAATTTCAAGCTCGATCTACTATACCTCGTCAAGGCTCTGACCCCGACGCGGTTTTGTCTAGGTCAGAAGCATTTTTAAAATCAAATGATCTTGAAAAATCTCTTTTTGAGTTGACGCAACTTGACGGTATTGCCTCGAAGGTTATGGAGCCGTGGCGCATTTCTGCGGAAAGTAGAATTGAATCTCTTTTGGCTGTCGAGCAACTTTTAAAAAGTATTGAGAAATAGGAAGATCAAGGCATGTTGATATCGCTTTTTAGATTGTCTTTATTCTTAATGATTGTAATGGCTTTTGCTTGGGTCGCTAGTTACTTAGCTAGCGACCAAAATAAAATCTTAGGAAGTACAATTATTGAAATTTCAGGTTTTGAGTATTCAATTAGTCCAATACAATTGTTGATACTTTTGGGTTTGATTATACTAGCGGCTTGGTTTGTCCTTAAAATAGTTTCGCTTATTCTCGCTATTTTTAGATTCATAAACGGTGATGAAACAGCAGTTTCTAGATATTTTGATCGCAACAGAGAAAGAAGGGGATTTAGAGCTTTATCGGAAGGGATGATGGCCCTAGCTTCTGGCGAAGGGTCTACCGCTTTATCCAAGGCAAAAAAAGCTGAAAAATATTTAAAGCAACCATCACTTACTAATTTATTAGCTGCCCAGGCGGCAGAAATAGCAGGTGAGGCTGAGCATGCAGAAGAAATATATAAAGAGCTTATTTTAGATCCCACCACAAGATTTGTTGGAGTAAGGGGCATTATGAAAAAGCGACTGTCGGAAGGCGACACTGACACTGCCCTAAAATTAGCTGAAAAAGCTTTTTCCTTAAAACCAAAACATGAAGAAACACAGGATGTTCTGATAGGCCTTCAGACTCGCGGATCTGATTGGCGTGGAGCTCGAAAAACTCTCAGTGCAAAATTGAAATATGGAAGTCTACCTAAAGATATCCACAAAAGAAGAGATGCTGTTTTAGCATTATCAGAGGCGGCCGAAATAATTGAGACTGATAAAAGAATTGAGGCTCAAGTAACGGCTATAGAGGCAAATCGTATGTCTCCTGATTTAGTGCCAGCTGCTGCTCTAGTTGCTAAAGAATATTTGACAGACGATAAGAAAAAAAATGCAATAAAAGTAATTAAAAAGGCATGGGAGTCTCAACCTCATCCTGATTTGGCTGCGATCTATTCAGAAATTTATGAAGGGGAAAATTCAGAGGATAGGGAAAAGGCGTTCAAGTTACTCGCTAAAATGAATCCAAAGCATGTTGAAACGAAAATAATGATGGCAGAAATGTATTTGCAGGCTGAAGATTTTCCTAATGCGCGTAGATCACTTGGAGATACTTATGAGACGGTTCCTAACGTCCGCACGTTAACAATTATTGCAGCCATCGAAAAAGGTGAAGGTGCAGATGATAGTGTAATTCGAAAATGGCTAACAAAAGCAGTTTCAGCACCGCGTGGCCCACAATGGGTTTGCGAAAATTGCTCTACAGTTCACTCTGCTTGGCGACCAACATGTTTTAATTGTAATGCATTAGATACTTTAACATGGATGGATGTTCCCGAGACAAATGCTGAGCTTGCTTCTGGAAGCGAGCGAGCTCCCTTTGTATTAGATGTATTAAATAGCAATGACACTGAAACTGCTCAATTTGACCTAGAAGTAGAACAGAGCCTAACGGAACTAGATAATGTCGAAATTGAAGATGATAGCTCAAAAAGTTGATTTTACTTTTCTTGTTAAATTGGTAAGCAAGATTTACTTTATCAGAATATCTAGGGAAAAGTTTTAATGTCAGCTATATACGGTCCTGTCTTTTTGATATTAGATGTCGCGTTTTTTATTATGATCGCTCATATAATTATGAGTTGGCTAATAAGTTTCCAGGTTTTAAATCTTTATCAGCCCCTTGTTGCCCAAATCTGGACGGGATTGAACCGGCTTTTGGAGCCAATATACGGTCCAATTCGTAGAGTTTTACCAAATACCCAGCCTTTAGATTTATCGCCGCTAGTAGCATTTATTATTTTAATTTCTTTGCGCGATTATATTCTTCCTGAATTATTTGGACTCAGGTAGTCTAACGTAAAGATTTAAATTAAGTAATTACCGATATTTAGGTAAAAATTGATAAACTATATTCTTGGTTTGGTTCTAATCTTGTTTGAATTTAAATTTGAATTATTTGTTGTAATATGAAAGATAAAAGGAATTAATTAAATGCTTGTTGTTGTTTCTCCGGCTAAGAAATTAGACATGAGCCCTGAAGTCGAGAAAATAAAAACATCAAAACCACTATTTTCTGATGATACAGATAGGTTAGTCAAAGCTGCAAGTCGGCTATCGGAGGAAAACTTGCAGTCCCTAATGAAAATTAGCCCTGCCTTGGCACGTCTGAACAAGGAAAGATTTAACAATTTTGGAAATCAAGAACGAAAGCCTGCAGCGTTTGCTTTTGCAGGTGATACCTATACTGGTTTTGATGCTAAATCACTAGATGAAGATGCTTTAAGATGGGCTCAGGACCACATGAGAATTTTATCAGGTCTTTATGGGCTTTTAAGGCCTCTGGATGAAATTGAACCTTATCGCCTGGAAATGGGTAGTCGATTGAAAGTTGAAAATACCTCTGATTTGTATGCCTATTGGGGAAGTCGATTATCTAATGAAATAAACCTTCAAGCAAAAAGCACTGAATCTACATTGCTTTTAAATTGTGCAAGCCAAGAATACTTTAAGGCTGTAGATAACAAGTCACTGGAATTAGAAGTTATCACGCCTCAATTTTTTGAGCTGACCTCAAAAGGACCTAAGCAAATAAGCTTTTACGCAAAAAAAGCGAGAGGTGCGATGGCTAGGTATGTGGTGGAAAATAGAATTGCTACGATAGAAGATTTAATTCAGTTTAATCTTGCTGGCTATAGTTATAATTCGAAAGAGTCATCTCGATTTTCGCCGGTCTTCTTTAGAAAAAATGATTAGTTTTTCTTATGCGTGACAAGCATTTTAAAGATGCTTATAAGGCGGTCGATTAGTTTTTAAAAAGGTATAACAATGGACTTGCAGGTTTTTGGACATCAGTCTCCTGACACGGACTCAACTGGGTCGCCAATAATATGGTCATGGTATTTAAAAGAAAAAAAAGGATTGTCTGCAGTCCCTAAATTGTTGGGTGAGCCAAATACAGAAGCTTTGTTTGTGCTAGATCACTGGGGTTTCGAGAAGCCGGCGATAATAAACAATATTAATAAAGGTGAAAGTGTAATTATTGTAGATACTAACAACCCTGCCGAGCTGCCAGAAAATATCAATGATGCAGATATTCAGGGAATAATTGATCATCATAAATTAGTTGGTGGATTAAAAACATCAGGTCCTATTGATATAACGATTAGGCCTGTAGCTTGTACGGCGACAATAATGTTTGATTTGATGGGTGACGATGTATCAGACATGCCAGACCCCATAAAGGGCTTGGCTTTATCCTGTATAATATCGGACACTTTAGAATTTCGAAGTCCAACTACTACCAGTAGAGATCGTCAAGTTGCGGAGTGGCTAGCTAAAGAATTAAAAATTGATGTATCAAATTATGCGTCCGAATTATTTCGGGCAAAATCAGATGTTTCCGATTTTTCAGATTCAGAGCTGCTCAGAATGGACTCGAAAAAATACCCGATAGCCGATTTGACGTTTCGTGTATCAGTTTTGGAAACAACAGAGCCAGATATAATATTTAAAAGAAAAAGAAGTTTAATAGAGACAATGGAAACCGTATGTGCGGAAGACTCTGTCGACCATGTGTTATTTTTTGTTGTTGATATACTGAAAGAAGAATCTACCCTGTTTGTACCTAACAAAAATGTTAAAAAAGTGGCTGAAAAATCTTTTGGTGTGAGTGTGTCTGATGATTCGGTGCTGCTGCCTGGTGTGGTAAGTCGTAAAAAGCAGATAATACCGAATTTAAAGATCTAGAACTTTTTAGGACAGTTCTTTGACAGTAGTGATAAAATCATTAGATGACGTGTCTGAAAGGTACGATGCTTTGTTCGTCGATTTATGGGGGTGTGTACATAATGGCGTTAAAGCATATACGAGCGCCAACGACTCCTTAAAAAAATATAGGGCCAAAGGTGGTAAAGTCGTTTTGGTAACCAATTCTCCTCGACCGCGGTCTGGCGTTGAAAAGCAGTTAATAAAATTTGGAGTTGATCCTGAGGCTTGGGATCTAATAGCTACATCTGGTGACAGTGCAAGAATGGCCCTGTTTCAGGGTGTTGTTGGAAATAAAATTTATTTTATTGGAACGCCATATGAAGAAAATTTTTTTGAGCCACTTAACGTCGTAAAAAATCCGGTCAATATTGAGCGCGTACCAATAGATGAAGCAGAGGGAATTGTTTGTACTGGACCTTTTAACAGTCTAGAAAATCTCGATGTTTATTTTCCCAACTTTGAGTTTGCCAAAAAGCGGGGCTTAAAGCTTCTTTGTGCAAATCCAGATATTATCGTTGATAGAGGAAGCGTTAGAGAATGGTGTGCTGGCGCTTTGGCTAAAATGTATACTGATCTGGGGGGAGAGAGTTTATATTTTGGAAAACCATTTCAACCTATATACGACTTAGCGAGACAGCGACTTTCTTCTAGCGGGTTTCAAATAAACGATGACCGTATTCTGGCTATTGGGGATGGAATAACAACAGACATTCTAGGTGCTGTAAAAGAAGGTATTGATAGTTTATTTATTACTGGAGGTTTAGCTGCATTAGAAACTGGGACTAAAGACCAACCAGACCAAGGGCTACTAGAGCATTATCTAAAAGAGCAAAAACTCTACCCAACGTATTCTATAGGGTACTTAAGATAACATTTAACAAAAGCAAAATACTGCGGTTGCCAAGTAATTATATTTCATTTAAAAGCTATTTTGTTAACGAAAATTACTTATTGGTGAAGTTCTAATGCTAGATAACAATCCGCGAGGAACAATATGTATAGAAGATATTGAAATGGGTATGACTCGGTATATTCGAAAAATTATAACCGATAGAGATATTGAACAATTTGCAGAAATCTCAACAGATCATAACCCAGTCCATCTAGACGATGATTATGCAAGGGATACAATTTTTGAAGGAAGAATAGCTCATGGTATGTTAACTGCGGGATTGATTTCTGCAGTAATAGGAGAGCAGCTTCCTGGCCATGGCACTATATATATGAGCCAGAACTTAAAATTTCTAGCTCCTGTAAGACCCGGGGATCTAGTTCATGCCGAAGTTCGGGTCGTAGATATGGTAATTGATAAGCGCCGAGTTAAGTTGGATTGTCGTTGTGAAGTAAATGGGAAAAACGTATTGGTTGGGGAGGCGATGGTCCTTGCTCCAAGTAGAAAATTTGACTGAATTCGAATGAATAAATAAATTCAAACTTGTTTTACAATGATTTGCGCGATACGTGAAAATCATGAGAATTATTCGTGATTATCAATTTGTTAAATCAAGTGATAAAGGGGCTAGCGTCGCTGTTGGAAATTTTGATGGCGTTCACATAGGGCACCAGCATGTTATAGAAATAGCAAGACTATGGGGCAGTAAAAATAAATCCCCATTGGGTATTCTGACCTTTGAACCTCACCCAAGATCATACTTTTTTCCTGAGGGCCCAAATTTTCGTTTAATGAGCTCTCATGCAAAAGCAACACGTTTAAATAAATTGAATGTTGAAAAGCTCTATGAGCTGAATTTTAACAAAACGCTGTCGTCTCTTACACCATTTGAATTTGCTGACCAGGTCATAAGTAAAGGTTTAGGTTTGCGTCATCTTGTTGTTGGGGAAGATTTTTGCTTTGGCAAAGGTCGGTCAGGGACAGTTAAAGATTTAATTTCATTGGGTAGCTCTATGGGTTTTGAGGTAACAATAGCTGACCTGATGGAAACTGAAACAGGTCAAGTGTCTAGCACTTCAATAAGAAAAGCTTTAGCTGAAGGACGGCCAAAGGATGCTGCAAAACAATTAGGACATTGGCATAGGATAGAAGGTTTTGTGACAGGGGGTGAGCAACGGGGCCGGGAACTTGGATATCCTACAGCTAACATGTCTTTGGATGGGCTTCATTTACCAAAATTAGGAGTATATGCAGTCTTAGTAGATGTGTTGAGTGGCGAGCATGTCGGTTCTTATAATGGCGTTGCAAGTCTAGGTGTCCGACCAATGTTTGGTGAAAATACTCCTAATTTGGAGACATTTATCTTTGACTTTTCTGGCGATCTATACGGCGCTACTCTTTCGGTTGCACTAGTAGAGTTTATGCGCCCTGAAATAAAATTTGACTCGCTAGAAAAGCTTATAGTCCAAATGGATCAGGATAGCCTAAAAGCAAAAGAATTACTGAAAAGATTTAAATGAAAAACCGTTTACAAAAAGAAGGGATCCGGCAGGAATTTTGGAAAAATAAACAAATGTCAGAGATGTCCAAATTAGAATGGGAAGCTCTTTGCGATGGGTGTGGAAAGTGTTGCCTTAATAAACTGGAAAACGATGAAACTGGCGAAGTTCACTATACAAAGATAGCATGTAGGTTACTTGATAATGAAAGTTGCAAATGCAGCCAGTACTCAATCCGTCATCAATTTGTGCCTGAATGTATAGTGCTGACTCCAAAAAATATAAGGGAACATGCATATTGGTTACCTAAAACTTGCGCTTATTATCTAGTCTGGAAAGGAAAAGAGTTATACAATTGGCATCCACTCATTTCTGGAACGTCAAATTCGGTTCATGATGCAAATGTTTCTGTGCAAAATAAAACTATTGCAGAATTTGAAGTAAACGAGGATGAATGGGAAGACTATTTATGGGAAGAAGAGGTTTAGATGATTTTTTCATCTGATAACTATAGCCCGGTTCCTCAGCAGGTTCTGGATGCTTTAGTTGAAGCAAACAACGGTTACCAGCCTAGCTATGGTGAAGATATTCAAATGACAAAAGTTCGGCATTTGATCCAAAAGGTATTTGAGGCTCCTGAAGCAGCGGTTTATTTAGTTGCAACTGGGACAGCAGCTAATTCACTTGCGCTTTCGACTTTGTGTGAGCCTTGGCAAACGATTTTCTGTAGTCCTGTTTCACATATACACGAGGACGAATGTAATGCTCCTGAGTTTTTTTCTGGAGCGAAACTAACTCTTGTTGGCAATAGTGATAAAATAAACCCAAAAGAATTAAAAAAATCAATACAAGCCGAAGAGTCCAGAGGCGTTCATGGTCCACAAAGAGGCCCGATATCGATCACCCAAATTACTGAAAAAGGACAAGTTTACACATTAAATGAAATTAAGGAACTTACCCAAATTGCTAAGGAATTTAGGTTGCCAGTTCATATGGATGGTGCGCGGTTTGCAAATGCACTAGTTTCACTTGAATGTACCGCTGCAGAAATGACTTGGAAAGCTGGAGTTGATGTTGTGAGCTTTGGCGGTACAAAAAATGGCTTAATGGGCGTAGAGGGAGTCATTTTTTTTGATCCCCAAAAAGCTTGGGAGTTCGAATTACGAAGAAAAAGAGCGGCCCACTTATTTTCTAAGCATCGTTATCTTTCTGCTCAAATGTTGGCCTATTTGCAAAATGATTTGTGGATAGAACTAGCAGGAAAGGCAAATAAAGCTGCTTCGCGACTAATTGCGGGATTAAAGGAAATTGAAAAAGTTGAGTTTTTAGTTGAACCAAAGGCAAATTTAATTTTTGTGAAAATGCCAGCTTATATGCACAGAAAGGCATTTGCCAAGGGCTTAGAGTATTATACTTGGTCTGAGATAGATGGAGTAAGTGATGATACACCAGTAGTGGCTCGTTTTGTGGTAGACTGGAGCCGCTCATTAAAAGATATAGACAAATTTTTAGAGATTATGAGAAACGCAGCTTAAAAATAAATTCATATTTAAAAATCTAAATTAGCTACAGTTAAAGCGTTGCTTTGAATAAACTCTCTTCTGGGTTCTACAACATCACCCATTAACTTTGTAAACAAATCGTCGGCTTCTGCTGCATCAGTTATCTTAACTTGCAATAGTGTACGAGCATCAGGATCAAGGGTTGTTTCCCAAAGTTGATCAGGGTTCATTTCTCCAAGGCCTTTGTAGCGTTGAAGTGTAAGCCCTTTTTCTCCTTCCTTTAGGATAGAGCTTAGTAATTCTAACGGGCCGTGGATGGTTTGATTTTGATCCTTTCGAATAAGGGTAGCGGGACTCTCATAGACTTCTTTTAGACTTTCAGTAAAAGTACCAGTTTTTCTTGCCTCTCCTGATCTTAACATGGGTCCGTCTAAAGTGCGCAGCTCTTCTACACCTCTCAATACTCTTGCTAAGCGAATACCCTGGTCCTGTGTAATCCTTCCAGACCAACCCCGTTCATATTCTAAAGCAATAAGGTTCAACCTCGTCGCGATACTATCAGCAGTACCTTGTAAGTCCTTATCTACTGCCCCTGGGACAAAAGCACCGGCTATGGCCGCCTGTTCTAATATGTGTCGCGGATATTGCGTTGGGAAGGCTTCCAAAACCTTATCAAGTTGACGGGCCTCATCCACTACTCTTGCTAGATCTTTACCTGCAATGTCAGCATTTGACCCAATTTTAAGTACTGCCCCTTCAATCCCTTGTTGGACGAGATAATCGTCAAGTGCTGATTGATCTTTAAGATAAACCTCAGATTTTCCTCTGCTAACCTTATATAGTGGAGGCTGAGCAATATAAAGGTAGCCACCTTCAACTAACTCTGGCATTTGCCTGTAAAAAAATGTCAACAAAAGCGTTCTAATATGAGCACCATCTACATCTGCATCCGTCATAATCACAATTTTATGATATCTTAATTTACTTATATCAAACTCATCTCTTCCAATCCCGGTACCAAGTGCCATGACCAAGTTTCCAATCTCCTGGCTGTTTAACATTCGGTCAAATCGAGCTCTCTCTACATTTAAAATTTTTCCTCTTAGGGGTAAAATGGCTTGCGTTCTACGATCGCGGCCGGTCTGGGCTGATCCTCCAGCAGAATCTCCTTCAACTAGAAAAACTTCAGTTTTTGATGGATCCTTTTCTGCGCAGTCTTTTAGCTTTCCTGCAAGATAATTTACATCTAAAGCTGTTTTCCTGCGGGTTAGCTCTCGTGCTTTTCTTGCAGCTTCGCGAGCTAGAGCTGCTTCAATAATTTTACT
Source organism: Paracoccaceae bacterium (assembly GCA_902543185.1). Classification (GTDB taxonomy): domain Bacteria; phylum Pseudomonadota; class Alphaproteobacteria; order Rhodobacterales; family Rhodobacteraceae; genus Salinivivens. Next base: position 145,225 of record CACBXB010000001.1, read on the forward strand.
AACTATAAGTTTTGCTTCGATTGGGTTTTCTTCAAACCATTCACCTAATTTTTCATTCATTAGGCTTTCTACTGCTGGTCTTACCTCAGAGCTTACTAACTTATCCTTAGTTTGGCTTGAAAACTTTGGATCTGGAACTTTTACAGACAATACGCATGTTAAACCTTCTCGCGCGTCGTCACCAGTAAAGTTTACCTTTTCTTTTTTTGCAATACCGCTTGCTTGTGCATAACTATTGATTGTTCTAGTCAGTGCCCCTCGGAAACCCGCAGTATGGGCTCCCCCATCTCTTTGAGGAATATTATTTGTAAAAGGTAGGACATTTTCATGGTAACTATCATTCCACCACATTGCTACTTCGATACCAATTTCATCCTTCTCACCTTTAATAAATATGGGTTCCGGGATCAAAGAGGTTTTTGATCGATCTAGATATTTTACAAATTCCTTTACGCCACCCTCGTAGACCAATTCTGAACGTAAGACTTTAGTGGGTCTTTCGTCCTCAAGAATAATTTTTACACCAGAGTTAAGGAAGGCTAACTCACGAAGACGCTTCTCGAGAACTTCAAAAGAATAGTCCAAGTTAGAAAAAGTCTCAGTAGAAGCTAAAAACCTAACCTCAGTACCACGCTCCTCGGCAACATCTTGTATTTTTTTTAAATGCTCAGTTGTCTCTCCATTTGCAAATTTAGCAAAATATTCGCTTCCATCGCGCCAAATCCGTAGTTCGAGCCAAACCGATAGCGCATTAACAACTGATACTCCAACACCATGCAAACCTCCAGATACTTTATAGGAATTGCTGTCAAATTTTCCACCTGCGTGGAGTTGGGTCATAATAACCTCAGCTGCAGAAACCCCCTCTTCTTCGTGAATGTCCACTGGTATCCCTCGTCCATTATCTCGAACAGAAACACTGCTATCAGCATGAATTTTTACATGAACATAATCTGCATGCTTAGCTAAAGCCTCATCTATCCCGTTGTCTACGACCTCATAAACCATATGATGCAGTCCACTTCCATCGTCGGTATCGCCGATGTACATCCCTGGTCGTTTTCTTACTGCTTCTAAACCCTTTAGAACCTTAATAGAATCAGCACTATATTCTTCCTGCTCTTGCTCGAATTCGGACATTAACTCGATCCTTTAATTTTCCAATACTATACGATTTATGGTAGCATATGTCACGCATTTCACTACATTTAGTACTTATATTAGGCTAAAAATGTGTACTATTTGGATTTCTTTAGTCGTTCTGGGTTATTAATTAGAAATTGAGAGTTCGGAAATACCATCAATAGCTGAAACTTCTATAAACTGCGCTTTGTTTTTAAGTTCTGAAAACAATTCGCGCCCTGTTCCTGTCATCCAAGCTTGAACTCCAAGTCCACATATTTCGTCGTACAAAGCTGCTTGTCTTTCTTTGTCGAGATGTGCGGAAACTTCATCAAGCAAGACAATTGGTGAAACTTTACTAATTTTTGCAAGGGACTTAGCATTTGCTAATATTATTGATATCAAAATGGCTTTTTGTTCTCCTGTTGAGCAATCTTTAGCTAAAGTTAACTTGTCTTCATAAATGGCTTGGAGATCTGACTTATGAGGACCAACGCTCGTTCGACCCATTTTCATATCAATTGGACGTGAATCTTTAAGAACTTGAATAGTTTCTTCTTCGTTGGTGATTATTGTTTGATCTGGATCGACTAAAAGCAACTCAGCCTTAGGGAATTTTCCCGTCAAATTGTTTTGTGCTTCGCTCAGGTATTTTATAGCTTCTAATCTTGCTTTTTGAATAGAAACTGCATTTTTAGCCATCTCTATTTCAAGAGCATTGTACCAGTGATCGTTATATATTTTTTCTTTTAAGAGGCGGTTTCTTTCTCTCATTGCTTTTTCATATGAAAGACTAGTCTCTGCGTGTTCTGGAAAATAACTCAAAGTAAGCCTGTCTAAAAATTGCCTTCTTCCGCTTGAACCCTCTATCCATATTCTATCCATTGACGGCACAAGCCACACAATTCGTAAGATTTGGCTTAGCTTCATAACAGAAGCTTTTTTTCCATCTAAAAAAAGACGTCTGGATTCACCTTTCTCAGAGCTAATAACCACCTCATATTCTGAGATTCTATTTTTTACTGTACCTTCAATTTTCCAGCCTATAGCTTCAGGATTGCGTGTAATATCTTCAGCGGTCGCACGCCTTAGTCCTCGACCTGGTGAAAATAACGAAACAGCTTCTAAAATATTAGTTTTACCTGTGCCATTTTTTCCAAAAACAACAACAGGTCTTCCATCAAGTGAAAGCTTAGAAATTTTATGAGACCGAAAATGCGAAAGGATCAGGTTTGATATATGTTCCACGACCTATTCAAACCCTTTATTTTAATAATGAAAAAACTTTAATTTAAACCCGCATCGGCATAACAACGTAAACAGCGCTGGTATCATTTCCTTCTCGCATTAAGGTAGGGTCACCAGAGGAGTTGAACAAAAAGACAGCATTTTCTCGATCAACTTGGCTTGCAATCTCCAAAAGATATTTAGCATTAAAACCTATCTCTAAAGGCTCATCACCATATGCAACGGCAAGCTCCTCTTCTGCTGCTCCACTATCTGGAGCATTTACTGATAGTATCAATCTATCTTCATCCAGTGATAACTTTACGGCTCGTGATCGCTCTGAAGAAACAGTTGCAACCCTATCTACTGCTTTAGCAAAGTCACTAGCATCGACTTCAAGCCGCCTTACATTTTCATTTGGTATAACTCTAGTATAGTCCGGGAAAGTTCCATCTATAACTTTTGACGTTAATGTTATTTCTGGAGTGGCAAATCTAATTTTTGTTTCTGATACAGAAACAGCAATTTTAAGTTCATCATCATCAAGTAACTTGCGTAATTCTCCAACGGTTTTTCTTGGCACTATCACGCCAGGCATATCTGAAGCGCCTTCAGGCAAGTCCGAGTCAATCCTTGCAAGTCTGTGTCCGTCAGTAGCCACACATCGAAGGACCTCACCACCATCAGAGGATGCAATGTGCATATATACACCATTCAGGTAATATCTTGTTTCTTCTGTTGAAATAGCGAATTTTGACTTATCAAATAATCGTCTCAATAAAGAAGCCTTTGCAGTAAAATTAGATGAATATTCTGAGCTAGCCATTATTGGAAAATCTTCCTTAGGCAACGTAGCTAGCGAAAAGTTTGATCTGCCAGCCTCAACAGTCAAACGACCTTTATCGGTATCACCCGTTAAAGTTATAAGGGCTCCGTCCGGCAACTTTCGAACAATCTCATGCAAAGTTATGGCAGAAACTGTTGTTGAGCCTGGCTGTTCAATTTCAGCTGGAGCTTTGTCAACAACTTCAATATCTAGATCGGTAGCACGAAATTTGGCGGTATCGCTGTCTGCTTCAATTAACACATTCGACAAAATAGGGATTGTATTTCTGCGCTCAACAACTGATTGAGCCTGTGAAATTGCTTTTAATAAATAGCTTCGTTCTACGCTCAACTTCATTATGTTGCTCCTCTTACTGAAACGAAGGATAATGTACTAAAACATCCAGTCAACGTAAGTTTTCGTTAGAGATGAAATTTATGTTGTTAGGATATCTTAATTTTTTTTAAAATAAATGTATTTATTTAGTTATGATTTATGCTTCAAGTGCTCTTCTAAGCATTTCTAAATCTTCAGCGATCTGTCCATCTTGTGCTCTTAGCTCTTCTATTCGTCTTACGCCATGCATTACGGTTGTATGATCTCTGCCACCAAATCGACGACCAATTTCTGGTAGGCTGCGACTAGTTAGTTGCTTGCTTAGAAACATCGCTATTTGTCTAGGTCTAGCATAAGTTCGAAGACGTTTAGGGCCTATCATATCCGATAGCCTGATATTATAATGCTCTGATACTTTGCGTTGAATCTCTTCAACCGTTATCTTTCTTTCAGATGCTCGAAGTACATCAGCAAGACAATCCTGTGCCACCTCAAGCGTAATATGCCGCCCTATAAGTGAGGCGAATGCAAACAATCTCGTTAGAGCACCCTCTAAGACCCGGACATTAGTTGAAATTCGGAGAGCAAGAAATTCTAAAACGTTATTATCTATACTCAGCTCTGGGTATTGCTGCTTTTGACGTTCAACTTTTGATTGTAGAATGCCTAAGCGCAGCTCGTAGTCAGTTGGGTGCAAATCAACAACTAAACCCGACTGCAGTCTACTTTTAATTCTATCTTCTAAATCTTTAATTTCGCCGGGCGCACGATCGCCTGAGATAATTATTTGTTTGCTTTGATCAACCAATGCATTGAAAGTATGAAAAAACTCTTCTTGGGTGCTTCCTTTACCTGCAATAAACTGAACATCGTCAACCATTAAAATATCTACGGATCGAAACAGTTGTTTGAAATCCATCATTTTTCGCTCTCTTAGAGCCTGAACAAATCTATACATGAATTGTTCTGCGGACAAATACAGTACATTTATATCTGGACGACGGTTACTTAGCTCCCAAGCTATAGCATGCATTAGGTGAGTCTTTCCTAAGCCAACGCCTCCATAAAGAAAAAGTGGATTAAAACTCACATCACCGCCTTCAGCAACGCGTCTAGCTGCTGCATGAGCCAATTCATTTGGTTTGCCAACAACAAAAGCATCAAATGTAAATCTCTTATCCAACTGTGCGCCAGCTAATTCATTATCTTTTTGAACATTAATGTGAGCAGGCGCAGAAGGTTGGGAATCTCCAAAGTTGTTCGATTTTGTATCTACTTCAAATTTTATGCGACTAATTTTGTTATTTTTGGATGAAATTTGCTCTGTTATCAAATCGCCCCAATTTTGTGATACGTAATTGCCTAAAAAATTTGTTGGTACAGTGAATACAGCCATGTCTTCATCAACGTAGCTGAAGTTAATGGGTGATAACCAATTATTAAAGTTGTTTTCGCCGATTGATTTTTTTAGGGAAATTTTTAACTTGGTCCATATTTTTTCATCCATTTTTAAGTCCTAAATTCATCAAAACCATCAGTTCAATTTAATGACCTGAAATTTCCCTGACTCACACCGTCTGAGAAAAATGTTAAGGGTCAAAAATATTTTTGACCAATTCATGAAAGACAAAATTTCGCGCTATTGTTTCAAGCGTTAAAATTATTGTCCCCCCAGACGCAGTGAATCGCTAATGTACGGTAACAACTTGATACAAGAAGTTTCAACACAACTTATTACTTGACTCGAAAAAAAATTAAAAAGAATCTCTTTTGAAATAAAAAATGCCTCTGAAGAGAGGCATATTCAAGATTGGAAGTTGGATTAAGCTATCTTTTTTATCTTGGCTGAGAGCCTAGACATTTTACGAGCAGCAGTATTTTTATGAAATATCCCTTTAGAAACACCTCTCATTAGCTCAGGTTGCACAGCAGTAAGTGCAGCACTAGCGGCGCTTTTATCACCATTTGAGATTGCTTCTTCAACTCTTCGTAAAAATGTTCTAATACGCGACCGTCGCGATTTATTGACTGCGGCACGCCTCTCGTTTTGACGAGCTCTCTTTTTTGATTGAGCCGTATTTGCCATTTCTATCGACCTTTGCGATTGCTTCCTATTAAAGAATGCTCTTTAAGTCCGACTCGCATTGCTGTCAACATGTAAACGAGTTGCAATTAATCTGATATTCTATTTATCTCTAAATTGAGCTTCTCGTTTTTCAAGAAATGCTGCCATACCTTCTTTTTGGTCTTCAGTCGCGAACAGTGAATGAAAGCCACGTCGCTCAAAAAGTAAACCCTCATCAAGAGATGTCTCATATGAGCGATTCACCATTTCTTTAACCATAGCAACAGCAACCATCGATTTTTCAGCAACCTTAGTTGCGGCTGTTATTGCTTCATCTCTTAATTTTTTTGCTGGAACAACTCTACTAACCAGTCCGCAGCGTTCAGCTTCATCTGACTCCATAAAGCGGCCTGTTAAGTTCATATCCATAGATTTGGATTTTCCTATAAACCTTGTTAGCCTTTGTGTTCCGCCAAGACCCGCCGAAACCCCAAGGTTTATCTCGGGCTGCCCAAACTTTGCAGTATCAGAACAAATGATAAAATCGCACATCATAGCCAATTCACAACCTCCACCAAGAGCATAACCTGAAACTGCGGCTATTATTGGCTTTCTAATCGCAAGAATTCTATTAGACGCTTCGGTAAACATATCCCCCATAAAAGCATCAACAAAATTTTTATTTGCCATCACTGAAATATCAGCGCCTGCAGCGAAAGCTTTTTCTGACCCGGTCAAAACTATACAACGGACTTTTTCATTTTTCTGAGCATCTTCTAATGCGTCGGCTAATTCGCTCAAAAGTGCATCGTTTAATGCATTCAATGCATCAGGTCTATTGAGAGTGATAACAGAGATATGATCTTCTACTTCAACGATTATTGTTTCGTAGGCCATTCAGCACCCCATAGTAATTTCTACCATCGGCCATTTTAATCGTGAAATTCTCAGGGTTCAAGTCATCTTTGGCAGTACGGACAATAGAAAGAAGACCTTCCCGACTGAGAAATTCTTTTTATTTTGCGGTCGCAATCCGTTGTTTTACAGTATTCGTTTTCCCGTCCGTATACATAAAATTCAAATTGAAAATAACCTGAATTACCTTGTATATCAGTGAAATCTTTTAGTGATGAACCTCCTGCCTCAATAGCTGATATCAAAATCGCGCGAATGTTTTGCACTAGCTCTTCACATTTATTTTTAGAAATCTTAGAGGCTATTTTTTTAGGCGAAATACCGCTCATGAATAAAGCCTCGCAGACGTATATATTCCCCAAACCTGCAACTACAGATTGATTTAACAGAACATTTTTGATTGGCGATTCTTTTTTTGATAGTTTAATTTTTAGATAATCTGAGTTAAAATTATTTCCTAGTGGTTCAGGCCCCAATTTTTCAAGGAATTTATGATTTTTTAAATCATCGGTCTTGGCTAAATCCATAGCCCCAAATCGTCTTGGATCATTATATGTAATTATCGTTCCATCATCCAATTCAAAGATGACGTGATCATGATTAACGAGCTTTGATGATTCATAAAAATAATTACCAATTTTTGAGTCAGATACTAGAATTTTCCCAGACATTCCCAGATGTATTAATAGTGTTTCACCAGTACTTAAATCGATCAAAATATACTTTGAACGTCTTTTTAAATTAAGTACTTTAGCCTCTTTTAAACGACTTGCGAAATTTTCAGGGAATGGCCAACGTAAATCTGCCCTATTGAGTTTAATTTTTTTTATCGTTGCACCCTCCAAAAAGGGTGAAATTCCGCGCATTATAGTTTCCACTTCAGGTAATTCTGGCATTGATCGCTCCGCGTCTCATTTCTCTTTTCTGGTCATTTTTTTGTTTTGTAGAATAGGATGCATTGTAACTCAGTGATGTATTACTATAAGTGTATTACTCGGTTTAGGAAGGCACACATGTCAAAAACTCTTAATAAAGAAACCCATTTTGGCTTTGAAACCATCAACGAAAAAGAAAAAGCTGGACGTGTCCAAGGAGTTTTTAATTCTGTATCATCAAAATATGATGTCATGAATGACGTGATGTCACTTGGAGTCCATCGTATCTGGAAAGATATGATGATGGATTGGCTTGCACCTCGTGCTGATCAAAAACTTTTAGATGTAGCGGGTGGAACAGGTGATATAGCATTCAAGTTTCTGGAAAGATCAGGTTCTGGGCATGCGACTGTTTTAGATTTGACTGCATCGATGTTAACTGAGGGCCGAAATCGGGCTGAAGCACAACAGATGACTAACCAAATCAATTGGGTTGTTGGAGATGCCATGAATTTGCCCTTTGAAGACAACCTATTTGACGTGTACACAATTAGTTTTGGTATTCGTAATGTTACACGGCCGCAAGAAGCTCTTAAAGAAGCATATAGAGTATTGAAACCAGGCGGACGTATTATGGTTTTAGAGTTTTCGCAAATTCCAGTTCCTTTGGGCCAATGGTTTTATGATCGTTACTCATTTAATTTGATACCAAAGATGGGAGAGATAATTACTAATGATCGCGCCAGCTACCAATACTTAGTTGAATCTATTAGACAATTTCCTGAACAAGAGACTTTTTTAGGTATGATAAAAAGTGCTGGATTTGAAAATGCAAAGTATCGGAATCTAACACTCGGGATAGCCTGCTTACACTCAGGCTGGAAGCTTTGAGCGATGCGCGGCCCACATAATATTTTTAGGTTAATTCGAACCGGAGCAACTTTAGAGAGAACTGGAGCTATGTCCATAGTTCTTGCGGCTTTAAGTGCACCGAGGCCACTCCGGATAATAGCTCGCGTATTATGTTGGCCAATAAAATGGCTGGGTTTGCGAGGCGATGAATCTATGCCTGCTGTGACTAGAGCTTTATCTGCATTAGGCCCAGCTTACATAAAATTTGGTCAGATATTATCGACTCGACCTGACCTAGTTGGAGAGGAGCTGGCAACCCAGTTGTGCGTTCTTCAAGACCGATTGCCTCCATTTTCAATAGAAGAGGCAAAAGAAACATTTTTTAAAGAAACAGGCTTATCAGCTGATGAAACTTTTGATCAATTTAGCGAGGCTATTGCGGCAGCTTCTATAGCTCAAGTCCATAAGGTTCGCGTTCGTGAAACGCAGGAAGAGCTGGCTGTTAAGGTGCTTAGGCCGGGAATAGAAAAGGCATTTCGAAAAGATGTAGACGCTTTTTACTTGCTTGCAGGTCTGGTAAATTTTTTTGCACCATTTGCCAGGAGGTTGCGTCCGGTTGAGGTCATTGAGCACTTTGAGGGGATAGTTTTAAGCGAATTGGACCTTCGGCTTGAAAGCTCTTCTGCCTCAAAGTTTAAAGATACTACGAAAGCTGACAATGGTTTTAATGTTCCGTCAGTAAGTTGGAAATTGTCTGGTAAAAGGGTAATGACAATGTCATGGGTTGAGGGCATCGCCCTTGGTGACACTAAGTCTCTTGAAAACTTTGGTCATGATAAGCTTGCCTTAGGAGAACGTGTCTTGCAGCTCTTTTTAAACCATGCTCTTCGAGATGGGTATTTTCATGCAGATATGCACCAAGGAAATCTAAAGGTGAGCTCAAAGGGAGAAATAATTGCCTATGATTTTGGTATAATGGGCTACATCGATGAATACACCAGGCGTGTCTATGCAGAAATTTTATACGGTTTCATTAAGAGGGATTACAAAAGGGTAGCCGAAGTACATTTCGAAGCTGGTTACGTTCCAATGGATCAAGATGTGCAAGATTTTGCTAATGCGTTGCGCGCTGTAGGTGAGCCAATTTTTGGAATGGATGCAGCTAATATTTCTATGGGAAAATTGCTCACTTATCTTTTTGAAGTGACTGAAAGGTTTGGAATGGAAACGCGCACAGAATTAATTTTATTGCAGCGTACAATGGTTGTAGTTGAAGGTGTTGCTCGTTCTTTAAATCCTAATATTAATATTTGGAAAACAGCTCAACCGATTGTTGAGAATTATATACGACAAAGTATTGGGCCAAAGGCCATTTTTAAAGATATAGCAGATACGGTGAGAGTTGTTGCCCGGTTCGGGCCAAGGCTTCCAAACCTGGTTGAAAATATCTTACTTGAAAATTCCGAAAAACAGGAAAAAAAAGCAGCTGGCTTCGCTAAGTTCCCATATGTTTCCACCGCAATAGTTTCGGCGCTTTTAGGTGCCCTAGCAGCAAATTTACTGTCTAATTTTTAATAGCTATATTCTTCAAATATTTTAGTTAAATCTCTGTTCCAAGAGCCATGATATTTTTCGAGCAACTCGTCTGCAGAGCTTTTTCTTTTTTCTATATTTTCTTTAAGTGAATCTAAAAAAAGAGACTCATCGGAATGTAGCCCATTTGAACTAGCTTGAGCTCTATTTTTCAAACCGTTTTCTGAAATTAGAATTGTCTCTTTGGCTAGATCAATTAATCTTATGCTTCCAACAGATCCATTTAGTCCGTCTTCTGCAGCGGCCACCCTTAAATTTTCTCGGTCGTTCTCGTCCCAGTTTTTTACTATATCCCATGCTGCATCTAGGGAGCTTTGATCATAGCATATACCCACCCAAAAGGCTGGTAATGCACATAGACGATGCCACTGACCTGCATCTGCACCCCTCATCTCTATAAACTTTTTCAGCCGGGCTTCTGGAAAGATTGTTGTCAAATGATCTGCCCAATCACTAAGTGTTGGTAATTCACCTGGCAAAGCTGGAAGCTCGCCCTTCATAAAATCTCTGAATGATTGCCCAAGTGCATTGAGATAATTTCCGTCTCGATAAACGAAGTACATTGGGACATCTAAAGCATACTCCGTCCATGCTTCAAAACCAAAGCCGTCACTAAAAACAAAGGGTAGCAAACCCGTTCTTTGTGGGTCTAAACTTCTCCAAATTCTACTTCTCCAACTTTTGTGTCCCGTTGGGTTTCCCTCAAAAAATGGTGAGTTGGAAAAAAGCGCTGTCGCGATAGGCTGTAGCGCCAAGGCAACCCGCATCTTTTGAACCATATCGGACTCAGAGGAAAAGTCCAAGTTTACCTGGACAGTGCATGTTCTGAACATCATGGACTTGCCCATAGTGCCAACTTTGTCCATATACTCGCTCATTAACTTGTATCGTCCCTTTGGCATCATTGGCATTTCATCGTGCTTCCAATGCGGAGCAGCGCCTAAACCTATGAAACCAATATTTAGTTTATCAGCAATAGATTTTACTTCTAACAAATGTTCATTAACTTCATCACAAGTTTGGAATACTGTTTGGAGTTGGGCGCCTGAAAGCTCCAGCGCTCCTCCTGGCTCTAATGAAACATTTGCTCCATTTTTAGAAAGGCCAATGATATTGTTATTTTCTTTTACTGGTTTCCAATCATATTCTTTCTCTAATCCTTTTAGGATCTCAAGAACCGATCGATTTCCGCTATATGGAATAGGTAAAAGAGTTTCCTTACAGTAACCAAATTTCTCGTGCTCTGTTCCGATGCGCCAATCTGATTTGGCTTTACAGCCAGAGGCTAAGTATTCATTAAGCTGATTATAGTTTTCTATTCGACCGCCACCTGATTGTGGGATAGACATTGAGATCTCCATTTTTCCACCTGAGTGAGCCTTGCTTTATTTTTTATTTAAGGTCAACGTAGCTGTTTATGCCATCTGCAAAATTTTTGATTTTATTTTAAACATAATTTTCGTTCCAATCACCAAAATGTGATTGCCAAAGCGTTAAAGCTGAAATAGCGGCTGTATCTGCTCGTAAAATCCGTGGTCCTAGACTGATCGAGAAAGTTTTAGGATGCTTCATAAAAAGATTTTTTTCTTTTTTTGAAAAACCACCTTCAGGACCTACAAAAATAGCCCAGGCTCCCTTTGGAAGCTTGGATAATTTTCTTATGGGTTTTAAATTATCCTCATTACAAAAGAAAATGTTCCGGCTGTCTGGCCATTTTTCTAATGTGCTAGTTAATTTACAAATTTTGTGCACTTTAGGAACATAGGTTCCACCACACTGTTCCGCTGCTTCTATCGCATGAGCTTGCAAACGATCCTGATTAATTCTTTCAGAATTGGTAAATTCACTACTGGTTGGAAAGATCTCAGCTACTCCAAGTTCGGCAGCTTTTTCGACAATGAAATCGGTACGGGATTTTTTAATTGGTGAAAAAAATAGCCAAACATCAGGTGGAACCTTAGAGGGTCTAATTTTATTTAAGCATTTCAATTTTACAAATCTTTTGTTTCCATTAACTATTTCTGCAAGCCATTCACCATCACAGTTATTAAAAATTAGGACTTGGTTACCGACTGTTTGTCGCATCACAGCAAATAAGTAATTTGCTTGATTACGCTCTAAAGAAATGATTTGAGCTTCGCAGAGTTGATTTCTTACATATAGTCGTATTTTTGTATCCATAGAGGCACCATATGTCGCAAAACTCAACAAAGCCAGATAAACCGGGTCAAGTTGCTGACGCCATTACAGGTAACTGGGTCGATAATTTTGCTCCGATTAAGCTGAGGCCATATTTACGATTGTCGCGGGCGGACCGTCCAATTGGAACATGGTTATTATTGATACCATGTTGGTGGGGATTATTGATTGGAATTTTGGAAGACGAAAATGTTCTTGCGAGTGATTTTTGGCTTTTGTTTTCATGTTCTATAGGTGCTTTTTTAATGCGTGGCGCTGGATGCACATGGAATGATATTTTAGACAGAAAAATTGATGGCGCAGTTGAAAGAACAAGATCAAGACCAATTCCTTCTGGGCAAGTCAATTTAACTCAAGCAATTGTTTGGATGATCATACAAATTGGTTTGGCGGGTACTATTTTGCTAAGCTATAATCTTATCTCAATAAAATTAGGTTTGAGCTCATTATTTTTGGTTGCGATTTATCCATTTGCAAAAAGATTCACTTGGTGGCCACAGGTCTTTTTAGGACTCGCATTCAATTGGGGAATACTTCTATTGTTTGTGGCTCATACTGGAAGTTTAAACTGGCCAATAATCACTTTGTATTTTTCAGGAATTTTTTGGACCCTTTTCTATGATACAATTTATGCCTATCAGGACAGCCAAGATGACTTACTTATAGGTGTAAAGTCGACGGCTATTTTGTTTGGTGAGAATCCAAAGAAATGGTTGTTTAGTTTTATATTATTTTGCTCTGTTTTAATGGCTGTTTCTGTATTCGTTGTTACTCAAGACAGAACGATTTATTCGAAAATTTTATCTTCTGTTGGAGTGCTAAGTTTCTCGCTACATCTCTTTTTGCAGTGGCAAAATTTTGATGCCAAAGATTCCCAAGTTTTGTTGCGTCTTTTTCGCTCTAATCGAAATGCAGGGCTTATCTTTGCTATCTTTCTTTGTTTAGCCATTTGGGTTTGATTGCACAAACGATCACTTCGGCGTATTAAATAACCGGACTAAATTATTTCGTGAGATGTAATGCGCTTACCAAAGATATTCTGGAATTATTTTTCCTTTTTCTCTGCGGCTGTAATATCAGTAATAGTGGCGACTATGGCTGTAAACTCCATTGAAAAAATCTCTCGTGATCAAGTAAAAAAAGAACTGCTTAGTGGCGGAGTTGACTGGGCTGATGTGGAAACAATAGGTTTGCAAGTTTTTTTAATTGGCAACGCTCCTGACGAAGCTGGTAGATTCAATGCTTTGAGTCTTGCAGGTAATGTAGTCGATGCAGAGCGTTTAATTGACCAAATGAACATTATTGATAATTCTAATATTCAGGCTCCAACTTTGAAATTAGAAATTTCAAAAAATGGAAAAGACATTTCTGTCTATGGTATTGTGCCAGAGAACTTTAACAAACTTGCTCTCATAAACTCGCTGGAAAGGCAAAGCGGATCATCCGGGGTGGTAAGAGAATTTATTGAATATTCTAGTAATAATGCAGATCAGAATTGGGCAAAGTCAATCCGTTTTGGCTTATCGGTTCTAGAGGAGGTGAGCTTAGCTTGGCTGGAAATAACATCTGGTATCATTCGCGGCGAGGTTGTTGTTGAGAATCTAGAGCAGAAAGATTTTTTAATAAAACAGTGGAGGAAAGATATTCCCCAAGAATTAAGGCATAAAATTAACATAAAATCTCCACGTTCGCTGATTACACCATTTTCTTTTAGGGCCACAAAAGGGGAAGGTGTCTTGCGTTTGGATGCTTGCAGTGCTGACAATAAAGAAGCGGCATCTGAAATTTTAAAAGAAGTTGCTAAATTGTCTGGCAAAAAAGGTTCAAAATGTGAGATAGGGCTTGGACAGCCCTCGGAGAGTTGGTTTGAGGTGGTTTTGAGTTCACTCAACGCATTATCGAAAACGGATGAGGGGTCAGTAACCATTATAAACGAAGAAATTTCGTTTGTTGTCCAGAAAATAGGTTCGGAACAGAAATTCCAAAAACTATTAGAAATGTTAGAAAATACTTTGCCAAACGAATATTTGCTGAATGCAAAACTTATATCCAATACGGAAGAAGATGGAGATCTTGGTGGAACAGTTGTCCTTACCCTTAGCCCAGAGGGTTTATTTCAGATGAATGGTCAGGTTCGTTTTAAAACCACCAGAAATACACTTACCAGTTTAGCTGAAGCTAAGTTTGGCAAAGATTTTGTTAACAACAAACTTAAAATTGACACTTCTATGCCTCAAGACTGGAGTGATTTAGTAATGTATGGCATCGAGTCGATGTCGTTGCTTAAAAATGGATTTATTTCGATAAATAATTCTGAAGTTTCTGTTTCTGGTGAGGCAAATAAACCCAATATAGCCGTTAAGATTGCGCAAACTTTTTATGGAAACCTAGCTTCAAATCAACCTTTGAAAACTAAGATTAGTTACGTTGAGCCCCCAAAGTTCGTTGAGCCTGAAGGTCCAACTGACGGAGAGTGTTTAAATGGTGTTGATAACCTTCTTGTTGAAAGAAAAATAACTTTTGAACCGAGCTCAGATCGCATAAATTTAGATGGTCAAAATTTGCTGGATGAAATAGCGGATGTTCTTCGTGATTGTGATGAATTATCATTAGAAATAGCAGGTCACACAGATAGCCAGGGTCGAGAGGAGATGAACCTACAACTATCACAGTCGCGCGCTACTGCAGTTTTAATAGAGCTGCAGAGAAGAAAGGTTCTTACTACCAACTATGTAGCTAAAGGTTATGGTGAGTTACAACCTATTGCTGACAATGACACTGAAGAGGGTCGCGAGACTAATAGACGAATTGAATTTAAATTGGCGCCATACAACTAAGTGCCAAGAAATAAGAGTGAATAAATGAATAGAGAAGAATTTATAATTAGTGCTGCAATTGTACTGTTTCTTACATTTTTGTTGGGCTGGCTTTCACGTTGGTTAATTCAACGGCTTAATATGGTCTCCGAAAAGGATTTGAAAGACCTAAATAAGATTTCTGCGGCTTTACTGGAAGCTGAGGAAGATAATGAAAAAGCAAAAAATAGAGAGTTAGAACTAAATAAAAAAATCTCGCAGTTAGAGGCTGAGTTGGAGGCAGCTATGGATGGTTTGCGCGCTGCACGTCTCGAGACCGAAGAGTTGAAATCTTCTTTGATAGAAAAATAAAGTAATATTAAGTATCTAAATTCAAAATAATTACCAACGGCTTAAAGCAGCCTCATCTACGCTTGCGGCGTCTACCCAATTTCCTTCACCGTTTAGTATTTCTTTTTTCCAAAAAGGAGCCCTGCTCTTTAGGTAGTCCATTAGGTATTCGGCTGCCTCGAAGGCTTCTTTACGGTGCCGGGCTGCTGTTGCAACCATCATAATTGGTTCGCCTGGCTCCAGTTTCCCATAACGATGTATTACAAGTGCATCACATATTCTCCAACGTTTGAAAGTTTCTTCGACGATTAATTTTATTTGAGTTTCAGTCATACCTGGATAATGCTCGATTAACATATAATCGAGAGTTTTTGATTTTTGTCCCCTTACAATTCCTGTAAAGGTTACCAAAGCTCCGACGTTGTCCAATTTTGAACTGAAATTTTCTACCTCTTTAGAAAAATCAAAAAATTCATTTTGTACCGAGATACGCAAGTGGATTATCCTCCCGTCATAGGTGGAAAAAAAGCTATTTCCTTGGCTTCTATTATAGACGCATCAAAATTTGCTAATTCTTGGTTAATGGCGACTCGAAAAGAGCCTAAATCAGAAAACACCTCGGAATAACGAATATCCTTTTTCTTAAGCTCTTCAATAAGCTCAATAACAGTTGCTGCTCTTGTTTCAATGCTCTCACTTGGTTTTCCAATTCTTTCTCTGATCCAAGAAAAATAAATTAAGTCTATCATTTTTAACCTTTTAAATATGGCCAAGACTTTTTGAGATATTCGAAGCCTGATATTAATGTCAGTGCTGCAGCAATCCAAAGGAACACAAGGCCAAAATTACTAGAATAAAACATAGCATCGGATAAAAAACTCAGATTTTTTTCACTTGTGGTGTTTTTTGCTGACAGGGTGATGTGATAATGTTCGAATACGCCATGCGAGAACAAAACAGCTATAGCTAACATTTGAGCAGAAGTTTTTAGCTTGGCAATTTTTGTTACCTTGAGAAGCTTTGTCTTGTCGCCCAAATATTCTCGTAGTCCTGAAATAAATACTTCTCTGAACATTATAACTGTTGCTGGCAATACCAGCCAGGGTGACATGCTTGAGTAGCCAACGATGACCATCAACGCTATTACAACCATTGCTTTGTCTGCTATCGGGTCAAGCATTGACCCAAGTTTAGTTTCTTGAGCCCAAGCTCTTGCTAGAAACCCGTCAAACCAGTCCGTTATAGCTGCTCCAATAAATAGCAAAAGCGCAAACCAATCTGCATATGGCCTATTAAAGTATAAAAACATTACTGCCACAGCTGGCGCTGCGATTAATCTCAGAGCTGTTAATATGTTGGGTGTTGTCCACATTTTAAATTCTTATAATCAAGTGAGTTTATAATTTATGTATTGGTTCATATTAACCCGCTGGTTAATTACTTTTCAGGATTTCCAATATCTTCATAACAGCAAATTCGTAACCTCTTACCCCAAGGCCTGCTATTACACCATCGGCTCTTAGGGAAACATAAGACTGATGACGAAATTCTTCGCGCTTATGTATGTTAGACACGTGAACTTCTATCACTGGTCCCTCAAACGCCATCAATGCATCCATGATTGCTATAGATGTATGTGAGTAGGCGGCTGGATTTATTACAATTCCGGCGCCAAGATTTCTTGCCTCATGTATCCAATCAATTAAATCTGCTTCGCTATTTGATTGGCGTAGATCAATTTTAAAAGCTTTTTCATTAGCTATTGCACTGCATGATTTTTCCACATCATTTAAGGTTTTGGAGCCATAAAGCTCTGGTTGCCTTTTTCCTAATAAATTCATATTGGGGCCATTGAGGACATATATTGTGTCGGTCATTTGGTTATCCTTTTTAGTCCTTTGATATTCAGATTAGTTTTATATTGGTGCAAGATTACATACTAGCCCATATTATTAAAAAACTTCCGAGCAATATTCTGTATAAAACATAAGGAGTAAAATTAATAGTCGTTAATAATCGCATCATTAAACTTAGAGCGCCGAAAGCCGCCAGTGCGGAGATAATTATTGCTAAAACTATCTCAAGCCAGTTTATTGAAATGTTTTCAAAACCTAACGAATAAAATTCTAGAGTAGCGGCTGCAATTATTGTCGGTATCGACATAAGCATCGATATTTTTATCGCGCTTGACCTATCATAGTTTAAAAAGCGAGCACCTGTAATTGTTATTCCGGATCTTGACGTGCCGGGAATTAACGCGAGCATCTGCCAAAACCCTAGTATTAGGGCATGTCTAATAGTCCAATCAGATATCTTCACATTGACTTGCTCCTTCCTGTCGGAGAACCACAGTAAAATACCAAAACCTATCATAGCTATGCCAATTATAAGGGTACTTTCTCTAATATAATCGTAAAGGCCCGTGTATTTTAATGTGGCGCCCAAAACCACTACGGGAATCGTTGCGACTACTAAGCAGACTACTAAATTGCTATCGGGAACATTTAAATTTCCGGAAAAGAACTTAAAAGCGCTTGCTGTAATGGTTCTTACATCAGTCCAGAAAAATGTAGTTACGGCAATCAGGCTTCCAAGGTGAACAGAAATATCAATTAGAAGTCCTTGATCTTTATTTCCACTAAATGTTGGAAATAAAATAAGATGAGCGCTCGAAGATATTGGCAAAAATTCTGTAATACCTTGAATCAACGATAAAAAAATGACATTGAGCAATTCCATTTTTAAAAACCCATTTTAAATATTTTGACCTATACACTAAAAATTTACAGATAGCATTTTTAAAATTATAACCGAAACGGACCTAAATTTCACTATTTTTATAACTGCAATTTTATTAAGGGTATTTTTTTTATCTAATAGGTCATAAATACTGACTTTTCTTTTGAGATAAACTAGTATATGGGGCGGTTTAAGGAAAATGGAGACCAGCAGTGGCAAAGCAACCAATGTTGAAATTTGTAAATTTTGAAAGGCAGATGCCTGAAAAGCGTATTGCTAGTACACGCAATAAAGATTTTTTAGAAATCTACTCAGAATTTGCTGATGCTAAAGCAGAAGAACAAGCAAGCCGCTGCAGTCAATGCGGTGTACCGTACTGTCAATCCCACTGTCCCCTTCATAATAATATTCCCGACTGGCTTAAACTTACAGCAGAGGGAAGACTGCAGGAAGCTTATGAAGCAAGTCAGGCAACAAACACCTTTCCAGAAATATGTGGAAGAATTTGTCCTCAAGATCGCTTGTGTGAGGGCAACTGTGTTATTGAGCAATCGGGTCACGAGACAGTGACAATAGGAGCTATAGAAAAATATATAACTGATACGGCTTGGGAAGAAGGTTGGGTGAAAGTCAATAAGCCCGTTAACAGTGTTGATACAAGTGTTGGCATAATAGGCGCTGGTCCTGGAGGTCTGGCTGCAGCAGATAGGCTTAGGCAAGAAGGTTTAGATGTAATTATCTATGACCGCTACGATAGAGCAGGTGGACTTCTAACTTATGGAATACCAGGATTCAAATTGGAAAAAGACGTTGTCATGCGGCGGAATGAACAACTTGAAAAGAGTGGTATAAAATTTGTTTTAAATACAAATGTTGGCGTAGATATCACTTTTGATGAAATTAGGGAAAAACATGATTTTGTTATATTGGCTACCGGTGTTTACAAAGCGCGTGAGCTGGATATTCCAAATGGTGACCTAAACGGTAAAGTAGCCGCGCTGGACTATTTGACTGCTTCTAATAGATTGAGTTTTGGCGATAGGGTTGAAGAATTTGAAAATGGTACATTCAATGCCAATGGTAAAAAAGTCATAGTAATTGGTGGTGGTGATACGGCCATGGATTGTGTTCGTACTGCTGTAAGACAGGGCGCTACTTCAGTGAAGTGTTTGTATAGACGAGATAGGGCAAATATGCCTGGTTCACAACGAGAGGTCCAGAACGCTGAGGAAGAAGGTGTTATATTTGAATGGCTCACCTCACCTAAAGGATTGTCAAATCAGCTAAGAAATAGTGATTTATTAAATTTGGAAGCTCAAGAGGGTGATCTAAAGGGTATAATTGTTCAGAAAATGCGACTTGGAGATCCAGATGCAACTGGGCGCCGAACTCCCGAAGAAATCAATGGCTCTCAGTATTTGGAAGAAGCAGATTTAGTGATTGAGGCATTAGGTTTTGAGCCAGAAGATCTTCCGACACTTTGGGACAAGCCTGATCTTCCAGTTTCTCGGTGGGGCACTATCAAAGTCGAGTATGAGACAGGAAAAACAAATTTAGAAAACGTATATGCTGTAGGTGACATCGTTAGAGGTGCGTCTTTAGTTGTTTGGGCGATTAAAGATGGGCGAGAAACTGCAAATGCGATTTTGAGCGAAATAGAAGCGACCAAAGTAATAGCAGCCGAATGAGGCTATTGTTTTTGCAAAGATAAAAGAGAAACACTGGAACACTAAATCATGAAATCAGAAAAAAGTAATTTTGAAAGCTTTGAAAAAATTCCAAACGGCGAAAATTGGGTTAAAGCGGAAAATGAAAAACGAGATTGGATGTCAAAAAATAGTCTGTATCGAGAAGATATGGAGCATGCGTCTTGTGGTGTTGGTTTGGTCGTCTCATTAGATGGAAAACCTAACAGGAAAGTAGTTGAAAACGGTATAGACGCTCTGAAAGCTATTTGGCATAGAGGAGCGGTTGATGCAGATGGTAAAACGGGGGATGGGGCAGGTATTCACATTCAAATTCCAGTACCATTTTTTTACGATCAAATTAGGCGCACAGGACATGAACCACGACTTGATGAATTAATTGCCGTTGGTCAGGTTTTTCTACCTAGAACTGATTTTGGAGCACAGGAAACTTGTAGGACAATCGTCGAGTCCGAAGTACTTCGAATGGGTTATTATATCTATGGATGGCGGCACGTCCCTGTTGAGGTCGGATGTCTTGGTGAAAAAGCCAATGCTACAAGGCCCGAGATTGAACAAATTCTTATTTCAAACTCAAAGGGTGTCGATGAAGTAACCTTTGAGCGAGAACTTTATGTTATTAGACGTAGGATAGAAAAATCGGTAGCTGAAGCAGGTATTACGGATTTATACCTAGCGTCGCTATCGTGCAGGTCCATTATTTATAAAGGGATGATGTTAGCGGAACAAGTCGCAGTGTTTTATCCTGATTTGACAGATGAACGATTTGAAAGTGCATTCGCTATCTATCATCAGCGTTATTCTACAAATACTTTTCCTCAATGGTGGTTGGCTCAACCTTTCAGAATGCTTGCCCATAACGGTGAAATAAATACGTTAAAGGGGAATAAAAACTGGATGAAAAGTCATGAAATTCGCATGGCTTCGAATGCCTTTGGGTCTTTAGCTGATGATATAAAGCCCATCATTCCTGGCGGTGCTTCTGATTCTGCAGCGCTGGATGCAGTTTTTGAAGTTCTTGTACGTGCTGGCCGTAATGCGCCAATGGCTAAGACAATGTTAGTACCTGAAAGTTGGTCAAATCAAGCAAAAGAGCTGCCAAAAAAATGGCGTGATATGTATTCCTATTGTAATTCTATTATGGAACCTTGGGACGGGCCAGCCGCTTTAGCAATGACTGATGGTCGTTGGGTTTGTGCTGGACTAGACCGAAACGGTCTACGACCAATGCGTTATGTTGTGACTGGTGACGGTCTTTTAATTGCCGGTTCTGAGGTTGGTATGGTGCCGACTGATGAGGCAACAATTAGAGAAAAAGGAGCTCTAGGTCCTGGGCAACTTTTGGCGGTCGACATGGAAGAGGGCCGCCTATTTCATGATAAAGAAATAAAAAACAAATTAGCAGAAAGTCAGCCCTTTGGAGATTGGATAAGCAAGATCACTGATCTTGATAAAGTGTTATCAAAAGTTACTGAAAAGGCCGTCTTTTCAGGAAATCAGCTTAGAAAGAGACAAATAGCAGCAGGCTATTCAATTGAAGAAATTGAACAAATATTAGCGCCAATGGTCGAAGATGCTAAAGAAACGTTAGCGTCAATGGGTGATGACACGCCAAGTGCGGTTCTATCAAAAAAGTACAGGCCACTCAGTCACTACTTCCGGCAAAATTTTTCACAGGTTACTAACCCACCAATTGACAGTTTGCGCGAATATCGCGTGATGTCACTAAAGACACGATTTGGCAACTTAAAGAATGTTTTGGACGAGAGCAGCACCCAAACAGAAATATTGGTTTTGGATAGTCCTTTTGTTGGGAGTTCACAATGGCAAGCATTAAAGAAGCAATTTAATGCTGATTTAGTCGAAATAGACTGCACATTTGACGTAAATGCAGAGCAAGGAGAATTACAGGTTGAGCTGGAGCGCATACGATCTGAGGCAGAAGATGCTGTTAGATCGGGTGCAGGTCATTTAGTTTTGTCAGATCAACTTTCTACTGAAACAAAAGTTGCTGTACCTATGATACTCGCAACTTCTGCAGTTCATAGTCATTTGACTAGAAAGGGCTTGCGAACATTTTGTTCGTTGAATGTTAGATCTGCTGAATGCATTGACCCACACTATTTTGCCGTTTTAATCGGCGCGGGCGCAACAGTTGTAAATGCATATTTGGCGGAAGATACGATCGCGGATCGAATTGAGCGTGGATTATTGAGAGGCCCTTTAACGGAAGCTACCCAACGTTATAAAGAGGCTATTGACCAGGGATTACTCAAAATAATGTCTAAAATGGGTATTTCTGTTGTTTCATCATATAGGGGAGGTTTGAATTTTGAGGCTGTCGGCCTGTCTCGTGCAATGTGTGCTGAATACTTCCCTGGGCTAATGAGTAGGATATCAGGTATTGGTGTCCATGGAATCCAGCAAAAAGCAGTTGAAATTCATAAGCTTGGTTGGTTTGGGCAAGATGTTTTACCGATTGGTGGATTTTATAAATCAAGAAAAACGGGTGAATCACATGCCTGGGAAGCACAAACCATGCATATGATGCAAACAGCATGCAACAGAGCAAGCTATGATTTGTGGAAACAGTACTCAAATCGAATGCAATCTAACCCGCCTATTCATTTGCGAGATCTCTTAGCTATAAAGCCGTTAGGTAAGCCGATATCATTGGAGGACGTTGAAAGCATAACATCCATTCGAAAGAGGTTCGTTACACCTGGTATGTCCTTGGGAGCACTTAGCCCTGAAGCTCATAAAACGCTTAATGTTGCGATGAATAGAATTGGGGCGAAATCGGATAGTGGTGAGGGTGGTGAAGATCCTGCACACTTTCATCCAGAGCCAAATGGTGACAACCCATCGGCAAAAATCAAACAAGTTGCTTCTGGTCGTTTTGGCGTTACTGCGGAGTATCTCAATCAGTGTGAGGAATTGGAAATAAAAGTGGCACAGGGCGCCAAACCAGGTGAAGGTGGCCAACTTCCAGGAATGAAGGTAACAGATTTGATAGCTCGATTAAGACACTCGACTAAAGGAGTGACTTTGATCTCGCCACCACCGCATCATGATATTTACTCCATAGAAGATCTTGCGCAGCTGATTTATGATCTGAAGCAAATAAACCCAAGATGTAAAGTTACAGTAAAATTGGTAGCTGCTTCTGGTGTTGGAACGATAGCTGCTGGTGTAGCTAAGGCTGAAGCTGACGTAATTTTAATTTCAGGTCATAATGGAGGGACTGGTGCCTCCCCGGCAACATCAATAAAATTTGCCGGTTTACCTTGGGAAATGGGGCTCACTGAAGCTCACCAGGTATTAGCTATGAATAACCTACGAGAAAGGATCACACTTAGAACTGATGGTGGCTTGAGAACGGGGCGTGATATAGTAATGGCTGCCATGATGGGTGCTGAAGAATTTGGTATAGGTACGGCGGCCTTAATAGCTATGGGATGTATTATGGTTCGTCAGTGCCAGTCAAATACTTGCCCAGTAGGAGTTTGTACTCAAGATGAAAGTTTGCGCGAAAAATTTACTGGTAATGCTGACAAAGTCGTTAACCTTATTACTTTCTATGCTCAGGAAGTTAGAGAAATTCTAGCAGAAATAGGTGCGCGCAGTGTGGACGAAATTATTGGTCGTGCTGATTTGCTTGGCCAAGTAAGTAGAGGTTCTGATCATCTTGATGATCTTGACCTAAATCCCTTACTAATAACTGTAGATGGGGCTGATAGCATTTCATATGATAGGTCTCGGGCAAGAAATGAAGTTTCCGAAACATTAGATAAAGAAATTGTGCGGGATGCAGAAAGATTTTTGAAAGATGGTGAAAAAATGCAACTTTCTTATGCAATTCAAAATACGCACAGAACGGTTGGAACTCGGACATCAAGTGAAATCGTACAAAGATTTGGAATGCGAAATTCGCTGCAAGAAGATCATTTAGTTGTTAAGTTGACAGGGTCCGCCGGTCAAGCATTAGGAGCTTTTGCCACTCGAGGTTTGAAGTTAGAAGTTTCGGGTGATGCAAATGACTACGTAGGCAAGGGCTTATCTGGTGGTACAATAGTCATTAGACCACCAATGATAAGTCCATTAATTGCGGCGGCAAATACTATCATCGGTAATACAGTTTTGTACGGAGCAACGGATGGATTTTTATTTGCTTCCGGCCGTGCAGGAGAGCGTTTTGCAGTAAGAAACTCGGGCGCAAAGGTTGTTATAGAGGGTTGTGGCTCGAATGGGTGTGAATATATGACTGGAGGAGTGGCGGTTATTCTTGGAAGTATTGGTGCTAATTTTGGTGCGGGTATGACAGGCGGAATGGCTTATATTTATGATCCAGAAAACGAAGCAGAGGAAGTAATGAACATGGAGTCGATTATAACAGCAAGAGTTCAAGTTGATTACTGGGAAAAAGAGTTGAGAGGTTTAGTGGAAAAACACGCTGTCGAAACAGAAAGTCGAAGAGCTCAAGAAATTTTACGCAACTGGGATATTGAGGTAAATAATTTTATCCAGATTTGTCCAAAAGAAATGCTTAACAAAATTTCGCACCCAATTTCTCTTGATAAGGGAGCAATTCCCGCTGAATAACATTTAAAATTAGATTTTATGCTGGAATTGTTTTGCCAACCAATTGATGTTTTAATCCAAAGGTTTGCTATAGATATAATGAACTGTCTGAGAAAATAGAAACCATTGGGCAAATTTTCAAATGCGCCAAAAAATCAAAAAAATTTTGATGACGGGTTTGACACTGTTTTTCATATTAGTATTTGCTATCGTTCTACTTTTTAGATTTATTCCTATTCCTACCACGCCTTATATGATTTCAGAGTCTTCAAATCATGGAGCGATATCTTATTCTTGGGTCAATTTAAAAGATATATCAGCAAGTGTACCCCTAAGTATTGTGGCTGCGGAGGATGCGAATTTTTGCAATCATTGGGGGTTTGATTTGGCAGCAATTCGGTCAGCTATTGAGCAAGGATCCAAGAGAGGCGCATCCACATTAAGTCAGCAAGTTGTAAAAAACTTATTTCTTTGGCACCAAAGAAGTTGGATCAGAAAAGCCTTTGAAGCTGTTTTGACTCCAGTCGTAGAGCTTTCTTGGCCAAAAAAGCGAATTCTTGAGGTTTATTTGAATATTGCCGAATTTGATGAGGGTATTTTTGGAATTGAAGAGGCCAGCCAGAAGCTCTTCGGAATGTCTTCCAGTAAATTGAGCTTACAGCAAGCGGCGTTGCTAGCAGCTGTTTTACCCAATCCCAAAAAGCGCTCAGTAATAGATCCCAGCAAATTTATTCAGAAACGCGCGCTATCAATTGCTGATGGAGCAGCCACGATACAGAAAGATGACCGCTCAGATTGTTTTACTGATTGAAAGTCGTTTAAATTCGGTGCATGTGTCTTTGTAAATAATATTTAATTTTTGCAATGCTTAGACTCTATCATCTTCCTCTTTCACCATTTTGTAGAAAAGTTCGCCTTGTATTGGCCGAAAAAAAAGTTGAAGTGGAACTCATTGAGGAGCGGTACTGGGAGAAGTCCCCTGAGTTTTTGAAAAAAAGCCCAAGTGGTAAAATACCTATTTTGCAATTGGACGGAATGCTCCTTACGGAAAGTACTCCTATATGTGAATTTTTGGAAGATTTGTACCCACAGCCTAAATTAATGCCAGATAGCCCTGAGGATCGCTACGAAGTGAGAAGATTGGTAAACTGGTTCGATGATAAGTTCCATTATGAAGTAACATCCAAACTATTGTACGAGAGAATAAATAAGAAAATTATGAAACAGGGCGCTCCTGATAGTAAAAATGTTATGAATGGAAAACGTAAAATTAAATATCATTTAGACTATATGACTTATTTATTAGAGCGTCGCAGGTGGCTGGCTGGAAATTCCATGACTTTAGCAGATTTTACCGCTGCTGCTCATTTTTCAACATTGGATTATACAAAAGATGTTGATTGGGTTGAATCAAATACAGTCAAAGACTGGTATGCAAAAATAAAATCGCGCCCGGCTTTTCGTAGCATTTTAGCAGATCAAATCTCTGGTTTTCCACCTTCTGATCATTATAATGATTTAGATTTTTAAAATTTTTCTAATTTCTACTTTCTTTTTGCATGGAAACTATATTTGTTGAGATATATTTTTAATCTTTTGAAACGTTTAGATGACGACTAATGGCATTAAACATAAGCTAAAGGAACGAGCCCAATTTGAGGGTTTTAGCCTTATGAGGATATGCCGACCTTGGAGTTTGAAAGAGCATTCACAGAGGCTTCGAGAGTTTTTGAATAAAAATAGGCATGGTGAAATGTCGTGGATGAATCAAAAGGTAGAGTGGAGATCTGACCCAAGCAGTCTATGGCCAAATGCCCAGTCGTGTGTGATGCTAGGAGAAAGCTATTCTCCAAAGCATGACCCGCTAGAAATTTTAAAAAAACCTGAAAAAGGTGCGATTTCTGTCTATGCGCAAAACAAAGATTATCATGATGTAGTTAAAAAGCGATTAAAACGCTTAGCCCGATGGCTAGTGAAAGAGTTTGAATGTGAAGTGAAGGTCTTTGTTGATACAGCTCCCGTTCCTGAAAAGGCTTTAGGTCAGGCAGCAGGATTGGGTTGGCAGGGTAAGCACACAAACTTGGTCAGTAGAGATCTAGGAAGTTGGTTCTTTATTGGATCGATATTCACTACTCTTAATATCGAAGAAGATAGTATGGAAATAAGCAATTGTGGGACATGCACTTCCTGTTTAGACGTGTGTCCAACAAATGCATTTCCGAAACCTTACAAACTAGATGCACGCCTTTGCATTTCGTATCTCACTATAGAAAGTAGTAGCCCTGTTCCTGAGCATTTAAGACCAAAAATTGGAAACCGTATATATGGCTGTGATGATTGTCTGGCTGTATGCCCCTGGAATAAGTTTGCAAAAGAGGCCGCCGATAACAAATACCATGCACGCGACGATCTATTAGAACCAGAGTTAGATGAGCTCGTAATTTTAGATGATCTTTCTTTCCGAAAAAAATTTTCAGGGAGTCCAATAAAGAGGATAGGCCGAGATAGGTTCATAAGAAATGTATTATATGCTATCGGTAATTCGCATGACAAAAAATATCTAGATAAAATTGAACACCTCGTAAAAGACCCTAACCCCGTTGTTTCAGATGCTGCGCAATGGGCAAAAAGAGAACTAAACGGATAAAACCTGCCGCAAATGAACAGAGCTTTCCCGAATAATAAATTAAGTGATTTTAAAAGAGCTTAAGGAATAAAAATGTCATTTATTTTAGGTGTTGACACTGGTGGTACTTATACTGATGCGGTTATACTAGAAGATGAGGAACGTGTTATTGCTTTCTCTAAAGCCCTTACAACGCATAGCGATCTATCGTTAGGGATTGGGTCAGCAATAAAACAAGCGGTAAAACAGAGAAATACAGCACCAGAAAAAATTTCTCTGGTTTCTTTGTCAACTACCTTAGCAACTAATGCTTTAGTTGAGGGACAAGGAGATAGAGTTGCATTAGTCATGATTGGTTTTCAGGATAGCGATCTTGAGAAACACGCAATTTTAGATGCCCTGAAAGGGGATCCTTTTTTAGTCATTGAGGGTGGTCATAATTATGCAGGCTTTGAAAAAAACCCGCTTGAAAAAAACAAATTGTCGAGGTGGATATCGGAAATTAAATGCGTTTCCGCTTATGCAGTTTGTTCACAATTTGCAGTAAGGAACCCAGAGCATGAATTAGAAGCTGCAGAAATTATTCGCAAATTGACAGATAAACCTGTGAGCTTATCTCATCAAATTTCTGCTAAACTCAATGGCCCAAAGAGAGCTTTGACAGCAGTTTTAAATGCGCGATTAATCGCTCTAATTGATGTGCTCATTATAAAAGCCGAACATGTAATAAAGAGCCATGGAATCTTAGCACCATTGATGGTTGTAAGAGGGGATGGCGCTTTAATCAGCGCAGCACAAGCGCGAGAAAAACCAATTGAAACCATTTTGAGTGGGCCCGCTGCTTCAATTGTCGGGGCACGATGGTTAACAGGCGAAACAGAAGCAATTATCTCGGATATCGGAGGTACAACAACTGACATAGCTGTTCTGAAAGGAGGAAAGCCTGCTATTGACCCAAGAGGGGCAAGTGTTGGCCCTTTTAGAACCATGGTAGAAGCAGTGGCCATGTATACGTTTGGATTAGGTGGTGACAGTGAGGTAAAATTAAGACTAGAGGGTTTAGGCGGGGACATTTCTTTGGGCCCTAAAAGAGTAATACCAGTTGCTTTGGCGGCATCAATTGAACCAGACTTGATTCATCAAACCTTGGATAACCAACTTAAAAATGAAACGCCGAATGATTTTGATGCGCGATTTATAAGAAGAACTAGGGCCTCAGCAGAACCAGTATTATCTGAGCGCGATGATAAAGTTTACAGGAGAATAGGTGAACAATTCTATCCCTTGAGCGAGGTGGTTAAATCTCGCCTAGATTTGCAGTCTGTAATTAAATTAGTTTCTGTGGGTGTTGCTCAAATTTCAGCTGTGACACCTTCCGACGCCAGTCACGTACTTGGCAAATCAAACGCCTGGGATAAAGAAGCAGCGATTAAGGCTATCGATCTTTTTGCCCGACGCCGTAATGGATCAGGAGAGCTTTTGGCTGGCTCAACTGCACAGATGGCTGAAAGGATAGTTTGCCAGCTTACAGAGCAGACAAGTAGCTCTATATTAGAAATGGCCTTTTCGGAAGAAAAGGTTGATTTTGGAGATAAGCCAGATGTCTTAGCTAAGCACCCTCTGACCCAGTTAGGCCTTGCGGGATATAGTGATTTAATAAAAGTTAATATTGGGATAAGTAAAAAAATTATAGGCCTAGGAGCTTCGGCGCTAACCTATTATCCTGCTGTTGGTGCTGCATTAAATTGTGAGATTATTTTACCTGAATATGCCGGCGTGGCAAATGCTATCGGTGCTGTTGTTGGGAAGATTGTTATGAGGGAATCAGGGGTGATTTCTTCTCCTTCTGAGGGGAAATATCTTGTTCATCTTGATGGAAAGCCAGTCAATTTTACTAGTGAGGCGAAAGCCTTGAGGGTATTAGAAGAAAAATTAACGGAGAAGAGTATTCAGAAGGCAAAAGAAGCTGGTGCAGAAAATGTCACTGTGAATATTGATAAAGAGATAAAAACGGCCAATATAGGTAACCGTATAGTTTTCGTAGAGGCAAATGTTTTAGTGGAAGCATCTGGACGTCCCAGAATCGCCATAAGTTAATTTTCGTCATAGCCGGCCATGTGCTTTTGTCCGCGTTTTCGAGATAATTGGATTTGTTTTTGCCTTTCCCGGAACCGGCTTTTGTCAGCTTCAGTAGTTTTGCTTTCGCACTTGTGACACGAAACACCATGTTCATATTCGGAACGTTCTTTATCTTCGGGCAGTATAGGTTGCCTGCAGGCATAACATAATTTGTGGGGGCCCTCTTTTAGTTGATGCCCAACGGATACTCGTGCATCAAATACAAAGCAGTCGCCCTCCCATTCACTTTGCTCTTTGGACGTTTCTTCTAAATATTTTAATATTCCACCTTTTAAATGAGAGACATTCTTAACACCTTGTCCAATAAGATAGTTCGTTGATTTCTCGCAGCGAATTCCTCCCGTACAAAACATCGCGATACGTTTGTTTTTAAATTTTGCTTTATTTTTTTCCCACCAAGCGGGGAACTCTCTAAACGAACTAGTTTGAGGGTTTATAGCACCTTTAAATGTACCTATATCAACTTCATACTCATTACGCGTATCGATCACAATAACATCGGGATCATTTAACACTGTATTCCAATCAGATGGATTGACATAATGTCCAACCCTAGCTTTGGGGTCAATATTTGGTTGACCCATAGTAACTATTTCTTTTTTTAATTTTACTTTCATTCTAGGAAACGGTGGAAGTTTTGAAACACTTGTCTTGTATTCTAAATCGGCACAGCCTGGCATCTTTTTTATATAGACAAGTATTTTTTCTATATTTTCATCTGTACCAGCAATCGTGCCGTTTATCCCTTCTGAAGCAAGTAAAAGAGATCCACTTATGCCTAAATCTTCGCACTTTTTTTGGAGTGGTGCACGCAATTCTAAATGATTTTTAAAACGCGTAAAATGGTAGAGGGCAGCAATTGTAAACATTGATAGGTTTTAGGACAAATTTATGAAAAAATGCAAGATGGCCAATACTAATTGATAAATTTTCATATGAACTAAAAAAGCTAAAAGGTCGAACCCAGATTGAATTTTAATTTTATTTATAAAGGTTACGCCGCTTCGAAGTCGCTAACTGTTTGGGTTTTCAACTGCAAAATTTAATGCTTTCGCTTGTCCGAAAACACCGGTGGCTTTTAAAGCTCCAATAACTGTATCCGAGATAGGATTATCTACATACAACAAAGCAATCGCTTGGCCACCTGCTTGGGATCTACCAAGAGTAAAGTTTGCAATATTAACATCGTTATCACCAAGTGTTTTTCCTAGAACACCAATTATACCAGGAACGTCCTCATTTGTTGTGTACAGCATGTGAGGACCAACTTCAGCATCGATGTTGATGCCTTTAATTTGAATAAAACGAGGTTTGCCATCGCTAAAGACAGTGCCAGCCACTGAGCGTTCTCTTTTTTCTGTAACGACTGTCACTTTAATGTAGCCCTCGAAAGCTCCAGCTTTGTCTTGATTTGTAGTGCTTATTTTAATCCCGCGCTCTCTTGCGATTATTGGTGCGGAGACCATGTTTACGTCTGGGTTGGCTTTTGTCATAATTCCAGAAATGACACTGCTGTTCAGCGCCGGTAAATTCATTTTAGAAACAAGGCCGTCATATAATATATTGATAGCTTTGACAGGCTCATCAGTCATCTGGCCAGCGAAACTTCCCAAATATTGTGATAATCTAACCCAGGGCCCCATAACCTTTGCTTCTTCTGCACTCACAGAGGGCATGTTGAGGGCATTTTCTACAGCACCCTCAAGAAGATAATTAGACATTTGTTCGGCAACTTGAAGAGCTACGTTTTCCTGGGCCTCAATTGTTGCTGCGCCTAAGTGGGGAGTGCAAACGACATTAGGTAAATTAAAAAGAGGATTACTGTTTGCCGGTTCTTCCTCAAAAACGTCTAAAGCGGCCCCCGCCACGTGGCCGCTTTTTAAAAGCTCTGCTAAGGCACTTTCGTCTAATAGTCCCCCTCTTGCACAATTAATAATCCGAACACCTTTTTTAGTCTTTTTTAAATTCTCGCGGCTTAAAATATTTTTGGTCATATCTGTAAGCGGGACATGTAAGGTTATGAAGTCTGCTTTTGGCAGTAAATCTTCTAGCCCTTCTATTTTTTCAACACCCATTTCAAGCGCCTTTTCATTGGACAAAAAAGGATCATATGCCAGTACTTTCATTTTTAAATTACGGGCGCGCTCGCAAACAATTCCTCCGATGTTACCTGCTCCAATTACGCCCAAGGTTTTTCCTGTTAGTTCGACACCCATAAATTTTGATTTTTCCCATTTGCCCGCATGAGTTGATGCACTTGCTTGCGGAATCTGCCTGGCAACAGCGAACATCATAGCTATAGCGTGTTCAGCAGTAGTTATCATGTTTCCAAATGGTGTGTTCATAACGACTATACCGTGTTTGGAGGCCGCTTCTTTATCAATGTTATCGGTTCCTATGCCAGCCCGACCTATCACTCTCAGTTTACCGGCATTTTTTAAAATAGTTGGAGTTACCTTTGTTGCAGACCGGATTGCCAAACCGTCGTAGTTTCCAATTGCTTTTGCCAGAGCTTTTTTGTCTTTACCCAAGTCTGGCATAAAATCCACTTCGATACCGCGATCGATAAATATTTGAACTGCTGTTTCGCTTAACTTGTCTGATACTAATACTTTAGGTGCCATTTAATGGGTCTTTCCTGCTAAATTATGAAATTAATTTCGTGAAAACTCGTGATTTTGGTGGGTTAACAGCAGGCTTGAATTTCTTCATGAAAAGCCCAATCTATCCAAGGCAACATTTTTTCTATATCAGAGGTCTCTACTGTACTTCCGCACCAAATTCTAAGACCTGGTGGGGCATCTCTATAAGCTCCAATATCAAAAGCCACTTTCTCATTTTCTAGCCGCTTTGCTATTTTATTTGCAAAGGAATGACCGTCAGTAATTCGGTTGTCTTTGAATTTCAGACAGACAGAAGTCGTAGATCGTGTGGAAGGATTAATGGCAAGATTTTCTATCCAATCCCGACTATCACAAAAATCCCAAATGGCTTTGGCATTTCTTTTTGCTCTATTGATGAGCTCATTTTTTCCACCAATTCTTTTTGCCCATTCTAATGAAAGTAGATAGTCCTCCAAGGCGAGCATTGAGGGTGTATTAATTGTTGCACCCTCAAAAATACTTTCAATAAGTTTTCCATTTTTTGTAAGTCGAAATATCTTTGGAACGGGCCAGGAAGGAGTATAGCTCTCTAATCTTTGCACCGCTTTTGGAGAAAGGATAAGCATGCCATGTGCTGCTTCTCCACCGAGGACTTTTTGCCAACTAAAGGTTGTCACGTCCAATTTTGCCCAAGGTAAATCCATAGCAAATGCAGCTGAGGTTGCATCGCAAATTGTGAGACCTAACCTATCATGCGGTATTGCGTTTCCATCCTTGAGGCAGACACCTGAGGTGGTGCCATTCCAGGTAAATACAATGTCAGTATCATAATCCAGGTTTTCCATATCTACGATATCACCATAGTCGGCGTTAAAGATTTTAACATCTAGTTTAAGTTGTTTAACGGCATCGTTGATCCACCCATCCCCAAAACTTTCCCAAGCTACCATGGTTACATCTCTGGCTCCTAGCATAGACCACATTGCCATCTCGACAGCACCTGTATCTGAAGCGGGTACTATAGCAATTCTATAATCACTCGGAATTTCCAGAATCTTTCTTGTTTCTTCGATTGCTAATTTCAACCTTGCTTTACCAACCGCAGCACGATGGGATCTTCCAAGTGGAGCATCAGCGAGCTTAGTTAATTCAAAAGATGGATTTTTGGCACAGGGGCCTGAAGAAAAATGCGCGTTATCCGGCCGTGTAACCGGTTTTTTAGTTTCCATGTCTGTTACCCTTCCAGATATTCGCCTCTCGTTGGGGAGAGGTGTCCCACGTATCGAGATAATTGATAATCCTGTCTTTAACAACACTAAAAATCTAGTTATAGGCAGAGATATGAAAGGGCTTTGCTCTTTGGCGCTATGAAAGTTTAATTATGTATGCAGTTACACTAATTGCACCTCCAGATTCTGGCCTGTTGAAATCAAAACTAGTTAAAAATCTGTGTGAGGCCTGGGAAGCTAAAGACTATTTTTATCTTGCAAGTGAAGAGGCTGCTGAATTTATCATACCCAAAATTCCTACTGACCGTTGGTCTATGTGGTCAAAATTTCAAGAACTAAAAATTGATTTGGTGATTCAGGAAGACAAAATGCGTAAAAAATCTATTCTGCTTGCAGATATGGATAGCACTATAATCCAGCAGGAATGTATAGATGAGCTTGCCAGTGAAATTGGGATTGGAGAACGGGTGAAATTTATTACAGCCGAAGCAATGAACGGTAAATTAGATTTTGAAGAAGCCTTAATTGAGAGAGTCGCATTGTTGAAGGGCTTGTCCACGCAGGTTATTGATAAAGTTCTCAAAGAACGAATAACTTACATGCCTGGTGCATCAACTCTCTTATCAACAATGAAAGCAAATGGTTCCTACAGTGCTCTTGTTTCAGGGGGATTTACTATGTTTACAGATAAAGTTTCTGCCTATCTAGGCTTTGATGAAAATCACGCCAATGTTTTGCTAACAAATGAAAATAAGCTCACTGGAAAAGTAAAAAAACCAATACTGGGCAAAAAGGCTAAAGTCGAGCAATTAGACCGTATCGCGAGTAAGTTTAATCTATCTGCAAGACAGGTAATCGCGGTTGGTGATGGAGCCAATGACTTGGACATGTTGAGTAAAGCTGGTACAGGTGTCGCTCTTCAGGCCAAACCATCTGTTGCAGAGCAATGCGATATCCGTATTAATTTCGGCGACTTAACATCGCTGTTATTTATTCAAGGCTATTCAAAAGAGAATTTTGTATTTTAATTTTCCATTGGCCCGCCAGCTTCTGCCCAACCACTTACTCCACCAAGGTTAACGACATTTTCAAAACCCATATCTTTCATTGTTTTTGCTGTAAGAGCGGCTTGACCTCCGACGGCACAAATAATTCCAATTTGGGCATCTTTTTTCAGCGCGCTATTATGCATGGGGTGGGTATCATCTGCGAAGAACTCTATCAGACCTCGAGGAATTCTTAGAGCGCCTTGAACAGTGCCTGTTGCTGGGAACTCCGAAGAGTCTCTTACATCTACAACTATCAAATTGCCAGATTTATGCTGCTCTATCCCTTCAGCTGGTGATATTTTTTCAACAACAGAATTTGCTTCTTTTAGATAGTCTTTAGCTGTTTTCATATCTCTTCCTTTCAAGATGATAATACTCGTTTTGGGGTATAATAGGGCTTAGAGTTAAATACAATTTTTATAAAATTTAAATATACTATCTTTCATGGATTGAAATTAATAAAATTTAACCCAAGTTTTAGGATAATAAGCGGAGAGTTTACAATGAACTATCATAAGAATTTAGAGGCAATCGCACTTTTAAGTCCAGAGGAACATTGGGTCACTCAGGAAAATGGTACTGAAAGACCTGGGACTGGGAAACTTTTGCACAATAAAGAGCCTGGCATTTATGTCGATATCGTTTCTGGTGAGCCGCTTTTTCTATCGGATGACAAGTACGAAAGTGGCTGTGGATGGCCCAGTTTTACAAAACCTGTTGAAGCATCTTATATTAATGAGATTTCGGATACTTCTCATGGTATGATCAGAACTGAAGTACGTTCCACAAACGGAGATAGCCATTTAGGACATGTTTTTCCAGATGGGCCCAAAGATCGAGGGGGACTGCGCTACTGTATAAATTCGGCAAGCCTTCGATTTATACACTTAAATGATATGGAGGCTGAGGGCTATGGCAAGTTTGTGGAATTAATAGGAGAATAAAATGGAAATAGCAATTTTAGCTGGAGGTTGTTTTTGGGGTATGGAAGATTTGATGAGAAAGCTTCCTGGTGTACAGAAAACGCGTGTTGGTTACACAGGCGGCTACTTAAAAAACCCAACTTACAAAGATGTCTGCACAAAAACAACTGGCCATGCAGAAGCAATTGAAATCCTTTTTGACCCATCGATCGTCTCATATCGCCGTCTGTTGGAATGTTTTTTTCAAATCCATGACCCCACAACTATTGATAGGCAAGGAAACGATATTGGAGATAGCTACCGATCACATATTTTTACTACGTCGTCAGAGCAACGTGAAAAAGCTTTTGAAATGATTTCCGATATCGAAAGTTCAAAAAAATGGCCAGGTAAAATTGTTACGAAAGTAACTCCTGCGGGAGAGTTTTGGGAAGCTGAGTCTTATCACCAAGATTACTTAATTAAAAATCCAAATGGCTATACTTGTCATTTTCCAAGAGCTGATTGGACAATTTGAAAGCCGGTGTATAGCGTTTTTTGTTGATTAAATCCGTTTGAAATCATTACTGATTAAATTTGTCACTGAATTTTATAGTTTGATTTAGATGCTTCTTGCTCATCGGAAGTGTAATTAAACAATTATCTAACTATAGTTTTCTTGAACCTCTACTATCGCATCTTCTAGGATATCAAACATATCATCTATCTCGCTTTGCGTAATGATAAGTGGTGGCGAAAATACACACATGTTAATTATTGGCCTAACCAGTAGCCCGCGTTTCTCGCAAGCTCCATCCATCATTTGACCAAATTCGGTATCTATCTTAAGTCGAGCTTCTTCCGATGAGTTTTTAGAGCCTAAACCCTCCAAGCATCCAAGAAGTCCTACTCCCCGAGCATCTCCTATTATATCATATTTTTTGCCTAAATCTCGTAGTCTGTTTTGAAAATGTGGTGATATCTTCCGCACATGTTCTAAAATTCCGTCTCTTGACATTATGTCTATATTAGTGAGAGCGGCCTTGGCTGCAACTGGGTGACATGAATATGTATAGCCATTTGTAAAGGGTTGAGAACCGTCTTTATTTTTTATGTTATCAATAAGGCGTTCTGAGATTATGGCTGCGCCCATAGGTAGGTAGCCTGAAGTTAATCCTTTTGCGCAAGTGATAATATCTGGTTGAATACCAAAAATTTCTTTTGATGCAAACCAATGACCCAAGCGGCCAAAACCTGTGACTGTTTCATCCGAAATGTAAACAATATCGTACTTTTTACATAACTCAAGCGAGCGTTGGTGGTAACCTGGAGGTGGGACGATTACTCCTCCTGAAGCCAGGATCGGTTCGGCGATGAAGCATCCAATTTGATCAGGTCCAATGGATAAAATTTTTTCTTCCATCTCTGATATTTTCGCATTACACCATTCCTCCACCGATGTACCAATTGGACGCATATATGGATTAATGTTGGGTAGCATAATTGCAAGATCGTGATGAGTATCCATGTATCGCCGATCATGCTCTCGGCCTGTTCCTGATACTGTCGCTGCCAGATAAGACGATCCGTGGTAACCTTTTTCCCTACATAATATTTTCTTTTTATCAGGTTTGCCTATAACGTTATTTCGATATTGAACAAATCTTAAAGCTGTGTCCACAGCGTCAGAGCCCCCATTTGAAAAAAAGACACGGTTCAGGTCACCGGGCGTTTTTTCCGTTATAACTTTAGCTAACATTGCTGCGGGTTCGTTGGTAGTAAACCATGGACTTGAATATGTCATATTCATAATCTGTTCAGAAATAGCATCTGCCATTTCTTTTCGCCCATATCCTATATTAACGCACCACATGCCACCTGGACCGTCAATTAACTTATTTCCGTGCGCGTCATAAAGATATATACCATCGGCTCTTGAGACCTGCGTCATGTCAAAGCCATCTTCTGAGAATTCACTCCACGGGTGGATCAGATGTTTCTGATCCCAGTATTGTACTTGCTCTGGGGTAATGGTGTCATTTTTACCATCAAAATTTTGTGAAGTCATCTACCACTTCTTTATTGTTTTATGAATTTTTACAATTACAGTCAGTAAAAGCTCTGTCAATGCTACTTAAAAGAAGTTTCTTTACAAAATCTACATTAAAAGCTTATGAGGCAACCTTATGAATTTACTATCAAATAAGTTTCCAACTAAAGAACTTCAAATGCGTGATGCTGCTCACCATATGCACCCATTCACAGCACAAGCAGAATTGGGTGAAAAAGGCGCGCGTGTAATAACGCGTGCTAATGGTGTTTTTGTATACGACTCAGAAGGAGAAGAAATACTAGATGCCATGGCTGGTTTATGGTGTGTGAATATAGGGTATGGGCGTCATGAACTTGCGGAAGTAGCTG
Source organism: Paracoccaceae bacterium (assembly GCA_902543185.1). Lineage (GTDB taxonomy): Bacteria > Pseudomonadota > Alphaproteobacteria > Rhodobacterales > Rhodobacteraceae > Salinivivens. The sequence goes on from CACBXB010000001.1 coordinate 182,376, forward strand.
CGCGTCAGATGAAAGAGCTATCATATTACAATACATTTTTTCAAACGACACATGTACCAGCTATAGAGTTGGCCGAAAAGTTGGCTGAATTGGCTCCCTTTGATTTAAACCATGTATTTTTTGCCAGTTCAGGGTCTGAGGCCAATGATACTAATATAAGGTTGGTTCGGCATTACTGGGCTTTGAAAGGTAAGCCAAATAAATCAATTATTATTAGTCGAAAGAATGCTTATCATGGTTCAAGTGTTGGCTCTGGATCATTGGGAGGCATGTCGGCAATGCATGATCAGGGTGGCATGCCAATACCTGACATACATCATATCAACCAACCTAATTGGTGGTCTGAAGGTGGTGAATTATCCCCAGAAGATTTTGGTTTGGCTTGCGCCCGAGAACTGGAAGAAAAAGTTAAATCTTTGGGTGTAGATCATGTGGCTGCCTTCATAGCTGAACCTGTTCAAGGTGCTGGAGGTGTAATTGTTGCCCCGGATTCTTATTGGCCGGAAGTCCAACGCATTTGCGATCATTATGGAATACTTTTGATTGCAGATGAAGTAATCTGTGGATTTGGGCGAACGGGTAATTGGTTTGGAAGTCAAACCTTAAACATAAAACCTGATATTATGACAATAGCCAAGGGTTTAAGCAGTGGGTATCAACCCATTGGCGGTTCAATAGTATCTGATGAAATTGAAAGTGTAATTGCCAGGGATGAATTTAATCATGGTTACACTTATTCAAGCCATCCTGTGGCAGCAGCTGTAGCGCTTGAAAATCTACGTATTATTGAGGACGAAAACATAATTGGGCATGTAAAAAATGATGTTGCACCATATTTGAGAAAAGAATGGGAGGGCTTATGCACGCACCCACTTGTTGGGGAAGCAAAAATAGTAGGTATGATGGGTTCTATAGCATTAACACCAAATAAAGAAAAACGTTCCCCATTTAAATCAGATGCCGGTAAAGTTGGATATATTTGCAGAGAAAGATGCTTTGCAAACAATCTTATAATGCGGCACGTTGGCGACCGAATGATTATTTCACCTCCACTAATAATCACAAAATCGGAAATTGATATACTGATCAAGCGAGCGAAAAAAGCTTTAGATGAGACATTTGAAAAATTAATGAACGAAGGCTTAATTTCTTGATGAAGAAAACAGCACTTGTAACGCACGAAGAGTGTCTGCAACATGTGACGCCACCAGGTCATCCAGAACAAGTAGCCAGGTTGGAATATATTTTAGAGGCATTAAAAGATATTAACTTATTGCGGGTTAGTGCACCTATGGCAGCAGATGATGACATTCTCAGAATTCATTCTCGCGAGCATATCAATTACTTGCAAGATTCAGTACCTGAAAATGGGTTTAAATCCTTGGATGGCGATACCCATATTTCTTCTGGCTCTCTGACTGCTGCCTACCGGGCTGCTGGGGGCGTTTTACGTGCTGTAGATTTAGTTTTATCTGGCGAAGCCAAAAATGCTTTTGTTGCTGTCAGGCCGCCGGGTCACCATGCTGAAACACAAAAGGCTATGGGTTTTTGTCTGTTTGGAAACATTGCTCTTGGAGTAAAGCATGCGCTTGATTTTCACGGTTTAAAAAAAGTCGCAGTCATCGATTTTGATGTCCACCATGGGAATGGAACCCAGGAGATACTATGGGATGAAAGCCGTTGCTTAACTTTTACTTCCCAGCAAATACCCCTTTGGCCAGGAACTGGGACAGAGGAAGAGCAGGGTAGTTACAACAATATTGTTAATATACCTTTACCACCGAGAAGTACTGGTGCACTTATGCGTCAAAAATACGAAGGACTAGTTTTTCCACTATTGCGAAAATTTGCGCCCGATCTGATATTAATATCGGCGGGTTTTGACGCGCATAAAGCAGATCCTCTCGCAGAACTAAATTGGTCGACGGCAGATTTCTCTTGGTTGACGGAACGGCTCTGTAAAATTGCAGTAGAATGCTGCGAAGGACGACTGGTATCTACACTAGAGGGCGGTTATGATTTAGAAGCTTTGGCAGATTCTGTCAAAGCACATGTTATGAGATTATGTGAGGCCTGATATGAGTGATACACCTATTTCCGAAATGACTTTTGAACAGGCGATGAGTGAGCTTGAAAGAATTGTCACAGAGCTGGAAAGGGGGGACGTTCCTCTTGAAGATAGTATATCCCTTTATGAAAAAGGTGCAGAGTTAAAAAAACGATGTGAGACCAAGTTAAAAGAGGCTGAGCAAAAGGTTGCAGCTATAACTTTGGATGAAGATGGATCAGTGACAGGAACGAAGCCGCTAGAAGGACTTTGATGTTTAGAAATCGCCTAGATTTTTCTGCTGAAATTGTAGAAAAAACAATAATTAATTATCTGAAAGACTTTGGTGAAATTGAAATAGTTGATGCGATGCGATACTCGCTTCAAGGCGGTAAAAAACTTAGAGCATTTTTTGTGCTAGAAAGTTCTTCTCTATTTGAAATAGATCCAGGTTTAGCTAAATGGCCAGCATCGGGCATCGAGGCTATGCATACATACTCGTTAGTCCACGATGATTTGCCAGCTATGGATAACGATGACTTGCGGCGTGGACGTCCAACCGTGCATAAAAAATGGGATGTAGCGACAGCAATTTTAGTTGGAGACGCCTTACAAGCTTTATCTTTTGAGCTGACACTAAACAATGTTGTGCCTAATTCAAATAAGCTTGCCTACAATTTAGCCAAAGCTTCAGGTGCGAAGGGTATGGTAATGGGACAAGCTTTAGATATTTCTGCTGAAAAATCTACTGCTGCATTAAGTTTGGATAATATTGTAAAGTTGCAACAAGCTAAAACAGGTGCACTTATTCTATGGGCCATAACTGCAGGTGCGCATATGGCAGGTGAAGATGTGAGACCGCTAGAAAATTATGCTAAAGCTGTAGGTTTAGCTTTTCAAATAGCTGATGACTTGTTGGATGCAACTGGAAACCAAATCAAAGCAGGAAAAAAACTGATGAAAGATGCATCAGCAAATAAAGCGACATTTGTGTCATTATTAGGTGTTGATGGTGCTCAGAAAAAGGCTCGAGATTTAATCGATGAAGCGTGTGAGTCAGTCGCAATTTATGGGCAGCGATCGCAGGTCTTGAAACAAGCAGCTGAATTCGTTATTTTGCGAGACTATTAGTTTGAAAGTTAAACATGTCTAATAATTCTTCCACACCATTTCTTGATAAGATTAGCTCGCCTTACGATTTGAAGTTATTTTCCGATGAACAACTTTTTCAAGTAGCAAGCGAGTTGAGGCAAGAAACTATTTCTGCTGTTTCAGAAACTGGGGGGCATTTAGGTGCCGGTCTTGGGGTTGTTGAGCTGACAGTAGCATTGCATGCTGTGTTCGATGCGCCAAAAGACAAGATAATATGGGATGTTTCCCATCAAAGTTACCCACATAAAATTTTAACTGGAAGACGAAATCGCATTCGAACCCTTCGACAAAAAGATGGATTGAGCGGTTTTACAAAAAGATCTGAAAGTGAATATGATCCTTTTGGTGCTGCACATTCTTCAACTTCAATTTCCGCTGCTTTGGGTTTTGCAACTGCTCGAGACTTGGGAGGTTCATGTGAAACCGGTTTAGGTGAAACGATCGCAGTGATCGGTGATGGATCTATGAGTGCAGGAATGGCCTATGAGGCTATGAATAATGCTGGTCATTTGAAAAAACGACTAATAGTAATTTTGAATGATAATGAAATGTCTATTGCACCGCCTGTTGGAGCTTTGTCTTCATATCTTTCTCAGCTTTATGCAGAAGAACCTTTCCAAGATTTTCGACAAATAGCGAAAGGAGCTATAGGTTTTTTACCCGAACCCTTTAAAGAAGGGGCTAAAAGAGCAAAGCGTTTGTTGAAGTCAATGGCTGTAGGAAACACCATTTTCGAAGCTTTAGGATTTTCATATCTTGGACCAATCGATGGTCACGATTTAAATCAGTTATTGCCTATTTTTCGGACAGTTCAAAAAAGATTAGACGGTCCCCTTTTATTGCACGTCGTCACCAAAAAAGGAAAAGGTTATATGCCTGCCGAAACCGCTAGGGATAGAGGTCACGCTACTGGAAAATTTGATGTGCTAACTGGAAAGCAGAAAGCTAGCAAGTCAAATGCACCCAGCTACACTAAGGTATTTGCTGATAGTTTGTTAAATCAAGCGACCCACGATACCAAAATATGCGCTGTGACTGCGGCAATGCCAGATGGAACAGGACTGAACTTATTTGCAGATAGATATCCAAGTAGATGTTTTGATGTAGGAATAGCTGAACAACATGCTGTTACATTTTCAGCAGCTTTGGCTGCGGGTGGAATGAAGCCATTCTGTGCATTATACTCGACTTTTTTGCAAAGAGGTTATGATCAAATCGTTCATGATGTTGCTTTGCAAAATCTACCAGTTAGGTTTGCAATCGATCGTGCGGGATTAGTTGGTGCGGATGGTCCAACTCATGCTGGTAGTTTTGACATAGCCTTCATGGCTAACCTGCCTAATATGGTTGTTATGGCGGCAGCTGATGAGGCTGAGCTAGTGCATATGGTCGCAACTGCTGTAAACTACAATGATGGCCCAATCGCTTTTCGCTATCCTCGCGGGAATGGTGTGGGATGTGATTTACCATTAATTGGAAAGTCACTTGAAATTGGTAAAGGTAGAATTGTTACTACTGGAAATACAGTAGCTTTGCTCTCTTTTGGAACGAGACTTTCCGAAGTTTTAAAGGCATCTGAGATTTTAAAGTTAAAGGGTATCGAGCCAACAATAGTTGATGCTAGGTTTGCAAAACCTTTAGACGAGCAACTGATTATAAGTTTAGTAGAAAATCATGAAGCGATTATCACTATTGAAGAGGGTTCTATAGGTGGTTTCGGGAGCCATGTTCAGCAGTTTTTGTTAAAAAATGGTGTATTTGATAAAGGTTTCAAATTCAGATCTATGGTTTTACCAGATTTTTTTATCGATCAGTCGAGCCCAGAGGATATGTACAAACAAGCAGGTCTGAATGCTAATAATATAGAAGATTTAGTACTCTCATTGCTTGGTCTTGAAACTTTCAAGCACGCAAATTTGTAAGAATTTCAATAACCTTGATCCAAGAGACTTTCTAAGCCTACTTTGTAATCTGGGTAATTTAAATCAACGCCAAGCTCAGATTTAATCAATTGATTAGATACTCTTTTATTTTCAGAGTAAAAACTCCTAGCCATTTCCGAAAGATCAGCGTCTTCAAACCGAACTGTTGGTGGCTGATCAACACTTAAAAGCTTTGCTGCATATGAAAGTACGTCTTGTGGTGGCGCTGGATTATCATCGCAGAGGTTATAGATCGAATATGGTTTCGGTTGTGAAATTGAAGCTAGAAGTGTCTGTACAATATCGAGAATATGCATTCTGCTGAAGACCTGGCCAGCTTTGATGATCTTTACGGCTTTGCCTTGCAGAACTTTTTGAAATGGACTTCGATTTGGTCCGTAAATGCCTCCCAATCTAAATATGTGAGAAGGCAAAAAATTATATTTGAGCCATTTTTTCTCGGCGTTTACTCTTGCAATTCCTCGGCTTGTTGAGGGTTTCAGAGGTGAGCTTTCATTAACCCATTCACCTTTGGTATCACCATAAACACCGATTGTGGATAAATACCCGGCCCATTCAATTTGGCTTGAATTTTCTTTTAGATCTTCTCCATACATTTGAATAACAGGATCATTTCCGTTTTTAGGTGCCACAGAACTAAGTACTAGTGCCGTCTCCTTTATTACGGATCTTAATTCATCGCTTCCCCACAAAATTGGGATAGCGCCTGACTTTTCAATATCAGAAAAGTTATCTTTTGATCGTGACGTACCAAATACTCTCCAACCTTTGTCATTTAGATGTGGCGTTAGAGCTTGGGCCGTATATCCGTGACCAAAAGATAAAAACGTTAGGTCCATTCGTACTTCTTTCTCAAATTACAATGGTGAAACATTGAATGCTTTATTAATACAATATAAAATCAAAAGAATAGGTGTAATTTAACATTAAAGTCGATCAGGGGATTTGATAGATTTAACAATTACTTTCATAACTGGTTATTGTGTAACTAAATAGGCTAACAAACTAATTTTAACAAAGGGACCAAAGATGCAAGATATTGTCATTCTAGATGGAGCCAGGACGCCAATTGGAACATTTGGAGGGTCTTTGGCTAATACTGCGCCAATAGATTTAGCTTCTTCTGTAACAAAAGTTGCTATGGAGCGTTCGGGTGTGGATGCTCAACAGATCGGGCATGTTGCGTTTGGTCACGTTATAAACACAGAGCCTCGGGATATGTATCTTAGCCGCGTGGCGGCATTGGATGCGGGGATATCTGAAGAAACCCCTGCAATGAATGTTAATCGTTTATGTGGTTCAGGAGTTCAAGCTATTGTTTCTGTCATACAGTCTATTGCATTAGGCGATGCGGATTTTGGAGTAGCGGGAGGCTCTGAGAATATGAGCCGATCTCCTTATTCGGTGCAAGGTCAGAGATGGGGAGCAAAAATGGGTGATGTTAAAACACTAGACATGATGCTCGGTGCATTGAATTGTCCTTTTGGTACTGGTCATATGGGTGTAACAGCCGAGAATGTTGCACGCGAGCAAAATGTTTCCCGGCATGAGCAGGATACGTTTGCTTTAGAAAGTCAAAAAAGAGCCGCATCGGCCCAATTAAATAATTTGTTTGATAGCCAAATTAATCCAATAGAAATAAAAGTGAAAAGGGACTTTGTCCCATTCGAAAAGGATGAGCACCCCAAAGCAACAACTTTAGACGATTTAGCTTCCTTGCGTCCAGTTTTTGAGAAGGACGGTACAGTAACAGCTGGAAATGCATCTGGAATAAATGATGGTGCTGCTGCAATAGTTTTGGCATCTGCAGAATCTGTTGAAAAATATGGTTTAAAACCCAAGGCTAGGATTTTAGGTTATGGACATGCTGGTGTTAGACCCGAGGTTATGGGTGTCGGGCCAATTCCCGCAGTGCAAAACTTATTGAAAAAAACTGGTCTCGTTGTATCGGATTTTGATGTTATCGAAAGTAATGAAGCTTTTGCGGCGCAAGCAATTGCGGTTAATCGGGGGCTCGATTTAGACCCTGCTATTGTGAACCCGAACGGTGGAGCGATCGCATTAGGTCACCCAGTTGGTGCTACAGGAGCAATAATTACGCTGAAGGCTCTATATCAGCTCAAAAATATAAATGGAAAACGAGCTTTGATTACGATGTGTATTGGAGGTGGGCAGGGAATTGCTCTAGCTATAGAAGGAATTTAAATTCAAAAATTTATTGTTAACCCTTCATTTGCTCCCAAAATGATTTAACCGAAGAAAAAAAGTTATTTGTCTCTGGGTTGTTATCTTCGGAAAGATCTTCAAACTCTTTTATGAGTTCCTTTTGGCGCGATGTTAAATTCACGGGAGTTTCCACTGCGAGCTCAATAAACATGTCTCCGTATTGATTTGATTTGATTGCGGGCATGCCTTTTGATCGCAATCTCATTTGTCTTCCAGATTGGCTACCCGATGGTACTTTAACTCTACTTCTGCCGCCGTCTAAAGTAGGTACCTCTATATCTCCTCCAAGTGCTGCACGTGCCATGGAAACGGGTACTCGGCAAAATAAGTTATGACCATCGCGTTCAAAAATTTTATGTTGTGAAACATCAATAAAAATGTAGAGGTCTCCTTGAGTTCCTCCACGTGCTCCAACTTCGCCTTCACCAGAAAGTCTGATCCTAGTTCCCGTTTCTACTCCAGCAGGAATATTTACAGATAGTGCTCGATCTTTCTTGGTCCGGCCTTGCCCGCCGCATGATCTACATGGGTTTTTTATAACTTGTCCTAGACCAGAACAAGATGGGCAAGATCGCTCGACAGTAAAAAAACCTTGAGAGGCTCGCACTTTTCCCATACCGGAACATGTAGGACAAGTAGTAGGTTCTGTACCACTTTCTGCCCCTGTTCCGTTGCACGACGTGCATTGAACCGTCGAGGGAACATTTATTGTTTTTTGTAAGCCTGAATAGGCTTCTTCTAGTGTTACTCTTAGGTTATATCTGAGATCAGAACCTCGTGTGGAACGGCTTTGGCTACCTCTGCCTCCCATCATATCCCCAAATAGGTCATCAAAAACATCAGAAAATGCACTAGAAAAGTCTCCGCCGCCGAAGCCGCTCCCTCCTCCTCCCATGCCGCCTTCAAAAGCAGCGTGGCCATATCTATCGTATGCCGTTTTTTTTTCTCCATCTTTTAAAATGTCGTAAGCTTCGTTAGCCTCTTTGAACTGAGCTTCGGCGTTTGGATTGTCTGAATTGCGGTCTGGATGGAGTTGTTTAGCCTTAGTTCGAAACGCTTTCTTGATTTCTTCGGGCGATGCGCCCTTACTTATGCCTAACACTTCATAATAATCGCGTTTTGACATAGTCGGTGTACCTCTTATAAAATATTAACCAACCTGAATAGCGCAGGTTGGTTAATTCGCTTAAAAACTGATTAATTTTTTTCGTCGCCAATATCTTCGAAATCAGCATCAAGAATATCATCGTCAGCATTTGCCGCTGCGTTATCACTGGCATCAAAAGGCGCGGCGTCTTCTTCGTTTTCTTGGTTCGACTTGTAGATAGCTTCCCCTAATTTCATAGCAGCATCAGTGACGTTCTGAATACCAGATTTAATTTTTCCAGCATTTTCTGTTTCAAGGTCATCTTTAAGAGCAGAAATTGCTAGTTCAATCGCCTCGATCGTTGTTGGGTCCACCTTGTCGGAGTGATCTTCCATCGATTTTTCAGTTGAGTGTATCAAGCTTTCTGCCTGGTTCTTGGCTTCTATGAGCTCGCGGCGCTCCTTATCTGATTCTGCATTTTCTTCTGCATCTTTTACCATTTGCTCAATATCTTCATCAGATAGGCCACCTGAGGCTTGAATAGTAATTTTCTGCTCTTTACCAGTTCCTTTGTCTTTTGCAGAAACGGAAACAATTCCGTTTGCATCTATATCAAAGGTGACTTCGATTTGAGGCATGCCGCGCGGTGCTGGAGCAATTTCTTCTAAGTTAAACTGTCCAAGTATTTTATTATCAGCGGCAAGCTCGCGTTCGCCTTGGAATACGCGAATTGTAACTGCATTTTGGTTATCTTCAGCAGTTGAAAACACTTGCGATTTTTTAGTTGGAATAGTTGTATTTCTTTCGATTAGTCTCGTGAAAACACCCCCCAGTGTTTCAATTCCAAGAGATAGCGGGGTCACGTCAAGTAATACAACGTCTTTTACATCTCCTTGAAGAACACCGGCTTGAATAGCGGCACCCATCGCAACTACTTCGTCTGGGTTTACGCCTTTATGAGGCTCTTTACCAAAGAATTTCGTGACTTCTTCAACTACTTTTGGCATCCTTGTCATTCCGCCAACTAAAACGATCTCATCAATATCATCGGTAGAAAGGCCTGCATCCTTAATTGCCGCTTGGCATGGCTTAATAGAACCTTTTATTAGGTCACCCACCAGTGACTCAAGTTTAGCACGGGTCAATTTCATTACCATATGAAGAGGTTGACCTGTTTTGCCATCCATAGAAATAAAAGGCTGATTTATCTCTGTTTGGTTAGCTGATGACAACTCTATCTTTGCTTTTTCAGCCGCTTCTTTCAAACGTTGCAGCGCCATTTTATCCGCAGTCAAATCAACGCTGTTTTCCTTTTTAAATTCGTCAGCTAGATAATTTACGACCCGCATATCAAAATCTTCGCCACCTAAAAAGGTATCTCCATTAGTAGATTTGACCTCAAACAGCCCATCATCTATTTCCAAAATAGTCACGTCAAACGTCCCACCGCCTAAGTCATACACAGCGATAGTTTTTGTTTCTTTTTTATCTAAGCCATATGCTAATGCAGCAGCTGTAGGTTCATTAATAATTCTAAGAACATCTAAACCTGCAATTTTTCCAGCATCTTTTGTTGCCTGCCTCTGAGCATCATTAAAATAAGCGGGCACGGTTATTACTGCCTCAGTCACATCCTCTCCGAGATAGCCCTCAGCGGTTTCTTTCATTTTTTGTAATGTGAAAGCGGATATCTGCGATGGGCTATATTTTTCATCTTTCGCTTCGACCCAAGCATCACCATTTCCACCATCTATAACTGAGAATGGAAGATTTTTTTTGTCTTTCGCTAGGTCAGCGTCATCTATCCTACGTCCAATCAAACGTTTGGCACCGAAAACAGTATTGCTAGGGTTTGTTACAGCTTGCCTTTTGGCAGGTTGACCAACGAGACGCTCATCGTCAGTGAAACCAACAATAGAAGGAGTGGTTCTAGCCCCTTCTGCGTTTTCGATTACTCTTGGTTGGGATCCGTCCATTATAGCTACGCAGCTATTTGTGGTGCCTAAATCGATACCAATAACCTTACCCATTTTTATATTCCTTTTGCTTTCATGCTCATTAATAATATAGTATGTTCCCCTCGATCGTCTTACTTGGTAAAAGTAGGGTTCAAACCATAGACTCTGACAGGCGGTATATAGGGAGGCTTAAAGCGACCTGCAAGCTTACATAAGAATTTTTTTTATAATATGTCATAAAAACTGTCTAAGTTTAAAAAATTTGAGATTTAATTATCCAGTTATCAAAGAAAATTATCGTGTCCTATAAAGTTATAAAAAAATTAGAGCGACCAGATTTATCCTATGAATTACACTAAAATCTGTGAAATCTTTAGATCTCTAGCGCTCACCAGTGGTGAAGTGATTATGGATGTATATAATAATAATAAGCTCGAAGTATTAATTAAATCTGATGATAGTCCAGTTACTATAGCTGATAAAAAAGCAGATGAAATTATATCAAAGGGTCTTAAAAAATATTTCCCCGAAATACCAGTCATTACTGAAGAACAAGTCAAATCTCATGACTTGAATGCCTCAATATTTTTTATAGTTGATCCTCTAGATGGGACTAAAGAATTTATTAAGCGTAGAGGAGACTTTACAGTAAATATCGCCTTAGTGGTTAATGGAGAGCCAACAAGAGGTATTGTTTATGCGCCAGCACGTCAAAGATTATTTTATACGGATGCAAATGGCGAAGCAGTTGAGGAAATGGCGTATTTTAGTGTTTCTAAATTGGGCTCAATAAAAAAGATTAAAACTGCATCTTCTGATAATACAGCTTTAAAAGTTGTGGCTTCCAAGTCTCACCGTGATAAAAAAACTGATGAATATATATCAAAATATCAGTGTAAAGAGCTAGTTAGTGCTGGATCTTCTCTAAAGTTTTGCTTAATAGCTGCAGGCGAAGCAGATCTTTATCCACGTTTTGGGCCAACTATGGAATGGGATACAGCAGCAGGGCACGCGGTCTTATCTGCGGCTGGCGGTAGTGTTTTTCAAGCAGAAGATAAGCGACCTTTGAAGTACGGAAAACAAAATTATAAAAATCCATTTTTCATAGCAGCATCAAAAAACGTAATATTGAAATAGGCTTTTTAATAAGTAGATTATTTGTTTAATTTTAAGCGGCTTGCACGTTAGCTGGTTCTGTCAAAATCGTGTAAAGGGTTGTTGGGTCAGGATTGGAACGTAATTTGGCTACAATGGATTGTTCTCGGAGCGTGCGCGATACCAGCGCTAAAGCTTTTAGATGCTCTACGCCCGCAGATTTTGGAGCAAATAGACTGAAGATAATATCTACCGGTTGCCTATCAATAGCCTCAAATTCTACAGGACTTTCTAAAAGTATAAAAGCTCCCACCACGTGCCCCAAATTTTCCAAACGGGCATGAGGTAGTGCAACTCCACCCCCAACACCAGTTGGTCCGAGGGATTCTCTTTCAATCAATGCCTCAACAGTATTTGAATAATCGGCATTATAACAAGTTTCAGCAATTCCTGCTAAGTCGTGTAACAACCTTTTTTTACTCGAAACAGACGAAAAAATACGAATCGCTTCTGGTTTTAACAGATTTGAAAATTCCATTTTAAAATAGCTCTTTTAGACACCCTTTAAAGCGTTTATCTCAACTTGGTTGAACCCAGCCTATATTCCCATCTTTACGCCGAAATAATATATTTACGCCTTTTTTTTCTTCATTTTTAAACAAAATAAAGGGCAGTTTAGACTTTTCTAATTCTTCAGCTGCCTCTTTTGCAGAAAAAACAGGAAAAATTTTGTTTGTCTCTGCAATTATTATAGGTTCTGAAAGTGTAGCCGAATCTTTTTGACCCTCTTTTAATTTGCCCGTATACGATGCGGGGTCAATAAATTCAACAGATTGATTTCGATCTTTGTGATGCCCTTTAAGTTTTCTTTTATATCGGCGTAGTTGTTTCTCTACTTTTGCAGCACATGCATCAAAAGCTGCATAGATTTCCGCCTTTGAAGCTTTTGCTTGTGCAGTCAGCCCAGTTGATAAGTGAACTACTGCATCGCAAACAAACTCGCGACCACTTTTTGAAAAAATAATTTGCGCGTCTGTTGGACGCTCAGCATATTTAGTAATAGCGACATTTAGCTCTCCCTTAACATGCGTTTGAAGAGCATCGCCAACATCGATATGAATTCCTGAGATTTGGTATTGCATATAAGTATCCTTGCATCGGCCATTTTAGGCGAAGTTTATTTAGACTGCAATTAAAGGCATATAGTTCTCAACTTTTGAGGTTTGTATTTTAAATTTTTTACTTAGGTAAAAATCTTTATACCTTAATTGCCTTGTAATTTTATTGAAGAACTTTGCAGCAATTATGTCAATGAAAATGAGCTAAAAAGTTTATATTGACTATTGGATATTAAAGTCTTTTCCTAGATATACTCGTCGCACATTGTCATTATTTATAACATCCTCAGGTATTCCAGAAACAATTACCCGGCCATCATGTAAAATATATGCTCTATCTACAATTTTAAGTGTATCTCGCACATTATGATCAGTTATGAGAACGCCTATACCTTGACTTTTCAATTCTGCAACAAGACTACGCACATCATTTATGGATATAGGATCAACTCCGGCGAAAGGTTCGTCTAGGAGTATATATTTTGGGTCTGTAGCTAAGGCTCGTGCAATTTCTACTCGACGACGTTCTCCGCCCGATAAAGCAAGCGCAGGAGTTCGTCTTAAATGTCCTATGCGAAAATCTGACAATAGTTTTTCTAATTTTGCTTGCCGCTCTGATTTTACAGGTGTTGAGATATCAAGTATTGATTTTATATTATCCTCAACATTTAAACCTCGAAAAATAGATGTTTCTTGTGGCAAATAAGCCAAACCCATCCTAGCTCGGCGATACATGGGCATAGTAGTAATGTCTAAGCCATCTATTTTTACCTGCCCCCCATCTGATGAAGTTAATCCGGCTATGGAGTAAAATGTCGTTGTTTTCCCAGAACCATTTGGCCCTAGTAATGCCACTACCTCACCCCTCCTAAGCTCGAGAGATATATCATGTATAACTGTACGCTTTTTATAGCTTTTTCTCAGTCCTGTAACAAATAGCCCTGTTTCTGACTTTAATACTTTGAAAGAAGACATTTAATTAGCACTTGGAGATATGATTGTTTTAACGCTACCCAGCATTTGAGTTAGACCTGTTTTCGTATTTATTAAGATTTGATCCGCGATAATACTACTGGAGCCTTGAAATAATTGAGCATTTCCACTCAAAGAAATAGTGTCCTCTGAAAAAGAATAAATAGCATTTTCTGCTTTAGCTATGTCTTCCCCGCTTTTAAACACCACATTAATTTCAGCAAAAATTTTTTCTAATTTGTTATCAGTTTTTGAGTAAATAACCTTAACATGTTCTGCGCTTAGTATCGATTTCCCTTGAATTATTTCTACTTCATCAAATAATTCAGCAATATTATCCTTTTGATTGAAAATCAAACTATCGGAAGTGAACTGAATGGGTTTGTTTCGATCTGAAGTTATTGAACCAAAACCAGCATTCTCTGAAAATGCTGCGCTAACCAAAAACATGATTAGAAAAAAGGTCTTTACAAATTTTGACACAATAGAATTCCCTAAAAATCAGTTGTTGTCGTATATCATTTTAACACCTTTAGTAAAACTTATAACTAAGTCAGAGGAAACACTTTCTCTAAAAATATCAAGTTGCCCTGCATCAATCTTGGTGTTTGACAATGAACCGCTTACTGGACCTGTTGCCCTTATTAAGGTCCTGTCAAGAGCAGTATACATTTCTTTTGAATTGAGACGTAATTTGTCGGCTGCTTTTAAGACTACATTCTCCTTAAACGTTAAACTTTTGTTACCTTTGCTAAATATAGCTTTTTTGGCAGATAATAATATATCAGAGCCCTCTTCAGTAGAAACTGTAAAGCTAACAGATTTAATTAGTGCGTTATCTTTTTTATTTGTTAAGATTATTTGTTCGGCTGCGATTTGCATTACATCACCAGAATTGGTTATTGATGAATGCAACGGTTTGGTTAAGCCATCGTTTAATGACGTTACATTTATATCTTTGGCAAATGGAACTTCAGTGCTTAGTTCAATTTTTTTTGCTGACAAAAAGATTAAAACGATGGCAAATATGCCGGCGAAAAATAAAACTAGCTTCAAGTAAAAAATCGTATTTGAGTAACTGATTTGTATTGAAGGCATTTACAGGCTTACCTCAATGCTCAAAAATATCAATATTGTCCCATCCCTTTATATCTAAGGCTGCACGAATTGGTAGGAATTTAAAACATTCTTCAGCCAAATTAGCTCTATTTTCACGTTCTAGCATTTCGTTTAGTTTTTCCCTCAAGGCGTGCAAATGCAAAACGTCAGTTGCCGCATATTCTATTTGAGCTTTACTTAGAGTTTTTGCTCCCCAGTCACTTGATTGCTGCTGTTTGGAAATATCAATTTCTAAAAGCTCTGCAAGAAGATTTTTTAATCCATGACGATCAGTGTAGGTTCGCGCAATTTTACTAGCTACTTTTGTACAATAAACAGGTGAAGCAAGAAGCCCAAAAGTGGAATATAAAATAGCAATATCGAAGCGTCCAAAATGAAATAACTTTAGTATATTTTTATTCTCCAACAACCTCGTCAGGTTCTGTGCTTTTGTTTGATTTTTTTCTATTTGCACAATATGGGTGTGCCCATCACCAGATGAAAGTTGTACTACACAAAGCCTATCGCGACCAGGATTTAATCCCATAGTTTCGCAATCAACCGCAACTATTTTGCCTAGGTCAAGGTTATCAGGTAAATCTTTACTATAGCTGAAATTTGTCACTGGTTTTCCTTTTTCACGATCCCATTAATTTCAAATAACTATTAGCTTGCGATCAAGCAACCATAGAAAATTTTTATTTAATTATACAGAATTTAAGAATAAACTCAAAATTGAACATTAAAATTGATAAGCGATGATTTCTAATAATTTGTTTTCCCTTAAAGGAAAGACAGCACTTGTTACTGGCGGGTCTACTGGTATTGGCCTTATGGCAACAGCGGGCTTAGTTTCAGCCGGTGCAAAAGTTTTTATCGTCTCTCGAAAATTAGAAAATTGTCAAAATGCAGCTAAAGTATTTAATAATTATGGCTTTGAGGGGGAGGTTATACCTTTTAGAGGTGATTTGAGTAGTGAGTTTGGCATTAATAATATAATTGATGAAATTTATGCTGAAAATTCAGAGTTACACATTTTAATTAATAACGCTGGCAGAACATGGGGCTCAGATTTTGGTAGTTTTCCTTACGATGCATGGGCAAAAGTTCTCAATCTAAATGTCTCTGCTATCTTTCATTTAACTCAGAAAATGGTACCGTTGTTAACATCTTCTGCAAGACCAGATTTTCCATCGCGTGTAGTAAATATAGGTAGTGTAATGGGCGAAGTCCCAATGGGTGATGGTGCTTATTCATATGCAGCCTCTAAATCTGCAGTTCATCATATCACTAGAATTTTAGCAAAGGAACTGGCTGAAAGAAATATAACAGTTAATGCGCTTTCCCCTGGTCCATTTCAATCCAACATGACTGATTTTGCGATAGGCGACCCAAAAGGCACAAAGCGTGTTTCAAAAAAAGTTCCATTAAAGCGTATAGGTCAAACGGAAGATATTGCTGCATCAATTCAATTTTTATGTGGAAAAGGCGGCTCATATGTCACTGGCGCGATACTACCAATATCGGGTGGGATAAATGTTTCTACGGGACCAAGTATATTTGGTGAGGACTGATTTGCTAAGCTTTGAGGATCTTAAAGAAAAATTAGGTTCAGAGGTGGGTGTTTCGAGATGGTTCACCATTGATCAAGAAAGGATAGATGAATTTGCTGACTTAACAGAGGATTGGCAATACATACATATAAATTCAGTTGCTGCTAAAAAAACACCTTTTAATGGAACTATAGCACATGGATTTTTAACAGTTTCACTACTTTCTGCTATGTATTATGATGCAATTCCTATGATAGAAGGATCTAAATTAGGAGTAAACTATGGCTTTGATAAGCTGAGGTTTTTATCCCCAGTGAAAGTTGGGTCAAAGGTTCGAGGGCGTTTTGAGCTTTCTGATATTCGAGAAGTTAGGCCCCTTGAAATTTCGACGACATGGCGTGTTGAAGTTGAAATAGAAAATTTTGAGAAGCCAGCTTTAGTTGCCTACTGGATTGGTAGGCAATATTTGTCAGAAGGTCTTAGTCAAGATGGCTAACACGCAATTAGCTTTTAAAGCTACGTCAGATTGGGCCGAAACTAATGTTGAAAATTTTTTTAGACCAGCAAAGTACACAAAGTTTAATTCTGGTCAGTCCAATCCAACTTATTTAATCGAAACCCCTAAAAAGAAATATGTTCTTCGAAAAAAACCAGAAGGTATTTTATTAAAATCCGCACATGCGGTGGATAGGGAGTACAGAGTTCAATTGGCTCTGCAAAATAGCCTGATTCCAGTTCCACGAATGTATGCTTACTGCGATGATGTTAGTGTTTTGGGAACAGAATTTTATATTATGGAATATTTAGAAGGTATTTGTTTTGAGGATCCACGGTTAGATGAGGTCGCTCGGCATCGCCGTTATTCAATATTTGAAGAAATGAGCAATATTTTAGCTGCGATACATAAAGTTGATTTATTAAAAGTTGGTCTTTCTGATTATGGTCCAGGTGGTGACTATTTCACTAGGCAAATTACTCGTTGGACGAAACAATATCGATCCTCTGAAACAGGTCAAATTAATAGTATGAACCAACTTATCCTTTGGTTGGAAGAAAATACTCCGGCTGATGATGGAAAGCGATGTCTAGTTCATGGAGATTTCCGATTAGATAATTTACTTTTTGACCCCAAAAAAAATAATTGTGTGGCGGTATTAGATTGGGAACTTTCAACTATTGGGCATCCTTTTGCAGATCTAGCTAGTGTACTGATGCAGTGGTCAATGCCAACTGGCTTGGAGGGCCGCGGTTTGCAAGATGTAAATAGAAAAGAGTTTGGCCTTATGGAAGATAAGGAATTTGTTGATTCTTATTGTGAAAGTGTAGGTTTAAATGGTATTTACAAATTTGAATTTTATATGGCATTCGCTTTTTTTCGAATGGCCGCTATCCTTCAAGGAGTTAAGAAGCGAGGGCTTGAAGGTAATGCATCTAATCCAGAAAAAGCAATGAAACTTGGAAATTTAGTAAAATTATTTTCCGAAAAAGGAATTGCTGTTTTGGAAAAAAATAATGGTTTTTAAGTTAGTCTATCCAACCTCTTAAATTTTTATCAATCAAAGAAGAAAGTGCTACTATGTGAGCAGTGCTGTCATTTAGGCATGGAATATATGTAAATTCTTCTCCTCCAGCTTCTTCAAAACTTTCCTTAATTTCTTCATTTATCTCTTCCAAAGTTTCAATGCAATCGGAAGAAAAAGCTGGGGCAATAACGGCTATGGACTTTTTCTTTTCTTCTTCAACAAGTCTCGCGACTTCTTCGACTGTGTAAGGTTTCAACCACTCCTCTGGTCCAAATTTAGATTGAAAAGTGGTAATAATTTCTGTGTCTTTCCAACCAAGACGTTCCTTTAATAACCTAGTAGTTTTTTGACACTGGCAATGATACGGGTCACCTTGCATTAGGTATCTTTTGGGGACACCATGATAACTACAAACAAGAATTTCAGGTTTGGTTTTTTTTAAAGCATAAGCTTCTTCTACTGATCTTGCCAAAGCATCAATATAAAGCGGATGCTCAAAATAAGGCTCGACAACTCGAACAGCGGGTTGCCACTTTTCTTTCATTAATGCTCTAAAGAACTGGTCTGTTGCTGTCGCTGATGTTGCGCCAGCATAGTGAGGGTAAAGTGGGAAAAATAAAATTTTTGAACAGCCTTCTTTTACCATCTCTCTCACTTTAGATTGAGTGGAGGGATTACCATAACGCATACAAAAATCAACTTTGATTTGTTGCCCATGGTTCTTTTCCATGACTTTCTTTATTTCCAGTACTTGCTTTCTCGTTATAGTCAATAAAGGGCTTTCATTATCCTCATTATTCCAAATAGATTTGTAGGCTGCACCCGACCTAGATGGGCGAATTGATAATATTACTAATTGTAGCAATGGCTGCCAAAGCCAAGGAGAATAATCTATAACACGTCTGTCGGACAAAAACTCTGATAAGTAGCGTCTCATTGACCAATAGTCATAGTGATCGGGAGTACCCAAATTAGCTAGAAGAATTCCTATTCGCTTTTTTGGAACTTTGGGGTGATCCGTTCCTGCATGTTCGGGAATTGTTAGTGATGCTGTTTCATCCAACATTATCGATTTTCTCTTATCTTTATATTATCTTCATGAGATAAGTCATTGTGCTAAATGGTCAATCTTTCAGCTTTTCTTCTTTTACATTGAGCGCCTCAGCAAGTCTCATTTTTGCTGAGCCACGTTTAAGCGGTTTTGGTAATTCTTGCGATGGTGCCCAGCCAGTTATGGTAATCAACTCAAAAGTGGCTTTTACGCGCTTGTTTCTTGAATTCTGGCTTTCGATATATTTATCTGATGCTAAAGAAAAGAGTTTCCGATGTGAAAATTTTTTTAAACGATGTTTTTGAACATTTGTTTCGCCCATTTTACGAAGGTCATACAATAGATCTAATGGTGTTTTGTAATTTATTTCATTCACACTAATGTCTGCAACAGGTAAGGAAAAACCTGCGCGCATTAGAAAAGAACCAGCGTCGCGAATATCTATCATTGGTAGGACTCTGGGTGAAATACCACCCATTAATTCAATTTCTGCCGAAGCAATAGAAGCCCTAAGTTCATTCAGAGTTTGACCACCTAAGAAAATACCAAGCAGTAACCCACCCTTTTCCATAAATGATTGGCACTGAATTAATTGACCAACGGGATCATTAGAATAATGCAACGACATACCATGGATTACTAAATTATACCCCGTTCTTGGGGGTTTTAATATCTCGTCATCGGAAATAAAATCGGCTCCACGAAAAGTTTTCTGCCAATAGTAAGTATTACCACAAATTATTAAAATTTTTTCAAAACGCTTTTTAATGAATTTCAAGCGATCTTCTATTTCCCTAACAGCTAATTCTTGCAGGAAATTGTCTTCCTTATCTGATCTCAATCTGCTCCTTGCTAAAGCTTCTTTATCAATAATTTCTTTACGATTTCCCATAGTTTCGAGATAAAGAGATTCTTTAAAACATTCAAAGGATAAGTTCCTTTTTTATAATAAGAATGACCATAATTGTCTTATATAAAATTATGGCTTATTTATTGGTTATAAAACTAAATCGATTTTAAAAAATATTAAGCGATGAAAATTGACATTTATACTTCACCTCTTTGTGGCTTTTGTACAGTTGCAAAAAACTTTTTGATCAAAAAGGGTGTAGATTTCAACGAGTATGATGTCCTGACAGAACCATCGCTCAAGCAGATTATGATAGAGCGAGCAAATGGATCCAAAACAGTCCCTCAGATTTTTATCAATCAGCAGCATATTGGTGGGTGGGAGCAATTATTTAGACTAGACCAAAATGGTAAGTTAGACAAAATTCTGGGTAAGAAATGAGGACTATATCACACCAGTTACTGTCACGGGCCCATACAAATGGGTGATGATAACAGCACACTTGCCATTTCTTTATTCAGTGAAATTCTGACAGTTGATCAATTGTTAAGATTACAACTGGCAAAAGTATTACCAAAAGGAATGGAGTTATCGCACTTTTCTGTCCTAAATCATTTAGCTCATATTAATTCTGAAAGAACACCAGCTCAACTTGCAAAAAGCTTTCATGTCACTAGAGGCGCAATGACCAATACCCTAAGGCGTCTGGAAACGTCTGGCTATGTACACATTCGTCCTGATTGGGATGACGCCCGTAAGAAAAAGGTAGCCATTAGCGAATCGGGAAGAATGGCGCGCAACAATGCTATTTCTGCGGTTGCGCCTGTTTTGAATGAAGTTGTATCTGATTTAGGAAAAGATCATTTGAAGCAAACATTACCAAT
The DNA here is from genome assembly GCA_902543185.1 of Paracoccaceae bacterium. Taxonomy (GTDB): domain Bacteria; phylum Pseudomonadota; class Alphaproteobacteria; order Rhodobacterales; family Rhodobacteraceae; genus Salinivivens. Next base: position 202,933 of record CACBXB010000001.1, read on the forward strand.
TTTGCGAGGACTGAGAGTAAAATTGGAGAAGTAGTTTTTTATTTTGCTGGTTTTAATTGCCGTTCCGTATTTTTTCTATTATTTGGTTTTGCAAATAACTAAGTTATATTGAGGGATTTATGTATCGCGTTTGGAACTTTTTAACCAACTACTCGCTTCTTTTGATTTTTGGTGCTTTAATTGCTTTGATATGGGCAAATACGAACCCGCATAGCTATCACCATCTTGTAGAGTACCCTTTATGGTTCAATGATTGGCTTGGACCTAGTTATAAGTATTGGGCTAAGGCATATGGAGATGGGTACGACACTTTTGCATCAAGTGGAGCGACCAATGTCCTAAGTTTTCATTATTTGGTAAATGATATCGGTATGGCTTTCTTTTTTGCCATAGCAGCAAAAGAGGTTTGGGAAGCGATTATTTTAAAAGATGGTAGCCTTCGTGGTAAAAAAGCGGCCACACCGTTAGTTGCAACTGCTGGTGGAATGTTTGGTCCAATTGCAGTATATCTAGGCCTAGCAGCTTTTCTGGGTTCTGATACTTATAATGCTGTTCAAAATGGTTGGGCTATACCCACAGCAACTGATATTGCATTTAGTTATTTAGTTGGGCGTATAGTCTTTGGTGCTGGACATCCTGCCGTCAGATTTTTGCTTCTTTTAGCTATTGCGGACGACGCAGCCGGTCTAATCATTTTGGCAATCTTTTATCCTTCAGGTGAATTAGCGCCTCAATGGCTCTTAGTCTCATTCGCTGCGGCTTTTTTAACGTATCTTGCATTTAACTGGCTTCCGCATCGAATGGATGTTGGCAAAGATGATCGGCCATATACCACTTTAGTCAGAAAATATTTAACGTTTTGGCCTTATTTGTTAGGTGGATGCATAAGTTGGTATGGGTTTATGAGAGCTGGTTTACATCCAGCATTGGGTTTATTACCTATCGTGCCCGCTATTCCGCATGCTGACCGTGCCTTCGGGTTTTTTGACGCAGCCGAGGAACATGCTCATGATTTACTTAATATGATAGAACATGCTCTGAAGCATCCAGTCGAAATAGTCTTGTTTTTCTTTGGCTTATTGAATGCTGGAGTAGAATTTTCGGCAATAGGTGATGCAACTTGGTTAGTTTTGGCTGGTTTAATAATCGGAAAACCTGTTGGTATTTTTCTGTTCGGTTGGCTGGCGGCATCACCGATGCGTTTGGGAATGCCACAAGGAATGCGCTTAATTGATTTAATTGTCATAGGCTTTGTATCAGCAATTGGCTTTACAGTTTCATTATTTGTAGCAACTGTTGCTTTCGATGCTGGCCCTGTTCAGGATGCTGCAAAGATGGGTGCTCTGTTTAGTTTTGCCGCAGCTATACTTTCGATAGTAGCAGGAAAAGTATTTAAAGTTGAAAAGCAGAATGGTTAAAAGCAGGGAAATTTTTTTATAACTTAAACGTAGCGTCCATGACAGTGTTTGAACTTTTTACCTGATCCACAGGGGCACTTTTCATTTCGTCCAGTGCTTTGCCAATTTATTGGCATTTCTTTTTCAGGATTACGATTTATGGCTAACCCATTGGTTTTAGGCTGTTTGATTTTTTGATTTTGCTCCTGTTGGGAAACCATCTGCTCAACAATGGCTTTTTGCTCTTCCTCTGTTAACGGCCGAACTTTCCCCATATGTTTTGTTACATCTAAACGTAATGAGCCTAGTAAACTTTCAAAAAGTTGAAATGCTTCATTTTTGTACTCATTTAAAGGATCCCTTTGCGCGTAACCGCGAAAACTAACAACACTTCTAAGATGCTCCAGCTTAAGTAGGTGTTCCCGCCATTTGCGATCAATTGTTTGAAGTAAAATCTGTTTGCAGATTTTACTCATATTTTCGGGGCCAAACGATTTATTTTTCTCATCCATAAATTCGTCTACTGCGTTGCTTATTCGATCTCTAATAACTTCATTATCAACACCATCTTCATCAGCCCATTCAACAACTGGTAGATCTAAATTGAAAATTTCGTTCACGTAGCTCTCAAGTTCTTCGGTTTCCCACTGCTCAGCGTATGCTTTGGCGGGCATATAAAGTTCCACTACGTCATCTAAAACTTCATCGCGCATATCTTCGACTATTTCATTGATTTCGGTAGATCTTAAAATCTCAAGGCGCTGCTCAAAAATTGCCTTTCTTTGATCATTCATTACGTCATCAAATTTTAGCAATTGTTTTCTAATATCGAAATTACGCCCTTCAACTTTAGCTTGAGCTCTTTCCAAGGATTTATTGACCCAAGGATGAACGATTGCCTCACCTTCTTCCATACCTAAAGTCGAAAGCACTTTATCCAATCGCTCAGATCCAAAAATCCTCATTAAATCGTCTTCTAGACTTAGAAAAAATGAAGAACGACCAGCATCACCCTGTCGACCGGACCGGCCACGAAGCTGGTTGTCGATCCTGCGGCTTTCATGCCGCTCAGTTGCAAGCACAAATAGACCACCCGCATCTAAAACCTTTCCTCTTTCCCCGGAATGAGAAGTTTCGATTTTGGCTCGTAATTTTTCGGGATCTTCATTTGGGTTTTTTGCTAAAGACTCGAGCACTTTCATTTCCACATTGCCACCAAGTTGGATATCTGTTCCTCTCCCGGCCATGTTTGTCGCTATTGTTACGGCTCCAAGCTTGCCAGCGTCACTGACAATTTGGGCTTCTTGTTCATGTTGTCTTGCATTTAAAACGTTGTGTTTTACTTTTTCTTTCTTAAGCATATCTGATAAAAGTTCTGATTTTTCTATCGAGGTTGTTCCAACTAATACGGGCTGGCCTTTGATATTTGCTTCTTTAATCTCTTTAATAATAGCTGTGTATTTTTCTGCTGTAGTTCGATAAACTTTGTCGTCTTCATCTATTCGAGTAATAGGTCGGTTGGTGGGAACTTCTACTACCCCTAACTTATATATTTCTTTAAATTCCTCGGCTTCAGTTGCTGCTGTCCCAGTCATGCCAGACAATTTATCGTAAAGACGAAAATAATTTTGAAATGTTACACTGGCTAATGTCACGTTTTCCGATTGTATTGAACAGCTCTCTTTTGCCTCTATCGCTTGATGAAGTCCCTCAGAAAGGCGACGTCCTGGCATCATACGACCAGTAAATTCATCGATTAATACTACTTCATCAGACCTAACTATATAATCTTTATCTTTTGTGAATAACTTATGCGCCCTTAGACCTTGATTAACATGGTGAACAATAGTTGTGCTTTCTGGATCGTAAAGAGATTGTCCATCCGGCAATATCCCCTCTGATAGAAGTACCTTTTCTAAATAATCGTTACCTTCATCAGTAAAGGTTACGGCTCTTGTTTTTTCATCAATTGTGAAGTGAGTATCTTCTAAAGATGGTATTAACTTATCGATAATTTGATACATTTCACTTCGATCCTCTGCGGGGCCGGAAATTATAAGAGGTGTTCTCGCCTCATCAATTAAAATGCTGTCAACTTCATCAACTATTGCGAAATAATGATATTTTTGATTCATCTGGTCGATTTCACTTTTCATGTTATCTCTGAGATAATCAAAGCCTAGCTCATTGTTTGTTGCGTAAGTTATATCGCACTTGTAAGCCGATAATTTTTCGTCATCTGTTTGTTCTGGGTGAACGACACCAGTTGTCATGCCGATTGACCCATAGACTTTTGACATCCAATCTGCATCTCGTTTTGCTAAATAATCATTTACTGTCACAATATGAACACCTTTGCCTGCTAAGGCATTCAGATAAGCAGGAAAAGTTGCAACAAGCGTTTTTCCTTCACCGGTTTTCATTTCCGAAATATTACCTTGGTGTAGAAAAATTCCACCCATTAATTGGGTGTCAAATGCTCGTAGTCCAAGTGAGCGCTTCGCTGCTTCCCGACAGTTAGCAAAAGCTTCAGGTAATAGAGAATCTAGTGTCTCTCCATTTGAGTAACGTTCTTTTAACTCATCAGTTTTTTCAATTAAATCCTTGTCATCGAGTGCCTCAAAATCAGCTTCAAGTGAATTGATTTTGTCAACAATTAGTTGGATACTTTTAATCCTTCGGTCATTCGACGAACCAAAAGCTGCTCTTGCAAGTTTTCCAAATCCCAGCATGTTTTCTCCAATTATTTAACTTGCATAAACCCGTTTTTATGGCCTTGCCTGATATTAAAACTCGAACTAGGAGTTAGGTTAGTATTTCAGGCTACTCGTAAGCGATGTAAGGGCCTCGCATAGTAGTGTCAACGCTAGCGAAAAAAACATCGTTAATTTATAGGTAAATTTATGACAAAATTAATGCTTAAAAATCCAAAATCTTGTTGTTGGAGTGATAAATGGCCAAAATAGAAAAGGTTTCACCGCTAGCGCCTGCTAGTTTTCCAGATATTCCTGCAATAAAGGGAGTAAAATTTTTAACAGCGTCAGCTGGGCTCAAATATCAGGGTCGAAGCGATGTAATGTTGGCAATTCTAGATCCTGGGACAGAAATTGCCGGTGTTTTTACATCTTCTTCTACTAGATCTTCTGCGGTTATCGATTGTGAAGAAAAAATCCATCTGAAACATAGCTCGTCGGGAGCAGCTATAGTTGTAAATTCAGGTAATGCCAATGCATTTACGGGTTCTCGAGGAAAGGTTTCTGTAGAAGCAATTACGTCAACAGTTGCAGAAGTTTTAAACATACCTCGGTCCAGAGTATTTTCTTCCTCAACTGGCGTAATTGGTGAGGAATTACCTCACAGTTTAATCATTGATGCGTTAAGAAAAATGGTTGCTGACAAATCTACGCAAGATATTCTTGAAGCTGCAAAAGCAATTATGACTACAGACACATATCCCAAAGGTTCTGTTAGAAAGGTTTTAACTGATCAAGGTGAAATCACTATTGTAGGGATAGCCAAAGGTTCAGGGATGATTGCTCCAAACATGGCCACAATGTTAGTATACCTATTTACAGACGCATCTGTAAAAAAAGACGCGTTGCAGTCTTATTTATCCAAAATTAATGAAAGAACTTTCAATTCAATTTCTGTTGATGGTGACACATCAACGTCTGATACTGTTTTGATTGCCGCTACCGGAAAATCAGGCATAAGAATAGAAAAGAATGACAAAAATTTCTCGCAAGGTTTGGTTTCCCTTATGACTGATCTTGCACATCAAGTAGTTAAGGATGGAGAAGGAGCATCAAAGTTTGTTGAAATAAATATTTTTAATGCAAGAAATAATACTGACGCAAAAGCTCATGCAAAGTCTATCGCTAACTCTCCTTTGGTTAAAACTGCCATAGCTGGAGAAGATCCCAACTGGGGAAGAATTGTTATGGCAATCGGTAAATCCGGTGCCCAGGCAGAAAGAGATAAAATAAAAATATTTTTTGGTGACATACTCGTAGCAGAAGACGGCTGGGTAGCCCCTAATTATTCAGAGGAACTTGGTGCACAATATATGAAAAACACTACAATAAAAATTTCCGTAGATTTAGGTTTGGGAGTAGCAAATACTACTTTTTGGACCTGTGATTTTACGAATGATTATATTAGTATCAATGCGGACTACCGTTCATGAAAACAGTCTTAGTTTCAGCGGTGGCTTTGGTAGACAAAGATGGTAGGATCCTAATAGCAAAGCGCCCTGATGGGAAGTCGATGGCTGGTTTGTGGGAGTTTCCGGGCGGCAAAGTTGAGCCTGGAGAAACACCAGAACAAGCTTTGGTGCGAGAACTATCGGAAGAATTGGGTATTAAGACTTGGAATAGTTGCCTGGCTCCATTGACATTCGCAAGCCACGCATATGAAAAATTTCACTTACTAATGCCATTATTTGTTTGCCGAACGTGGGAGGGAGTTGTGCTCTCAAAAGAAAACCAGGAATTGAAATGGGTTTATTCCAAAGAACTCAAAAACTATACTATGCCTCCGGCTGATATTCCTTTGATACCCATTCTACGGGACTGGATATGATTTTCGAGTTTATTAAGAATTGAATGTTAATTTAGCTTACGAGCAATTTCTTCTCGCTCAAATATTTCTATTACATCATCAGGACGAATATCTTCATAATTTTCAAAAGCCATACCACATTCTTGTCCTGACTGGACCTCGGGTACTTCGTCTTTAAACCTTTTCAGAGTTTTTAGAGTACCTTCATGAATTACAATATCGTCACGAAGCAAACGGACGCCAGCACTTCTTCTGGCAACTCCTTCTGTAACTAAGCACCCAGCAACTTTTCCAACACCCGATACCTTGAAAACTTCTTTGATTTTGGAATAACCAATAAAATTTTCTCGAATTTCTGCTGATAGGAGGCCAGAAGCTGCTGCCTTAACATCATCAACCAAATCGTAAATTATAGAGTAATATCGGAGCTCAACACCCTTTTGATTGGCGGAATTTCTCGCAGAAGCGTTGGCTCTGACATTAAACCCCATAACAGGTGCGCCTGATGCCTCAGCCAAGCCGACATCTGAGTCCGTTATTGCTCCCACTCCATAATGTAAAACCCGCACTCTCACTTCCTCGTTACCAATTTTTTCCATTGCTTGAATAATGGCTTCAGCTGAACCTTGAACATCAGCTTTAACAAGAATAGGCATTTCCGTGATGTTTTCATCCTCTTTTGCTTTGGCCATGAGTTGTTCAAGTGAAGTTCCGGAACCAGCTGCAGCCCGTTTTTCTTTGGCGGCGTTTTCGCGATATTCAGAAATCTCCCGAGCCTGCGCCTCTGTTTCGACTACATTTAATACATCCCCTGCTTCGGGTGTTCCATTCAACCCTAGGACTTCAACCGGCACTGACGGTCCAGCTTCTTTAACTCGTTCGTTTTTATCATTAATTAAAGCTCGGACTTTTCCCCATTGCTCTCCCACAACAAAAATATCGCCTTGTTTCAGTGTACCGTTTTGGACAAGAACAGTAGCAACAGGACCGCGCCCCACATCTAATTGGGCCTCAATAACGGCTCCATGAGCTGCCCGTTTATCATTTGCCTTCAGTTCCAAAATTTCTGCTTGTAAAGCGATTGCCTCTAATAACTCATCAAGACCCTTACCAGTTATCGCAGACACTTCCACATCCTGCACTTCCCCAGACATAGCTTCTACGATTACCTCGTGCTGTAACAACTCGGTGCGAACATTGTCTGGGTTTGCTTCCGGCTTATCACATTTATTTATCGCAACTATCATCGGTACTTTAGCGGCCTTAGCGTGGTTTATTGCTTCAACTGTTTGTGGCATAACGCTGTCATCTGCTGCTACAACTAAAACTACAATATCAGTGACTTGGGCTCCTCTTGAGCGCATCGAGGTAAAGGCTGCGTGACCTGGTGTGTCTAAAAATGAAAGAGCCTTCCCATCTTTAGTTTTGACCTGATAAGCGCCGATATGCTGAGTAATACCCCCAGCTTCGCCGGAAACAACTTTTGCATTTCTTATTGAGTCCAAAAGAGAGGTTTTACCGTGATCAACATGCCCCATAATTGTTATTACAGGTGGCCTTGGCTTAAGATCTTCAGGCTTGTCTTCAATTTCAGTTATTGCATCTTCTACATCAGAAGCAGAAACTCTAACAATTTTGTGCCCAAACTCCTCGATTATTAGTTCGGCAGTATCTGCATCTATGATTTGGTTTTGAGTAACCATCATCCCCATATTCATCAATGTTTTTACAACTTCGGCAGATCTCTCTGCCATTCTGTTAGCAAGCTCGGAAACAATAATTGCTTCAGGAACCTGTACGTCTCTGACAATTTTTTCTCTTTCCTGAGGTTGGCCCATTGCTTTTTGTCTGGCTCGTTCTTGCTTACGCTTCATCGCAGCCATAGATTTTTGGTGACTTCGCTCTCCACCGTCTAAAGCTTGGCTCAGTGTTAGCTTTCCAGAACGCCTACCTGCATCACCACGAGCACGTCCAGAAGACCTTTCATCTCCGTCGCGATCTTTTTTTCTAAAATTAGGAGATGACGGCCGCGCAGTTTTTTGGTCGCTGAACTCTCTTCGTTGTGGAGTATCTGTTTTAATCGCAGCTTTTGCTTCCAGAGCGGCCTTTTTAGCTTGTTCCTCTGCTTGTTTTTTAGCAGCTTCAGCCTGAGCCTCTTTTTCAGTCTCAATTTTTTCAGCTTTTTTTAATTCCCGTTGCTTGTGTTCTTGTTCAAGCCGCCGTTGCTCTCGCTCTTGTGCTCGTTCTTTCGCGCTGGCCTCACGTTGAGCAACTTCGTCTGCTTCTCGCGCTTTAGCGGCTTGAAGCGCTTTTAAACGGCGCTCCATTTCTGTATCTGTGATACCAGAGGGAAGAGTCTTTCCGCCATCTTTGCTCGATGATTGACTACTAGTTTTCGATGCTCCAGCTTTTGGAACAACTACTCTTTTTCGCTTCGTCTCCACGACAACATTTTTTGAGCGCCCATGACTAAAGCTCTGCTTTACGTTACTAGCCCGTGGCCCACTTCGGACACCTAAGGTTTTTTTTCCATCATTATCGCTCATTTAGACGTTTCATCCTTTCGAAAAGAATTTTGATCTTTTATGATGCGCAATCCTTTAAGGCGCTTAGCATCTTCTACTATACGTTTAGTTAAACCACCAGATGCTAGTGCGCAGTGGGTAATATTTTCTCGCCCAAACGCTTTTCCAAGCTCTTTTGAGCTTAGCCAACCTATGAATTTTCCACCATCAGGCGTTCTTAACCTTGATTTTTCCCTTGTAGAGCCATCGCTAGATTGAATTAAAACTTCTGCAATATCTTTTTTTAACCAATCTTTTACTTTTTCATATCCACAAATGCATTGACCAGATTTTCGAGATAAACCAATAAGCTTAATGATACGGTTTGCTATCAAATTTTCTACCTGTTCAACTAAATTTTCTAAACATTCTGCACTTTGTTTTGCAGCCTGAGAAAATAGCTGACCTTTTTCTGCTTTTACAATCGCAGAACGATCAGCTTTGACCCAAATACCTCTACCCGGCAATTTATTTTCAGGGTCAGGATATATTACGCTGTTCGGCCCCAAAACAAAGCGCACCAATTCACTCTTTGATAATACCTGCCCTGTGGCAATGCATCTTCGTTCTGATGGTTTAAATTTATCTGCAGAAGAAATCATATAATAGGTTACTCTTCAATTTCCTCATTGCTAGGAGCAAGGTCGTCTGGATTAACCCATCCCAACATAACACGAGCTGTCATCACTAGATCTTGCGCTTCTTCCAAGCTTACATCAAACTTTTCAAGTATTCCGTCGTCTTTTACTCTTTCTCCATCAACAGTAGTCCAGCCTCCGGCCAACTCCCAGTCCGCACAGGTGGCGAACTCGTCAAGAGTTTTTACTCCATCTGCCGCTAATGCTTCTAGCATTTGGGGTGATAATCCTTCAAAATTTATAAGACTTTCTTCAACTCCAAGCTCTTTAGCGCGCTCTAGAGCCTTATTTGCTTGTTCTTCAAGAAATTCTCGCGCACGCGTTTGAAGCTCCTGAGCAGTTTCTTCGTCAACACCATCAATAACGAGTAATTCATCTATTTCTACATACGCGACTTCTTCCAAATTAGCGAAGCCTTCAGAAACTAATAACTGGGCAAAAAACTCATCCACATCCAAGGTTTCGATAAACAATTGGGTGCGCTCTTCAAATTCCTTCTGCCTTCGAGCGCTTTCTTCTGCTTCAGTCATTATATCAATATCTAGATTTGTTAGTTGACTTGCTAAGCGAACGTTTTGTCCTCGACGGCCTATTGCTAAAGAAAGCTGCTCTTCTGGAACGACAACCTCTATTTTACCTGCTTCTTCATCCAGAACAACTTTAATTACTTCGGCAGGCTGTAGAGCATTTACTAAAAAGGTTGGTTGATCTTCATTCCATGGAATAATATCAATTTTTTCTCCCTGCAGTTCGTTGACTACGGCTTGAACTCTGCTACCTCGCATCCCAACACAAGCTCCGACAGGGTCAATTGTGGTATCAGTTGTGAAAACCGCTATCTTTGCACGTGATCCAGGATCGCGAGCTACTGACTTAATTTCAATTATACCTTCATAAATTTCTGGAACCTCCATTTTAAACAATTCAGCCATGAACATAGGGTCTGTTCTAGACAAAAATATTTGAGGTCCTCTTATTTCTCTTCTTACATCTTTAATATAGCAGCGAATTCTATCATTTGGACGATAGCTTTCTCGTCCAATTTTTTCAGTACGTCTTAGTATGGCTTCACCGCGCCCCACATCGACAACTACGTTTCCATATTCTTCGCGCTTAACAACGCCATTAATTATGGTTCCAGCTCGATCTTGAAATTCTTCATATTGCCGATCGCGTTCTGCCTCACGAACCTTTTGTAAAATAACTTGTTTGGCGGATTGAGCAGCAATTCTTCCCATATCGACGGGGGGAATTTCTTCAATATATTGCTGTCCCACCTCTGGACTTTCCATATATTGCTTTGCCTGTTCAACAGTCATTTCCGCCTGATAATTTTCTACTTCCTCTTCAGTGACCACTGTACGAACACGGGTAAATGTTGCACGGCCTGTTTTTCTATCAATCGACACACGTATGTCCATTTCTGACCCATATCTAGACTTAGCCGCACGAGCGAGACTTTCTTCCATCGCTTCTACCACTAAGCTTGGATCGATCATTTTTTCTCGAGCAACAGCTTCCGCTGTCTGTAAAAGCTCAAGCTGATTTGCAGAAGTAATGGCCATTATTCAATCTCCTCTAAACGTTCGGTTTCAATTGCATCAAATTTTTTGTCATCAAAATTTTGATTTATTTTTCTTTTTTTAAGCATTTCTTTGATTAAATCATCAGTTAACACAAGCTTAGCGTCAGCAAGCCAGTCAAATTCTAGTCCAATAGTGCCTTCTTCTAAATTAATTAAAATTTCTGAACCATTTACCCCGGCCAATATTCCTCTGAACTTTTTACGACCGTCAATTAGGTCAACTGTTTCTATTTTAGCTTCGTAGCCTTCAAATTCTTCAAAATCTTTAAGTCTGGTGAGTGGGCGGTCAATACCAGGACTTGACACCTCAAGATGATATGCATCTATAATTGGGTCTTCTACATCAAGCACGGCACTGATAGCTGTAGATATTTCCGCACATTCGTCAACATTGATATATCCCGTTGGCCGTGCAGCCATTATTTGCAGCGTTATCTCTTTGCTACTCATTAATCTTAAACGAACTAATTCAAACCCCATATCAGATATGACAGGATTGATTATTTCCAATAGTTTCTTTTCAATAGCTGACTTAGCAATTAAATCGTTTATCATTTTTCCCAAACATAAAAAAAACGGGCCCGCGGCCCGCTACAATTTTCCGGTGGAGTGCGTAGTGCACACCGCTGATATCGGCGATATATTTTGATTCAATACTTTTTGCAAGTCACCATTTGAACATTCCCTTTTTTATGTAAAAAGAAATAGAAGTTTGATTATTATTTTTCTTTTGCTGATCGAGAATAAAAGCCTTCCGGAAGCTCAATAGCTGCAACTAAGTCAGAAATCTGTGAGTTTGAGAATGTAATTTTATTTATACGGTCACTGCTAGGATCATATTGCTCTAAGGTTGTGCACTCTTCAAAATTTGTAACTGTAATATCCTCTGTTAATTGCTTACTTCCCTCGTCGAGTATTGTAATCACTGTACAGTCAAATTCGTGTTCTATAGTAAACATTGGTATCTCTTTAACTTTTCATTGTTTTAATTTTATATAAGCCGTGACTTTTTCAAGGTAATTTATGCAAAGCGATGGGGTGAAAATTTTTTACTTATACTGCTGGGAACTTGTGAGGTCTGATTAAATAAAATATCCTCAGCGATCTGACTGGCAGCAAGGCATGTTTGGAACCCATATCCCCCCTGTCCAGCCAGCCAGAAGAAATTAGTTGCGTCTGCGTCTGGGCCAATAACCAAGGACTGATCAGGAGCAAAGCTTCTTAAACCAGCCCAATTTGAAGTCAGCTTTTTAACTTTTGTTTCGACCATCTTTTCAAAATTATAAATTCCTAAAGCAATATCTTCTTCATGTGCCCACGCATCATGCGGTTCACAAGGGCTAGCGTCAGCTGGCGAAACTATCATGCTTCCGGCGTCTGGTTTGGCGTACCAAGTATCATCACTGCCGAATAATAATGGAAGAGAGCTCAAATTATGACTGGTATCTATTTCAACCCTTGCCATTGATCTTTTAAACGGTTGAATGTTTTTAGGCTTTAGATTTGCAAGTCGAGCAATATTGTCTGCCCAAGCACCACTAGAATTAATAATTATTTCTGATTGGATTTTTGAATTTAAGATCCATTTGTCATTGTTACTTTCAAGGCTGTTAATGCCAGAGTTAGTAAAAATCTGAACGCCATTACTAATACATTCTTTGCGTAATATTTGGATCAAAAGATCTGTATCAATATCGAAAACGTCATCACGCCAAGCCGCTTGTTTTAAAGATTTTATATTTATTATTGGAGCCTTTTCTTTGGCTTCATCTACCGAAATTGGACATAAACCTAGGCTTTTAGCATGACTCTTAAATTCTTCTATTTCTCCATCTTTTTCTAAAGACATAAGTCCGCGTTTTTGCAAAATATGAGGATACTTAGATTGCAGTTCGTGAAAAGTGATCAGATTAAGTTCACAAACATCGCTATTTCCATAATCCGATATGAAAACAGCAGCTGAACGACTTGAAGAGTGATGAGCTAGAAAATCTTCTTGCTCCCAAAGACCTATTTTGGCGTGCTTAGAAAGTCTTGCCGCGACAGAAATACCTGCAATTCCGCCTCCGATCACAGCGATGTCAAATTTTTCTATCAATTTGGAATGCTCAAATTTTAAATGAGAGCCCCGATGAAAAAAGGGGCTCTCCTATTTGATACTTATTCAGGTACTTTTCCAGTAATACCTTCTACATAAAACTTCATCCCAAGCAGAGTACCGTCGTCTGCTGTTTCACCAGCGGCTAACCAATCTGACCCATCTTGTTTTTTAATTGGACCTGTGAATGGGTGATAGGTTCCGTTAGCAATTGCGTCACGCATTGCAAGTGCTTCGGCCTTCACGTCTGCTGGAACAGCATCTGTGATTTCCCCTATAGAAACCATTCCCGGTCCGATACCATCCCAAGTAGCAGTGGATTCCCAAGTACCGTCCAAAACGGCTTGCGTTCTTGCAATATAGTAGGGTGCCCAATCATCGATAATTGAGGACACTCTTGGAAATGGTTTAAAGGCAGCCATATCTGATGCCTGACCAAAAGAAATTACATTTCCGGCTTCTTGTGCGGCAGCTTGGGGTGCAGTGGAGTCAGTATGTTGCAGAATAACATCTGCGCCCTGATCAATTAAAGCCTTTGCGGCGTCCGCTTCTTTTGCTGGATCAAACCAAGTGTAGATCCAAATTATATTGAATTCGACATCAGGATTTACTTTTTTAGCATGAATGTAAGCAGAGTTTATACCACGAACAACCTCGGGAATTGGATAGGAGCCAATGTAGCCAATTTTATTTGTTTTAGTCATTTTCCCAGCAATGTGGCCTTGAATTGCACGTCCTTCATAAAAACGGCCTGAATACGTTGAAACATTGTCAGCTAGTTTGAATCCAGTCGCATGTTCAAATTTTACGTTTGGAAATTTTTTTGCAGCACTAAGCGTCGGATCCATATATCCAAATGAAGTTGTGAATATAAGATCAGCGCCTTGCATAGCCATTGTGTTTATGACACGTTCAGCATCTGCTCCGTAGGCAACACTTTCTTGATAAATTGTTTCAACTCGGTCACCGAAATGTTCTTCTACTGCTAGTCGGCCTTCGTTATGTTCGTATGTCCAACCGTAGTCCCCGACTGGACCGACATATACAAAACCAACCTTGACATCTGCAGCAAAGGCTACAGTGCCGAAACCAAAGGCGAGCAGCACGCCTGAAAGTACGGATTTAAATTTCATGATATCTCCTGTTAATGTTTTCCCTCATTGTGAGGCGTGGAAAGGTCGCGCCAGCGAGCCGGGCGCGGTGTGATGTCCAAATAAAGATATACCTACCAGAACGACTATTGTCACGAGATATGGTGACATTGAAAGAATTTCTACTGGAATAGCTACGCCTATTGCCTGTAAATTGAGCTGTAAAACGGTAATGCCGCCAAAAAGATAAGCACCCAAAAGAACGCGCCAAGGCTTCCAACTAGCGAATACAACAAGGGCAAGTGCAATCCAGCCGGCACCTGCAGTCATTCCCTCCGTCCACTGCGGAACACGGGCTAGACTTATATAAGCACCTCCGATACCTGCAGTTGCGCCTCCAAACATAATTGCAAGAAAACGTATCCTGACCACTTTGTAACCCAGGGCATGAGCGGCCTCTTGGTTTTCTCCAACGGCCCTCAGGACTAAGCCAATTCGGGTTTTGCTGATAACAAAGGCTACCGTAGCAACAAGAATAACTGAAAAATAAACGACTGCGTCGTGAGAAAAAATCATTGGGCCTAAAATTGGAATATCTGAAAGAATAGGTATTTCTATTTTGGACACAGTTGGGCTTTTTATTCCTTCGTAAGGTTTTCCAATCAATGCGGATAAGCCAAGACCTACCATTGTTAATCCTAAGCCCGTAGCAACTTGATTGGACATGATGTATTGGGTCAAAACTGCAAACAGGACTGATAGTAAAGCGCCGGCAATAGCCGCGCAAACAAAGCCGTAAATAGGTATTTGGGTATTTACTGCGAAAATAAAACCGATAACAGCACCTGTTATCATCATTCCTTCCACTCCAAGATTTAAGACGCCTGATTTTTCAACAACGGCTTCACCAATAGCGGCTAGGAGGACAGGTGTTGCAGAGATCATTAAAGCAGAAATAAGCAATACTAGGTCTATGCCAAAAATCACCATTTTAAGAACCCTTGGATTTAAATCTGTAATTGGTAAAAATGTCTGTAGCTAGCAAAAAAAAGAGAAGCATTCCTTGTAATAGCTGAATTGAAGCTCCTGGTAATCCAAGCATGAGCTGTGCAATTTCACCACCGATATAAGTTAATGCCATTAGAAGCCCTGCCAATAAAATACCCAAGGGATTTAAACGGCCCAAAAATGCGACGATGATTGCTGTGAAACCATAGCCTGAATTAAAAGACATAGTGATTTGCCCTGAAGGCCCGGCCACTTCAAAGAGGCCAGCCATTCCGGCCAAGAGCCCAGACATGCCCATACAAAAAATAATTGTTTTTGACGGATTAATACCGGCGAAATAAGCCGCTTTTGGGGCTTCACCGGCTATTCTTATTTCGTAGCCTTTTTGATGTTTGAGAAATAAAAAATAAGCTAAAATTACAGCTAAAAATGCTGTTAGCACACCCCAGTGCATCCCAGAATTAACAAGTATTTCAGAGTTATGTGCGCTTGGGTAATCTTTTAAATTTCTACTTCCTGGAAGTCCCATGCCCTCTGGATTTCGTAAAAGGCCTTGGCTGACGGAAGCAAGAATGTTCTCTGCTACATATACCAGCATTAAGGAAACCAATATTTCGTTTGTTTTAAAATATACTTTCAAAAGAGCCGGTATTAATGCCCAGATAAAGCCTCCCAAAGCACCCGCTAAAATCATAGCCGGAAAAATAAGGATACTCTCTTGAGGGTAAAGGCTAAGAGCAACGGAGGCACCAAAGATCGCTCCCAAAATATATTGTCCCTCAGCACCAATATTCCATATCCCGGCTTTAAAACCAATCGAAAGCCCAATAGCAATTAGAATGATTGGTCCCGCTTTTACGAGAAGTTGAGGTCTGGCATACGAGGCAAAATTTTCATCAAATAAAGGATCCCAGAATATTAACTTAATCGCACCAAATGCAGAAGAAAAATCGCCCAGCAAGAGCCCAAACATCAATCCTCCAAATGACATGGTCAAAAAGACCGCAATAACTGGCGTTACGGTTGTCCAGAACTTAGAAATACTACGACGCTTCTCAAGCCTTATCACGGTTTTTAAGATCCAAATCAGATCCTCCCATTAATAAACCAACATCTTCTGATGATAAGCTTCGTATATCGTGTGATTTTGACATACGCCCATTTGTTAAAACGGAAAAAGTGTCGCAAATTTCGAAGAGTTCGTCCAAATCCTGACTAATCACAACAACGGCTGAGTCATTGGAAGCTAAATTTAATATTGATTGTCTTATGAATGCTGCTGCTGCTGCATCAACGCCCCAAGTTGGTTGATTAACAACGAAAACACGCGGTCTTTGTAAAATTTCTCTACCGATAACAAATTTTTGCAAATTGCCACCTGATAAGGAAGCAGCTGCATTATCTAAAGTTGGGGTCCTGACATCAAATTCAGAAACAATATTTCTTGTTTTTTCTTTAACATTATCAAATTTAATAATTCCCCATTGGTCTATTACGTCTTCAGAGTGAGAGGTGATAAGCGTGTTCTCTATTAACGTCATTGCAGGTGCAGCTGCATGACCCAACCTCTCTTCTGGAGCTGCTCGCATCCCTATGGCTCTACGCTCATCTGGAGCTAATTTACCAATAGGCTGGTTAAATATTTTAATGGTTGACGGACTTGTTTTCTCTTCACCAGAAAGTGCTGAGAGTAGCTCATCTTGGCCGTTGCCAGCCACGCCACCAATTCCAAATATTTCACCAACACGAACAGAAAAATTGATGTCTGATAATGACGTCCCAAAAAAGTCTTTAGTTCGAATAGAGAGATTTGAAACTTTCAATAATTCCTCACCAAATACTCGAGTTTTTCTAGAAGGGCTGGAGAAAGACTTGCCAACCATCATTTCTCCTATTTGCTTTGCGCTGGTGTCTCTCGGTATACAGGATCCAACCTTTTCCCCATTTCGAAGAATGGTTGCAAAATCGCAAATTTCGCGAATTTCCTCCAATTTATGTGAAATATATAAAATTGATTTGCCTTCCTCTTTGAGCCTTAGAAGTGTCTCAAAAAGTGTCTTCACTTCATTTGGGGTCAAAACAGAAGTAGGCTCATCCATTATGAGTAATTTGGGGTTTTGGAGCAGGCACCTGATTATTTCTACTCTTTGGCGTTCGCCGGCTGATAATTGGCCAACCAGCCTTTTTGGATCTAATGGAAGCCCGTATGATTTTGAAACAGTTTCAATTTTTTCTGACAAATCACTCATCTTGGGTGGGTTTTCCATTCCTAGAGCAATATTTTCAGCGACATTCAAAGCATCAAATAAAGAAAAATGTTGGAAGACCATCGCTATGCCACTCTGGCGCGCTTTACTTGGTTCTGAGGGTCTGAAATTTTCTGAACCCAGCTTCATACTGCCAGAATCTGGCTGCATTAAGCCGTATATCATTTTAACAAGCGTTGATTTTCCTGCACCGTTTTCGCCCAGTAGTGCGTGGATTTCGCCTGAATTGATTTGAAAACTTACTTTATCGTTAGCTTTTACACCGGGAAATGATTTGGATATGCCGTCCATTTGCAGCAAAACTTCGGCCACGCGACATTCCTCCATAAACTTTCAGTTAACGACTTTAAGACAGTCTTACTTTACGGACATTAATTTCTTGCTCAAGTCAAAATTTTTAGAAATACGCGTTGTTAAAAAATAAAATTTGGGGCAAACCTTATAAAAGAGTTAATTTTCTGGAAATTTTATGTCTTTGGTTGCCCAATTTGTTCATCTGCGAGTTCATTCAGAGTACTCGCTTTTACAGGGGGCAATACGTTTAAAATCTCTGCCTGACCTTTGCATCGAAGCCGATATGCCCGCAGTGGCTGTAACAGATAAAAATAATTTATTTTGCGCGTTAGAATTTTCAGTCTCTGCTAGCAGTAAGGGTGTGCAGCCGATAATTGGTTGTCAGATAGACATTCAATACACAGATCCAAAAGTTGGCGAGTCGCTTCCTAAAGTAGCGCCAATTATTTTGATAGCTCAGAGTGAAAAGGGTTATCAAAACTTAATGAAATTAAATTCATGTCTCTACCTCGACGAAGACAAGAGAGGTTTCCCTAGAGTAGACCTTATTCAGTTAAAAGATCACTCAGATGACTTAATATGTCTCTCAGGGGGTCCAGATGGGCCGCTAGGATCATTGATGGAAGAAGGGCAGATAGATAAGGCAATAAATTACGCCTCTAACCTATTAGAAATATTTGGTGACCGCTTTTATATCGAATTGCAGCGACATCCTGAGGAGGATGGGCTACCTGCTCTTGAGCAAAAAACGGAGCCATTCTTTTTAAAAATTGCAACCGAAATGGAAATACCAGTTGTTGCAACAAATGATGTACATTTTTTAACCTCTGATGCTTATGAATCCCATGACGCTTTGCTGTGTATAGCTGATGGTGCTTATGTGGATCAGCAAGAACCCAGAAGACGGTTAACCCGGCAACATTATTTTAAAACATCGTCTGAAATGTTGGCTCTTTTTGCGGATATCCCTGAAGCAATAGAAAATACTGTAGAGATCGCTAAACGCTGCTCTTTTATGGTTTCATGCCGTGACCCAATATTGCCAAAATTTGCAGATGATGAAGTTGCTGAGTTACGACGGCAAGCTAATGAAGGCCTGCAAAAAAGGCTCGCAGTAATTCCACATGCGGCATCAATAGAAGATTACCAAAAAAGATTAGATTTTGAGCTTAACGTGATAATTAATATGGGTTTTCCAGGATACTTTTTAATTGTTGCAGATTTTATCCAATGGTCCAAAAAAAATAAAATCCCCGTAGGTCCCGGTAGAGGTTCAGGCGCTGGATCGCTTGTAGCTTACTCGCTTACAATAACAGATCTAGATCCAATCAGATATTCGCTACTCTTCGAGCGTTTCTTAAATCCAGATAGAGTTTCAATGCCCGATTTCGATATTGATTTCTGCATGGATCGTAGAGAGGAGGTGATACGATATGTTCAGGAAAAATATGGTCATGATCGTGTTGGCCAAATAATCACTTTTGGTGCATTGCTTTCCAAGGCGGCTATCCGAGATATTGGACGCGTCCTACAAATGCCTTACGGACAAGTAGATCGACTTGCCAAGATGATACCGGTTGAGGGTGTCAAACCAGTATCAATAAAAAAAGCGATCGAAGAAGAGCCTAGACTAAAAGAAGAGGCAAGAAATGAAGAGGTCGTGGAAAGGCTTTTGCATTATGGAAAAGAAGTTGAGGGTCTTTTAAGAAATGCTGCGACGCATGCTGCGGGAGTTGTGATTGGTGATCGGCCTCTAGACTCGCTTGTGCCACTATATAAGGATCAAAAATCAGATATGCCGGCAACTCAGTATAGTATGAAATGGGTTGAGCAATCTGGACTGGTTAAGTTTGATTTTCTGGGCTTAAAAACCTTAACGGTTATTCAGAGTGCTGTTGAATTAATATTAAAGTCTGGTCGTCCGCTCCATATGAGTGCTGATGGCTCGGAACTCTATGCACCCCAAACTGGTGCTGAAAACGAAATTAATGCTATCCCCTTGGATGATGAGGCAACCTACCAGCTCTATTCATCTGCCAAAACTTATGCAGTTTTTCAGGTTGAGAGCCAAGGCATGATGGATGCGCTTAAGCGAATGAAGCCAAATTGTATTGAGGATATTGTGGCATTGGTGGCTTTATACCGACCAGGCCCAATGGAAAATATTCCAGCTTATTGTGAGGTGAAAAATGGTTTAAAGGAGCGCATCTCAATACACCCTTTGATTGACGATATTTTGGAAGAGACACAGGGTATAATAGTTTACCAAGAACAAGTTATGCAAATTGCTCAAGTCATGGCTGGGTACAGTTTAGGTGAAGCTGATTTATTGCGTAGAGCAATGGGTAAAAAGATTAAAGAGGCAATGGATGCCGAGCGTCCAAAATTTGAAAAAGGCGCCGCAGAAAATGGCGTTGATACCAGCAAAGCTTCTGAAATTTTTGATTTATTAGAAAAGTTTGCAAATTATGGATTTAATAAATCGCACGCTGCGGCTTATGCGGTAGTAAGCTATCAAACTGCTTGGTTGAAAACTAATCATCCATTGGAATTTATGGCAGGTGTAATGAATTGCGACATTCATCTTACTGAGAAACTTGCAATATATTTTGAGAAAGTTGTTAAAAAAGAGTTAGAGCTTTTATTCGTGCCGCCTTGTATAAACAAATCTCATGCAACATTTTCAGTAGTTAATGGTGCTTTAGTTTATGGTTTGGGCGCGCTCAAAAATGTTGGAATTGAGGCTATGCAGCTTATAACAGAGGCAAGACAGTCGACTTCTTTTTCAAACCTTTTTGATTTTGCTAGAAGAGTTGATTTAAAACGAATAGGTAAAAGGCCGTTAGAAATGCTGGTGAGAGCAGGTGCTTTTGATCAACTTGACCCTAATAGAAAAAGGGTCTTCGAGGCTCTTGAGGATTTAGTCAATTATTCAGTGGCTGTCCAAGAACAAAAATCATCAAACCAAGTGTCCTTGTTTGGTGAAACTGGTGATGATTTGCCTGAGCCTCGCATTAAGGATTTTCAAGACTGGCTTCCGGCTGAACGATTAGCTGAGGAATATATCGCTATAGGCTTTTATTTGTCTGATCATCCATTAGGCGATTATGCAAGCGCTTTGAAACGAAATGGAGTTTTGACTTTAGATGAAGTAGTCAGCAAAGCTGAAACTGGCCCTTTCATCGCCAAAATGGCAGGTGTAGTAGCCAACCGACAGGAAAGAAAATCAGCGCGAGGTAACCGCTTTGCTTTTCTCCAATTGAGCGATAAGACAGGTTCATATGAGGCGACTTTATTTTCGGATGTTTTAGAAAAGTCGAGAGAATATTTAGAAACTGGTTCAAAGATTTTAATTACTGCAGAAGCTTCGTTAGAATCGGATCAAATTAAGTTATTGGCCAAGTCAATTAATCCTTTAGATATTGGTATTTCAAATGTTGAGGCTGAAGGAATGAGAATATTCGTCAATGATGAAAAAGTAATAGGTTCTGTTGCTTCAGTGTTGGACCAATCGAAAGATCAAGTTAAACTTGGAGCTAAAGGACCAATATACTTGCGTCTCATTAATTCAACTTTGCCTGGGGAAGTTGAAATTGATTTAGGCGAAAATTTCCCGATAAATCCACAAATTAGAGGGGCGATTAAAAGTCTGAGTGGGGTGGTGGAAATTGAAGAAATATAGACAATTTTTACACCTACTTGAGTAAAAACTTTCCACCAATCAAATTTCTGCTAAATGTTCAGCCGTAAGGGACGATACATGAGCGATCAATTCAAAATTACTTTGGCACAACTCAACGCAACTGTTGGAGATCTAAAAGGTAATGCTGAAAAAGTAATGTCAGCATGGGAAAAAGCTCGTGATGATCGAAGTAACATCATAGCATTTCCAGAACTATTTATAACGGGCTATAATCCCCAAGATTTAATTCTAAAACCGGCTTTTCAAAAAGCTTCTACTGATATGATTAAAAAAATCGCAGAAGCATGTTCGCGAGGTCCAGCCATCGCTCTTGGTGGGCCGTTTTGCGATAAAGAAAGTCTCTACAATGCCTACTACATTCTGTTCGAGGGTAAGATACAGGCAATTATCAAAAAACATCATCTTCCTAATGAAGAAGTTTTTGATGAAGTTCGCTTGTTTTCGTCTGGAAATGTGGATGGACCATTTCAGGTTGATCAAATGCGGATAGGAAGTCCAATATGCGAAGACGCTTGGCATACAGATATAGTGGAGACCCTAGCGGAGACGGGTGCTCAAACACTTTTAGTTCCTAATGGCAGCCCATATTACAGGGGTAAAACAGAAATAAGGCAAAATGTCATGGTTTCGAGAGTTGTAGAAAGTGGACTACCTCTTGTTTATCTAAATTTAGTAGGAGGCCAAGATGATCAGGTTTTTGATGGGGGATCTTTTGTCCTAAATCCTGGCGGCGAACTCGTTTTACAAATGCCTCAATTTGAAGAGGACATCGCAACTTGCATCTTTAAAAAATCTGCGGATAGCTGGATGGCTGAGGCAGGGCACAAATCTCGTATTCTTGATCCTTTAGAGTCAGACTATTGTGCCATGGTAGTTGGATTACGCGACTATTGCAAAAAAGCAGGTTTTGATAAAGTTGTTATAGGCCTTTCTGGAGGAGTTGATAGTGCTCTAGTAGCAACTATAGCTGCGGATGCATTGGGTCCACAATCTGTACGAGCAGTGATGCTTCCATCTGAGTACACTAGCAAAAGTTCGCTTGATGATGCTGCTGAATTATCTAAAAATTTAAAATGTCGTTATGACTATCTTTCAATTGAAGAAGGCAGGCTTGCAATTTCTGAAACGCTTTCAGATTTATTTAAGGGAACAGAGCCTGACTTAACTGAAGAAAATATCCAATCCAGATTGCGAGGATTATTGTTAATGGCAATATCCAATAAGTTTGGTGAAATGTTGCTGACCACAGGAAATAAGTCAGAGGTTTCGGTTGGCTATGCCACTATATATGGCGATATGGCCGGTGGTTATAATCCAATCAAGGATCTTTATAAGACACGTGTGTTTGATATCTGTAGATGGCGCAATGAAAATACTAGGCCTTGGATGAAGGCCTCTGGTTTGAATGTTATTCCGATAAACATAATTGAAAAACCACCTAGTGCTGAGTTGCGTCCGGACCAAAAAGATAGTGACAGTTTGCCAGACTATTTTGTATTAGATGGAATATTAAAAATCCTCGTTGATGAAGATGGAACCGTCGAGGATTGTACTAATGCAGGGTTTAGAGAAGAGGACTCTAAGCGTGTTCAAAGGTTATTATTTATAAACGAATATAAACGCTATCAATCTGCACCAGGGACGCGGTTAAGTAAGCGTGCTTTTTGGCTTGATAGGCGCTATCCGATAGTGAACAGGTGGAGTGAATAGTTAATTTTGCTCAGCCATTCAATACGATGAAATGAATGTATGCCTTCATTATGTAGAAAATGTTTTAATACTTTCACTGAAGAGGGTCGCTGTCCAAGGTGCAGTTCACCTTTGGTGGTATCACACACTGAATTGTTTGACCTTAATATTGCCCACATGGATTGTGATGCATTCTATGCCAGTGTTGAAAAGCGAGATAATCCAGATTTAGCAGATAAGCCTGTTATTATTGGAGGTGGGCGACGGGGTGTTGTTTCTACTGCTTGCTACATTGCCAGAATACGTGGTGTAAAATCAGCGATGCCTATGTTTAAGGCTTTGGAAAAATGTCCAGATGCAGTAGTTATCCGACCTCGGATGAAAATATATGCTGAAATAAGTCAACAGATTAGGGCAATGATGAATGATATTACTCCCTTGGTCGAACCCTTGTCTCTTGATGAAGCTTTTATGGATATGTCTGGCACTCATAAATTGCATGGAGCCCCACCAGCAGTAATGCTCGCAAAGTTAATGGATAGGATCAGTAGTAACTTAGGTTTGACAGGATCAATTGGACTTTCACACAATAAATTTTTGGCAAAGATCGCTTCAGATCTTAATAAACCAAATGGATATTCAATAATTGGTGAGGCAGAAACCAGTTCTTTTTTAAAAGACAAATCTGTTCGTTTGATATGGGGTGTTGGCGCTTCAATGCAAAAGTCACTAGAAAAATCTGGTATAAGGACTTTCAGTGATTTGCTGAGGTGGGACAAAAAAGATTTAGTTAGTAAATTTGGATCTATAGGCTATCGTTTATGGTTTTTAGCAAGAGGTCAAGATGCCCGGGCTGTGTCGAATAGTGACCGAATTAAATCTATTTCTAATGAAACAACCTTAAATGAAAACACAAGTGATTTACGCGTGTTAGAAGGGCATTTATGGAGGCTTTGTGAAAAGGTTTCATCGAGGGCGAAGTCAAAGCGGCTGGCTGGAACGATCATGATTTTAAAATTAAAATCATCAAATCATAAAATAATAACAAGAAGGGTGACCTTACGAGATCCAACATATCTGGCGGATGTCCTATTTCGGTCAACTTATCCTTTAATGGAAGCAGCGATAGAAAATGGGCCATTTAGACTTGTCGGTGCGGGTTTGTCGGGCCTTTGCTTAGCAAGTCAAGCACAGCGTGAGCCAGAACTCTTGGAAGATGGAGCTCTCAACCGGATTAAAGTTGAGCGTGTTACCGATGAGATTAGAGAAAAATTTGGAGATGAGGCAATGATAAAAGGCAGATCGCTCCTTTAATCATTCAGCGGCAATTTTATCTGACTTGCAAATTAATGATGAAATTTGAATAAGCGCAGGGAAAAGCTGCGATTTCAATTTCTCAAATCCAGAATTTGGCAATATTTGCTCTTCATCCATGTACAGAGAACGATCAATTTCTATTTGAATGGCGTGGGTTCTATCTTTAATTTTTCCATGATGTTTCGTTATAAAAGCTCCTGCAAAGGGTGTGTTTTTTGCCACTCTAAAACCATGTTGTTTTAAAATCGAAACTATGAGGTTTGTGAATTCAGGATCACTTGACATGCCGAATCTGTCACCGACAACAATTTCGGGTGCCTTTATAAAAGATGACTGTGCTGAAACAGCTTCATGTGGCATTGAGTGCATATCTATCAATAAACTTTGGCTGTAAATTGACTGAGCCCTTTTGAGAAGATTTGAGAGGTCTTTGTGATAAGGTTTCCAATAATACTCTATTCTTGATTGCGCTTGTTCCAAACTGAGCTTGCCTCGGTAAATTTCTTTTCCATGAGAAACAACGCGTGGGATTACACCCAATCCCGATGAAATTCGTGGGCTTCGTATATTATTTTTTATTCCGCTTATTAAAGCAGGATCTAATTCGTCTGTCGAGCGATTCAGGTCTATAAAGGCCCTTGGTGCATTTGCAATTATCTTAGGTGCCCCATACTTTTCAATGCCATCGATCAATTGGTCTAAGAAAGCATCTTCCGAAGATCGAATCGATATTTTGTCCAATATTGATTGGTTTAAAAATGATACTCCATAGTCTCGCCCAGAATGTGGCAGTGCAAAAACAACTCCAGATGTTAGAGTGGATGGCTCAACTATAGTATGCTGTCTAATATCGGTAAAAACATTATTCATACTTTAACTTTAGCTCAAAAGATAATAAATCAAAAGCTCTTGATGTCTGTCCAATGTGATATTATAGGTCAGCTATCGGCGCGGTCATTCCGCGCCCCTTTTGTTGGGGTGCTTAGTTCGTCGGTTTGGGCGGTTAGCTCAGCGGTAGAGCACTACGTTGACATCGTAGGGGTCACTGGTTCGATCCCAGTACCGCCCACCAATTGAGCTCGTCTGAGCAAAGTAAAGGTGCTTAATTGCACCACGAAAAAAAGGAGAACCTCATGAAGGTTAAAAATTCACTCCGTTCGCTGAAACAGCGCCACCGAGACTGTCGTGTTGTTCGACGACGTGGACGTATATACGTAATCAATAAAACTCAAAGACGTTTCAAAGCTCGTCAAGGTTAAGCTATTAGCTTTTGATCTCGGTCAAAATATTATGTGCTGCTGCCTTAGGGTCAGATGATTTAATTATTGGCCGACCTACTACAATATGATTTGATCCATTTTTGATGGCAATACTGGGCGTCGAAATCCTTTTTTGATCTCCTAACTCAGCACCCTCGGGTCTAACACCAGGAGTTACAATTAATTTATCTGAAGAACTAACTAGGTCTCTAATCCTTTTGCTTTCCAAGGGAGAGGCAATTACACCGTCAGCTCCTGCCTGAAATGCACGGTCGGCTCTTTCAACCACTAAATCACTAATGTTACCAGGTTTGTACATGTTTGCGTTTAAATCTTTACGATCTAACGAAGTTAATATTGTTACAGCAAGAATCTTAAGATTTGAATCTGCGGCGCCTTCTTTTGCAGCTTTAACCACATTGGGGTCACCGTGAACTGTTAAAAAGTCTAGTTCGTATTTGGCTATGCCTTTGACGGCTGCCTCAACTGTAGCCCCGATGTCAAAAAGTTTAAGATCTAAAAAAATCCGTTTGTTGTGCTCCTGTTTTAGCTCATCTGCAAGAGCTAGGCCGCCTCCAGTCAACATTCCTAGGCCAATTTTATAAAATGAAACAGTTGCACCCAACTTGTCAACAACATCCATGCCCGCAATTATATTTGGAACATCTAAGGCAACTATTAAGCGATCATCTGACATACTGTCCTCAAATTAGAATATACTATGATGCTTGTTTCAGTGAACTTTTTTGGCGTCAAGCGCGTATCATAGATATTTAGGAGAATTTGAATTTTGAGGCTATCAGCGCCCTATCTTGAAATTCACTCACACAATACCCAATTCAAAAGTGAGGTTGTAGTGAATATGCTTAGCTCAGGTATTCCAAACAGCGCTTGTGAGAAGGAGAAAAACCATGGACTTAAATAAGTTCACGGAGCGAGCAAAGGGGTTCGTCCAAAATGCTCAATCGGTAGCAATTCGTGAAAATCATCAGAGGCTTTTGCCAGAACATTTACTCAAGGCACTAATCGATGATGATCAAGGCCTTGCAGCGAGCCTAATTTCTAATTCGGAAGGAAACATAGATGAAATTGGGCTTTTTTTAGACTCACTGTTAGAAAAGCAGGTTAAGGTGAAAGGCAATGTCCAGCCATTTGCAGATCCCTCATTTTTAAAAGTTTTGGATCAGGCAGAAACACTTGCCCAAAAATCTGGTGATCAATTTGTTGCTACCGAAAGATTATTGACGGCACTTGCCATGATCAAGTCTGGAGCAAAAGAAGCTCTACTTTCAGCAGGGATGACCCCCCAAAAAATTAATAATTCGATAAATGCAATGAGGAAAGGTCGTACGGCAGATAGTGCTAGTGCTGAAGATAATTATCAAGCTCTCGAAAAATACGCCCAAGACCTTACGCATGCCGCGCGTGAAGGTAAAATCGACCCTATTATAGGTCGTGATGAAGAAATTCGACGAGCTATGCAAGTTCTCTCGCGGAGAACAAAAAACAATCCTGTTTTGATAGGAGAGCCAGGTGTTGGAAAGACAGCTATTGCCGAGGGAATGGCATTAAGAATTGTAAACGGTGATGTTCCAGAATCATTGAGAAATAAAAAATTAATGGCGCTTGATATGGGGTCTTTAATTGCTGGTACAAAGTATCGCGGTGAATTTGAAGAAAGACTAAAGTCCATTTTAATTGAAATCTCTGCTGCTGCTGGCGAGATTATTTTATTTGTTGATGAAATGCATACCCTTGTAGGTGCTGGGAAAACCGAAGGTGCGATGGACGCAGCAAATCTGATTAAACCAGCGCTGGCTCGTGGAGAGCTTCATTGTATAGGGGCTACTACTCTGAATGAGTATCGTAAATATGTGGAAAAAGATGCGGCTTTAGCTAGGAGGTTTCAGCCTGCTATGGTTTTGGAGCCAACGGTGGAAGATACGATATCAATCCTCAG
Organism: Paracoccaceae bacterium; assembly: GCA_902543185.1. GTDB lineage: Bacteria > Pseudomonadota > Alphaproteobacteria > Rhodobacterales > Rhodobacteraceae > Salinivivens. Next base: position 230,363 of record CACBXB010000001.1, read on the forward strand.
AGGCATCAAGGAGAAATATGAATTGCATCATGGGGTAAGAATTTCAGACTCGAGCTTGGTGGCCTCTGCAACTCTTTCAAATCGTTACATTACAGATCGATTTTTGCCTGACAAGGCAATTGACTTGATTGATGAGGCAGCAAGTCGCTTAAGAATGCAAGTGGATAGTAAGCCGGAAGAGCTTGATGCGTTAGATCGAGAAATTCTACAAAAGCAAATAGAGGCGGAAGCTTTGCGATTAGAAGAAGACGCTGCCTCTAAGAAGCGTCTATCGTCTTTGGAAAAAGATTTAATTGACCTACAAGAGCTCAGTACTGAGTTGACCGCAAAGTGGCAGGCTGAAAGGGATGAATTGGCTGGTGCCCGCGATCTAAAAGAACAGTTAGAAAAAGCCCGTGCAGATCTCGATATTGCGAAGCGTTCTGGCAATTTGGTTAAGGCCGGCGAGCTTTCGTATAGCATTATTCCAAAACTTGAAAAACTACTATCAAATGCTGAGGATAAAGAAGCTGATGGTAAAATGGTTGAAGAGACAGTTCTTCCTGACCAGATCGCTTCTGTTGTTGAGCGTTGGACTGGCATCCCAACAACCAAAATTTTAGAAAGCGAACGCGAAAAATTGCTCCGCATGGAAGACGCGCTGGAAAATAGAGTAATAGGCCAGAGAAAAGCTGTTCGTGCACTTGCTAATGCCGTACGCAGGGCGCGCGCAGGCCTAAATGATGAAAATAGGCCGCTGGGTTCATTCTTATTTTTAGGTCCCACAGGTGTTGGTAAAACCGAGTTAACGAAAGCCGTAGCAGAATTTTTATTTGAAGATGAAACTGCAATGATGCGGGTGGATATGTCCGAGTTTATGGAAAAACACGCGGTTGCACGGTTGATTGGAGCTCCTCCTGGTTATGTGGGTTATGATGAGGGTGGGGTGTTAACGGAAGCGGTTCGGCGTAGGCCCTATCAAGTTGTGTTATTTGATGAAGTTGAAAAGGCACATCCTGATGTTTTTAATATTTTACTTCAGGTTCTTGATGATGGGGTGCTTACTGATAGCCATGGCAGAGTGGTCGATTTCAAGCAAACACTCATTATTTTGACTTCCAATCTTGGAGCGCACGCGCTTAGCCAATTACCCGAGGGGTCAAACTCATCTGATGCTAAAAGAGATGTGATGGATGCAGTGCGAGCCCATTTTAGGCCAGAATTTTTGAATCGTCTTGACGAAATATTAGTTTTTGACAGGCTCATGAGAGAGGAAATGTCGGCAATTGTTGATATTCAGCTCAATAGATTAGCGAAACGTTTGAATTCCAGAAATATTCAAATTGATTTGGATGTGAGTGCTAAAGCTTGGTTGGCAAATGAAGGCTACGACCCAGTTTTCGGCGCACGGCCGCTCAAAAGGGTAATCCAGAATGCAATACAGAATCCCATAGCTGAAATGTTATTATCAGGTGATATTGATGATAATGACACAGTCCATATAACAGCGGGTTCAGATGGGCTCATAGTAGGAGATCGGGTCGGATCGTCGGGTGTGACGCCTCCTGAAGATGTTGTTGTTCACTAAAAATTAAATTAATTTTTTGGGATGACTAAAAACCTGATGCGTTTCGAGAATCTGAAATTAGAATCTGTGATTCAATATGTGGTGATTTTTTAATGATTGCTAACTAATTCTGGGGCCTACGTAACTTTAGAGAAAACTGAGTGATAAATGAGTTATATTATTTCTTAAGGTTTTTCGCTTAAATTATTATGTTTAATAAAAAAAACCCATATAAATATGGAAAAAAAAGACTTGAAATAAGATTTTGATAAAAATCTGTTTTTTTTATTAAAAAAGGGGTTGCGAGATACGATAGTAATGGTTAGAAGCCCCTTCACCGGCAACGTTTTGGCGCTTGTTGGTTTGGTTGGAACAGTAAAATACTATTTTGACTTAATAAATTCAGAGGTGTTGATCGGCGGTGAGCGCTAACTATAAAGCGCTACGGCCCGGTTTGTGTCTTTGGAACGCTATTTGAAAATTTGGAACACAGAAGAGATATGTGGGCAGTTTGGTTCTTTCGATGGATCATCTTCTGCATATCGCGCTACTAGAGGCAACTCGATGATGTAGTGTCAGCTTCACTGTTTGT
>CACBXB010000001.1:235000-260957 GCA_902543185.1 Paracoccaceae bacterium
AATCAATAGATACTTCGTTAGTAGTGGCGAGCGAACGCGAACCAGCCGAGCCGAGATTGTGACTAGAACATCCTGGAAAGGATGGCCATAGTGGGTGACAGCCCCGTATAGGAAGCATGATTGGACGTATTAAGTAGGGCGGGACACGTGAAATCCTGTTTGAAGATCGGGGGACCACCCCCGAAGGCTAAGTACTCCTTACTGACCGATAGCGAACCAGTACCGTGAGGGAAAGGTGAAAAGCACCCCGACGAGGGGAGTGAAACAGTACCTGAAACCGAACGCCTACAATCAGTTGGAGGGGCATGAGCCCTGACAGCGTACCTTTTGTATAATGGGTCATCGACTTGGTCTATCTAGCAAGCTTAAGCCGTTAGGTGTATGCGCAGCGAAAGCGAGTCTTAATAGGGCGTTGAGTTAGATGGATCAGACCCGAAACCGAGTGATCTAGGCATGACCAGGATGAAGGTAAGGTAACACTTACTGGAGGTCCGAACCCACACCTGTTGAAAAAGGTCGGGATGAGTTGTGCCTAGGGGTGAAAGGCCAATCAAACTCGGAGATAGCTGGTTCTCCGCGAAATCTATTTAGGTAGAGCGTCATCCGAATACCCCGGGGGGTAGAGCACTGGATGGGTAATGGGGCCCCACAGGCTTACTGATCCTAACCAAACTCCGAATACCCGGGAGTACTAGATGGCAGACACACTGCGGGTGCTAACGCCCGTAGTGGAGAGGGAAACAACCCTGACCTCCAGCTAAGGCCCCTAATTCATGGCTAAGTGGGAAAGCAGGTGAGACGGCCAAAACAACCAGGAGGTTGGCTTAGAAGCAGCCATCCTTTAAAGATAGCGTAACAGCTCACTGGTCTAAACAAGCTGTCTTGCGGCGAAGATGTAACGGGGCTCAAGCCATGAGCCGAAGCTGAGGACATCGTAAGATGTGGTAGCGGAGCGTAGTGTGACATAGATTCTATCCTCTTTAGTCGTCTTTGACGGCCTTGGAGGATCAAGAATCTTTCTGTGAAGCCGGGCTGTAAGGCATCCGGTGGAGAGATCACTAGTGAGAATGATGACATGAGTAGCGACAAAGAGTGTGAGAGACACTCTCGCCGAAAGTCCAAGGGTTCCTGCTTAAAGCTAATCTGAGCAGGGTAAGCCGACCCCTAAGTCGAGGCCGAAAGGCGTAGACGATGGGAACCAGGTTAATATTCCTGGGCCAGGAAGATGTGACGGATCGTGAAGGTTGTTCACCCTTATTGGATTGGGTGGGCCGCTAATCGGTTCCTGGAAATAGCCTTCCATAAGATCGTACCCTAAACCGACACAGGTGGACTGGTAGAGAATACCAAGGCGCTTGAGAGAACTATGTTGAAGGAACTCGGCAAAATACCTCCGTAAGTTCGCGAGAAGGAGGCCCAGTTTCTACGCAAGTATTGACTGGGGGCACAAACTAGGGGGTGGCGACTGTTTACTAAAAACACAGGGCTCTGCGAAGTCGCAAGACGACGTATAGGGTCTGACGCCTGCCCGGTGCCTGAAGGTTAAAAGGAGATGTGAGAGCATCGAATTGAAGCCCAGGTAAACGGCGGCCGTAACTATAACGGTCCTAAGGTAGCGAAATTCCTTGTCGGGTAAGTTCCGACCTGCACGAATGGCGTAACGACTTCCCCACTGTCTCCAACATAGACTCAGCGAAATTGAATTGCCTGTCAAGATGCAGGCTTCCCGCGGTTAGACGGAAAGACCCCGTGCACCTTTACTACAACTTCGCACTGGCATCAGGCACAACATGTGCAGGATAGGTGGTGGGCTTTGAAGCAGTAACGCCAGTTATTGTGGAGCCACCCTTGAGATACCACCCTTGTTCTGCTTGATGTCTAACTGCGGTCCATTATCTGGATCCAGGACCCTGCGTGGTGGGTAGTTTGACTGGGGCGGTCGCCTCCTAAAGAGTAACGGAGGCGCGCGAAGGTTGGCTCAGAGCGGTCGGACATCGCTCGTTGAGTGCAATGGCAGAAGCCAGCCTGACTGCGAGACTGACAAGTCGAGCAGAGTCGAAAGACGGCCATAGTGATCCGGTGGTCCCGCGTGGAAGGGCCATCGCTCAACGGATAAAAGGTACGCCGGGGATAACAGGCTGATACTGCCCAAGAGTCCATATCGACGGCAGTGTTTGGCACCTCGATGTCGGCTCATCTCATCCTGGGGCTGGAGCAGGTCCCAAGGGTACGGCTGTTCGCCGTTTAAAGAGGTACGTGAGCTGGGTTTAGAACGTCGTGAGACAGTTCGGTCCCTATCTGCCGTGGGTGTAGGATACTTGAGAGGAGTTGCCCCTAGTACGAGAGGACCGGGGTGAACGATCCACTGGTGGACCTGTTGTTGCGCCAGCAGCAGTGCAGGGTAGCTATGATCGGACAGGATAACCGCTGAAGGCATCTAAGCGGGAAGCCCCCCTCAAAACAAGGTATCCCTGAGAGCCGTGGAAGACCACCACGTCGATAGGCCGGAGATGTAAGCATGGTAACATGTTCAGTTGACCGGTACTAATGGCTCGATAGGCTTGGTTTGATCCAGTAATAATCAGATTACTAATCATATTCAAAAGTCATACACACACAATTTGGACATTCTGCCTGTGATAAAGGCGGTGTTGATACTTATCTATTTATTTGGTTTGGTGGCTATAGCACGAGTGAAACACCCGGTCCCTTCCCGAACCCGGCCGTTAAGCACCGAAGCGCTGATGGTACTGCATCTTAAGGTGTGGGAGAGTAAGTCACTGCCAAACCTAATAAGTAGATAACTTTCTCTGATCGATATCCCAAATGGCGCGGGATGGAGCAGCCCGGTAGCTCGTCAGGCTCATAACCTGAAGGTCGTAGGTTCAAATCCTACTCCCGCAACCAACGCCCTTATTTCATTGAGCAGGCCGCCTCTACAAAAGGTGGAATGGTAGAAAATGGAAAGTGGCATTAAATTTCCGTAGCTACCGAATACTTAGAGGCAATAACATCGTGCTTTAAAAGCTCGTCATCGAGAATCAGGATTGTATGGTTACATGCACCACACTTCACCTCGGTTTTCTTGTCCTTATATATTCGGTCGCGAGTTAACTGCCTGCAGAAATCACATTGGATAATGTTATTATAATATCTGTTATAATCACTATCGGACATAAGCCTAAAGAAGTTTTTGCAGGTTGGATAGTAGGTGGTATTTGTTCGTTATTTATTTACCAAATCTTATAAAACATATGTTTATTTAATCCATCAAAAAAAACATAAATAAATATTTAAATAATACTAGTTTTGATCTATGTAACTTCTATCAATATTAAAAACATCAGTAAGTACATTCATTACTTCAAAGGTAAGTTTTCCCTGGTTTGTTAAATTATAGCGCCCATTAAATTCAACGACATTTTTTGAGGAAATTTGTTCTAGAACACGTTTTTTTACAGCTTGATTTTTCTTTAGATATACTCTTTCGAATTCTTTTTCGAGATGTTCAATACTGCACTCTTTATTGCACTGATTTAAAGTTGCAAGCACAGTGATGGATACAGATCTATCCAAAATAGTTGGAATAAGTGAGTTAAATAACAGTATAATTAAAAAAGCGGGTAAGAGTGTATGATTTTCCATTAAATGGTATTTTTGAATCAATAACCATATAGTAAATATAAAAATTACACTGAAGATCAGGCTCTCATAAAATATTATTGAAGCGGGTAAGAGTTGTCTTTTAATCGCAAAAATAGCTATGAATATTGTCAACAAAACAAGCGAATTGATTGCCTGAATAGATATTAACTTAAGACTTTGAAATAAATTATTCAACTTATTGCTCGAGCAGTGATATATTGTTTAGTAATTTTGGCGTAATAGGATTACTCATGATAGTTCCCACTGTATTTTTTATATAGGACTAATAATACTCCACGGTGGTTGTTCAGTTAAGGTTAATTTATGCCATAGATTCTATAAGAGTCATTTCGAAAAAGTTCAGGAAATTGGTTTCCGCGTAATTCAAAATCATTTGGCACTAACACATAGTTAATTTGATAATCTATTTGCTCTAATACACTTGAAATATTCACGGACTTAATATTTTTACCTTTTTTACCAACTAATATTCCCATTTGTTTGTAGTTATAAGGGTCTGCACTAACGTCATAGTGTATTAGATATCGTTTATACCAATTTACAATACCATCATTAGTTAAGTTTATTGTTTTCCAGGAAAAAAATTGCGATCTGATGGCGTGCGTTCTTAGTGTTAGAAAATTGTTACTGTCTGCGTAATTTAAAAAAGTTGAGTTTATAGGAGTGTTTCTTCTAATCCATGATATTGTTTCTTTAGCATCCAAATAAATTGCGTCAGACCTATAATTATTTCTATCTCCTTCGGCTTTTGAAGCAATATTGGGGTAGTCTTTTAAAATAAATAAGCCTGTTAGAGCCAATACAAATGGCAACCCAAAGGTATGTATTTTGTTTGATTTTGAACTAAGACTAAAATTTTTAATCAAGTGAGAGGATATGAATAGAAATAATAGAGGTATTAAGATTACAGAAACTCGATAAGGGTCGAGTCTGTAAACTAACTGGATAGTGAAAAATGAAGAAATAATAGACGCTAAACACATCAGGCTTATCAGAAAACATGAAAATAGAATAAAACTGAAATTAGACTGCTCACGTTTCAGCTCACTTAAATTTTTAATCCCCTTATAGCGCCGCAATAAAAAAATTAAGGTACAAATTATTAAAAGAAATAAAAATCCAAAAAAGAAAACATCCCCATATTTAATGTCAAATATGTTTGGTATCCTTGACAAATCAGTAGACCTAATTTCAGTCATAATCTTTTGATGATCATAACTTAAATCTTTCTCTGCAGTATGGATATATAAGAAAAGCGTATAAGGAAGAGTGGATATTGCGTAAGTGAAATAGGGCGCGATTAAGGATTTATAATTACAATGTTCTATTCTAGTTCTCGATATCAAGACTAGGAAAAAAGCCATTAAAATAGGGATAACAAGTAATGGAGATAAAAGATTGGCAACAAAAAGAAATAAAGCGGAAATATTATATTTGTTACTCAAAAAGAAAAAAATACTAGTAAAGCAAAAGGCATATGCAACTAATTGAGGGTCAAAATAATTTGATATCAGCCATCTACCTCCAAAAATAAAATCAGGAAACTTTCGCAATAAAATTTCTAGGGCAACGATTAAGACAAAAAAATGTAGATATTCCAATTTCGAAGAAAAAAGTTGTGTTATATTCTTTAGCGCAAGAAAAATACCCACCAAAGTGATTTGATGCGCCAAAAAGAAGAAAATAGGATAATAATCAAAGTCTAACTTACTGGTAAGTTTAGCTAAGGCATATAAATATGGAGTAGCTACATTATATTCGTTAACACTTCGAGTAATAAATTCATCATTTAGATAAGTTCCTATTCCGTTAATAAAAAATAATGCGGGAACTTCCTCTCTGTTATCTGACACTCCAAAATAAAAAGGATAAAGATAATTTGAGATTAGAAGGAAAAGAGTTATGTAAAAAATATGTTGTGTAATATTTTTCATGATTAGGCTGTTACTTATCAGTCAAACAACTTTCTAGAATAATATTATTATCAAAACATACTATACACAATCAGTGATTTGTATAGCCCTAATAGTGCCACTAGGTATGCCACCAGACCACTTTAAAGGGTGCTAACCCATTGATTTTATTGAGAGGCAACCTACCCTGAAGGTCGTAGGTTCAAATCCTACTCCCGCAACCAAAAATTATCATTATTTTTAAGCTTATTTTACTGATAATTCATTTTTCTTCCTCGACCAATGGGCATAATTTTCTACCCTATAATTTCTAAGCAGACATTTTTTTTGGTTTGCACGTATTTTAATCATGTAGCACAATACGCGTTCAAAAATTGTTTACAGACCGATCGTCAATTTCTACTCGAAAAGCTTTGAACCTTACTCATTGCCAGAATCGTGTTATTTAATGTAACTGTATACATGTTGGATACAATTTTTTATTATTATTTTTGGTATCCACTTTGAAATGCTGCAAGAAAAAAACCAGATTTAAATTAAGAATAATTGGAGGAAATTATGAAAATTTGTAATCTACTGGCCAGCGCTTTTACAGCTTTAAGCGTCAGTCTGGCCATTCCGTTTACTGCTATGGCAGATGTTTCAGGAACACTGATTATAGCCGAAAATGAGACACCCGAGAACCTAGATCCAGCAAATGCAACAAATTCTACTGTTAACCAATTGTTAGTTGGAGTTTATGATGCCCTTGTACAATTCAAGGCGGGTGAAACTTCAGTTAGCCCTCAGCTTGCTACAGATTGGCAAGTTTCTGACGATGGTTTGCAATATACATTTAATATCCGCAGCGATGTGAAGTTTCATGATGGTAGTTCTATGACCTCTGCTGATGTTGTTTTTACGCTTAATCGCTTACAAGCCGCATCGGCTGCGGTTTTAAATGATATGGGTCCCTTCAAATCCGCAGAAGCAATAGATGACTACACTGTTAAAATGACTTTGGAAGCACCTTTTGGCCCCTTCATCTCAGCACTCTCGCGGATCTATATAGTAAATAAAGCGCAAGTTGAACCACATATGTCAGATGATAACGGCCGAGGTTGGCTCGCAGTTAATGCTGCTGGTTCCGGTCCCTATTCAGTAACAACATATAAACCAACAGAAGTGGTTACCCTAAATGCTTTTGAAGGTTATTGGGGTGGATGGGATGGTGACCATGTATCTGAGGTGGTTTTTCGATACATAGCGGAGCCCTCTACTCAATTAGCGCTCTTGAAGTCTGGCGAAGTTCATATTGCACCCGATATCACTGTGCAGGATAAACTTTCTTTAATGAATGCAGACGGCTTTAGAGTTGATATAGGCGCAGCTGCAACTCCACTATACTTTCAATTTAATACTTCGAGTGATGGCTTGGTTGGTGATGCTTCATTTAGAAAAATGCTAGCACAGACCTTCGATCGAAAACTTCACTTAGATTACGTTTTGCAAGGCTTTGGAACCATGCCAGACGGCCCGTTGCCTCCAGACTGGATGGGACATTCGACAGGAACAGAGCTACCTTTCAACATGGCTGCTGCCAAAGAGCTTGTCGACCAAAATGGCTGGGCTGGAAGCACACTTAAAGTTCGCTATTTGCCGGCGATAGAAGAGGAGCAAGCTGCTGTTGAACAATTACAGTCAAATCTTTCTCAACTTGGTATAAAATTGGAAGCAGAAGGTATGACATGGCCGGCACAAGCTGCAACTGTGCAGGACTTGGCAACTACGTCTGATATAAATATGATATATAATTTTCCAAGCTTTCCAGATCCACATGCTATTCTAAATACCTCGTTTAATAGTCAAAACACTGGATACAATGGTGGGTATAATTGGGCTCAATATGCCAATTCTGAAGTTGATGCATTGCTAAACCAAGCCGCATCTTCAGCAGATCAAAGTGAACGAGCCACCCTATACGCAAAAGCTCAGCAGATGATTGGTGCTGAATATCCAGTTATCACGGTATCATTGCCGGGCTCGGTTGTTGCAATGTCTAGTGCTGTAAAAGGATATCGCTACAGCGTGGCGCACCACCAGACATTTAATTATATGGATATTTCCGTAGATTAGGCGTCAGTAGGGATAGTATTAAATGCATTACTTTTTCCAAAGGTTTGTATTTTCTTTACTATCCCTATTTATTTTAACCTTAATAACATTTCTATTAAGCCAAGTTGTTCCTGGTGATCCCGCCATAGTTGCGGCAGGTCCTAATGCTGGAGCAGAAAAAATTGAGTTGCTGCGATCGGAAATGGGTTTAGATAAGCCGCTTACGCAACAATTCTTAATTTATGTAGGAAAGTTAGCTCAGGGTGACTTAGGTAAGTCATGGTTTACTCATCAACCGATTTTAGAAGATTTGATCAGAGAACTCCCGCCGTCTCTTGAGTTGGTCATTATAGCTATGATCATAAACCTTATGATTTCCCTGCCACTCGGTTTATGGTCGGCGCGCTATAATGATACGCGATTTGATAGTTCAGTTAGATTATTCGCTATGATTGGTGCGGGTTTACCAATATTTTGGACAGCGCTCATCTTACAAAACGTTATTGGAGGAGAGCTGCAACTCTTGCCAATAGCTGGCAGACTTTCTTTCGAATACAGGGCTTTCGAAGGTCATACCGGCTTCTTTCTATTAGACGGTTTGATATTGGGAAGACCAGATATTTTTTTTGATGCATTAAAACACCTTATCTTACCTGCATTTTCCTTAAGCCTTCTATTTACAGCGGTTGGTCTTCGCATAACTCGGACCGCTATGATAAGTGAATTTCAAAAAGATTATGTTTTGCTGGCGCGAACTAAGGCAGCGAGCGAACCACGCATTATGTTCAAACATGTTTTTCCCAATGGTGCTCCACCGTCTTTAACAGTTTTTGGAATGCAATTTGGCTGGATGCTTGGTGCAACAGTTCTTGTTGAAGAAATTTATGGTCGGCCAGGTATAGGTCGTTATGCAGTCAAGGCTGTCACTCAGTCAGATATACATGCAGTTGTGGCTGTAGTTTTGGTGGTTGGAGTAGTATTTTTACTGGCCAATTTGGTTGTTGATTTATTATTGTATATTTTAAATCCCAGAGGACGTATGGACAAATGAAATCCTTTTTAAATTTGACTTTCTTCGTAAAGTCACCTTTTGAAAAGTTAGCGTTGGGGATAGTTGTCTTTATTATTTTAATTTCTATTTTGGGTGATTTCATTGTGCCTTATGATCCTACCCAGATAGATTTTCGGGGAAAACTACAGCCGCCTTCATTAGAACATCCATTAGGGCAGGATGGGGCTGGCCGGGATGTGCTAAGTCGAGTTTTATCAGGAGCTAGATTAACTGTACTTTCTACATTTACGGTAATCTTTGTGGTATTAGTCATTGGTTGTACGATAGGTATTTTTTCGGCATTTGCAGGCGGTTGGATTGATAATATTTTGATGAGAATTGCAGATATATGGCTGGGATTTCCTCCACTTATCTTGGCTCTAGGTTTTGCTGCTGCTCTGGGAGCGAGCCTAGAGGCGGCTATTTGGGCTCTAATTTTTAGCTGGTGGCCTAACTACGCAAGACTATCGAGAATGATAACTTTAGATATTCTTTCAAAACCTTTTATAGCAGGCGCAGAAGTATTAGGAGTGCCGTTATGGCGAAAGGTAACATTTTATGTTTTGCCAAATGCTTTTGATGTATTGATTATTCAAGTCGCTTTGGATGTTTCCGCAGTGATGCTTTCAATTTCCGGTTTATCTTTTATTGGTGTTGGTGCTCAAATACCTGCTCCAGAGTGGGGGTCAATGATTGCGGATGGGCGAGCACATATGAGCACTGCGTGGTGGGTAGTAGTATTTCCTGGCCTGGCAATTTTTTTTAGTGCTCTCAGTTTTAATGTGGTTGGTGATGCGCTTCGTCGAGAGTTAGATCCCCTTTTAAGGAGGGTTTGATGGCGCAAGTAAGTGAAAAATTAAACCTTAAAGAAGAAATAATTCTTGATGTTGAGAATTATAGTGTGGGGTTGAAAAAAATAAAAAAGTCTATTGTTGAGGCTGTTTCTTTTTCGGTTTTTAAGGGAGAAATTTTCGGCGTTGCAGGTGAGAGTGGCTCTGGTAAAACTTTACTAACTTTATCTATGTTTGGATTGCATAACGCATCTCACTTGAATACCGGTGACGTTTCTTTTGATTTAAGCAAAATAATTCAAAGTGGTGTAAGGGTCATTCAAACGAAAAAACTGGCCTTGCGTATTGGTTTCATATTGCAGGATCCGTTCTCATCGCTAAATCCTTCAGTGAAGATCGGAAAGCAAATAGGCGAAGCAATATATCTTGCTCAGGGAAAAAAGCCAAAAAGTATAGAAAACCGTTCTTTAGTTTATAAACTGTTATCTGAGGTGGGGATCCCTGATCCTGAAAATTCATATGAACAATACCCTGATCAGTTTTCAGGAGGAATGAGACAACGGATAGTGATTGCTATAGCGCTTTCGCAAGATCCAGACCTCTTGATTGCAGATGAACCGACGACCGCATTAGATGCAAGTACACAAAGAAAGATCATAGATTTAATAATTGACCGTAGTCGCCAGCGTGGACTTACTGTAATTTTAGTAAGCCATAATATAGCTCTTTTACAAGCTACTGCTGATCGAATAGCGGTTATGAAAAGTGGAAAAGTAATAGATATTTTTGACCCTAAAAAGATTAAGCTTAATGAACTTAATTCGTATACAAAGGTTCTTTTTGACGGACTAAAAAATGTTAAAAAACGCAGCAGAACTGAGCAAAAGCAACAAGATGCATCAAGTTTACCACTGATAGAAATGAAAAATATCCAAAAGTCTTTTGCGTCGCGAATACTGCAAAGGGGCGGAAATTTTTCATTGTCAAATATAAATCTAGAAATTTTTCCAGGTGAAGTCGTTGGTTTCTTAGGTGAGTCTGGTAGTGGTAAATCCACTCTAGCTTCAATAATTACTAAGCTTAGTATTCCCAATGGTGGTAGCTATAGTTACAAAGGTCAAAATGTCTTTTCATTTAAAAAGAGTGAAATTAAACAGTTTAAATCTGATGTTCAAATGGTTTTTCAAGATCCATACGGCAGCCTAAATCCTCGATACAATATTCGAAATGCAATTAGTGAAGCACTATTGATACACAAGCCAGATTTGTCCAAACCCTCCCGAGAGGAAAGAATTATTCAATTATTGACTGATGTTGGACTTGACGGTTCAGCAATGGAAAAGTTTCCTCATGAATTCTCTGGTGGCCAGAGGCAAAGAATAGCTATTGCACGCGCAATGTCTGTTGATCCGGAAATGCTAGTTTGTGATGAGCCGTTGTCTTCGTTGGATGTCTCTACACAAGCTCAAATTTTGGGTTTGTTTTCGAATCTCCTAAAGCTGAAGAAAATTGCGATGATTTTTATTACGCATGACATAAAGGTAGCTCAAATTTTATGTGATCGAGTTTATATTCTAAGCAATGGCCAGATCGTAGAGCAAGGAAAGACGCAGCAAGTATTAACCAGCCCAAGACATAATTATACGTCAAAGCTTATTGAAGCTGTATATTAGGAGTATCGCGTTTGAGTAGATTTAAGTTAGCAATCGATATTGGCGGTACATTTGTGGATCTTGTGATTTATGATCAAAAAACAAAGTCTTTAAGTCACTTTAAAGTACCGACAACACCTACGAACCCTGCGCAAGCCGTTCTCGACGGAGTAGATAGTATCCAGTTCCCTCTATCAGAAATCAGTGACTTTATGCATGGGACAACTTTAGGTCTAAATGCAATACTTGAGCGTAAGGGTGCTAATGTCGGCATAATAACTAATAAAGGTTTCGAAGATATATTTCTAATAGCGCGCGGGAGCCTCAATTTCGCCGACATGTATCGATTTGACTTTCATCAGCCTCCTACTCTAGTTCGACGCAGCAACATAAGGGGTGTAAGCGGTCGTATTAATTTTTTAGGTGAAGAAATTCTTCCCTTAGATGAAAAAGCAGTTCTTGCTGCTGCTTATGAGTTGGTAAATAGTGCTGGTTGCCAGGCAATTGCTATAAATTTCCTTCATTCATATGCTAATACTAAGCATGAAGAAATTGCAGTAAATTTGCTTAAAGAAAATTACCCTGAGCTCGCTATTTCAGCTGGAGGCTTGTTAGCAAACGAATATCGAGAATATGAGCGAACAAGTACGACAGTGCTGGATTCATATATTAAGCCTGTACTTAAAAATTATCTTCAACACTTGAAATTAGGCATGCAAGAAAAAGGATTTGATGGAAAGTATTACGTAATGAACTCTGCAGGTGGAGCTTTAACATTTGAAATGGCTGCAGCAAAACCTATTTCTACCATTTTTTCTGGACCTGCAGGAGGCGTTTCTGGAGCACTAGATTTAGCTAAAATAATGAAAAAAAAGAATCTACTATCAATAGATGTTGGCGGAACTAGTCTAGATGCAAATTTAATCTTAGATTTTGAGCCAGTTGATGTTTTTGAAGCCTACGTTGACCATTTCCCAGTATTACAGCCTATATTTGATCTGAGAACATTGGGCGCAGGTGGTGGCTCAATAGCAAAAATTGATAATAAATTATTGACTGTAGGCCCAGAAAGTGCAGGCGCAGAGCCAGGCCCTGCCTGTTATGGCCGAGGAGGAACAGAGGCGACACTCACGGATGCTGCTCTTCATCTTGGTTATATCACAGCATCTAACTTTATGGGTGGGAAAATGGAGGTAGCAGACTCACTGGCAAAGCAAGCAATTGATTTCAATATAGCTAATCCCCTGCAAATTGACACAGCTGAAGCTTCAATCTCAATAATCAAAGTTTTAATTTCAAAAACTGCTTCGTCGATAAAAGAAATGATGCTTGAGAGGGGTCTTGACCCAAGAGATTTCACTCTTTTGGCTTTTGGAGGCTGTGGACCTTTGATTGGCCCAATGTTGTTTGATGAATTGGAAATGTCTGAGTTAGTGGTTCCACCCTTACCGTCAGTATTTTCTGCTTTGGGTATGATGACAAGTGATCTATCGTTTACTCAATCTGCTTCAGTATTAAAAAAAATTGACTCCAAAAGCTTCCAAGAAATCAGAGTTAAAGCTAACGAGCTTGAGCTACAGGCAACTAAGGAATTACTTGAAAAAACAAAAGAGAATGTTCAACCGATTTCGTCAATGACCGCAAGAGTAAGGTTTGTTGGACAAGAACACACATTGAGTGTGCCATTTACAGATGGAGATTCAAGTGAGTCATTATTTACTAGGTTCACGGAACTTCATCAGGACCGTTTTGGTCATTCATTTAGTCTTGAAGCAGAAGTAGTTTCACTTATCATAAAGCTCACTCTTGAAAAAGAGAAACCTGACTTATCTCAATCTTTAAAGTCTTCTAGTGACTTGGCTTCAGTCGAGAGTCATAGAATGTTTAACGACGAAAAATCGGTGTTTGTCGAAACAAAAAAAATCCCTGTGCATCACTTAGAGATAGGTGAAAGTTATGTAGGCCCATGTCTAATATATGATGAGGGTTCTTCTATGCCACTATTAAAGGGTCAAACACTTTCGATAGATGAACGTGGTATTATTACTTTGCGACGTTGTGAGGTAAAAAATGGGAAAGACTAGCGCGGCAGATCTTGAGATTATTTCTGGTTTGTTTCTGTCTGCGGCTGAGCAAATGAGGCGAACTTTAGTTCGTACTGCGTTTAATGCGGTAATTTATGAAGTACTTGATTTTGGAATATCAATTGCAGACTCTAAGGGGCGCATGGTTGCAGAAGCGGCAGGAATTACCTCTTTTATAGGTGCTAACGACTATGCTCTTAAAACGTTGCTAGAGAAGCTGGATTTGAATTCTCTGAGGCCTGGTGATGTTGTGATGCTGAATTATCCTTATTGGAACTCAGCTCATGCATCTGATGCTTTACTTATGTCACCAGTATTTATTGATAATAAAGACATAGATATGTTTTTATGCGTAAGGGCACATTGGTTAGATTTAGGGGCCAAAGATGCAGGTTACGTCATAGACTCTACGGATATTCACCAAGAAGGAATTATCATCCCTGGTGTGCGAATAATTAAAGAAGGAAAGTTAGATGAAGACCTCTGGAAGGTATTAACTTTTAACTCTCGCTTGCCTGAAGCTATTGAGGGTGATTTTGGGGCTCAAGTAGCGTGTTTGCGTACTGGGGAGAGATGTTTGAAAGAAATTTTTTCTAAGTTTGGTAAGTCTAAAGTTCTTGATGCAATTGAAGACTTTTTTGAACACTCTCATCAAAAAACGTTAGCTGCCTTATCTCAATTACCTAAAGGCACTTGGTCGGCTAGTGATTGGTTGGATGACGATGGTATTTCCGATGATATGATAAAAATGGCTGTTAAGGTAAGTATAACAGACTCTGAATTTATTGTTGATTATAATGAGTCTTCTTTGCAAGTAGCAGGCCCAGTTAACTCACCTTATGGTGGGACGGTGTCCATGGCTAAGACATATTTTAAGTTCTTGACCTCTAGAGACTCTCCTAGCAATCACGGCAACTACATCCCTTTAGAGGTTAAAGCAGACCCTGGAAACCTCTTCCACGCCATCTATCCTGCAGCCACATACATGCCATGGACAGATATGGTTGCATTTGAGCTGATAGCAAAAGCTCTAGCGCCGGTGGTAGACTGGTTACCCATGTCTTCTGGGTCTGACGAGCCTGGGTTTATGGCGGTTGGCAAACATTATCATACTGGTCAGTCATTTGTTGTAAGTAACAATGAAGGAATTGGTTGGGGTGCTACGCGAAACCATGATGGTTCAACAGCTTTGCAACACCCTTCTACTAGCACTGTTCGTAACACGCCGATAGAAGTGCTTGAACGGCAAGCAAATCTTTTCCATGAGGAGCTAACATTAATTCCTGACTCCGGTGGACTTGGTCAGTACCGGGGAGGTCTTGGAGTACGCCGTAAAGTTAGCATGACTGGAGAAACAGAAGTTATATCGATGAAAAAGAAATCTAAGACCGTTGGTTGGGGGCTGGATGGTGGTCAACCTTCATCTATTAAAAATCATATGGTTCTTAGGCCTAATACGCCGGAAGAAAAGAAAGTAGGTATGTATCGTGAGACGCTCCAAGCAGGTGAGGCATTTATAAATTTTTCTGCTGGTGGTGCTGGTTGGGGTGATCCAGCAAATCGAGATCCGGATGCTATCGCTGAGGATATTCAAGATGGTCTCACAACCAATTGTATAAGCAAAATGAAAGAGAAATAGCTATGAGTAATAAAATTAACCACTATGCTTTAGTTGGTGGCAATATTGTGGATGTCGTAGCTGGTAACTTAATATCAGGGCATTCTTTAATAATTAAGGACGGTATGATTAAGGAAATATGCAAGGATCAACAGTTAAAGGACGATATTCCTCATATTTCGGTTAATGCCCGTTATATAACCCCAGGACTTATTGACTGCCACGCTCATTGTTTTGTTGGTCAGTTTGGAGACCGAGGCAACGTGATGCCTTCAGAGATGACGGCAAGAGCTGGTCAGCACTTAGAAGGCATGCTGCAGCGTGGTTTTACAACTGTTCGTGACGCTGGTGGTGCTGACTCTGGTCACCGAAGTGCAGTAGAAAAAGGATTATTTCCAGGTCCTCGGCTTTTTGTTTCAGGAAAAATACTATCTCAAACTGGTGGTCACGGTGATCATCGAGCCATAGCTGATGTTTGTGGTTGTGAGACTGTTGCTGGCGGTATGTCGGTTATTGCCGATGGAGTAGATGCGGTCCGCAAAGCAGTGCGAGAAAATGTTCGGCAAGGTGTTGACCAAATAAAAATCATGGGTGGAGGGGGTGTTGCATCGCCAGGAGACAAGTTAATTCATCCACAGTATTCCTTAGATGAAATAGAAGCCATTGTTGACGAAGCCACCAGATGCGGTCGTTATGTAATGGCTCATATCTATTCTGATGTTGGTATTAGAAGGGCCGTGGAAAAAGGTGTTCGATCCGTAGAGCATGGTAATTTTTTGTCTATTGATACCGCGAAAGTCATGAACGATCATGATGCTCATTTAGTGCCAACTTTGGTAACTTATGAGGCTGATGCCAAATACGGTCCTAGTTTCGGGTGGAATGAAGAAAATTCTTCTAAAAATGCTGAAGTATTGTCAGCTGGCCTTACGTCTCTCGAAAATGCACTATCAAATAATGTAAATGTTGGTTACGGAACCGATTTGTGCTGGTCACCTAAGAGCTACCAGGGAGATGGTCTTCTCATACATGAGAAAGTTTGTGGAGCAGCCGAAGCTTTGCGCCATTGTACGTTAAATAATGCGCGTATTGTCAGGATGGAAGGAAAAATAGGGGAAATAACTGCCGGTGCCCATGCTGACTTAGTAGTATTAGACACTAACCCATTAAAAAGCATGAATTGTTTCTCTCAGAAATCAAATTCAATCGTTGCAGTTCTGCAGGGTGGTATACCCGTTCGTGACGATAAATTGCTGTTTGATTGATAACATTACTTTACCCGAAAGTTAATTTATAAAACACTCACAGCAAATTTATAAAGTGACTTTATGTGTAACTCTACCGCAGCTTGAGTAGCTTCCTTATCTTTGTGTAAAAGGGCAGTTATTATAGCTTCATGTTGTCGACTATCTGGCTCAAGTCTTTCTGAAAGGTTTTCTATTTCGAATAGTTTTGTTGTTGCTCTTAACGACTTTATTACCTCTCGCAGTACCCGATTTGGGCAGGCGTCAATAAATAAACCATGAACTTCTTCGTCAGATTGCCAATGGGCGATCATACTATAGGGTTGCAAAGTTTCTACTGCTTTCAAATTTTTCCAGACAATTTGAATATCTGTTTCTCTAACCTTATCAGTCGCTGTATATGCTGCTTCGGCTTCAAGTAATTCTCTGACCTTAAGGCTATGTAAGTATTCCTGTAGTTCTACGCGACGCACGAAATAGTGACGGCTGCCACTTTTCTGTAAAAGACCTTCACCTTCTAAACGCATCAAAGCCTGTCTTATAGGTGTTCTAGAAATTCCAAGTTGTTCAGCCAAGCGCAATTCAACAATTTGCTGGCCACCTTTAAAATCACGTTGGTGGATCATCTTTGAAAGATCTGCGTATGCTTGTTCGGCTAACGTATCAGTTAACGATTTATTTTTAACTTTTACAACTGCCAGTGAATTCGTTTCACTTTCTGATTTAGACGAAGTTTTAATCAAATCACCTAATTTTTAACGCATATCGAGCTTCATGATTAAAATACGAGCAAACCAAAAAAAAACAATAATTTTTTTTTGATCGTCCTTCTTTTTGAGCTCTTATCTGTTGCTAAATCTAGATAGTCAATTACAGTTGTATACAAACGGGATACACTAGAGAAAACACATTGAAGCAAGCGCCCATAGAATACTTATCAGAATTAGTTGAGACGCAGGCTCAAGGCGAGGCGGCCATACAATCTCTGATAGCAAAAACTATGGAACAAAGCGGGTGTGCAGTAGAATTTTACGATTATTTTCCTAACCAAGTCCCAGTAAAGGGTGAGTTTTCCACTGATGAACCCAGCAATGGGCATAAGCGTCGCGTTTTGATAGCAACTGCAAAAGGGGATCCAACTTTACCCTCATTACTTTTATTTGCTCATCCTGACAGTGAAACTGTAAAAAATGTTGAAAAATGGAACTCTGATCCTTTCGCCCCAGTTTCAAATAATGGAAAACTTTTTGGCTGGGGCGTAGCGGATGATTTAGCTGGTTGTGCTTGTGCTGTAGAAGCGATTAAAGTTACTTTAGATCGCAAAAAAGTGGCATTGGGCGATATAATTTTCGCTTCAACACCATCTAAAAGTTACGCCAGGGGAGTTGCATCTATATTACATCGTGGATTGACTGCGGATGCTTCTCTTTATTTGCATCCAGCCGAGTCTGGTAAGGGTATGGGTGAGATAAAGGCAGTCGCATCCGGTCAGTTAGAATTCAGTATTTCTGTTGCTGGCTTGGCGCCTGATACAACGGAGCCTGGACATACAGCTTTTTCACATCTTGGAGTAAATCCAATTGATAAAGCAATCAAAATCATCGATGCTCTATACCAATTGAATGCAGTTCGGAATTCGCGAATAAGGCATGAAAAAATTCATAAAGAAGTTGGGCGTTCCACTAATTTACATATCTCTAACATAGTATCAAATGATGAACATAGACTTTCACGTCTTAATGAAACCTGCACTTTCGGGGGTGCAATTTCTTTTCCTCCGGGTGAAGACCTGAGCCAGGTTAAGGAAGAAATTGAAAATACAGTCAAAAAAGTGTCAGAAAATGATGATTGGCTGAATGCAAATCGCCCCAATATTTCTTGGCTTTCAGGTGTTACGGGGGCCGAAGTGCCCGAAAGTAGTTTATTTTATCAAATAGTTTCCTCAGCAACTAAAAGCATTACTGGCAAAATGCCATATGTAAATCCAATGCATACTTCCTCTGATATAAGAAATCCTATTGTTGAGGCTAATATACCTTGTGTTGGATTGGGTTGCTTAGGAGGTAACCTTTCTCAGAATAACAAAGTTGATGAGTGGATTGATATTGAAGATTTTAGCCTTATGGTTAAAGTAACTTCAGAGATTATTGAGCGTTGGTGTAGTGGCGAGCAGAAAGAAGGCTGAATGGTCTTTAAATGTGTATAAAAATTTCAATAGAAAGAGGACTAATAAATGAAAAAAATTGTTTCAACAATGGCCGTATTTGGCATCATATTTACCAGTGGTGTGATGGCTGCCGATTGCCCAAAGGATTTACCGACAATAGAGCCTGGTAAATTAACCATGTCTATAAATGCAACAATTCCTCCTAGGCAATACATAGATGACAATGGAAACCTACAAGGTCTCCATCCTGATTTAGGTAATGAAATTGCTAAAAGACTTTGTTTGGAGCCTGCCTACATGAATGTAGAATTTGCAGTTCAAATTCCTGGATTAGCAACTAAACGATGGGATATGGTTAATACTGGAATGTATTACAAACCAGAGAGAGCACAAATAATGAGGATGGTACCCTATGTTGTTAACGCTCTTGCCTTAGTTGTCGAGCGTGGGAACCCTATGGGTGTCACAGGATATGAAAGCTTAGCGGGAGAGCCGGTTGGTACTGAAATTGCGGGTTTTGCTGATAATCTAATAAGAACTATCAATGATGAGCAAGTTGCTAAAGGTATGGAGTCAATGGATATTAAAGCTTTTAATACTTTCGCTGAAGCTTTTGCAGCGCTTGGAGCTGGTCAAGTAAAGGCTGTATTCGGACCTGATGCTGTAGCAGCGTATTATGCCGAACGCGGGTCTTTTGATGTTGGTGCTTCTGGTTTGAATCCTGGTCTGCCTTCTTCGTTTGGCTTTGATGGCAAAACCGGACAGCGGTTATCACAAGCCGTTGCGAAAGTATTGCGTGATATGGTTGATGATGGGACTTATGATCGGTTAATGAGTTCTTATGGCGCAACTCAAATTCAATTTTGGGACGATTATGTGGGCGATATAGCTGTTTATTATAATCCAGAGTGAACAGCCTAGTTTTATGTAAATATTACATTTGGTGTTTGGTTCTTGACTTTTGTTGGGGGCCAAGCACTTTGCTATAAAAAATAAAAATACTTTAAATGTTGGGAGAAAATTAGAAGTGAGTTGGAGCTGGCCCTATTTTTTTGATTACATGACAAATGGTCTCATGTTGAAAGGAGTTTGGGTTACAATTTGGCTAAGTATTATTTCTATGGTGATCGGCCTTGCGCTCGGAATTTTAGCCGCACTTATGAAAATGTATGGGAATGGGCTGCTACGTTATATTGCCGAGTTCTACATTTGGCTGTTTCGGGGGACACCAATCCTAATACAGCTTGTGATTATTTATACAGGTCTGCCCCAGTTGGGCATTCGATTTACAGTGATAGAGTCATGTATTCTGGGCTTGGCGCTCAATGAGGGAGCATATTTGGCTGAAATTATTAGAGCTGGAATTATGTCTGTTGATAAAGGCCAGGAAGATGCATCACGAGCTGTTGGAATGAATTGGCGTGAGCGCATGTGGTTAGTGATATTGCCTCAGGCTACACGCACAATTATCCCCCCTTTGGGCAATCAATTTAATGGTATGTTAAAAACAACATCGCTTTGCTCAGTGATTTCTATGCAAGAACTAATGCGTAGCGCTCAAATGATTGCGCAAATTCAATTTAGAGTTTTAGAGGCCTATTGTATTGCAGCTCTTTGGTACCTACTTCTGGTGTCTATTTGGGGGCTTATTCAAGCTCGTATTGAGGCTTACTATGAAAAACCTTTTGGATCGGAAGAAGCAACAGTGAGCGATAAACCATGAAACGAGTAATAACATCCCATCCACATCTGACACCGAAATCTATGATCTTTTTTGGCCCTAAAAAATATTGGGAGACTAGGTTTAAAGATGAGTGATATCGAAAATGTAGTCTCTTTAAAAAATGTTAAAAAAGCATTTGGCAAAAATGTCGTTCTGGATGGGATTGATTTAAACGTCCGAAAGGGTGAGGTTGTAGTAATCTGTGGTCGCTCTGGTAGCGGTAAAAGCACACTGCTTAGATGCATTGATCAGCTTGAGAAAATTGACTCGGGTGAAATTCGTGCTGCCGGCCATTTGATGGGTTTCCGCGAAGTTAGGGGAAAACTTGTTTCTTTAAGCGATGCGGCTGTGGCTCGCCAGCAAAGAGACATTGGTATGGTATTTCAAAACTTTAATCTTTTTCCTCATGTAAGTGTCTTGGAAAATATCATGTTAGCCCCTACAAAAATTTTAAAACGCAGTAGATCGGAAGTGGAGCAAGAGGCTTTAGCTCTTTTAGAAAAAGTGGGTCTTCCAGATAAACGAAATGCATACCCGAGGCAGCTATCAGGCGGTCAGCAGCAAAGAATCGCAATTGCTAGAGCATTAGCCATGAAACCTAAATTAATGCTTTTTGATGAACCGACGTCTGCTCTTGACCCGGAGATGATTTCTGAGGTTCTGGACGTGATGGTAGATTTGTCAAAAGCTGGCATGACTATGATTGTTGTTACGCATGAAATGGGATTTGCTAGGGCAGCAGCTGATCGAGTGATCCTTATGCATAATGCCAGTATAGTGGAGGATGCAGTACCCCAAGAATTTTTTGAAAATCCAAAAAGTGAACATACGAAATTATTTCTTTCAAAAATTTTACAACATTAAAGATGAAAAAAGTGCGCACAGTTTTGGGAGATGTTTCAAGCATAGATATCGAAAATATAATGATACATGAGCACATACTTTTCGATATCTCGCTACCACATACAAATAAAAAAAATCTGTCTGAAATTTCAATGAAGGACCGATGGCAGATTGATTATTTATCTAATCAAAATGCAGAAAATGCACGCCAAAAAAATTTCACAATTGCACTCGAAGAATTAAATTATTTTCGTGAAGATGGTGGAAAACTGATCGTTGACCAGTCAGTCTTTGGTTTGGATAGAGATGCAGAGGGCTTAGCCAAACTTTCAAAGCTATCCGGTGTTCACATAGTGGCATCAGCTGGATGCTATACGGAACCCTATCTTCCCAAGTCATTTTTGAAAAAAGATTTCGACGATTTAGTAAGCCATTTCATTTATGAAGTAAATGAAGGGCTCGATGGTTCACCTGTAAAAGCTGGTATAATTGGGGAAATTGGGTGTTCTTGGCCAATTACTTCTTTCGAAGTTAAGGCACTTAAGGCTGCTGCTGTCGCAGCTAAAGAAACTGGGTGTGCACTATCAGTTCATCCTGGCAGAGCGCCAGAATCGTGTACTCAAATTTTAGATATTGTTACCTCTATGGATTTGAACCCCAACAGAGTTATACTTTGTCATATGGACCGTACATTTCCAAATGGCGACGGTATTGAAAAGTTATTAGACACCGGAGCTAATGTGGAGTGGGATTTTTTTGGAATTGAACAATCTTACTATTGGATGGGCAATGTAGAGTTACCGAATGATTTTTCCCGTTTGCGGCTCATTAACAAATTTTCAGATGCGGGGTATACAGACCAAATTTTGATTTCTCATGACATTTGTACAAAGACACGGATGCGATCGTTTGGAGGTCATGGATATAGCCATATTATTCGCAATATCCCAGAATTATTTAAAAGATTAGGTTTTGATGTAAGTCTTTTAAAAAAGCTAATACATGAGAACCCAAAAAACATTCTAGCGTTTTAGGAGTTATGACAAATGGCGAAGAAATTTCGTGGTACATTTACCGTTATGGTCACTGCATTCGATAATGATGGATTGATTGATTTAGATGCTCAGGCGAGGTTCACGCAATGGCAAGTTGACAGTGGAATACATGGGTTAATTCCATTGGGTTCAACAGGCGAATTTCTTTCAATGTCATTTGCAGAGAGGAAAGCTATAGCCGAGTGCGTTATTAAAACGGTAAACGGTCGGGTTCCCGTTTTAGTTGGCGCGGGTGCTGAAAGTACTGACGATGTTATTAAGAATGTAGAAATGGCGGAGAATTTAGGTGCAGATGGTACAATGATAATTCCTCCTTTTTATTCTACACCCACTCGTTCGGAACTATTAAAGCATTTTGAACTTATTAGTCGGAAAGCTACAAAGCCAATAATGTTATACAATAATCCAGCGACAGCTAATGTTGACTTGACTCCGGATCTTGTAGCAGAATTATCTCATTTTCAACACATAGACTATATAAAAGAGTCAACCATGGACGTGACCCGAGTAAGAGATATTTTAGATCTAAGTGAGGGTCGAATGAATGTTTTTGGAGGAATAATGGGCTATGAAAGCTTTTTATCAGGAGCCTGTGGCTGGGTTGCCGTTGGGTCCAACATAATGCCTAAAGAATTTGCTATGCTCTTTTCATTTTCTGACAAAGATAAAAATTTGAAAGAAGCTCGAAGTCTCTATAAACAATTATTACCCATTATTAGATTAGTTGGTGGTCATCGATATGTTTCAGCAACAAAAGCAGCATTGATGGAGATTGGGCAGCCTGTGGGACTGCCTAGATCCCCAAGGCTTCCTCTTCCAGATAGCGAATTCAATATGGTTGAAGAGGCCCTAGAAAGGTCTGGATGTCAAAGGGCCCAGAACTTATGAACAGATTTAGCTTCTTTTTTGAAGGAGAAAGGATTTCGGCTTCTGAAGGCGATAGTGTAGCTGCTGCTCTATTAAATTCTGGGAAATATAGTTTAGGTGAGCGTTTAAATGGCCAAGAGCGCGGTCTCTATTGCGGTATGGGTGTTTGCAATGAATGTTTAGTTAATATTAATGGAGAGAGAGGTTTGCGCTCTTGTATGGAGTCTGCAGAGCCTAATGCAGTTGTACAAAGAGAAATAGATACAAGATGGACTGGCACGCAAAGGAAAGTAAAACATCCCAAGAGGGTAAGTTTGGAAGTAGATATCATCATTGTTGGTGCTGGTCCTGCTGGTTTGAATGCAGCAATAGAAGCGGCTAATTATGGTGCCAATATAGTAGTGATAGATGAAAGAGAGGAAAGTGGAGGACAATATTATAAGCCCAGAACAAAAGGTTTTAGAGGAAAAACTAAAGAAGATCGGCAACATCTTGAAGGACTAAAATTAAGAGCGCGCGCGCATGAAAGTAAAGTCAAATTCTTTACGGGGCAGACTGTTTGGTATGCTCGCAAAGAGAATGGTATTTTTGAATTGCGATGTTCTTCGAAAGAGCAACAGGTGCAATTATTTTCTTCGGCATTGATTTTATGCACTGGCGCATTTGAAATTCCGACCGTAGTCCCAGGGTGGACATTACCAGGCGTAACTACAATTGGTGCAGCTCAAACTATGGTTAGGCGCTATGGTGTTGTTCCCAAAGGTAGGGGTTTGATAGCTGGAAATGGTCCCTTGGGTTTGCAACTTGTTCATGAGATGATCAAGCTTGGAAAAAACCAAATTACCCTTGCAGAGCGCGCAAATTTTAAATCTGGTAGTGCGCTATTTAAAATAGCGTTTTACTCTCCCCAATTATTTCTTAAAGGGGTAGGGTATAGGCTGTCTGCGATGAAGTCTCGAGTTCCTGTGATGTCAGGATGGGAACTTGAGAAGGTATTAGGTAATGACAAAGTTGAAGCTGCATTAATCAGAAATATAAAATCAAATTCTAAACTGGAATTGCCAGTTGATTTCATAGCTGCAGGGGAGGGTTTCGCACCACAATCAGAATTAAGCAGGTTGCTGGGTGTGCCAACTAAAGTTGATCCAGTTTCAAAGCAAATTATTCCGATACGAGCAGACGATTGCTCGACATCTATCTCAAATTTATGGATTGCTGGGGATGCTGGGGGAATGGGAGGAGCTGAGCTTGCTGCAATACAAGGTAAAATAGCGGCTCATGGCGCTTTAAAAAATTTATCTAATGCAATTAGTGGGAAAGAGTTAACTAGTCGCTATGGTTCACATAAGCGCGTGAAAAATTTTCAAGCTGCTCTTTGGTCACTTTATAGGGCACCTGTAAGGGATTTACCCAAAGAGGATTTTATTATTTGTCGTTGTGAGCAGGTGTCCCTGCAGCATTTTACAAATGCTGTAAATTGTGGTGCTCATGATTTAGGATCAATAAAACGTGAAACACGTTTAGCAATGGGAAGATGTCAAGGTCGATATTGTATTCCGCAGGCAATTAAGCACTTGGAAAAAAGAAACTTATTTATAGATGGGGATGGTCTTTTTGCTCCTCAGATCCCTGCTAGGCCAATTAGTTCCCGTGCAATTTGGCTTGAAAAACCAGAATGGAAGGGACACAAGGAAACTAGTTTGCCCTCTCGGCCGCAAGCCTTGTCTAAGAAGCCGCTATCCAAGACTAGTGCAGATCTCGTTGTAATAGGTGGTGGGGTAACAGGAATCTCAGCTTCCTATTTTGCTGCTAAGGAAGGTGCATCCGTAATATGTATAGACAAAGGCCATGTAAACTCTGAGGCATCTGGCGGAAATGCAGGCAGCCTGCATTTACAACTATTATCTTGGGACTTTGGTTCAAAGGCTGTTGGCGATGGCCAGCTTCAGCTTGGAACTTTGCCACTACAAAAGGAATCAATAAATTTGTGGGGTAGTCTTCAGGACCAATTTAATACTGATTTTGAGATGGAGTTCACCGGTGGTTTAATGGTTGCTGAAAATAGTGACCAGGTAAAATTCCTTGAGCAAAAAATTAAAGCCGAAGCAGGAGTTGGTATTCAAACCAATCTAATAGGTAAAGATCAAATAGCCAAAATTGTACCAGAAATTTCGGGGTCTGTGATTGCTGGATCATGGTGTAAAGAAGAAGGCAAAATAAACCCGTTAATTGCTACACCAATCCTAGCAAGAGAAGCAAAGTCTCAAGGAGCAGTGATAGAGGAACTAACCCAAGTAATAGGGTTATCAAAGGAATCTCATGGATATGAAATTTTGACAAACCGAGGGTTAATTACGGCAAAAAGAGTTATTGTTGCTGCTGGTGGATGGTCATCAAAAGTATTTGCGATGTTAAATATTTGTATCCCTATAAAGGGGGCTCCATTACAAATGATAGTGACCTCGCCTGCACCAAAAATCGTTACCTGTTTGATGTATCATGCAGGAAGACATTTAACGCTCAAACAATCTAAAGCCGGATCTATAATAATTGGGGGTGCGTGGCCCGCAAATGTCTCGCCCGAAGGTAGGTCTGAAGTGCTGCCAGAAAGTATTGAAGGGAATTTATGGGCAGCTGGCCAAACAGTCCCTAGTATAGGTGATGTACCAGTCTTAAGAACTTGGGGTGCGATGAATATAGACATTGATGGTGCTCCAGTTATTGGAGAAATACCTGGGTATCCTGGGTTGATAGTTGCTGCAACGGCCAATGGATATACACTTGGGCCATTAATGGGGCAACAAGCTGCAAATTCAGTTTTAAGCGGGCATTTGAGACAGGATTTGGAAATGTTTTCTGTAAAGAGATTTAATTAAAGAGGTGATTAAAAGATGACAAAGTTAAAAGTAATTGCTGGCGAATTTACATTTAATGCCAAACTTGAAAAAGAACTTGCTCCAAATACGTGTGCAGCGTTTGAAAAACTCATGCCGTTTACTGGCCAATTAGTTCATGTTCGTTGGTCTGGTGAGGGTATTTGGATACCTTTAGGTGATATGGATTTTGGTGTAGGCTACGAAAACCATACGAGTCATCCTGCTCCTGGGCAGATAATTCTATACCCTGGTGGAATAAGTGAAACGGAAATCTTACTTGCATATGGTGGGGTCGATTTTTCCTCAAAAATGG
>CACBXB010000002.1 GCA_902543185.1 Paracoccaceae bacterium
TAACTCGACCAACCTCAGTTTTGCCATCAAAGATCAATGACCCTCCCGCTGGCGTCTCAGTGGCACAAGTGAGTCCGAAAAGACAGCACCGCTTATCTTTACTTAAAAGCGCATTTCGTCCAATAAAATTGCCTTTTTCCATGTTAACGAAAGGTGCAAGGCCTGCTTCGAACGGTGTCATATCTGGAGTTAAATCTGTACCATTTCCCAAAATACCACCTTCAATTCTTCGGATTGTAAGGGCACGAGTAGATGAAAACTCCATGCCGTGAGGCGCTCCGGAGGCCATCAGATGATCCCAAAGCGCCAGATGATCTGTTTGCGCCCCTTGCGTGTAGATTTCATAGCCGAGTTCGTTTGTGAAACCAGTGCGCGATACATAAAGTTTTTGTCCGCCAAGTTCAAAATAACCAGAATGAAAATATTTCATTGTTTCATTAATCACGCCATCGGACGCTGCTTCCATAATTGCCATCGACGCTGGACCTTGAATCTGCACAACACGACTTCGTGGGTCGGTTATTTTGATATCAAAACCTCCCGAATGCGCCACTAGCCAGGTTTCCATGGGTCCGTCGGCTTGTATGTACCAAAACCGGTCTTCAGCCAATCGGAACATAACCCCGTCCATAAAAACTCCACCTTGCGGAGTGCAAGCAAGAGAATAATATCCTCGCCCCTCAATCATAGTTTTAATTTGCCGGGTGAATACAGTTTCCAAAAACTCAACAGAATCTGGCCCCGAGACTTCAACGGGTTTTTCCGGCACATCAAAGATTAGAGCTTTTTGGCGAAGACACCAATATTTTTCGAGATAATCTTCACCAGCATAAATGGTAAAAAACCGCCCCGCATAAACGCCTCTAATCATCTCTGGGCTACGCGTTTGCTCTATAAATGGCGATTCCTCAAAGCGGCGTGCACTTATAGATACATTATTAAAAAAATCAGAAGCTTCTTGAAGATTACTCACGTTGTATCCTTTGCTTTCTTTTCTCTGGTAAGACGAAGAATTATTTTATCGCCAGACCTAATGCTTCACTTCTTTTTTCGCTTATTGTCTTAGTAATCCGGTCGACAATCATAGCAATAATTGCCATAGATATTCCTGCAATTAAGCCCTTGCCCATATTACCATCGGTTAAACCAATAAATACAATCTGTTCCAGCCCATTTGTACCTATCAATGCTGCGATAACTAACATCGCAATCCCATACATAATTGTTTGATTTAATCCCAACATTATAACCGGCATTGCGAGCGGTATTTTTACGAGGAATAGTAATTGCATTCTTGTTGAACCCATCATGTTTGACGCTTCAATGACTTCACTTGGCAAATTTCTAATGCCATGTTCGGCATAACGAATAGAGGGTACAATGGCATAAATTATAATTGCCAAAAGTGCCGTGAAATCACCAATCTTAAATAGCATCACAAATGGAATTAAAATCACAAACAAAGGAATAGTCTGCAAAGTATCATTTATAGGCCTCACGATGGCTGAAACGATAGAGCTATGTGCTGCCCAAACGCCCAAAGATGTTCCAGTAATAAAGCAAAATACAACAGCAATCCCACAGAGATAAACTGAAATCATAGCTTCAGGCCACATTCCAACAACAACAATAAAACCAAGACCAAAAAAAGTGCCGAGCGCTAGTTTATGCCCACCTATTTGCCAAGCAAAAAAGCTATAAATAATTAGAAGTGGTGGCCAGGGCATCTGTGTTAAGCCAACGTAGATGAAAATCATAAGTAAAAGCGTAAATACAAAAACATTATTTCTTTTATTCTTCAACAACCAAAGTGAAAGCATTAAAAGGGAGCCAAAGTAAAATATTTTGTGTACCATTTCCAGCTGAAAACCCCAAGTAAATGGGCTTACAGCTTGTTGGAGCCCAATCTTGGTCGGTAACATAATAAAAAATAACGTATAGTTTTTTATTAGTTTAATTTCTGCCCTAAACGTTTCCACAAAAGTATCAAACAAATCGTTGATATGGCTTGCTAACCAAACACTCAAATCGTATGGCCAATCATCCAAGACTTCAAAAAATCTTGCAAATATAAATAAGATTACACTCCCAGCTAATGCAAAACTTAAATAACTAATTTTAATATTTTTTGAAGGCCTATGATCTTTTTTTTCTTGATCAGACTTCTGGGCGAAACCCGAGGTTATTCTATCGATAATTATAGCCATTAAAGCGATAACCACTCCTACAACTAAACTCTGTCCAACCTCAGCTTTTCTTATATAGTACAAAACTTCCCAACCAATGTCGGCTGTCCCTCCAATAATTGCAGCAATAATGACCATGCTGAGGGCTGCCATTGTTGACTGATTAATCCCCAGAAGGATTTGTTTTTTACATGAGGGCAGCATTGCTTGCCAAAAAAGTTGTTTGGGATCTGCTCCAGACATAATTGCAGACTCAATAATATTATTAGGAACTCTCTTTAGCCCGAGTATTGTATTTCGCACCATAGGAGGAAACGAGTATAAAATACTAGCAATCAAACCAACTACCGTTCCAAACCCAAATAATAGTAGAATTGGCAGAAGATACGCAAAGGTGGGAACGGTTTGAAAAATATCAAGGATTGGCATTATTATTTTTTCCGCCCGTTTTGAAAAATATCCCCATACTCCTAGTCCAAAGCCAATGAGTACTGCCATTGGAACAGATATAATTACTAGGGAAAGGGTATTCATACTTTCTTCCCAGTACCCTATTAGCACCATGTAAAAAGTAGCGCATAAGCTAAACAAGGCTAATCTGATACCTGCAGACAAATAGGCTGCGAGGGTTACCAAAAAAATGACCACTATCCAGGGCAAACTATGTAAAAGCCATTGCGCAGCATTTATGGGTAAACTCAAAACCCAGGATATATTTAAGAAAAACCAGCCAAATTTACTAACAAATTTTTCCATCAAAAAATTTATCCAATCCGAAAATGGTATAATAAATTCCTTCGGATATTTTGTTGACCAACTCCATTCTTCCTTAAAAATTAAAAAAATTAAAGTTATTAGAATTATCCCGATCCAACTTAAGGTTTTATTTTTAAGGATTACCGATCTCATAGGATTTTCTTTTCTATTTAATTTTCTGCCGTGGCTAAAGCAGCCACAAAACTCTGCGCAGTTGCCATACCAATCTTTTTTCCAATATGGTCAATAACCACGACACCAGTAGGTTTTTTTGAAAGTAAATGGAGCATTTTAGCCACAGGCATATCAAATGATACTTTTTCAGCTGTTTCTGATATCTTCTTGCCCTTGTCTATAATATCGGAAGCCCGCAAAACGCTTTCCCATGGAACATCTTTAGTAAATTCCCTGACATAATTATCTTTTGGGCTTAAAATAAGGTCTACCGGTTCTCCAATTTGTACTATTTGCCCATCTCTCATTAGGGCTATTCTATCCGCAATCCTTAATGCTTCTTGAAAGTCGTGAGTTATAAAGACAACAGATTTTTTTTGAATTGACTGTATCCGTAAAAACTCATCTTGCATTTGTTTCCTGATCAAAGGATCCAAGGCGGAAAAGGGTTCATCCAAAAACCAGACATCCGGCTCGACGGCGAGCGATCTTGCTATTCCAACCCTCTGTTGCTGACCACCTGATAATTCCTTAATGAAATTATTTTCTCTACCAGTTAAGCCTACTAATTCAATCACTCTTTCAGCTTTTTTAATTCGTTCTTTTTCCTTTAGACCTTGTAATTTTAATGGGAATGCAATGTTTTCGATTACATTTAAATGCGGTAAAAGTCCAAAGTTTTGAAAGACCATCCCCATTTTATGTCTTCTTATATCAATTAATTCCTTCTCACTTTTTTCTAAGAGATTCTCTTCATCTAGAAAAATTTGACCAGCGGTTGGTTTGATTAAACGCGAGAGACAGCGGACAATAGTAGATTTGCCAGAACCAGAAAGCCCCATTATTACAAAAATTTCGCCAGTATGAACGTCAAAGCTCACATCAGCGTTTGCCACTATGTGACCTTGATTTGATATGTCTTTACTTAAAGCTGAAGGATCTTTTGCCGAGTGGGAGCCATTTGAAAAAAAATGATCAGGGTTGTCACCATAAACTTTCCACACGTTTTGGCAGGACATTTTTACCTTTTTCGATACTTTTTGAATATTCTTCATTTATATATCTACATATTAAAATAATCTGAGGGACACTAAGGTCCCTCAGATTATTTATTGACATAAAAAGAGACTTAGTTCATCCAATTTTGCCAAATATTTTTATTTTCTGCGATCCACTCCGCAGCCACTTCTTCTACTTTTCTACCTTTTTCGTCTACTTCTAGGATTGCTGCGTTTTCATCTGCATTCGTTAGCTGCATAGCTTTAAACATTTTGAAGGCAGCAGGCCACTTATCTTCAAACCCTTTCGAAACTATTTTTTGCACTTTAGCTTGTTCGAAGCCACATGCAGTTTCTTTTTCTTGAGATTCTTCGATGCACTTACCTTCGATTGGATTCCATTCAACCCAATTAAAATCATATGCTGCGAACAACCAATGAGGTTGCCAAAACATCATAATGACTGGTTCCTCCGCTGCTAGTGCTGACTTCAGTTCTGCTACCATGGCTCCTTCACTACCGCCTGGGATCGGTTCAAATGGCATCTCGATACTTGCAATTATATCTCTAGAACGTGTTCCCCAACTGGCAGGATATGTTATCAATCTACCTTTTGGGAAAGTCTCAGCAGAGCCAAAGGCTTGAGCACATTCATAAAGCGCTTTGTAGTCTGGCAAACCTGGGCACCTTTCATCCATATATGGTGGGTAAATCCAACCCTCTTTAGGAGAAAGCCCCAATTCTCCAACTACTACTATGTCTCCTTTGTCCACCAAGCCATCATACAAGTCGCCAACATTATTTGTCCAAACTTCAGTGGAAAGATTGATATTGCCGGAAGCGATGGCGGGATGCTGGGTGATAGCATCAGAAACAACTATCTCTACGTTATAACCCATTTCCTCTAATAAGCCTGCAGCTACATGCGTTGAAAAGTGCTGACCTGTCCAATCTTGAATTGTTACTTTGATCGGATCATCACTTTCAGGAACATTACCTGCGAAAAGTGCCTGACCTGATACTATAAACGCTGTTGCAGCAATGCTGAATAGCTTAGATATTTTAAACATTTTTTCCTCCCTGAAAATGTGCGGTAATTCACTTTGAGCATCGCTCATTTATCTTTCTAAATGTACGTAAAACTTACCATTAGACAAATATTTGTGTCAATGGTTGTTTATATCGATTATTCTAATATTATCGAGCTAAAATAGAAGCTTACTACTGGAGTTGCCTCAATGCGCACAAACTCAATCCGAGAGATCAGACGCGGAGAACTTTCTCGAGCAGCCTTCGAGGCGGTTATTAGATATGGATTAAGAAAGACAACACTGGAAAAGGTAGGGAGTATCGCGGGTGTCTCTAAAGGTGTTGTACTTCACCATTTCAAAGATAAAGGCGCCTTGCTCGAGGCGGTTTTCCGTAGATCGAATATGCTGTTAAGTGGATCTGTCGTTGAGCTTTATCGTTACGCAAAAACTCCTTATGAGCGACTTTGGGCAATTATATTTGCTAATTTTTGTGATAGTATATTTAATCGGCCAGTGTGCCAAGCTTGGGTATCTTTAATCTCTGAAGTGCCACATAACAAAGGGTGCCAACGCGTCCAGCTCATAAATAATGAACGCATCAGAAGTAACCTCATACATGAGTTGAAACATTTTCTGCCAGCAGATGAGGTGCAGGAGGTGGCAAGTCATATTGGAGTTCAAATTGATGGCATCTGGGTACGCGCTGGCCTTCTACCTCAAATCATTGACACGAGCACTGCAATATCTGAAATGGAATTTACTATATCAAAGATGCTGCCATACGATGAAGTTAGCGCTGCTAGACATAAAGAGGCTCGCAAGAAGATTGAAACAGTAGCAGATATTGCTTTAGGTTCAAAAATATTTAAAGAAAAATTTCTTAGAGTCTAAACATTTAATATTCACAATTCAGGCTGAATTTGTGCTAGTGCCTCTGAGTGCTAATAGTGGTTCCAACATGCTTGCTCCTGCAATAAGCAAGACACCAATTAGTTCCCGAATGCCAAAAGGTTCACCTGCCAAAAGGGCTACTGAAATAGCCCCAACGATAATTTCAGTCATTAACAAAAGCCCGACAATACCTGGACTAAGATACTTAGGTCCCCAAAGTGACGCGTAGGTTCCTGGCAAAACAAGAAGTGCCATGAAAATAAGCAATAACGGCAGCGCTGGTAAAATCTGTTCAATATCTGGCATTTGACTTGTTGCTAGCAAGAAGGCAGCACCTGATGAAAAAATCAGTGACCACTGAAAAAATCCGGCAGTTAGCTCGATGGCTGAGTGGCTTTCAGACATCCGTATTCGCACCATTGCAACAGCCCAAAGGAAGCCAGATCCAATACCAAGCCAATCTCCTATATTTTGGGGGATGGGGAACCGCGCTCCTAGACCAAAAATGGTCAACATACCTAGTATGGCCAGGACCATTGCAATTACACGGCTCGGGGTTATCAAATCACCTAAAAAGATACGGGCCAATATCGTCGCCCATATTGGCGTGAGATAAAATAATAATATTGCACGCACAACATCGGTGTACACTATTGACGTGGAATATAGTAATAGTGCCCCGCCTGATAACATCGTGGTAAGCTGTAATGAAATCCCACCCTCTTTGACATGCTGCCATCGCAATATGAACACTGGTATGAGGCATATTGTTGGTATCAGAAAATAGACAACAGTAATCCACAGCCCGTTAATACCAGCTTCTTCGAGGGCTCTGAGGGGGATCCAAAATAGTCCCCATACTGCTCCAGCATAGAGACATGCGAGTTTAGCTTTGAATTCAAGGGAAGTGGAAACATGTAGCATCGCAGTGGCCGCCCTGGCATTAAATTTCCGCAATCAAATTTCAGAAGTGTTGGGATGTTTCGCGTTCCAAATCAAGATTAATTTGCACAACCTTCCTATTATTTCATAACTAACCATTGGTCAGTATATTGTCAAAGAGTAAGTATACATATAAAATGGTAAATATTAATTTTCCATGCGGGTAATGATCAAATTGAGATCCATGGAATTAGTGAAAATTTGTTTGGAAAAGACCAAAAATGGAATTCGACTACATAATTATAGGCGCAGGTTCAGCGGGCTGTGTTTTGGCTCACCGTCTTAGCAGCGATAAAAGTAATCGGGTTCTATTGATTGAAGCGGGTCCAGAAAATGGGGCGCTTTCTCTTAAAATGCCAGCAGCCGTTTTATCGAACTTGACAAGCACAAAGCACAATTGGGCGTTTAAAGGTGAGCCTGAGCCTGAACTAAATAATCGTGTCATTCAACATGATCGAGGTAAAACGATAGGTGGATCTTCATCCATCAATGGTTTGGTCTTTATCCGTGGTCACGCCTTAGACTACGAAGGTTGGCAACAGTCTGGATGCCCAGGCTGGGGATATGCAGATGTTTTGCCCTACTTCAAACGTATGGAAAACTACGGTGGTGGGGAAGATGATTTTCGTGGTGTAGATGGTCCTTTGCACGTTCACCGCGCGGATCCTCAGGATCCAATCACACTGGCTTTTATAAAAGCGGGTCAGGAGGCTGGTTATCCGAGGACAAATGATATTAGTGGCTTTTGTCAGGAGGGGTTCGGTGTCTCGGATAGGACTGTTTATAATGGTGAACGCTGGAGTACTGCACGTGCCTACCTTGATCCAGCTCGAAAGCGATCAAACCTGAAAATTCAAACGGGGTCACTTGTTCATAAAATTACTTTTGATGGAACCAAAGCGGTAGCGGTGACCTATATGACTGGAAGTGGGGCTTTAAAGAGCGTTCATGCTAGAAAAGAAATTATTCTAAGTGCGGGTGCGGTTGGATCACCTCATATATTAATGTTATCTGGTATCGGTCCCGCTGCACATCTTCAGGATATGGGGATTGATGTTCTTCATGATTTGCCAGGCGTAGGTCAAAACCTGAATGACCATCCTGATTTTGTCTTGAAGTATAAATGTAAACAGCCTGTTTCAATTTGGCCGAAAACAAAGGGGCTAGCCAAACTTGGGGCAGGAATTCAATGGATAGTAACACGTCGTGGCATTGTTTCATCAAATGGATTTGAAGGTCTGGGTTGTATTCGATCAGGCAAAGATGTGGATTACCCTGACCTTCAGATTATCATCACTCCGATTGCAGTCGATGACTCTACATGGACGCCACTGCAAGAGCATGCCTTTCAAATTCATGTGGGATTAATGCGTGCTCATAGCCGCGGAAGCATCGAGTTACGATCCTCTAATCCGAACGATCCTCCCCATATTTTGGTAAATTATCTTAAAGACGATCGCGACAGAGACAGAATGCGCAAAGGCATTCGCTTGGTTCGGGATCTGGTAGACCAACCCGCCTTTTTTGACCTCAAAGGTGACGAGATTTTTCCAGGATGTGATGTGCAGTCCGATGAGGATCTTGACCAAGTCTTGAATTCACATACGACAACACAGTGGCATCTTTCATGCACGGCTCGTATGGGGGCAGTAACAGACAAAGGGGCAGTCGTTGATGCTGGTGGTTGGGTCCACGGTTTATCTGGTTTGAGGATCGTGGATGCTTCCATAATGCCTGCTGTTACCAATGGTAATACAAATGCCCCTACTATCATGCTAGCTGAAAAACTAAGCGATGAAATCTTAGGACGTAACCCTTTGCCAAGGATTGATGCAGATATCTGGCAGAACACAAATTTAGAAAACATGCGAACCACAACGGAAAAATAATTGGACAAGGAAAAATGAAATGATCGGGTATGTGATGGTTGGCACAAATGACCTGACTAAGGCAACAAAATTTTATGATACCATTTTAGCCCCACTTGGACTTCTGCAGGCTGAACGAACTGCAACTTATACGGCTTACGCGCCAAATGGGTCAAAAGATGCTATTGAATTCTACGTTACTATTCCCTTCGATCAAAAATTTGCAACACGTGGAAATGGAACAATGATTGCGCTTGCAGCCCCAACAATGCTTGCGCTCAAGCAGTTTCATAGATTTGGACTATCGAGTGGCGGTGCCGATGAGGGTGCCCCTGGCCTCCGTGAAGAAGGCAGTGATGTCTGCTACGCTTATATTCGCGATTTAGATGGAAATAAAATTTGTGCATTTTATGACGGAGTAAAAAAAGCTGTTGGCTCATGAATGACTATCCCGCTCTTAATCCTGCCAACATTTTTGCAACTTATGTCGGCAGCAACGAACTGTCGCCATTTCATTACTGCTACGCAAATGAAAATACCGTATTACGCCTGGCAGCTGGGCGTTTTTATGCCCACCACAACGGAGAGGATGTGATCTCCAGCTATTGGGCACTGAGAAAGCAGGCAGCACTTTTTGATGTGCCAGAACGCCCTGTTGAAATTGCTGGCCCGGATGCTGTTGCATTTTTAGAGTACCTAGTCGCTAGAAAGATCAAAGATATGGAAGTAGGTCGTGGGCGTTACGTATTAATATGTACCCATGAGGGTGGTATTTTTATGGATGGCATCCTATTCCGATTAGCTGAAAACCGCTTTTGGTTCGTACATCCAGATGGTGATCTAGATATGTGGCTCCTAGCTCATAGCAGGGGCTTTGATGTAAAGGTGAGTGATCCAAAATCTCGGGTATTGCAGTTGCAAGGGCCAAAGTCTTTTCGGATCATGCAGGATGCAACTGAAGGCGCTATTACGCAAAACTTTAGGTACTTTCATTCTGGGCTTTTCAATTTTGATGGTCAGCAAGTCTATGTTTCTCGCACTGGGTGGACTGGTGAATTAGGGTATGAACTTTACACCTTAGGCGAACATACAGATTGCCCCCGTCTGTGGGATCACTTGATGCGAAAAGGTGAACCTTATGGAATGGTATTTAGCTCGATGCAGGCCATGAATATTCGTAGGATTGAGGCTGGTATTTTCGACAGCGGTACCGATTTCAATAGCTCCATGACCCCCTTTGAGTCAGGATTAGAGAAATTTATTGATCTTAGCAAAAAAGGTTTCATGGGTCGTGATGCATTGAGGGTCGCCAACTCCGGAGCCCGGCTTTTTGGTCTAAGCTGCAAAGGTACTACCCCTAATGCTAGCGATCTTGTGTTCAGTGACAATGCGCCTGTAGGAAAAGTCACTACTGGTGCGTTCTCACCGTATTTGGAGTGTGGCATAGGATATGTCCGGTTTGATAAACCCAATGACTGGTCTGGCAAAATACTGACTTTACGATCGCATAAATTTGGTGAGGTGAGTTGCACAATCGTTGATTTACCATTTTATGATCAGGAAAAACTCTTGCCCCGTGACACAAAATAACACAGCTGATCCAATTGGGCTCAGTGAATTTTGGCATATTTTGATCTCGGACACGAGATATCGAAGTTGCAATTAACAGGTGGCGCCCTCTTGCTTTTTTGGCTATTAGCCTAGAGAGCGACCTTCAGCTGCGAGTTTATTATTTAGTAGCTGACGAACCTTCACGCCTGCTCCGTCTGCTCCAAGTGTTACTTCCAGATAATCAAGCCCACGTGGGTCATTTTCGACATTTTTTTGGAGTTTCTGAAGCAGGTCTTTATCCTCATTAAAAGCTGCCACTACACTTGCTTTAGTTTTCTCCGCAACCTCTTGAGTTATTTTTGGGACATCAAAAGCGGCCCCCCAAAAATAATGGGTTTTGCCTTTAGTGGATGGAGTTACTATGTGACACCCTCTCATAATGAAATCTGATCGACGACCTCTCTCGGGCTTTGGATCATGTACTTTCCAATCAGAAAATGAAATTGCAAGTGATGGCATTGTTCCCTTTTGAACTCGCTTGATTGGCTTGTCTTCAGGCAAACCCATCCCTGCGCAAAACAATGGAGAAAGGGGAGCTAAGTCAAATTCTTGTTCGTAACAAATTGACTCGCCCTCCCAGTAAGTATCTGGAGCAGTAATCCAATCATCTTGCTTGAAAGTATTTTTATGTAAAAAAGCAATGTGAGTTAAATCCATTACATTTTCTCGGATTAAAATCCAATTTGCGGCTACTTCCATGTACCCTGTTATGAAACTCCAATCTTTATCCACCTGATATGCAACATCAGGAGGATCTCGATCAATAGCCTCTGGGTCACCCATCCATATCCATACAAATGCACCAGCTTCCCTCACAGGGTAAGAAGGAATTTGTGCTGTTTTGGGCATCATTGTTTGAGTGGGTGCCTTAGTACAATTCCCATTCGTATCAAACTCCATACCATGGTAGGGGCATATAATTTTCGAACCACTTACATGTCCCTCTGATAAAGGGGCCCATCTGTGCGGACAGCGGTCATAAAGTGCCGCAGCTGTTCCATCTTCTAGGCGATAAAGAACAACAGGTGTTTCAAGCAACCATCGTGTTATTGGTTTAGTGGTTACCTCTTCACTGTAGGCAGCAACCCACCACATATTACGGGGATAATTGTCCACTAACATACCATTGGGTATTCGTTGACCCTTAGGGTTTTTCCCTTGCATATTCATTTTAAGTTCCTCTTTAATAATTCTTTTTTGAATTTTTCTATTTCTTCATCTTTCATTTTATAACTGTGATCTGCGTCTGGAAACTTGCCTGTTTGAACCTCATGGACATATTCTGAAAAAGCCTTGGTAGCAGCTTCACTCAAGTTAGCATAACGCTTCGC
The DNA here is from genome assembly GCA_902543185.1 of Paracoccaceae bacterium. Taxonomy (GTDB): domain Bacteria; phylum Pseudomonadota; class Alphaproteobacteria; order Rhodobacterales; family Rhodobacteraceae; genus Salinivivens. The sequence goes on from CACBXB010000002.1 coordinate 11,789, forward strand.
AAATTTTGGTTTAAAAGTATCAAAAGCGCCTAACAAATCATATCCATTTAACAACTGGCATGTTCCAGCTGATCCTGCACCAATTGAGAATGTGAAAATAGATATAGCGTCGTCTACGGCCTTTCCTACTTCATAGGGCATTGCTTCTATTTCCAGACCAATTGCGCCAGCGCCCTCAATGGCCTTTGCATTTTCAATAATTTCGATAGCCGCATCAGTTGTTTTGCCCTGCATCTTAAAACCACCGAGAAGATGTACTTTATGAGGTAGAAGTCCGACGTGGCTCATTATGGGAACTCCTGCATCAGCGACTGCTTTAATTATACTTGTTCCCTCTTTCCCAAGTTGCAACTTAAGCGCATCAGCTCCGCTTTCTTTCATCATTCGTACAGCATTTTCTACGGCATTTTCTTCAGTCGCATATGAGCCGTATGGCATAGATGCTATCGTCATAGTATTTGGGGCACCGTTACGAACTGCAAGGATATGCATTATCATTTGATCAACTGTAATCTGCAATGTATTTTGATGGCCATGTAATGTCATTCCAAGACTATCTCCAACGCCAATAATATCAACGCCAGCGCGCTCCGCCCAGGCAGCTGACATGGCTTCCCCGACAGCTACCATAGCTAGACGTTCGCCATGGGCTTTTTTTTCGGTTAATTGGGGTATTGTAAGTTTGCTTTCTCGCATCAAAACTCTTAAAGTTGTTCCAATTGGAACAATAATTAGTTATTTAATTGAGAACTGACAAGTGAATAAATCAGGAAGAATTTTGAATACTATTGGATTTTCAAAATATGAGTAGAGTAAAAGTGGAACTAGATTATTCAAATATTTTTGAATCTGTTGAATTTCCTGATGCTTATAAAGTTTCATACTTGGCAAATGCCATCGTTTTTCCAACATATGAGGATGTTAGAAAAGATTTTGGTTTAGTCAGAGCAGAGTATCATCTGTTGTTATGTTTGGCACATTATTCTGAGCTGACAGCGCAGGATGTTGCTAGGATTACTCGGCGGCCACGAAATTCGATTTCTAGAGCGGTCCATAGAATGTTGGATTTAGGTTTTTTGAAGCGGGTCCCGGATCCAAGTGATGCAAGACAAGCAAAATTACAAATAACTAATGAAGGCAAAATTATGCATAAGAAAGTTTCAGAATATTTAGTAGCCCGTGAAGCTGAGATTTTCAGTGTCCTCTCTGAAAGCGAACGCAAGCATTTTAGAGATTTAATCAGAAAATTAGCAAATTTTGCATCAACGCTCAAACGCTAGTTTCCTTGGTATTTTTCAACTTCCACTTCGATATTATGTGCTGCAGAACCTTGCCCTAAATCTGACGTGCCTGTATCTGCTGTTAGCACATTAGGGTTTCCAGAAATGTCTAAGCCGTCCTCGGCTGGTGAAAACCAAGCACCCGTCGCTAATGAGATGACTCCGGGTATAATTGTTTCCTGAGGCCGTAAAGTAGCAAGACAAGAGCCTCTAGAATTCCAAATTTTGATCAAGTCACCCTCTGAGATGCCTCTTTTTCGTGCATCTTGAGGGTTCATAACTAAAATGGCATGTTTGGATATTTCCTCAGCAGCAACTTGTAGCTGGCTATGCAATTTATCGTGAGGTTGTGGCGAAAGTAAACGAAGAGGAAACTTCCGGTCCAAACAAGGCTTATTAAAAATGGGATGGCCAGGGATTTCTGGGTAATTAAATTTTGCAATTTTTTCTGAATAGATTTCAATTTTTCCGGATGGTGTGCCAAGTGGGTTCTTTAATGGGTCATCACGGAAAGCTTTGAAGGGGACGTAATCCTCTTCATCTTGGTCAATCGACATTCTCTCGAAATTTTTTTCTTTAAGTGTTTCGAAGTCTGCGACGTTAATTCCCTGACTTCTAGCCTGCTTATAAAACTTATCATAAATGCCTTCAATCCATTCCTCTGATGACTGATTTTCTGTAAATTTTTCCTCGCAATTAAGCTTTTTCGATAGGGCCGTAAAAATATCATAATCATTTTTTGCCAGTCCCACTGGTGGTATCATCTGAGGCATATAGAATATGTATGGATCGCCTTTTGCCCAGCCTATATCTGACCGCTCAAATTGTGTGGTGGCTGGGAAAACGATATCTGCTCGCTGAGCTGTCGCTGTCCACCAGGGTTCATTAACAATTATGGTCTCAGGATGTTGCCAAGCATTATTGAGACGGTTTAGGTCTTGGTGATGATGGAATGGATTTCCACCACACCAGTAAACAAGTTTTATGTCTGGATAAATCCGCTTTTCACCGTTGAAATTGTAGGGTCCGCCTGGATTTAATAGCATGTCTGCGATGCGTGAGACCGGTATAAAATCAGATATTGGATTTTGCCCCTGCTCAAAAAGAGGGCCTTGCATTCTCTGTGCTGTTTTACCAACATTACCAATCGCACCGTATCCAAAGCCAACACCTCCACCAGGTAGGCCAATTTGACCTAGCATTGCCGCCAAGACGCAAGCCATCCAGAAAGGGTGCTCCCCATAACGCGCTCTTTGCAATGACCATGAAACACAAATTAGCGTTCTGCCCGATGCCATGCTTCTGGCTAAGTCTCTAATTGTAGAAGCATCTATGCCGGTTTCTTGAGAAGCCCATTCTGGAGTCTTTGCAGAGTGGCCGTCTTCCCCAAGAAAATATTTTTTGAATAATTGGTAACCTGAAGAGTGAGTATTCAAAAACATTTGGTTGGCCAGTTCCTCAGTTTCAAAAACGTAAGCGATAGCCAACATTAAAGCCATATCTGTACCAGGAATTATTGGTAGCCAATTAGTTTCCTTGGGGCTATCGTCTTGTTGCGGGCTAATTGAGATCATATTCTTCCGCAGCTGTTTGAAATTTTTGAAATGGTTTGAAACGTCGTGTTCTGTGGATCCTCCCATACTGACTTGCGAATTTTTGGGATTGATACCACCAAAAATAATTAGGTTATCAGTATGTTTTTCTATCAACCTCCAGCTATTTATCTCACCCCAAGTTACTTTATGAAAATTTAATCCTAGTACATGGGGGATAATAGCTTGTGCTGCACCAGTGCTATAGCTGGCATAAGAACTAACATAGCCGCCTATAGAATTTAAGAAACGATGTAATTGGCTCTGCGAATGATGAAATCTGCCTGCACTAGCCCAACCATATGAACCACCAAATATAGCTTCATTACCAAAATCATTTTTTACCCGAATTAACTCACTAGAGGCGAGGTCAATGGCATCTTCCCATGACAAAGGAACGTATTCATCATTTCCTCTGGCGTTAGTTGTGTTTTTTTTGAGCCAACTCTTTCTAACGTAGGGTTGGTCAACCCGCTTTGAATGATGAACAGCATTTGGTACAAGCTGTGAAATATTTGGTGGTGCAGGATCGGCGTGGAAAGGTTCAGTATCAATTATTTTGTCATTTTCGACAAAGACATTGAAAGCTCCCCAATGGCTAGTAGTTACTTTTGAAAATTTCTTTCCCATAAACAATAACTCAAAGAATTTTTTCTTCTCTTATGTATCGTCTCAGACAAACTTAATTTTTGTTGTATTTCAAGACTGATTTTCTTGGAAAGTAGTTTCTTTCAATTGGTCTGTCTTAAGATTTTGGGGCAGTCATGCACCTGTTTTAGAATGAGCTCTACAAGACCAAACTCTGATTCACCATTTAGATCCTCAAAATAAAGATGGCTGGGCCAAGGCTCATTTACAAAATTATTTAATGGCAAATCAATTTGTTCACAAACCTCTTTAATCGCTTTTACATAGTCTTTAGCCGCGTTACCTAACTGCTCTCTGGCTAATTCTAAATCTTCTATACTATTTCTATCGACTTCGCCGGAGCCGATACCTGTTGTTAGTGGTATATTTCTTTGCAAAGACTGATCTCGATAAAAAGCAACATCAACTTTATCAGCTTCTAGTCGCATCATGAATTTCTGACAGACACTAAATTTGATATCAGTCAACTCATTCAGGTCTACTTTCGTGGATGTGCCGGTGCTTTTTGAACTCCTGCGTGAGCGTCTACTTTTACTTTGTACATTTGCTACGTAGTCACCTCTGTAATTACAATCAAATACTCTTCCATTCCAAAGGTTTCCATCGTCCATTCTTTGAATTGATCTTATGGACATCGTTTTACAATTTTCTGGCCCAATAAAAAAAGGAGAACCTGAAGCATCCGAAAGCTCTACCCATCCATTAGGAAAAACGGTCAAATGGTGTTCAATCCAAGGTACTATGACTTTGTCAGCAAGATGATCAAGTAAAGCGTTTACGTGATCCGGATCATTTACAACATCTGCTAAAAGTGGTTCTTGACCGTATATATCAGCCGCAAGACTGTAAGGTGCTGAAATCTGGAGCAAGGGCTCCATACCAGTTAATTCTTCCGTAACACGCAATATATCATCAATTATTTTTGGAATACCTGTACTGAAATCTGGCGTTTCTAATTCAAAGCAGTTTTCTTTGTTGATCAAAGCTTCATCAGGGTCAGATCCAGGAGGGAATTTATCTGGATACATCATTTTTTGGCCTAATACTTCGCAAGAAAAAGCATAGAGGGCCCAAGTCATGTACAATTTTTTTACACCTAATAGCCTACCAACAGTAAGGTTTGCGCGCACATACCTATAGGGATCAGTTTTATAGTATTCAGCGGAAGTGACACCATACAAGTCATTCAAGATGGCGAGAGCTAACATATGCACAGAGGCTGTTGAATGGACCTCATCAGCTGGAGCAAGAATAGAAAAGTTTTCATCAAAATTACCAGCAATTGCTGCATCGAATACAGATTTGATCTCTGTTTTTGCGTCTTCACTACCAGCTTGCCATGATTTTAAAAGGTGAAGACCTTTAGGATAGGAATAGGTTGCTAAATTGATCATCTTAAACCCAAATTTAAATTTAATTTGAAATAGATTTATTACAAAATCTAATGATTAATTGGGCCGTATACACAATAAATTGGATTTATAATATAGATCCATTATAAAATTTTTAATAAGCCCATTAAGAATTAGAAATTTTTAAACAACGCGGAGGGCAAAAACATTTTGTAGAAAAAAGAGACCTATAAAACATATAATAAAAGCGACGGCTGGCGCTAAAACCCATCCAATTAAGATTTTTCCTAAAACCGCCCAATTTATACTGGCTACACCCCTTAAAATTGATATGCCAATAATAGCACCAACCACAGCTTGGGAACTGGAAACTGGTACTAATGGTATAGTTGGTAAACCCAGATTTAATAAAAACGTTTCAAGACCACGTGATGCGAACATAAACAAAACAATTGAGTGTGAGATTACCGCTATCAAAGCTGTCGTTGCAGAAAGACTGCCAAGTTGGGATCCCACTGTGTCCATAACTTTTCGAGAATATGTGAAGACGCCTAGACCGATTGATAAACCACCCAAAAGCAAAAGCTGTTGCGCTGAACTTATGGTAAAATTCCCAAGTCCAAGAGTTGGGAAGGGTTGGACTGGTATAAAAACCCCAACAACGTTTGCTATATTATTTGCCCCAAGAGCGTAAGCACCCAATCCACCTGCGACTATTAGAGCAATTCTTTTTATTGCGTCCAATGTAGTCATATGGATAGCCACACGCCGAGAAATAAATTTTATTAATTGCACAATTAAAACGGCAATGATGCCTGCCATTAAAGGGCATAAGATCCAAGTACTCAGAATTTTCAGTAAAATAGTTGTATCGGTGGGTTTTTGAGAAAAGAAATTCCAACCAATGATTGCCCCAACTATAGCCTGAGATGTTGAAACAGGTAGGCCGCCTTTTGTCATAATAAAAACTGAAAACCCTGCAGAAAGAGCGGTCATAAAAGCGCCGGGTAGTGCCGAAATGGCTCCTAGTTTTCCCAAGGTTTCTGTCGGTCCAGCCCCGGAAAATACAGCGCCTAATAAAACACAAATGGAGCAAATTATGGCAGCAGTCTGCCACGACACCATTTTTGTTCCAACAGCGGTGCCAAAAACATTAGCAGCATCGTTTGCTCCTAGAGCCCAGCCTAGAAAAAGGCCGCTGGATAAAAATACCAATACCAGAGGGTCAATAGCCACTAAGACTGCCTTTTTATGGCATAGATTGTTAATCTGTCAGCCACATCTTCTGCGTGATCTGCGATTGAGTCAATTCGGTCAACAAATTCTCTGAGATGAAGTTTTAATGCCAACTCCATTTTTGAAGAAAAGATTTGTTTCTTAAGATTAGTACTTAATTTGTCAGCCTCTTTTTCATAGAGATTTATTTTCGCTAAATAGCTCGAAACTAAATGTGGTGATTGAAAAAAAACCTGCGCGCCTGTTGCTAATTCATCTACAGCTTTTACCACCATATTCGTTAGTTTCCGATAACCGGGGACTAATTCTTCGTCAATAACCGGGGCTTCGATTGAAAAAGCCCATAGTGATGTTTTCATCAGTGAAAAAACCTCATCTGCTGTTTCGATTAGACCAAGAACATCACCTCTAGAATCTGGGATTAGCATTTCGGAATAAATTGCTAGTTTAATTTCGCTTCGTAGAGTATCTGCATTGGTTTCAATATCGCATACCTTTTCAAAATGAGTTGTGTACTCTTTCGACAAACCTTCTTTTAAATAATTGCGTATTGCTAATCGATAAATGACACTAGCTTCTGCCAGTTTAATAAAGAAGCTATCTACTTTATTTTCGAGATCACTGGTTTTTTGAAAAAGTCTTAAATTGAGTGCCACTTGCTAACCTATTTTTAATGTTTGCTGATCTATGGAGCAGGCGTTTATCGAACATGTTGTTTCTAAACTCACTAGAGTTATAATGGAATCTCGTCTATACCCAATTTTGCAATAAATATAGACCCATTGGAAAAGATTATGGTTAAAGCTGCAAAAGGTGCACTATTAGCAACGTTGGAAATCGATAGAAACTCTGGTGCACCAATTTATCGCCAAATCGAAGAATTTTTACGTCGGATGATACTTAACGGAGCACTTCCACCTGGTCAAAAATTACCTTCAACGCGTGAACTGGCATTAGAATTGGGGGTTTCTAGGATCACAATTAAATCGGTGTACGAACAATTAATTTCTGAAGGTTATGTTCAAGGAAAAACTGGTGCTGGCACATTTGTTTCTGAGGGATTAGACGGTGAGACACCGGTAGTGCCTTCCCTTGACGCAGGAAAAAAAGACTATCTCGATGGAAATTTTTCTCAAACCGCCGAACATATTTCGTTTTCAAAAGCAAGTGCACGGTATGGGTCAATCTTACCTTTCCGCCCTGGTGTGCCTGCTTTAGACGAATTCCCAATTAAAAGATGGAATAAATACCTTAGCCGGGCGATGACTAAATCTGACATTACAAATTTTAGTTATGGTGACTTACTGGGATCTAAAAAACTACGGTCATCGATTGCTCACCACTTGGCAGACTCAAGAGGCATGAAGATTGATCCAAAACAAATTTTAATAACCTCTGGAGCTCAGCAAGCTTTTGTTCTTATTTCTTACATATTAATGAATAAAAATGATACCATTTGGTATGAAAATCCAGGTCATATTGCTGGTCGAGATTTGATGAAAATTGTTGGTGGTGATGTCTCACCAATCCCTATTGATAATGAAGGCTTAAATTTGCCTATTGCGATTTCAAATTTTCCAAAACCAAAACTGATATTTTCAACACCATCTCATCAACAGCCACTGGGTATCACAATGTCCCTGCAGAGAAGGCTTGCTCTTTTAAAATATGCCCATGAAAATGCCTCTTGGGTAATTGAGGATGACTATGATAGTGAATTTCGTTATCGGGGTCGGCCACTTCCTGCACTTGCGGCATTAGATAATGTCGGCCGCGTCTTGTATGTTGGAACCTTTTCTAAGTCACTTTTCCCATCAGTTCGTATTGGTTATGTCGTAGTGCCGGAAATTCTTATGGATGCATTTGCTAAGATGCGAAATATTTTTGGGCAAACTTCGTCAGCCATTACGGAAGAGGCCCTTTCAAATTTTATGGATGATGGTGGCTTTGCAGAGCACATACGAAAAATGCGCCGTCTATATCGTGATAGACGAGATATTTTACTGAATGCTCTACAAGAAAATTGTTCTAATATTTTGATACCGCAGCAAACAGATGCAGGAATGCACATTCTTGCTGATATTAAGAATGGTATAAGTGATCGGTTGGCACATTTGGAAATCCTAAAATCGGGGATAGATTCACTGCCCTTATCAATCTATTATGAAGGTCCTGCTGAAAGACAAGCGCTGGTCTTGGGTTTTTCGGGTGTTCAAAAAAAAGTTATTCCACAGCTAGTTAGAAAGATGGGTGCTGCCCTTAATTCTTTGAATACTAATAAGTAATTTATACCCCTGAAAGGTCGATAAAATTTGGAAATAAAACAGAGCCTTCCGGTTGGTGTAATTTACTTAATAATTGAACTTGTTTTATCGTTTTTTATTGCAAGTATTGTTAAGCTACTTGAGCCGAATATTCCCATATTTCAAATCCTTTTTTATAGATATTTGTTAAGTTTACCTCTGTTGATGATCTATGGATTTGCAAAATATGGGTTCAAGATAGTCAAAGTTAATAACATTAGGCTTCTGCTACTCCGAATTATTTGTGGTTTTTTGGGTTTAGCAATGTGGTTCTTAGCCGTTGCTAAAATTGACATTAGTTTAGCTACCGTACTTCTAAATACGATGCCGCTTTTTATTACAATTTTATCCGTAATAATTGCACGGGAGAGTGTTGGCTTGCGAAGGTCAGTCGCTGTGATCGTGGGGTTTTTTGGTGTGGTTTTTATAATTCTACCCATAAATGCATCTTTTAATTTTTCGGGTGTAGTATACGCACTATTGGGTGCCATTTTTGCTGGGCTGATGTTTGTTTTTATCAGGATGCTTGGCAAGACAAATGCCTCTATACCGACAGCGATATGGTATAACTCTTTTGGTGTTGTCGTTTCGGGGATGATTTTATTTTTCAGCGAAAACTATTTAAACAATAATTCTATTAGTCTTATTCACAAAGATCTTCCATGGAGTTATTTATTGGCTCTTGGTTTACTAGCTAGTTTTCAGCAATTTTGCCTCGCTGAGAGTCATAGATATGCTGATGCATCAGCTTTAGCTCCGTTTCACTACCTTGCTATACCTATGAGCGTAGCTTTTGGGGTAATATTATTTAATGAAACAATCACAGTTAAATTTATAACAGGAGCTTTAATAATAGTAGCGTCGAATTATTACATTCTTACTCGAGAGAAAGCGCATTCTCAAAATTAAACTATTCATCATTTTTGTCATCTAAGTTTGGCTTTTGGTACATAGCAGCTGAAGCGGGCATCGGAACTTTTGAAATTATCTCAATTTCTCTGATTCTTTCTCGGTAAATAGCATAAATTCCTCCGAACAAAATAAAACTCATGCCAATCCATGACAAATTTGAGGGCCAATCACCGAATATCGCAATTCCCCAAAAAATACTGAATGGAATTGCTACGTACTCAAATGGTGCAAGTAATGAAGCTTCGACTGTACGGTATGCATAAGAAGATGTTATAGATAGCATTAAAACGGAAAATGCACAGATAACTATAAAAATCATATCTTGAAAAGTTGGATAAATTGGGCCTCTAAGAAGGAAGTCCATTGATAAATTACCGGTTGGTTCCAGTGGATTGAGCCAGTTTATAAAAAGTAACGGAATTGCTGAGATGAGGTAGCAAAAATTTTGAATAGTAACGAGGGCATATAAATTTCCCTCAGACTTTAAGCTTCGGGTGAAAATCTGAAAAACAGCGTAGCTTAATGCTGCTCCCAATGCTAGTAACATTTCCGGTTTAAAATTCTCCGTTCCAGGGCGCATTATTAAAATTACCCCAACCAGAGCTATCAGGACTGAGCTGATACGGTGAATGCCTATTTTTTCCTTGAGTATAATTGACGATAGTAAGGTGATTAGTAGTGGCGATACGAAAAATATAGAAACGACCTCGGAAAGGGGTAGGCTCCCCAATGAGATAAAGTACAGATACATGGCAATTACTAAGCACATACCACGGAGTGAAAACAGAAGGATTACTCTGGTTGGTAATTTAATAACTTCCCTAATACCTGCTCCGAAAAAAGAAACAATTAAGATACATAGTACGGCTCTAATTGCAACAATCTCTGCGAGTGGAAAGCGGTCACTTAAAAGCTTTATTAGCGCGTCATTGAGAGGTATTATTGACATTCCAAAAGCCAATAAAAATATTACGACCGGTGTCTTGTCTGTATGGAATTTAAACTTCAATTGAACATCTTTGATTAAAATTAAACTTTGTTGCAACTTAGACAAAGTTCCAAATTGTGCTGCTTTTCTATTAGCGCCAAAGAATTTGTCGTAATTAACAAGAAGTCAGCCAAATTCATATTAATTAACCGCCATGAATTATGCTGTTTAACTTTCTTCAGAATAATTTTTGAAAATTGGACACCTTTTTTTGCAATTTTATCAAAATTTGGTGCGTTTAGATTGGGGTAGTCCGTACAAGATAAAGTAGGAAAATCTAAGTTGATCTTAAATGATAAATAGAATGTTCAGCTCTAAAACCTTCTTGCAGTTTATTGCCCATATCCAAAAGCGAGAATACGAAATAATCTGAGAATTAAAATTTATTTTTTTTAAAAAGGTAGAAATAATGCTGTTTCTTGTATTACCAAAAACGATATAAAGATTGCATTTAAAGTTATTTAACGATGGTTATAATCTAGTGAAAAAAAAATCTTTTAGCTTGAGACTTTATTTTTTTCTTAGTTTTGTATTAGATCCTGTTTACTTAGTTTACCAATTGATTTCTGTTTTGAGGGGAAAAGAGAGCCCAAAACGGTTTTGGGAACGTTGGGTCAGTAAGCAAACTAAAAGGCCTTCAGGAAAACTAATTTGGCTACATGCTGTGAGTGTTGGGGAAACTTTATCACTGTTGCCACTTATCGAAAAAATTGCAGGAGATAATCCAGAGGTTAACATTTTAATTACCTCAACTACTAAAACATCAGCTCAAATTTTTGAGAAGAGTTTGAAGAAACGAGTGATCCATCAAATGGCACCCCATGATACGTTTTTTGTCTCAAAAAGATTTATCAAATATTGGCGCCCTGATGTCGCTGTAAGAGTAGAGAGTGAAATTTGGCCAAGAATTCTTCTTGAGTTAAACAAAAAAATGGTGCCTAGTTTTTTGTTTAATGCACGATTTTCAAAGAAATCTCTAAAAAAAATTGAAAACCAAGCTGGCTCTGCACAGTTTATATTTTCTCTATTCAATGAAATTCATATTCAAGAGAATAAGACATTAGAAAAGCTAATAAATATTGGGGTCCCAATTGAGAAGTTAGTTCTAACCGGTTCACTTAAAGATAGCGCAAAGAAATTAGTCTTTGATGAACATATTATGAAACAATTTTTGGAAGCTGCCGCTAAACAAAAGATTTGGTTGGCTGCTTGTACTCACTCTGGTGAAGATGAAATCGTTTTGAAAGCTCACAAAAAAATAGGTGGTATTTTGTTGATTGCGCCGCGTCATATCGAGCGCGGCAAACATATTGCTAACCTTAGTCGCGCAATGGGCTTTACCACGCAATTAAGGTCTGAGGTCCCAGAACTTCAAAAAGAGACAGTAGTTTATATTGCTGATACTATGGGTGAGATGGGCTTATGGTATTCGATGGTTAGTGTCGCTTTCATTGGCGGTTCATTAGTTGAAAAAGGCGGCCATAATCCTGTTGAAGCCGCTCAACTCGAAACTTTTATTCTTCACGGGCCTTTTACATATAATGCGGAAGAAAAATACCATCAGTTAAATTCTTTGGGTGTTGGATTCCAAATTGAAAATGCGGATACCCTAGTCAACGAATTAAAAATTCTTCGGAATAAAGATCTAAACAAAGAATTTAAACGATTTAAACCATTTTTGAAGAAAAATGATACTGCTCTGATTACAGCTTTGGATACAATAAGATTAGCGATTTAAGAACTTTTTGGTAGAGTAGTCTTTAGGGCTTATATTCGGCGGGACCTTCCAACGTCTGTGCGTCCATAGCCATTGGTCCATATTTTTCCTAATTCTATCCTCTAGTAAGTCATTCAGAAATTGCGTCATTTTCTTAGGGTCTTCGTGGGAGATTGGTTTTCCAAAATATAGATTAAAATTTAAACCATCTTTTTGTCTTTCTGAGAAGAAGGGTATAAGAAGTGCATCATATTTAATGGCCATTTTGGCAACGGAGGTCGCGGTATATGCAGGTCGACCAAAAAACATTAAGGGTTCACCTTTTCCCATTACTTGATCAAATAAAACTGCAATGCAATTACCGGACTTGAGAAATTTCATCATTTCATTCATACCCTTTCGATCTTTTGGAAAAAGGGGTTTATTTATACTTGATATTTTTTTTAAATAAAGCCGATTAAAGTGCTTATTCTGCATTGGTTTATAAAGAGCACCAACTGCTATTTTTTCCTTTTTTAGTTTGGCTCTAACCACATCATAATTTCCGTAATGACCAGAAACTAAAATTACGGGGCGTCCCGATTTATGTGCTTGCTTTAATACTTCAAAGCCTTGACCTGATATTTCTGCTTTACTTGCAAAGCTCGAAAATGCTTCTGGCGAAAATAATTCAAAAATTGTTCTTCCAATGTTCTTTGTAATAGATTTGGCGAGCTCGTTTTTTTGTGAGTAAGACAAGTTAGGAAGTACATGAGACAAATTCTGATGGATCTTTTTTTTGTTACCTAAAAAGGGAGAGATAATTAATCTAAAGAAATTTGCTCCTAAAGGTATTCGTACAGCGTATGGAAAAATCGAAATAGACCAAGTTAGCAAATGGGCAAAAAAATAGACTATAAAATCGATTATATATTTAGATTCGTGTTGTTTTTTTTTTTTCAATTCACTACCTATCACACATGGGTCTGATGCCTTTGTATTTTATAAATGAAACGAAATTCAATGGTTTTTATCTCGTCTGGAAATTTAACATTTTAGGGTGCTTAGGTGAAAAAAAGATATGAAAAGCTAATTTTGGCTGATGAAAAGCTCTCTGAAGAGTTAAAGACGGCAGAAGGTAGAGAGAATTATTTTCAAACTTTGATAAAGCAAGCTAAAAACCATGATCTTTATGATTTACTTTTGGAAAGTTTATCTGTTCCAGGTGAAATAATAGAATTGGGCGTTTGGCGCGGTGTCACAACAAGACGAATTAGTGCTGTGATGAAAAAATCAGGGTTCGATAAAAAAATATATGCTTGTGATAGTTTTGAAGGTTTTGGAAGTGAAACTATTACAAAAGAAGATACTTCATTATTTAGATCAGTTAACCGCTTGAAGAAAAAATTTACAGCCGCTGGAGATGTGCCCGAAGTACTTGGACAGTTTTTTGATCATTACAAAATAACAGGTTTTTGTGTTAAGGGTTTTTTTTCAAATTCTCTCAAAGCCATTGAAGGTGAAAAATTTTGTTTTGCCCATGTAGATTGCGATGCTTACAGCTCACATGTTGATTGTTTGAACTTTATCTATCCTCGCCTATCTTCCGGCGGTTACATAGTTTTTGATGACTATAATGAAAAGAAATGGCCTGGTGCATCTAAAGCTATAGACGAATTTTTTGAGGACAAACCGGAAAGCATAAAATTAAGCGATAAAAAAGAAAATTCGGCGTGGTATACAATTAAGTTATAAAATTTAATCTTTTAATTCTTTTTTATAAACACCCCAGATGCCACTTTTGGGGACCCAACCTTTGTATCCATCGTCAGTAATGCGGCACCAATCTTTGGTGCATTTATCCAAAGTGGCTATATTGTGCTGCGGTAATTTAGCAATCACTTGTGCCTCAATTGAAGGCAATAACCTCATTTCCAAAAGTTCATTTTTTACCAAAACAAAACGAATTCCTGAAAGAAGAGTATAGTGTACCCATCCGCCAAATCCCTCAAAATCACGAACACGGCGCCAGTTTTCATATTCACCATATATCTCTAAAGGCATATTCTTCCTTTTATAAATCCAATCGATCTTATGTGATAGTGAAGGGCCCCTTCGTGCATTTGCTTCGTTAACTTTTAAGGATACGTATCTTGGAATTTGTAAGTTTGTGACTTGTCCCTTTTGAATTTCCTTCGAAAACAAAAGAACTGGAGCAAATAAAAACGATCCTAGGAAAAATATTACAACAACTTTTGGCAAAAAAATTTCTTTCAAGACAGACTTTTTGAACAAAACTGATTTCGTGTACTTTGACATTTATCAATATAATTGAAAAGCAGGTTAAAGTAATTCAGGAAAGATGACCTTCTAAAAGTTTCTTTAGTAAGTCCTATTCTATAACCAGTAGAGACATAATTGTCTGCAACTATTCAATTTAGTGATATGCCGACAATTTTTTCAAATAAGATAGTTTCATAGAATCTAGACAAAAAACTGAGCCCCATTTGCAGAAATCGTCGAGCCATTTATGAAACTTGATTTTTCAGAAGCAAGAAACAATACACATCTTGCGATTTCCTCAGGCTCTCCCAAGCGACCAGTAGGTATCTGGGAAATAGTTGCTTCAATAGCTTTTTCAGGCATTGCCATAACCATGTCGGTGGCGATGTATCCTGGACAAATGGCATTGGCCGTTATCCCATTCCTTGCGCCTTCATGTGCAAGCGATTTCACTATACCCAAATCTCCAGCTTTTGTCGCTGAATAGTTAACCTGAGCGAATTGCCCCTTTTGGCCATTTATAGATGATATAACAATTACCCTACCAAATTTTTGGTCTCTCATTGAGGGCCACAAAGGGTGGATCGTATTGAATACTCCTGTGAGGTTCGTATTGACTACCTCATTCCACTGATCTGGGGTCATTTTATGAAAAGGGGCGTCTCTGGTAATGCCAGCATTGGCAACTACTGTATCGATAGAGCCAAGGTCACGTTGGACACTGTTTAACCCTTCCACACTTTCTTCGTAACTAGCAACGTTCCATTTGTAGGTGTTTATGCCAGTATCATTTGAGAACTTTGAAGCTGCTTCATCATTACCAGCGTAAGTTGCAGCTACTTTGTAGCCTTCATTTTTAAATGCTAAAGATATGGCAGCTCCAATACCGCGAGATCCGCCTGTTACTAATGCTACACGTTTCATAAAGTACTCCCTGAATCGCTGAGTTATCAAATTACCAAAATAATTGTATATACGCAATTATATTACTTAATACGTCTTTTAAAAATTTAACGTTCAATACACATTGCAACGCCCATACCACCACCTATACAAAGTGTTGCCAGGCCTTTTTTTACATCACGTCTTTTCATTTCGAATAGTAATGTGTTTAGAATTCTAGCGCCTGAAGCACCAATTGGATGCCCAATAGCAATTGCTCCACCATTTACATTTACTATTTCAGGGTCCCATCCCATGTCCTTATTAACGGCAAGAGCTTGGGCGGCAAATGCCTCATTAGCCTCAACAAGATCCAAATCTTCAACTCGCCAGCCTGCTTTATCTAAAGCCTTCGTTGAGGCATTTACAGGTCCTACTCCCATTATTGCAGGGTCTAAAGCAGCTGTGGCATAAGATTTTATAGTAGCAAGTGGTTCAATGCCTTTTTTTTCGGATTGCTCTTTCGACATGACAAGAACACCCGCTGCTCCATCATTTATACCTGATGCGTTTGCTGCAGTTACAGTTCCGTCTTCGGTAAAAGCGGGCCGAAGTTTTTGCATCCCCTCGATTGTTACCCCGTGTCGGATGTATTCATCTTTATCGACTGTAATTTCACCTTTACGATGTTTGACTACAAAAGGTATAATTTCATCTTTAAACTTATCCAGCTTTTGCGCATTTTCCGCTTTGTTCTGCGAAGCTACAGCAAACTCATCTTGCATTTCTCTGCTGATTTGCCACTTTTCTGCAACATTTTCTGCAGTTTGGCCCATGTGATAACCGTTGAAGGCATCCCAAAGACCGTCTTTGATCATGCTATCAATATACCTAACATCGCCCATTTTTTGCCCTGAGCGTAGGTGTGATACGTGTGGTGACAAAGTCATATTCTCTTGACCTCCAGCCGCAACAATATCCGCATCTCCAAGCATAACGTGCTGAGCCGCTAAGGCTACAGCTCTAAGGCCTGATCCACAAACTTGATTAATACCCCAAGCTGCACTTTCAATTGGTAATCCTGCATTAACATGAGCTTGCCTAGCTGGGTTTTGGCCTTGCCCACTTGATAGTACCTGCCCAAGAATAGTTTCTGAAACTTCTTCTTTTTTTATGCCAGCTCGTTCAACTAAAGCGGAGAGTACTCTAGCACCTAAATCGTGTGCTGGAACAGTAGCAAATGATCCACCAAAACTACCTACGGCAGTCCTAGCGGCAGAAGCAATTACAATATCAGTCATCAGTCGAATCCCTTGGGTTAATAATTGGCATTTCAGCTTTTAAATGTTTTGCTGCGTCGCGGCAACCTGATCTTTAAAGTTGGGGTTCAAGTTAATTGAAAATAGTTGCTCAATTAAAACATATTTGGAATAAGGCCTCTGGTTAACTTCATGAAAAAAAAAAAAAATATTAATAATTTTTCAATTTATTTTAAAATTTATGCGTTGACTCTTTTTAGTGAGAGCTTATACCGGCGCCTTATTGGTGTTGGTGGCCTCCGCAAGGAGTTGCCTGTCGTACTTAAGCACTAAGGTGTTAAATGTAAAAGGACAACGCCCTTCGTAACGGCTTACAGCCACATAAAAAGGAAGGAGACCAGCAGATGACAAAGAGAACTGCTGCCAAACATAAAATAGACCGCCGTATGGGAGAGAACATATGGGGTAGACCAAAATCACCTGTGAACCGTAGAGAGTATGGTCCAGGACAACATGGGCAAAGAAGAAAAGCTAAGCTGTCAGATTTTGGACTACAGTTACGAGCCAAACAAAAACTAAAAGGTTACTATGGCGACTTGACCGAGAAACAGTTTAGGCGAATATACTCTGAGGCCGAACGTGTTAAGGGTGACACTGGCGAGAATTTGATTGGGTTATTAGAAAAACGCTTGGACGCTGTTGTTTACAGAGCTAAATTTGTGGCCACAATGTTTGCAGCGCGGCAGTTTGTAAACCATGGTCATGTTTTGGTGAACGGTAAACGAGTTAATATTCCGTCCTTCCGTGTAAAAGAGGGAGACGTGATCGAAGTGAGAGAAAAGTCCAGACAAATCGCCGTTCTACTCGAGGCTACTCAGTTGCCAGAGAGAGATGTGCCGGAATATATTGAGGCTGATCATTCAAAAATGTCAGCAAAGTTTATTAGAACACCAAACCTTGGGGATGTTCCTTATCCCGTGATCATGGAGCCAAATCTCGTCATCGAATACTATGCCCAAAATTAAATTGAATTAAATTCAACGAAAAGGGCTGCGACGGGGTGCCGGGGCAGCCCTTTTTTTCTTCTGGAAAGAAATTTAAAGGGCTTATACAAGGTTTTATAGTTTCTGGAGATCTTGCATGGTAAATATAAAACCTCAGCCAGGTATAATGAAAATTGACCTATATAAAGGCGGGGCATCCCAATTAGAAGGACATGATAACGTAGTAAAGTTATCTTCCAATGAAAATCCTTTTGGGCCTAGCCCAAAGGCGGTAAAGGCCTATTTAGCTTCTGGAGAAGCTCTGCACCGATATCCATCAACATCTCATGGTCATTTACGAAAAGCGATATCTAAAGTTTTAGATTTACCGGAAGAAAATATAATTTGTGGGGTTGGGAGTGATGAGATTATTTCACTATTGTGTCAGACATTTTCTGGCAAAGATGATGAAGTTATTTACACTGAACATGGCTTCGCAATGTATAAAATATCAGCACTTGCTGCCGGTGCTAAGCCAGTTGTTGTTAAAGAAGAAAGTCGTACCACTGATACCTCTAACATCCTCAGTAAGTGCAACGAAAAAACTAAGTTAATTTTCATTGCAAACCCAAATAACCCAACTGGGACAATGATAAATTTAAAACAAATTTACGATCTTGCTACCAAAATACCAAAGCAGGCACTGCTGGTTCTAGATGGAGCTTACGCTGAATACGTAGATAATTACGATGGTGGCATCCAGTTGGTCAAAAAGATGAGAAATGTAATGATGATCAGAACTTTCTCAAAGATATATGGCTTGGGCGGCATGCGGGTTGGTTGGGGTTTTTCTTCTAAACAAGTAATTGAAGCGCTTCAAAGAGTACGGGGTCCCTTCAATCTATCTGTACCGGCATTGGCCGTAGCAGAAGCTGCGATTTACGACCAAGACTACGTGATAAAATGCAAAGAAAAAAACAATTTCACAAGAGACTGGCTGATAAAAAGTTTGCGTGAGTTAGGATTAGCATGTGATAACTCCTTTACAAACTTCGTTTTGCCGCGGTTTAAAGATCAATCACAAGCCGAACTTTGCGACAAGTATCTGCAGTCTAAGGGTTTTATAGTGCGAAGAGTAGATGGATATAATTTGCCCGAGGCTCTACGAATAACCGTTGGGGATCAGACTACAAGCGAAAGAGTAGTAAGTTTAATTGAAGAATTTCTAGTGGGGCAAAAATGAGCCAAGTTTATGATCGTGTTGCCTTAATTGGCTTAGGTTTAATAGCTTCTTCGATTTTTTGGGCGTCAAAAAGAAATAACGTTTCAGGTCACATTACAGGTTTTGCAAGGTCTGAACAAACACGGAATACGGCGAGAAAAATCAAGCTTTGTGATGAGGTGTCTGATAACCTGGAGAATACCGTAGCTGATGCAGATTTGATTATTCTATGTGTACCTGTGGGTGCAATGGAGCAGGTAATGGTGGAAATTGCACCATTTCTAAAGGCTGGAGCAACAATAACTGATGTTGGCTCAGTAAAAAGGGCGGTTATTGATGCTGTTGAGCCACATTTGCCAACTGGTGTGAAATTCGTTCCAGCTCATCCGCTGGCGGGCACCGAGCACTCAGGACCAGAGAGTGGTTTTGCTTCTTTATTTGATAATCGTTGGTGTTTGTTGACTGATCATAAAAGTGCAGACGAAAAAGCTCGGAATAAAGTTATGAGTTTTTGGAAAGGTTTAGGTGCTAACGTTGAATTTATGGATGCCGATCATCATGATTTGGTTCTTGCTGTAACAAGCCACGCTCCTCATCTTATTGCATATACAATGGTTGGCGTCGCCGATGATTTAGGCAAGGTTACTGACAGTGAAGTAATAAAATATTCTGCAGCGGGTTTTCGTGATTTCACTCGAATAGCTGCATCAGACCCTACAATGTGGCGTGATGTTTTTTTATCCAATAAAGAAGCAACATTAGAAATTTTGGGAAGATTTACTGAAGAGCTTTTTGATTTACAAAGAGCCATTCGTACAGGGAATGGTGACAAATTATTGAATTATTTTTCGCATACTAGGTCTGTTCGTCGTGAAATTATTGAGGCAGGTCAGGATACAGAGGCTCCAAATTTTGGAAGAAATATAGAACCAGATGGAGATTAAAGTTTTTAACGATATATATATATTAGCAATAATCTCTCGGAATATATGATGAATAAAGCAATGCCGAAAGAATCTCCAGACGTCCTTTCAATGCAAGAGATACTTGAGATCCCTGGGCTTGAAATGATGAAGGGAATATTAACAGGCATTTATCCGGCTGCGCCAATAGCTAAGATCTTGAATTACAAAGTTCACGCTGTTGAGAGAGGAAGAGTGGTTTTTAGGGGTACACCTAATTTAGATTCCCTTAACCCGATGGGCACCTTACATGGCGGATGGTATGGAACTATTTTAGATAGCGCTATGGCTTGCGCGGTAATGACAACTTTGCCTGCGGGGAAAATTCAAACGACGCTAGAATTTAAAGTGAACATTATTCGTACAATACCTTTGGGAACAACTGTTGATGCGATTGGCTCTGTTGAGCATGCCGGGAGGTCTACCGGTGTTGCTGTGGGAAGAATTGTTGATGTAGACACAGGTAAATTATACGCATCGTCTTCAACCACTTGTATTATTATGACTCCCGAATTGAAATAAAATTTGTGGTTTTTCTAAGTATTAGTATAAATATATTTAACAAAGCTTCTTGATATATTTTTTTATGCGTTACACAGCTACTTTTATATTCATCTTAAGTTTGTCTACTTATGTTTTAGGAAAAGAGGGAATAGAGTGCCCTAACCGAGGCAATGATCCTTCTAAGTTTTGTCTTCCTGGGCAAATTTGGAATGAGGAAATCAAAGAATGTGTTAATCTGGTATAACTGACTAATTTTAATAGTTTTGAATTATTTTGGTTTATTGGATTAGTCTCGTAAGGTTGTTGTAATAAAATATAGGGTAAAATGCGTACTACATGTTCATCAAAACTGCTTGTGGAAGATGAAAAAGTGAGGGTCACTAGATTCGACTTTGAACCGGATCAAGAAACGGGATGGCACGTTCACCAATACGATTATGTTATTATTGCTGTAACCGAATGCTGTATGCTCTTGCAAAATCCAGACGGTACTCAAACTAGTTCGAAAGTTTCAGCTGGAAGTGCTTATAGTAGAGATACTGGTGTCCATCATAACGTGATAAATGCGTCTGAGCAAAAAATGAGCTTCATAGAAATTGAATTAAAGAATTCTATCAGGTCATAAAGATGGTACATGTCCATCGAGCTAGAGCATATTTTCGTTTAAACGAAAATGGCCTTAATGGTGCTGCTGGGCAGGATTGAACTGCCGACCTCTCCCTTACCAAGGGAGTGCTCTACCACTGAGCTACAGCAGCACAATTTACGCAGTTGAACTAAACCTAAAAGTAGTGTGAGGCAAGTGAATTTTCATACAGTATAGGTGCTAAAGACGAAGTCTAGACGCAATTTACAGTATCAAGTATAGAAACTGTATGCAAAGTTCAAAATCAAACAAAATTGAAACAAATAATCGAGAAAATCGCTTAAAGGCTGCCTTGAAAGCGAATATGGCGAAAAGAAAAGCCCAAGTTAAGGCGCGAGCCTCCGCATCTTCAGACAAGTTAACTCGAAAGGATTAAATTTGGACTCTATATTAGTGACAGGCAATGGCCCTTTAAATGGGAAAATTCCAATTGCTGGGGCAAAAAATGCCTGTCTAGCATTAATGCCTGTAACACTTTTAACTGATCAACCTGTTACACTCACAAATGCTCCAATATTGAGTGATATCAAAACAGCCGAGGCTTTACTAAGTTCATTGGGTACTGAAGTTTCCTTTTTAAATGGTGGGAAAGTGCTTGTTATGTCCTCCCATAATTTAAAGTCAAGCCATGCCGACTATGACATTGTAAGAAAAATGAGAGCCTCTAACTTGGTTTTAGGACCATTACTGGCTCGTACTGGCGAAGCTGTTGTGTCATTGCCTGGCGGATGTGCAATTGGAGCTCGCCCTATGGATCTCCATATTGGTGCTTTGGAGGCTTTAGGTGCTACCATTGAGTTAAAAGAAGGTTATTTGCACGCTAAATCTAATGGTCGATTAAAAGCGGGAACTTTCGAGATGCGCATGGCATCTGTAGGTGCGACAGAAAATTTCATTATGGCAGCGGCTTTAGCTAATGGCACATCAGTTTTAAAAAATGCAGCTAAGGAACCTGAGATAGTTGACCTTGTAAAATGTTTGCGATCGATGGGCGCACAAATAACAGGAGAGGGTTCAAGCACTGTGGAGATCCAAGGTGTAGATACTTTAGGCGGAACTACTCATCCTGTGGTCGTTGATCGAATTGAACTTGGCACCTACATGATCGCTCCAGCAATGGCCGGCGGCCAGGTTGATTTGATTGGTGGAAAAAAGAATTTGTTAGGCCAGTTTTGGAACAGTCTAGAGCGCTCTGGTTTAGAGATTTCAGAAACAGCGGATGGTATAAGAGCCAAAAGGGTAAATGAGATAATTAAAGCTGTTGATGTAAAGACTGAAGTATATCCCGGTTTTGCAACTGACTTACAAGCTCAGTTTATGGCGCTGATGTGTTTGGCTGATGGAACTAGTTTTTTGGAAGAAACCTTATTTGAAAACAGATTTATGCATGCTCCAGAATTAATAAGAATGGGAGCAAAAATTGACGTGCAAGGTGGCATAGCGAAAGTGCAAGGTGTGTCAAAACTAAAAGCTGCTCCTGTAATGGCAACTGATTTGCGTGCATCTGTTTCTTTGATTTTAGCGGGCTTAGCGGCAGAGGGTGAAACAAAAGTTGCCAGGGTTTACCATCTCGACAGAGGATATGAAAATTTGGTCAGTAAATTATCTAATGTGGGTGCAAAAATAGAGAGGATCTCAGATAATGTCTGAAGACGCTCGCTTTGAAGATGGTGAAGATAAAGTTTTAAACATTGGCGCATTTGATAAAAATGATTTGGAAATTGTATCATCTCTCATACAAGACTCAATTTTACCGGCTAGTGAAATAAAGTGGCTTTCTAAGTCAAATAAATTAGCCTTATTAATAAATAGATTTAGGTGGGAAGACAAAAGCTTAGCATTATCACAGGGCAGAAAATTAGAGCGCGTCCAATCATTGTTTATGATAAGTCATGTTAAAAATATCTCTTCGAGCGGTTTTTCTCCTAAACAAAAGGACAAAGTTTTGTCTATTTTATCCATTTCTTTTGATGGTGATGAAGGAGGTTCGGGTAGTATTTTGATTTTATTATCTGGAGATGGGGCTGTCCGAGTAGACGTGGATGCATTGGAGATAGATTTGCGCGATGTTACCATGCCCTACCTTGCACCTTCTGGACTTTTACCAGATCATAAAACTGATATATGAAAAGTTAGTTTTTTGGGAAGACTTGAGAAAATTAAAAACAGGCGCTATTTCGAGCGTTGTGGTTAAAGGAAAAATTAATGCCTGTTTTTTTGAATTCATTGAATTCCAATTTTGAAAACGACTTTGAGACGCTTTTGTCAGCTAAAAGAGAAGATAGCGTCGATGTTGATTTATCTGTTAGAGAGATAATAGGCGCGGTTAAAGAAAGAGGTGATAAAGCACTTATTGATTATACCCAAAAGTTTGATGGGATTAATTTAACGTCAGATCAATTAAGGTTCACTAAGTCAGAGCTAAAGGAACAATCCGTTAAGGTAACTGACAAAGACCGCAATGCATTAGAATTGGCGGCAGCCAGAATAGAAGCTTATCATAAAAAGCAATTGCCAGATGATGCTTTTTGGACCGATGAGTGTGGAGTTGAATTAGGTTGGCGGTGGTCTCCAGTAGCTACTGCAGGATTATATGTTCCCGGAGGTTTGGCTAGTTATCCTTCTTCTGTGCTTATGAATGCTATTCCAGCTAAGGTTGCCGGCGTTAAAAGGCTAGCAATAACAGTTCCAACACCAGATAATAAAATAAACCCATTGGTTTTACTCGCAGCGCAACTATCAGGGGTAGATGAAATTTATCGGGTAGGTGGAGCGCAGGCTATTGCGGCTTTGGCCTATGGGACAAAAACAATAAAACCTGTTGATAAAATAACTGGACCAGGAAATGCCTTTGTAGCAGCGGCCAAGCGCCAGGTTTTTGGCAAAGTAGGCATTGATATGATCGCCGGACCTTCGGAGATCTTAGTTGTTGCTGATAAGACGAGTAGGCCGGATTGGATCGCTTTAGATTTATTAAGCCAGGCTGAACATGATCCAAACGCTCAATCTATCCTGATTACCGATAGTGATAGTGTTGCTCAAGCTGTTAAGGAGTGCATAGAAAAAAATTTAAAAAGCCTTTCTAGAAATGAGATAGCTGGACAAAGTTGGAGCGATAATGGTGCGATTATTAAAGTACCAGATTTTAATAAAGCGGCTGAACTTTCAAATAGAATAGCTCCAGAGCATTTAGAACTTTGCGTCGCTGACCCAGAAAGTTTAGCAAAAAAAATATCAAATGCCGGCGCTATTTTTCTTGGTCATTGGACTCCCGAAGCCGTTAGTGATTATGTGACAGGCCCTAACCATGTATTGCCAACTGCAAGATCAGCCAGATTTAGTAGTGGTTTATCAGTAATGGATTTCCTGAAAAGGACGACGCTGGCAAAAGTATCTAGAGAGGCTCTTCTGAAAATTGGACCTTCGGCAGTAACTCTTGCTGAATCCGAAGGTTTGGAATGTCATGGTCTATCGATAAGTGAGAGAATGAAGTCAAATTCTGAGAAATTTTGAACGGAACTAGTTTCGATTAAATAACAAAATTATTGTTGATCCCCTTCGAACCCTAAACTAACTTTATTCTCTATAGGAGTAGAAATGAGTTATCTTTCGAATATAGAGTTGCATGACAGAAATTCGCCCCCGCCTACACCTGAAATTGAGCAGGAGCGAAAAGTAGCTATATTCGATTTGTTAGAGAAAAATACATTTAAACTTCCGGAAAAGGTTAGTGGAGGGACTATAAATGGACCATTTAACCTAAATTTAGCAATCAAAGATAAAAGACTTGTTTTTGACTTAGCTACGAGAGAGGGAAAAAGGGTTACGGAATTTCATCTTTCTCTTTCACCATTTAAACAAGTAGTCAAAGATTACTGGTCCATCTGCGAAAGTTATTACGATGCAGTAAAAAACCTACCACCTGGACAGATTGAAACAATTGATATGGCAAGACGAGGGATTCATAATGAAGGTGCACGCATATTACTTGAGAGATTAGAAGATAAAGCTGAAATTGATTATGATACCTCCCGAAGATTATTTACATTAATTTGTGTACTACATTTTGGTAGGTGATGGATGAGTAAATCGCTCCCACAATCAATATTATTTTGCTGTGATCATAATGCTGTTCGATCTCCAATGGCTGAAGGTATTATGAAAAAACTTTTTGGAACTGACACCTATGTTCAGTCAGTTGGAGTGATTAATGATCTTGAAATAGATGGTTTTTCGATAGCTGTATGTGAAGAAATCGATGTTGAACTTTCAAGGCATAGATCGAGAAGTTTTGATGAGATGGAGCAATGGGGAGATAACTTGTCTTCTTTTGACCTAATTGTAGCACTTTCGCCAGCGTCTCAAAGAAGAGCTTTGGAGCTAACGCGCTTATTTCATTTAACAGTTGAGTACTGGCAAATTCTTGATCCAACGGGTATAGGCGAGACTAGAGAAACGAAGTTAGTTTCTTACAGGCAAACCCGCGATCAAATCTTAAATAAACTAAAGGAAAAATGGGGTCAATTCGCGTTGACTTGACCAATAGATGCATCAACTTGGAATTCATTTAGTGCCAATAAAAAAGATTTAATTTCCTCGGAACTATTATAATGGCATACAGAAACCCTAACGCAATCTTCCCACCCCAGAGGATCCAAGATATTCCCCGAGTAGTGATCAGCTTTTCGTACATGGGTCCTAATGCCTTTTTCATTGAGAAAATCTACTAGTAAATGGGATGAGGTTCCATTGATCCTAAAGCTCACCAAACCTTTGCGGTCTGGATTTTTTTGACCTCCGATAATTTCAATACCTTTAAGATCTTTGAGACCTTTTATATTGTCCTCTCCGTGTATCATTAAATCGGTTAATGCTATTTCCTGGGCTGCAATAGCCTTCGCCGCATTGGATAATTTAACAGAACGGCTCTCTGAATTTTCGATTTTTCCGCCAAGCCATTCTAAATATTTTACAACGTCAGATATTGTAGCATAGGAACCGGTGTCTCTGGTTCCTAGTTCCCAGCTTTCAATTGGCCCATCTAGAAGCTGTTCGTGGCTCATTTGAGTCAGTCGATCAGAAACCCATGCAAAACCATATCCGTGACGAGAGTACATCTTGTATGGTGAGATAGCATATCCGTCAATTTTATAATGATCTATCTTTATCCCGCCGTGGGCTGCATATTGTACTCCATCTACTATTATAAGAGCCTCGGGAGCTATTGAATTAACAGCCTTGCTTATTGCTTCTAAATCAACGCTGATACCAGTAACAGGAGAAGCATGTAAAATGGTCACTAAGCGAGTATCTCGGTTCACTATTTCTGAATAAAGTTGTGCTGTTACATTTCCATTATTATTTTCATGTTGAACGTTTATATACTGGCGTCCTGTTTGAGCAGCCCAATATTTTGCGGCACTTCTTGTCGCGGGATGCTCGAAACTACTGCCTACTATATTTCCACCTACTTTTGCTGAAGTGGCGGCATTTCTAACAAGTCGGAATAATAGTTCTGTACCACTCTCACCTACAAAAAATTGCCCTGTTGTGGCTCCAAATAGCTTTGCTGCATCTTTTTTCGCTTCCTGGATAATCTCCATTAAAGCCTTACTCGCAGTGTTTGCACGTCCTTGATTATCAGGAATGGCGGCAAATTTAGACGAAGTTTCCACCACTGATTTAAGTGTCAAAGCACCACCGGCATTCTCAAAAAAAATTCTTTTGCCTACGAATGGGCAATCTTCAACAAATGCAAATTTGTCTCTTATTTCAGCTAATAAATTTGATGAAAAATGATCCATATTGATATTCCTACTTATGCTGAAATCAAAGCAGTGTTATGGCGAGCCTGCAAGAAAAATCTTTTGTCGTATGAAATTGTGATCTTGCTTATCACTATCCTCTTGTTAGTGTATTCCAGGGGAAATCAACATGGAAACAGATGTCATTATTTTTGAAATGGGTCCAAGAGATGGTCTTCAAAATGAGAGTACATTCATAGATACAATTGATAAAATAAAACTGGTTAATCTATTATCAAAAAGTGGAATAAGTAAAATAGAGACTGCCAGTTTTGTTAGCTCCAAGTGGGTTCCCCAGATGGCTGATGGCGAAGAGGTTATGGCAGGTATACAGCGGAAATCTGGTGTATCTTTCACAGCATTAGCTCCTAACGAGAAAGGACTAGAGCGCGCTATTAAAGCTAAGGCTGATGAAATAGCCATTTTTGGATCTGCTTCAGAGGGTTTTTCAAAAGCAAATATAAACAAAAGTGTAAGAGAGAGTTTGCAGACATTTAGACCGATCGTTGAAGCTGCACCCATGCCGGTAAGGGGATATATTTCTTGTATAACGGATTGTCCTTATGACGGTCCAACAAACCCTGCTGACGTTATTAAAGTCGCTGAAGAATTGCTTGATATGGGGTGCTATGAAATATCTTTAGGTGATACTTTGGGATCAGCTAATCCAGGCAGAACAGAAAAATTATTGTCTGAACTATTATCTGTATTTGAGACAAAAGATTTAGCTGTTCACTTCCATGACACACAAGGCAAAGCCATTGAAAATATCAATGTTTCATTAGATTTTGGAATTTCAACTTTTGATTCTTCGATTGCTGGCTTGGGCGGCTGCCCTTATGCACCTGGAGCTAAAGGGAATGTTTCAACAGAAGCAGTTATTGAGTTTTTAGAAGGCAAAGGCTTGCGTACTGGTGTTGAAAGAGAAAAAATAAAAGAAGCAGCTGAGTTTGCAAGGAGCCTTAGGCGATGAATTTTGAGACCTTATTAATCAACCAAGATAAAAGAGGTGTTGTTTCACTAACTTTAAATAGACCCGAAAAAAGAAATGCCCTATCTGCAAGAATGATAGATGAACTAACAAGGTTCACTTCTTCATTAACATCTGACATTCGTGCAGTTGTCATCCAAGGCGCTGGTCAGTTATTTTGCGCTGGGGGTGATTTAGATTGGATGAATGCCCAAATTAGTGCGGATAGGAAAACAAGAATTGCAGAAGCCAGAAAACTGGCTTTAATGTTAAAAGCCCTAAATGAAATTCCCGTCCCTCTAATTGCAAAAGTGCATGGCGCTGCTTATGGCGGGGGAGTTGGATTAGCCTGTGTATGTGACTTCGTTATATCAAGCTCAAATGTAAAGTTTGGCTTAACTGAAACACGTTTGGGCCTGATACCGTCCACTATTGGCCCCTACGTAGTTGGAAAAATGGGTGAAGCCAAGGCTCGAGAAGTATTTATGTCCGCTAAGATTTTTAATGAGGTGGATGCAAAAAGGCTAAATATAGTGTCTGAGATTTCGGATGATTTGGATCAATCTGTCGAAGACCATATTCTTTTATATTTAAAAACTGCGCCTAAAGCGGTTGGTGAAGCAAAAGCTTTGGTAAGGTCTCTAGGGACTACCATAGATGACAAAGTTATCGAGCGAACAATTGAGCAATTGGCTGATATATGGGAAGGTGAGGAAGCTCGTCATGGGATAGAAGCCTTTTTCAGCAAGACTAAACCGAGCTGGTTGAGTTGAGCAGTGATCTGAATATACTAACTTCAGATCAGAACAAGTGCGCCTTACTACTTTCAAATTTAAATTTTAAGCTATTTCCCACAGCTATGTTGGGTGTTTCCGCTGCTGCATATCTAAAAGGGGTTCCATTTTCAGTAGCTAATTCAACTACAGTCTCTGTTCCCAGTTTTTCAACTAAGGTCACTAGACCTATCAGATTGCCTTTTTCGTGGATCTTCAGGTGCTGTGGACGAATACCTAAGCGCACAGGGTCATTGGAATTCTTTTCCTGGGAAGTAAGTCGAATGCCACTGGCTTCAAATCCTTGACCCTTGAAAGATCCTGAAGAACCATTTTTTGTAACTTTTGATAAACTACCCTCGAAGAAATTCATTTGTGGCGATCCTAGAAATCCTGCTACAAATTCATTATCGGGAAAATTGAATAAGTCCATCGGCGATCCCACCTGCATAACTTCACCATCTCGTAAAACAACAATTTTATCAGCTAGTGTCATAGCTTCCACTTGATCATGTGTTACGTAAATAGTTGTTGCATCCAATTGGTTGTGCAACTTGGCAATTTCAACGCGAGTATCGTGCCGAAGCGCAGCGTCCAAATTCGATAAAGGTTCATCGAATAAGAACACATCAGGATTTCTTACAATAGCTCTGCCAATAGCAACACGCTGACGTTGTCCACCAGATAGTGCTGCTGGTCTTCGATCAAGAAGATGCTCCATTTGAAGAATTTTAGCAGCAGCTTCAACGCGCGTTCTGATTTCAGCTTTAGAAAATTTTTGTAGGCTTAAGGAAAAGGCCATGTTCTGGAAAACAGACATATGTGGGTAGAGAGCATAGGATTGAAAAACCATAGCAATCCCTCTTTCCGAAGGTGGTAAGTCCATAACGGGCCGATCGGCTATTATGATTTCACCGTTACTTAAATTTTCTAAGCCTGCGATGAGCCTGAGCAAGGTCGATTTTCCACAACCTGAAGGTCCTACAAAGACGACAAATTCGCCTTTTTCTATAGATAAGTGAACATCTTTAATGACTTTTGTTTGTCCAAAAGATTTATTGACATTTTTAAGTTCAACTTGTGCCATATGTTACCTCTTCAAAGGTGGCTATAACGTTTTCAAAATCAAATTTACATCTCAAAATTTGAGTATCACTTATTCTATTAAAAATTATCTCTCTTGGCCCACCGGATAACTCTGACATATTGTTAGCCGTCATCATTGCAGGTTGTTTTCTGCGCCAATTTAAGAAATTAGAAAATTTTTGGTAGATTGATCCTGCATTTTTTGCCATGTCTAGGCCCGCTTTCTCTAGATGAGCTTTGGCTATGGGTAACCAAGATTGATTTGATGTGGTAAAGCCACCCATGGGTTTGTTCTTTTCCCAAACCATAGGCGTTCTACATGTATCTCGCCCTAAGAATTCGGGATAAAAGTTTATTCCCCATGGATCCTTCATTTTATCAAATTGAATATCTGTAACGTCCGATAAACCTAATTCTTCACCTTGATAGATACAGGTTGAACCAATCAGTGATGTTTCCAGCTGAAGAAGTAACAATTGCAAATTATCTTGCTTGTCTGAAGACATTCCAAGAGGTTCCAACTGCCGAGTTGCCGACCTTGGAACATCATGATTAGAAAAAGCAAAACATAGTCGACCGGATTCATTGAAAACCTCAAGTGCATTAGAAATAGCTTTTTTAAGCTCTGATACTGTTAATCCTGACCATTCGAGAAGATCAAAATTATAAGTTGCATGAAGCCGACCAGGTTCTGAGAATGTTTTACTAACACTCATTGCATTACCGTCGTCTCCATCTACCTCTCCCATTAGAAAACGATCACCGTCATATTCATCAGCTATTTTTCGATACGCTTCACTAAATTTCTGGATCATAGGTTGATTAAGTTGAGCAACATCATGCAGTTGCCTAAAGAATGGTTGTTTGTCTTGTGGCAATGGGCCGAGGGTAAAGTTCGGATCCGCCAAATTATCCCTATAGGGTTCACAGTCTCCATTAATCGTATGTACTGCATCTAATCTGAAACCATCAACACCCCGGTCAAACCAAAATCTAGCAACTTTGTTTAACTCTTCCTGTACTTCTTGATTTGCATGGTTTAAATTTGGTTGTTCTGGTAAAAAATTATGTAAATAGTATTGTTGTCTCTTAGGCTCCCATGACCAAGCAGGGCCTCCAAAAAAAGATAACCAGTTGTTTGGTGGACAACCGTCAGGTTTTGGGTCGACCCAGTGAAACCAATCAGATTTTGGATTGTCTTTTGATTTTCGGCTTTCTTCAAACCATGGGTGTAAGTAAGAACAATGAGCTGGGACAATATCTATCATCAGGCGCAAGCCGAGCTCGTGAGCTTTCTCAATTAATTGATCAAAATCACTTAGATTTCCATACTCAGGGTTCACATCACAATAATTAGATACATCATACCCAAAATCATATTGAGGGGACATGAAAAACGGACTAATCCAAATGGCGTCGACACCCAGGTTTGCAATATATTTCAACCTTGATGTGATCCCATTGATATCACCAATTCCATCTGAGTTTGAGTCCTGGAACGACCTGGGATAGATTTGATAAATGACGGCGTGTTCCCACCATTTCAAAGAAGACATTCACTAACCTCCCTTGACGGATCCAGCGAGCAAACCCCTAATAAAATATTTTTGCATAGCAAGAAATACTATCACTGGAACTATCATGGAGATTACGGCTGAAGCGTTGAGAAGGTGAAGTTGGTCTCCAAAAGTTCCCAACTGTCGCTCCAACAAAATTGGGAAAACTATATTGTCATTTTCGCTGGGGCCAACAAACATTGCTACCAATAAATCATTCCAGATCCAGAGAAACTGAAATATACTGAATGAAGCAAGCGCTGGTACAGAAAGTGGAACAACTACTTTTACGAAAATTTGCATATGATTGGCTCCATCAATTTTGGCGCTCTCGAGCAATTCTCTAGGTAATCCAACAATATAATTTCTTAAAAGAAATATAGCGAGAGGCAGACCGAAGCCTGTATGTGTAAGCCACAAACCTGCAAATGATTTTGTTGGGAATTGACATGAATTTGTTAATTCACAGTCCGTTGTCCATTGTTTTAGAGCCGTCGCCCATGTGGCAATTCCGTTAAAGCCTTGAAGTATTGGTAAAAAAGCCAGTTGCGTCGGGACTACCATAAGCGAAACTACAATTATGAATAACCAATCCCTGCCTGGAAACCGCATCCATGAAAAGGCATAAGCAGCAAAAGCAGCGACTGTTATTGGAATGATTGTTGCTGGGACAACTACTATAAAGGAAGAGATCAAGGCGTTAGGTACGTCTTTATTATCCAATAAAACTTCAAAATAGGCTTCCGTGCCAAATACGGGGTCTTGATTTATAAAAACATCAAGGTTTTTCGGTTTTGGTGCAACTTCTTCCGGAAAAGACCAAACAAAATCCCCATTAGCCTGGAAAACGAATTCGCCCCCTCTGACATCCATGACTTCACCGGCAGGCACAAGTTTCCGGATTAGCTTGGTTTTCCCGGGTTTGTCAGGGTCGGGAACTCGACCTTTAAACATTATGGAGTTAATCTCTCCGGATATTTGAAACCATTCTTCATCTTTGTTTATGCGTTGGAAAATATTACCCCGCATTTCCGTTATTGTGACCTGCTCGCCTTTATCATGTGTACTGAAACGGTGCCCGAGTTCTGTTGGAGTGAATGCTGTCCAAAAGCCTGAAGTTTTAGATGCAATTTCTGATCTAAATGAAGTTGTTATAAGGGCTACGAAAGGCACTACCCAGATTACCAGGATAATAGCGAGTATTATGTGAGCAAACGAACGATTATACATGAGCAGTCAAATCCTTAATGCTCCAACAGCTTTTGTTCGCGCCGAATACGCCAACCAAGAAAAATCATATGAGGTATAACTGTTAGCATCAGCATAACTGCTATAGCGGCAAATAAATTATCAACATTGTTGCCACCTATAGACCATGTGTTCATTGCGGCTTCCATCATTGTGGCAAGAAGAAGCTTGTCGTCATCATTAGCGGAAAGCGCATAGGGAATATCAAAAACCTTTAATACATCCGTAACAAGGTAGGTCCATACCACAACAACTGTTGAAAAAATTTGAGGTAATTTCACTCTGAAGAAAAGTTGTCTTGGGTTTGCTCCGTCAATAATGGCGGCTTCTACTGTCTCTTGTGGAACACCTCTTAACGCAGCAGAGAAAATAACCATCGCAAAGCCAGTTTTAATCCATACCATAATCCACATTAGGTAAAAATTACCCCAAAATTTAAGATTATACATGGGTTCATTATACTCGGGCGTGTGCCCCAAAATAGCCTTTAGTAGGCCTATTTGATAGGAAGGTGTAACGCCATTTATTGCTTCTTGTGGCTCGATGCCTCCACCCGCAAATATATTTCGCCAGATCACGGCTGCTCCAACAAATGAGATGGCTAAAGGTACAAAAATAAATGTTTTTGCAACCATACCCCATCTTACAGAGTCGGCTAAAACAGCAATTAGTAACCCAAATATTATACAAAGAGACGGGACTAAAATTAGCCACATTAAGCTATTTCTCATAGCGAGCCTAAACTGTATATAACCCAAAGCGTTTGGATCCCACAGGAATGAATAGTTATTAACTGAGGCTGCTCCACCAGGTTCTGTAAAAGAGATTTTTAATGTTGTAAGTGCGGGAACTAGTAAAAAAAGTAAGAGTAGGATCAGTGCTGGGCCCACAAATATCCACGGTTGAATGGCTTCTACGATTAATGATCTTCTGCCAATTGAACTACTTGATCTGAAATTTGCTAGCCCAAAGTTAAGCCAGTTTGTGATCCAATAATATAAAAATGAGATAAACAAAGCGATTACAACAGAACGTAAAGCAAAACCAACTTTTGCAAATCTTAATTCTGTTACAAAAGTTGCTACAGACCATCCATATTTATTGTGAAGCCAAAGGCCAAAACTTGCAAAAGCGTCGTCAATGGGTGCAGTTAGAGAAAATACAAAGACAGCAGTAATTGGTAATACGCAAACTATCGTGAGAACGATGGCTAAGCTATTACTGAAAATTATAGATTGAACAGAACGCATTTAAATGTTTGACCCAAACTGACAGAATAGGAGCACAGGTTTTAGCTGTGCTCCCATCAAAATTGTATTGTTTTATTATTTTATAGCGTCCCAAGCTGCTTGAATATTGTCAGCAGTAGTTTTTGCATCCTGACCGTTTGCAAATGCGGTCATTTCACTCCAGAAAGCGCCAGCACCGATAGCACCAGGCATCAAGTCAGAAGCATCAAAGCGAAATGTAGTAGCATTTGCTAGGATTTCACCTTGCTTTCTTAACAGCGGTGTTGCGTAAGCACTTAAGTCAGCACCTTTATGAGCGGTAAGGAATACACCTTGCTGCATCCAAGCTTCATGTGCTGAGGCTTCTTGCAAATACTTAAAGAATGCGCGTGTAGCAGGAGAGTCTTTCGCCATAGTGTACAAAGTTCCAGCACCTAGAACTGGGTTCCCTAGGTTTCCAGATGCAAAAGGTGGAAAATAAAATGCATCTGCTTCACCGCGAGCAACCTCTTCACCCTTATCAGGGAAAAATCCAGTAATGAATGAAGCTTGACGGTGCATCATGCAACTCGGGGGTGATGTGAACAATCCTTTTGGCGCATCACCAAATGAAGTAGTCGCTACGGAAGCCGCTCCACCCGCAACGTAATCATCATTTCGAGAGAATTGACCATAAAGTTCCATAGCATTAATCACTTCTGGACTATTAAAGGCCAGGTCATTTGAAACCCAACGGTCATAGTTTTCAGCAGAGGTAGTACGCAGCATGATGTCTTCCATCCAGTCGGTTGCGGTCCAACCTGTAGCATTCCCAGACTCGACACCAATACACCAAGGTGTATTTCCATCAGCTACCATCTGATCTGACAGAGCAATAAGTTCTTCCATCGTGGATGGAATTTCATAGCCGTTGTCTTCAAATTGTTCTGGTGAATACCAAACAAGTGATTTTAAATCCATTTTAAAGGCAAAACCGTAAAATTGATCATTACCATCTGGATCTTTATACGTGCCAAGATCTACCCAAGATGAACCTGCACCATAATTGTCTTTCATCCATGCTGCTGCGTCGTCTCCAATTGGAATTAAGTGGCCTTCTGCTGCCATATCGGCCGCAAGACCTGGCTGTGGAAAGATAGAAATGTTAGGTGGGTTGTTTGAACGCATATCGGCAACGACTAAAGCTGCAAAATCGCGAGAACCAGAATATTGAACTTTTGCACCAGTTGCTTTTTCAAAGCAACTAATGGTATTTTCTAACATTTCTTGGTCAGTGCCCAGCATTGATCCTTGCATGGTTATGACTTCACCGGGAAAGCTTCCCATGTCGCCTAATTTAGATGGTGTATTGCAAACATCGTGAGAGCCCGCGATACCCATTGAACCGAAGCCCAAGGATAAAGCAGCCGTGATGCTTAAAGTTTTAGTATTAAGTTTCATTCTTTTCCTCCCAAGAGTTGAAACATTTGAATTTTAATAAAAACCAAGTCAATAGATGACCTAATCTTTAAAATTTAAGTGCTAAAATTTGCACTGTTGGTAGCGCTACCAAACTCTAAAATCTAACGCAGGTCAAATATAAAAAGTTTGGTTATATAAAAACAAAAAACTGCTTAAAATTTTATTTTCCTCATTTTTCTGAATTTTTGTCATAAATTAAAGTTTTTGGTAATTTCCCCCTAAATAAAGTAACGGTTTATGATCTGTAGTTTCAAACTTCTTGACTTCTCCTACTATGATTGAATGATCTCCTCCATCAAAGTGATTGTATTTTATACATTCAAAACGCGCCGAACAATTTTCGATAAATGCATCACCTTCATCATTATAAGCCCAAATCAATTCACTTTCCCCATTTGCACTCTTTGAGAAACTTTTACAGAGCTCAATTTGATTTTCGCTAGCAATATGAACAATAAATTTCTTGGCTTCTAAAAAAGTATTATGCCTTTTAGAAGCTTTCGCAGGTGCCCATAGTACCAACGGTGGGGATAAGGACAGGCTTGAAAAACTATTGGCTGTAATTCCGATAGGACCATTTTCACTATTACAAGTAACAATTGTGATCCCTGTTACATATTTTCCTAAGGCAAATCTGAACTCATCTAAATCAATCATAAAAATTTAATTCCACTGTCATTACGCAATTTCGCGCCCGAGCGCGGCTGTGTAAATTTCAAACCAGGTTTGCCTATCTAATTTAACCTCTAAGGCTTTTGAAATTGTCTCTATTCTAGCCAATGAGTTTGTTCCTAGTACGGGTAGAATATTAGCCGGGTGCGCGAGCAACCAAGCCACAGCTATCGTACCCGGTTCGACGTCAAATATTTTACCTATACTGTCAAGTTGATTTAAAATCTTTTCGTTCGATTTCAAAAATAAGTCTCCTCCCGCTAAAGGAGACCATGCCATAATGGGAGTATTATTACTTTGGTGAAATGCGACATCTCCATTAGTGAAGCCATCGTGTGCTAGCACGCTTAACTCAATTTGATTGGTGACGAGTTTGTTTTTCATCCCAGTTTGCAATAAATTCCAATCCCAAGGTTTAAAGTTTGAAACACCCACATTTCTTACTTTCCCAGAGGCAATTATTTCATCAAGAGCGGCACCAGTTTCAAAGTGGTTCATTAATGGGTCTGGCCTATGGAGCAAAAGCAAATCGATGTAATCGATACCCATAAGTTTTAAAGATGAGTCTACTGAATTTAGAATATGATCTCTTGACGTATCATAATACTTAACGCGGGCACTTTCATATCTACCCACTGGAGCTACGATATCGCATTTGGTAACAATTTCCATTTTTTGACGGAGATTTGAACTTTTAAGCGCATTTCCTAGAATTTCTTCAGCTTCATAGCCGCCATAAATATCGGCCTGATCAAAGGAAGTTATTCCTTGATATAAACAACTCGATATTTTATTGCGCACGTGATCAATCGATGTGTCTTCGTCATCACCCAATCTCCACATTCCGTATACCAAACGCGACATTGTAAGAGATGAACTGATTTTAATTCTTTCCATTAGTTACGCTCTCCTAGTCCTAATGGAGTTGAAGGTATATTATTGGGAACTCGGCCATATACATGCGGTAAAGAGCAAGTTTTTATGTTTGGCAAGACTTTCGAGCCAAAATGTTTGCATTCTTCAAGGTGGGGGTATCCAGATAAGATAAAAGACCGAATTCCTAATTTCTGATACTGTTCTAATTCGCTCATCACTTGATCAGTTGATCCAACAATAGCAGCACCACATCCAGATCTTGCTCTACCCACTCCTGTCCAAAGATGAGGTTCGACATAACCGAATTCATCCGAAATTTGTCTATTTTTTGCTTGGTGAGAGACTCCCAATGAAGAGCTATCTTGAGCACGTTCTCTTATTTTTTTTCCGAAGTCATCTTCTAGCCTTGATACTATATACTCAGCATATTCTTTGGCTTCTATTTCGGTATCTCTAACAATCATATGAACACGTAGACCATAATCGAGGGTTCTATTATATTTTTCAGCCACCTCATTCACAGATTTCATCCGCCCAGTTATTTGTTCTCTTGGTTCAGGCCACATCAGATAGACATCACAATGCTGTCCGCATAACTCAAGAGCTGGTGGAGAATAGCCCCCAAAATAAAGCAGCGGTCCTCCAATTTGAAATGGCTTTGAAGGTTCTGTTGTGAGCCCTGAGAAGTTGTATATTTCACCTGCATAATTAATCTCATCTTGGATCCAGGCTTGTTTCAAAATTTCCACTACTTCTCGTGAGCGTTGATATCGATATCCACTTTCAGCTTTTTCCCCGGGAAAATCGGAACTAATAATGTTAATTGTCAAGCGACCTTTCATCATGTGATCCAAGGTGGCGATAGTTCGGGCAAGCATAATAGGTTGCATTTCACCGCATCTTACTGCAGCAAGCATATTAATTTTTTCGGTTATTGGTGCGCAGCCAGCTACAAAGCTCAATGTGTCTTGTCCAACTTGATAAGATGATGGGCATAGAATATTTCGGAATCCATAATTTTCTGCTTCTTTTACGATTGAACTACAATGTTCCCAGGAACTGCGAAGATTTCCATCAGGAACCCCTAAAAATTGGTAATCGTCGGAGCATAAAGCCGAGAACCAAGAAACTTCCGCAGCTCTTAAGTCAGCAGATGTTATTGGCACGACGGTCATAGGCTTCCCCTTATCTTAGGTCTTGCGTAGCATTCCAACATATGTAAATCAATGGTGTATCAATTTTGAAATTACTTACATTTTGAAAGCATGTCCGAAGCCACCTCTTTACCAGTTTATATCCAAATTAGTGAAATGCTTATGCGAGAAATTATAGCTGGTCGTTTATTGGATGGAGAACGTCTTTTGCCCGAAAGAAATTTAGCTAAGTCACTCAATATTTCTGTTGGAACATTGCGAAAAGCCTTACAAGACCTTGAACAAAAAGGTGCGCTATTTCGAAAACATGGTTCAGGTAATTATGTAAAATTCAATACAAAGTTTGATTCCATTTACTCGTTTTTTAGAGTTGAATTAATTGATGGTGGAGGTTTGCCTTCTGCAAAAAATTTAGATATCAATTTGGTTCAAAAGCCAAAAACTGCACCGTTTTTTGGAGAATCAAATAAGTGCCTGCGGATTAGGCGATTACGTTTCCTCGACGACCAACCCTGCGTATTGGAAGAAATACACTTAGATTCTATGAAAACTAATGGGCATAAGTTTGATCAAATTTCACAGTCAGTTTATCTTTTTTATAAAGATATTTTAAATTTGCGCATCATGTCAGCTAAAGATAGTGCGACTTTACTTCCAGTTCCTTCTTGGGCACCAGAGGAATTTAAATTAGCGCATGACAATGAGACGGTTTGTATAGAGCGTTTGGCGAACGACCAGTTTGGAGCGCCTGTTGAGTTTTCACGAAGTTGGATCGATACAAGTATTGCCCGCTATACGACGCGTATCAGTTAGGAGTGTTATGAAAAAAAGGTATGGAATTATAGGCTGTGGAATGATGGGGCAGGAGCACCTTCGCAATATAAATTTAGTAGATGATGCTTTAACCTATGCTATTTATGAACCTAATCCAAATATGCAGAAAATGGCACAAATACTTGCACCAGAGGCCAAGTTTTATGGCTCACTTGATCAAATTTTAAAAGACGAAAATATTGATTGCTGGTTAATAGTTTCGCCAAATCATCTTCATATGGAACAATTGGAAAAATTGGCAAGCGTACCTCATAAGCCAATTTTGGTGGAAAAGCCTTTATTCACTAACATCAATCATTTGGAGAAAGTAGAAAATTTTTTAGTTAAATACACAGCACCGGTTTGGGTAGCCATGGAATATCGATATATGCCACCAATAACAGAACTTATTAGGCAGCAAGAAAATGTGACTGGTGATATCAAAATGCTTTCTATCCGTGAACATAGATTTCCATTTCTTCCTAAAGTTGATAACTGGAACAGATTTAATAAAAATAGTGGCGGAACATTTGTTGAAAAATGCTGTCATTTTTTCGATTTGATGAGATTAATAACAAAGTCTAACCCAACTAAGATAATGGCAAGTGGGGGGCAGGCCGTTAACCACCTTAAAGAAAATTACTCGGGTTTGGTGCCTGATATTTGGGATCACGGATATGCTATTGTTGAGTTTGAAAATAATATGAAGGCAATGCTCGAACTTTGCATGTTTGCTGAAGGAGCTAGGTATCAAGAAGAGATATCAGTCACGGGTGAGGCTGGTAAAATTGAGGCTTTTATTCCAGGACCTGACAGGCTTTGGCCAAAAAATCTTGGTACTCCTCCAATATCAAAAATAGTTATTAGCCCAAGAGATAAGTCTGGTTTAAAAGAACTAGAGGTGCCTGTGGATAAAAAGATATTAGAAGCTGGAGATCATAATGGTTCCACGTTTTATCAGCATCAAAAATTCATGCTTGTGGTGGACGGAAAAATGTTGCCAGAAGTTACACTGGAAGATGGTATCTGGGCAGTTAGAATGGGCCATGCAGCGCAGGTTTCTGCCGAAACTGGAAAAGTGATTAGCTTCTAAAGTTACTAATTTGCAATCATACTCTCGGGTTAATGACTTTAGATTAAATTTCGATTAATTTTAATGCATCACGCATTTTCTCAGGGATAGGTGTAGGCCTTCTATTTTTACAATCTACGAGAACTTGGGCAAAAAAACCTAGGGCAAAACACAATTTATCCTCTGCTCTAAAAAGCCCTGCCTGATATATCCATGATGTATTGCCAATTTTTTTTATTCTTAAGCCCACTGCTATTTTATCTGGATACGCAGCTTCGGAAAAGTAGCGACAGCCACTTTCAACTACCATAAATTCTAGATATTTATGTTCTTGATTAAAGAAGCCATGGTTTCTCTGCCAGTCAGTAACAGCTGTGTCTATTAGTGCATAATGGACAATATTGTTCATATGGCCGTAGGCATCGTTATCCATCCATCTTGTTGGCATCTCAATAAAGGTGGGAAACTCTTCTCTTGGAAGTTGTTTGTGTTGTGTCATTTCTGTATCCTAGCGCAAATATATGTATAGATCACTTAGCGCGTCTAAAATTTAGCCAAAAGAAAGGATTTGTATAGTAAATAAGAAAATATGGTGAGATGATAAATGGAAATAAATGGAAAAGTATCAGCTGTAGTTACCGGTGGCGCCTCCGGTTTGGGTGAAGCAACTTCGCGAATGTTGTCATCCATGGGCGCAAAGGTAGCTATTTTTGACTTAGACGCTGATAAAGGTTTAGCGATTTCGAAAGAAATAAATTCGGATTTTTACAAAGTCGATGTATCGGATGTTAATTGCGTAAAACAAGCAGTTTTATCTTTTTCGAAGCAAAATGAAGGAATTCAGATTGTCGTAAATTGTGCGGGTATAGGTCCAGCAGCAAAAACTGTTTCACGAGGGGAAGCTCATTCCAACGAATTATTTGCTAAAGTGATTAACATTAATTTAATTGGTTCCTTTAATGTAGCTTCTATATGTGGGGCTGAAATGGTCAAAAATAGGGAGTATTCGGAGGATGGATTTAGAGGTGTTATAGTGAATACAGCGTCGGTTGCCGCTTATGATGGGCAGATAGGTCAGGTTGCATACTCAGCTTCCAAAGGCGGTATTGTTGGAATGACACTTCCAATGGCAAGAGACCTTTCTGATAAAGGTATTCGTGTCTGTTCGATTGCGCCTGGATTATTTTTGACACCACTTTTAGAAAGTTTGCCTGAAGAAATTCGAGAATCTCTGGGAAAACAGGTCCCATTTCCATCACGATTAGGAAAACCAGCAGAATTTTCTAAATTAGTGGTTCAGATTATTGAAAATGACATGCTGAATGGAGAGGTTATACGTCTAGACGGAGCAATAAGAATGGCTCCGCGCTAGGTAGTTTTAATCAACTTGAATGACTAGCGTTCTTTTACATATGGTTGCCCGCCTGCCCGAGGAGGAATAGCTTTTCCAACAAACCCAGCCAAAACCACTACTGTTAGGACATAAGGAAGTGATTGTATGAAGACGACAGGGATTTTAATTTGGCTGCTAGCTCCAGTATTCCAAACTGAGAAAACAATCATTAATGCAATAGTTGAGATTCCAAGGGCTAAACCTCCAAGGACCACTTTGTCTAAATAATCCTTTCTCCAAATATAGCTCATCAACCCTAGCGCTATGAGTATTAGAAATCCACTCAGTGACCAAGCTGGTAATAGTATGTTCTGAAATCGAGTATCTACTGCGAAGAAAAAACCAAATAATAAACATGCGCTAAGTGCATACCAAGGACGCCACTTCGCAAAGATTAAGGCTGCTAGTGCAATAAAACCACGTCCCGCAGACATATCTTTTGTAAAGTTAGCCTGAAGGGAAGTTGCAATATATGCACCCGCAATGCCGCACAAAATTCCCCCTATAATAACTGCACTGTACCGCAATCCTACAACTGATATTCCCGCTG
Source organism: Paracoccaceae bacterium (assembly GCA_902543185.1). Taxonomy (GTDB): domain Bacteria; phylum Pseudomonadota; class Alphaproteobacteria; order Rhodobacterales; family Rhodobacteraceae; genus Salinivivens. The sequence goes on from CACBXB010000002.1 coordinate 53,194, forward strand.
TATCAACTGCAGCAGGATTTTCGCCAACAGCGCGTAAGCGAAGTCCATATCTCGTTTTGTAAAGTATAAACCATGATAAAGGCACAGTAAGCAGTGCAACATAAACAAGAAGAGAGTGTCCGGAAAAAAGTTCTGAGTAAAGCTGCATTAATGGACCCGCATCATTAATTTCTTTTGACGACGTAGCCCCTGGAAAGTTTATTGGTTCGAACCTGCCGCCCGACTTTAAAGGTGGCGTTCGACCTCCTTGTCCAAACAAATCTTGCGCTATTACGACGGTTAGGCCTGCTGCTAGAAAATTTATGGCTACGCCTGATATAATTTGATCGCCTCGAAGTGTAATCGATGCTAATCCGTGAAGTAATGATAGCATAATTGACGCTAATATGCCTGCTAAAAGACCTAGCCAAACAGATCCTGTTATTGCTGCGAATGCTGCAGACACAAACGCTGCAGCTAAAAGTTTTCCTTCGAGCCCAATGTCAAAAATACCTGCGCGTTCAGAAAATAAGCCCGCCAAGCACACCAATAATAAAGGTGTTGCGAGGCGCAATGAACTATCTAAAACCTGAAGTAGGGTTAAAAAGTCAATCATTCTTTTGCCTTCTGAACAGACATAAAAAACCTTTCAAGTGGAGCTCTCACCATCAAACTTAGGGCTCCCGTAAATAGTATCACCAAAGCTTGAATCACTACTATTAGTTCACGGGGTATTTTGGTCCAAAGGGCTAATTCGGCACCGCCTTGGTATAGAAAGCCAAATAATAAGGCAGCCAGTAGAACACCTAACGGATGGCTCCGGCCCATTAGAGCGACTGCGATGCCAATAAAACCCGCACCTTCGGTAAAATTCAGAATAAGCCGCTCACTTTCCCCTTGCGTGGTATTAATTGCCATCATTCCACATAATGCACCTGATATCATCATCGCTATCATTATTATTTTGACTGGTCTAACACCTGCATAGCGCGCCGCTGGTCCAGATTTCCCCAAAGCTCTAATTTCATATCCTAGTGGAGAGCGCCAAATCAGATACCAAACGGCAATGCATGCCAAAAGTGCAATAAAAAAACTCACATTTGCAGGAGCAGATCTGAAAGCTTTTTCAAACCCAAATAAGCTCGCCAGATCTTGGAAGGTGGGAAGATGAGTAGTTGATGGAAAGTTGGCGGATGCAGGATCCATGCTTCCTTTTGGTTTTAAAACGTCTACCAAAAAGAAATTTAAAACCCCTGCCGCGATGAAATTAAACATAATAGTGGTAATTACGATATGGCTGCCTCTTTTTGCCTGCAGATAAGCAGGTAAACCTGCCCAAATCATACCAAAAAGAGCAGCTCCGATCGAAGCACCAACTATGGCTAATGTCCAGTGTGGCCATGGAATAAACAAGCATACAAGGGCTACTCCCAAGCCTCCGATCATAGCTTGGCCTTCGCCTCCAATATTAAAAAGTGCTGCATGAAAAGCCACTGAAACGGCAAGGCCAGTAAAAATAAAATTTGTTGTGTAATACAGCATATAGCCCCAGCCTGCAGATCGAAGCAATGTGCCTTCAATCATAAGATTTAGGGCTGCTATCGGGCTTTCACCAATTGCTATAATGAGTAATGCAGATAAAAAAGCTGCTAAAAACAAAGACAACAAGGGCACGATTATTATATCGACCCATCTTGGCATTATATCCATTTGCATGCTCCACTACAGTCATTTTTAGGATTAAGATATATCATTGAGCCGCTTTCTCAGAAACACCAGCCATCAAAAGCCCCAGTTCTTTTTCATTTGTATTTGCCGGGTTTCTCTCACCCATAATCTCTCCATCGAACATGACAAGTACTCTATCTGACAGGGACAATATTTCATCCAATTCTACGGAAATAAGCAAAATAGCTTTTCCTTGGTCGCGTAGTGCAACAATTTGTTGATGTATAAATTCAATAGCACCAATATCAACTCCCCTTGTTGGTTGTCCCACAAGCAGCAAGTCTGGATTCCGCTCAATTTCACGAGCCAAAACTATTTTTTGTTGATTTCCACCTGAAAAATTTTTTGCGGTTAGTCTTGGGTTAGGAGGACGAACATCGAACCGCTTCATTTTCTCTTCGGTTTCTCTTCGAATTGCATTATTGTCCATAAAAAATCGATTTGCTTGGTTGGATTTTTCTCGGTGATAACCAAAAACTGCATTCTCCCATGCCATGAAGTCCATTATTAGACCTTCACGTTGCCTATCCTCGGGTACATGTGCCATTCCTAGTGCCCGTCTTGCCTGACCATCACCAGATACACTGGTTGATAGGTCTATTTCTGATCCATTTAATTTAATAATACCCGTAGCGGCGCTATAGCCCCCCAAAACCTGTAAAAGTTCTGACTGACCATTACCCGCGACACCAGCAATACCAAGTATTTCCCCGGCTTTAACAGTCAGGTTAATATTTTTTAACCTTTGCACGTCAAAATCATCGACCATATTTAGGTTTTGTATTTCAAGAACTGGCTTTGTGGGCTTTGCAGGCGCTTTATCAACGCGAAGAAGAACTTTTCTTCCAACCATAAGTTCTGCCAAATCCTCAGGTGTAGTATCGACAGTTCTCAAGGTGGCTGTCATTTCGCCCTGACGCATTACGCTCACTGTGTCTGTAATGTCCATAATTTCCCGGAGCTTATGAGTGATTAAAATAATTGTCTTTCCTTCTTCGCGTAGCCGCTTGAGTATTCTGAAAAGCTGGTCCGCCTCAGCTGGTGTTAAAACGCCTGTAGGTTCATCCAAAATTAAAATATTTGCTTGTCGGTAAAGAGCTTTAAGAATTTCTACTCGTTGCTGCATTCCAACCCCAATATCCTCAATTATAGCATCAGGATCTACATTAAGCTCATATTCTGCTGCTAATGCTGCAAGTTCTGCTCTGGCTTTGCCAAGAGATGGGGACAAAAGAGCTCCACTTTCTGCACCGAGAACAATATTTTCAAGAACCGAAAAGTTCTCAACTAGCTTAAAATGTTGGAACACCATTCCGATTCCTGCAGCTATTGCCGCTTGGCTATCCGGTATGGAAATTTTTTTACCATCAACAAAAATTTCCCCTGCATCAGCCTTGTAAAATCCGTATAAAATGGACATTAAGGTTGACTTTCCAGCACCATTTTCTCCGATAATTCCATGAATTGTTCCAGGCATAACTCGGATAGTAATATCTTTGTTTGCTTGAACAGGACCAAAGGATTTAGATATTTTTCTTAATTCAATCGCTGGGTTTTTAGTCATTTATTTCTCAATTTAATATAAAAACCGCACCTGAATTGGTGCGGTTTTTACTAGTATTTTTAAACCTATTAGAATGAAATGGCTGGGCAAGACTCATCGTCGGTGTAGTTATGAACTTTCATTGATCCATTTGCTATTGAAGCTGATGCTGCATCAACCGCAGATTTCATAGCGTCAGAAACTAAAGAAGCATTATGCTCATCTAATGCGTATCCTACTCCGCCGTTGGCTATACCCATTTGAAAATTTCCAGTTTCTAAATTTTCTCCAGCAGAAAATGCTTCATAAACAGCATTATCAACACGCTTCAGCATTGAAGTTAACACTTTGCCTGGGTGTAGATAATTCTGGTTTGCGTCAACACCTATAGATAAAATACCCTCATCGGCAGCTGTTTGTAAAACACCGACACCTGTACCGCCTGCTGCCGCATACACTACATCTGCACCTTGGCTAATTTGGGCTTTTGTAAGCTCAGAACCTTTTACTGGATCGTTCCATGCAGCGGGTGTCGTTCCAGTCATATTAGCTATAACCGTAGCATTAGGATTTACTGCCATTACGCCTTGTGCATAACCGCATCCAAAACGCCTGATAAGAGGTATATCCATACCCCCTACAAAACCAACGGTTCCTGTCTTGGATGCCTGTGCTGCGAGCATTCCAACCAAATATGACCCTTCGTGCTCATTGAAGCCAATGCCCCTTACGTTTGGTAAACTTAGCCAGTTTACGTCGATAACAGCAAACTTTGTATCTGGATAATCTGGTGCAACCTTCCCAAGTGAATCAGCAAATGCAAAGCCAGCCATTACAATTGGGTTAGCTCCGGCTTCGGCAAATCTACGTAAAGCTTGTTCACGCTGTGCTTCATTTTGAAGTTCAATTTCTCTGAATGATCCTCCCGTTTCATCTGCCCAGCGCTGCGCCCCGGTAAACGCAGACTCGTTGAAGGATTTATCAAATTTTCCCCCAAGATCAAAAATAATGGCGGGTTCGGCTAAAGCTATACTTGCACTCATGGTTAAGCCAACTCCGGCCGACAACATTTTCGTAACGATATTCATATAAAACTCCCAGTTGTTAATTTATCCCTACACGTTCTAGCGCGTTTGGATCGTAAAATATTATTGTCTCATTAAGACGCCTCAGCAAATGCTGGTCAACAGCTTTTTTCTCAAATCAATCTAATTTTAGAATAATTTAAGGCGAGCTCATATTTCTTTGGATAAGATTACTGCATCGTCTTTACGACCATCAACAAATTTGTAGTAATTGTTTCTCTGCCCAACCTTCAAATAGCCCAGAGCACTATAAAGTTTTTTAGCTGAGTTATTCGATTCGGCAACTTCAAGAAAACACCTTAAAGATCCTGAATCTTTTGCTTCTTTTTCGAAGGTACCAATGAGTTTGCTTGCCTTGCCCAGTCGGCGATAATCTGGATGAATAATAACATTTAAAATCTCTGCATCTTGGTCAATAACACGACCAATAAGAAAGCCATTTTTGGTGTAAAATAATCTGCTTGTATTTGTATCCAGGAGATTCTTGTATTCAATTTCACTCCATGGCCGAGTATGGTCGCCCGAAAGCGAATGTAGTTTTGCCATCTCAAACGGTGTCATTTTAGAATATTGGGCGCCTTGTTTAGGCTCGGTGCAGCATCTGCGGGTTTAATATAGCATGGAACAGGGCGACAGATTTCTTTTTCTTGCGTTAATAAAGCTATATTTTTCAAATGAACTTCGGGTGAGGGTTTATTAATGTACTTAAAGTTTTCGGGATCTATTTTATCTTCTGATATAAATTTTGCATTTTTTCGATTTGAGCCAACATAATAGAAACCTTTTTTGGCTGGCAGCAAAGCTAGATTTTCATTACCACGCCCATACAAAGTGGCTTCAAAACTAGTAACTCCTATTGCTGGAATTTCTAAGCCTAAAGCTAAACCCCGTGCGGCCGACACGGAAATTCGAATACCTGTAAAATTACCTGGACCTGTACAGACACCGATCTTACTCAAATCTGACCAATTTAAAGAGGAAACTGCTAGAAGCTTGTTAAGAAAAGACATAAGCGCCTCTGCTTGCCCTGTAGCCATGAATTCTATTTTTGTTTGGATATTTTCTTTTCCCCGATATAGCGCTGCGGCGATATATCGGTCGGAGGTGTCAAAAACAATTACATTCTCATCAAAGATCAACTGGGCGAACCTCGGTCACCTCTGGAATATAATGCCTTAAAAGATTTTCGATTCCCATTTTTAGGGTCATTGTTGAAGAGGGACAACCTGCACATGCACCTTTCATTTGAAGGTAAACTACTCCTCGATCAAACCCGTGAAAAGTTATGTCTCCTCCATCTTGAGCAACTGCTGGTCTGACCCGGCTGTCGAGTAATTCTTTTATTTGGCCAACGATTGGTGCGTCTTCCTCCGACACGTCTGTTGAGTGATCAGGTGTCGCTTCGCCACTAATTGCTTCTTGACCCGATTGAAAATGTTCCATTATAGCGCCAAGAAGAGCTGGTTTGGCGTGATCCCACTCCACATCATCTTCCTTTGTTACAGTGACGAAATCGCGGCCCAGAAAAACACCAGTTACACCATTTACACTAAAAAGTCTTTGGGCAAGTGGTGAAATGTTAGCGTCATCAGCAGTAGGAAAATCAGCGGTTCCTTCTTCTAATACAGTTTGTCCTGGTAAAAATTTCAAAGTAGCCGGATTTGGAGTGGATTCTGTTTGTATGAACATCGATTGATCCTTAATTAACGTGATCAATATGTAAATTAAGTCAAAAAAAGTCAAGAGTTTAGAATCATTCTAAACCCATTAATCTTATAAGTTAAATTGAGAATATGCGAAATTATCCGGCAGCTGCTTCGGGATCCTCTTTACTAAAAATAGCCGGTTACAATTCCGATTGATTTTGAAGGCGTCTTTGAACTTTTTTCTAGCAAAAAAACTATTAGCTATAGCACATTATTTTTAATTTCAGTGCTAAGAAAAAGAACACCGAATTATCTAATTCAAACCTATGATATCGAACGTTTTTTTCAAAATTGGTTCGGCTAAGGATTTAGCTTTAAATGCGCCATCATTCAACACTTTATCTAACTGAGGTATATCCTGCATAATGCGACCCATTTCACTGGAAATTGGTGACAGTACTGCGGTAGCTCTCTCTACCAACATAGGTTTAAAATCTGAAAATTGTTTGCCGCCAATTTCGCTTAAAACGCTTTCCAGGCTTTGATCTCCGAGTGCTGCGTATATTGATACTAAATTCTGTGCTTCAGCTCTCCCTTCCAGACCTTTTGGTTCGGACGGAAGGCCATATTGATCTGTTTTTGCTTTTCTAATTTTATTAGCAATCATATCTGAGTTGTCTGTCATGTTTATTCGACTTAAATCTGAAGGGTCAGACTTAGACATTTTTTTTGTACCGTCACGCAGGCTCATTACTCGAGCTGCTGGTCCTCCAATAACAGGCTCAGTCACTGGAAAAAAATCAATTTCATAATCATGATTGAATTTTATGGCTATATCTCTGGTAAGTTCAAGGTGCTGCTTCTGATCATCGCCAACTGGAACATGAGTCGCATGATAGGCCAAAATATCAGCTGCCATTAGCGCAGGGTAACCAAATAGACCTAGCGATGCATTCTGAGCATTTTTCCCAGCTTTATCTTTAAACTGTGTCATTCTTTGCATCCAGCCCATGCGAGCCACACAATTAAAGACCCAGCCTAACTGAGCATGTTCAGGTACTGCCGATTGATTAAATAATATAGATTTTTTTGGATCGAGCCCTGATGCAATAAAGGAAGCCGCTAACTCCCTTATATTTTGCCTGAGCATTTTTGGATTTTGCCAAACGGTAATCGCGTGGAGGTCAACTACACAATAAATTGTTTCGTAATCGTCATTCTGCATCTGAACAAATCGTTTGATTGCACCCAAGTAATTACCAAGGGTCAATCCACCAGATGGTTGTACTCCAGAAAAAACTCGCTTCTTGAACTTGCCTATTGGTTCAGATTGCACAGCTTCACTCATTACTACTCTCCATCTGGATTTTCCGTCTCAAATCGCTTACCTGTGTCACTAATTTTGGTCAAGCTAAGGAAGTTAACTTGTCAGAGTATAATAAACACCCAGTGGTAAATCCAATACCAACCGCTATTCTGGCTATTCTTTCTGGCATAGTCTTAGTTGAGGTTTTCCTTTTCTTTGGTTTTCGTGGTCTAGTTGGGAAGTCTGGGGTGGCCGCCGAAAGGTTATTTCTCATACAAAACTACGGTGTTCCTCCTGATCTTGCAAATTGGATGTTTGAGACAAGTAATTTTTCAATTGATTATGTCTTAAGATTTATAACTTATCCATTTGTTAACTTATCAGGCCTTTCAGTTGTTTTCGCTGCAGTTTTATTGTTGGCCTTAGGAAAAATGGTTGGAGAAGTTTTTTCGGCTCTGTCTGTAATTTTGATTTGGTTTTTAAGTACAACTCTTGCGGCTTTTTTTTATTCCATATCGGCAACTAATGGCCAAATATTGGTTGGGTCTTACCCAGGAGTTTATGGCTTTGTTGGGGCGTATACATTTGTTTCTTGGATCACATTACGATTAGCGAAAAATAAAAATCAATCGCAAGCGTTTTCATTGATTGTAGCATTAATGAGTGTTCAGTTGCTTTTTAGCTTTTTGTTTGGAACTGGGCAACTTTGGATCGCTGATTTTGCAGGTTTTATTATAGGTTTTATAATTTCGTTTTTTGTAAGTCCCGGAGGGATAAAAGGAGTACTTTCCATTCTAAGAAGTTAACTTTTCTTAATCACTTCTTGGATCTCTTTGATACTAAATGCGCCTAAGAAATTTGCAACAAATGTGTAAATGGCCGCTCCCGTTAAAACCAAAAAACTAGCAAATGAAATTTTTTCAATAAGAGAGACCACTTCTTTTTTAAGTAGGTAATCTGCAATCCATAGAAATAGCCCCATAGCAAAAGATGAAATAATAATAAGCAAAAATTTTGATCTTGAAATTTTAGATAGTTGGACGCTAGCTCCAAATTTTTTGGTTCCGGCAAAAAGTAAGATTATCATAGCCCAGGCAGAAACCGTCGTTGCAATTGGTGCAGCAATCCATCCATAGAATGGCATTAAGCCAAATGCAATTAATGAATTTACTATCATCGATATGAGAGCAAATCGAAAAGGCGTTTTAGTATCTCCTCGAGCGAAGTATATCGGTTGATAGACTTTTTGTAACACAAATGCCGGTAGCCCAAGCGCATAAATTGATGTGGCGAGCGCCATAGCCACAGCATCGGCAGAGGTTGTTTGGCCATGCTGAAAAAGAGCTGATATCAACGGTAGTGGAACAATAAATAAAGCCACGGTGGCTGGTATGGTTAGCGCCATACTTGTTGTAAAAGCATTATTGAAAGCAGAGTGAGCTCCGCCCTCGTCATTACTAGCTATTCGGCGTGATAATTCTGGAAGCAGTACTATACCAATAGCAATTCCTACTACACCTAAGGGTAACTGATACAATCGATCTGCACCGTATAGCCAGCTAATTGCTCCTGTCTCTTGGCTTGAAACAAATTGTCCAACAAGCAAATTAATTTGTAAAACTCCATTTGCGAGAACGCTTGGAATTGCCACCCTAACTAAAGTCTTCATATCTTTTGATAATCTTGGCCTACTTGGCCGAATTACTAAGCCAGCCTTTTTTGCAGCTGTCCATAAAAGTATCAATTGCAAAATACCCGCAAGTGGAACTGAATAGATTAGTATTGTCATTATTGGCCACTCAAAGAAGAATGAAACACACAATCCCAAAATGATTGTAATGTTAAGTAGAACTGGAGCAGCGGCAGCGGCAGCAAAGTACCCAAGTGCATTCAGCACTCCAGATAAAAGTGCCGCGAGGGAAATTAGCAAAATATAAGGGAACATTACTCGGCCAAAAGCAACAGTTATTTCGAAGCGCTCATCGCCGACAAACCCATTGGCGATAGCCCATATAAGTGCTGGCATAAAAATTATTGCAAAGGTTGTAAGAATTAATAAAACAAAAGCTAAACTGCCCATAGCTTCATTTGCGAAAGCCATAGCATTTTCTTTTCTTTCATATTTTTTTGAAATTAAAGGGACGAAGGCTGAATTAAAAGCACCTTCGGCGAAAAACCTTCTAAACATATTTGGTAATCTGAATGCTGCAAAAAAAGCGTCTAAAAGTGGACCAGCCCCTATTAAAGAAAATAATAGTATTTCTCGAACCATACCCAAGATGCGACTTGCTAAAGTCCAGAAGCCAACTGTCAAAAAGCCAGATATAAGGCGAATTGGTTTCAAGATTGTGCTCGTTTCACTCCAATAGTAATTGCCTGTCGCAAATTCTGCTCAAGTTTTTTTTGTTTACTCTCACTATAAAATTTTAAACCGAACATGTCTTTAACATAAAAACTGTCAACGACCTGTTCGCCGTAGGTCGCTATAATGGCAGATGCTATATATACATTCATGTTGGCAAGCGTTCTTGTTAAATCAAAAAGTAATCCAGGTCTATCTCTAGTGTCCACCTCTATAATTGTATAGATTTCCGACCCTTCGTTGTTGAAAGTTATAGAAGTTGGGACTTTAAATGCCCTTTCCCGTTTTTTAAATTTATCTCGTTCCTTAATGGCCTCGCGAGTGATAATTTCACCGCTTAATGTTTTTTCAATCATAGCTCGCAGTCTTGAAAACCGGGACCGGTCATATGGTGCACCATCTGAGTCTTGAACCCAAAAAGCAGCAGTCGCAAAGCCATCCTTTGATGTGTAAGATCGGGCATCAACTACATTTGCCCCAACCAATGCAAGGGCACCAGAAAGGCGAGAAAAAATGCCAGGGTGGTCTGAGAGAGCAAAGCAAATTCTCGTAGCATCCCTGTCTGTATCGGGTGTCAGGTCTATTTTGATTTCATCTGACCCAAGACTTTTTAGTAATTTGGCAAAAGTAAACTGCGCTCCAATCTGGAAGCCTTGCCAATATGGTGGATAATGCCGCCCAGTTTCCAATTTAACGTCTTTAGGGTCCCAGTTCGATAATTTTTCTCTTAATAATTTTTTGGCTTCCACCATACGATTTTCTCTGTTAAGAGCTTCGCCACCCTTTTCCAGAGTTAGTCTTGTTTCGGAATATAATTGTCGGATAAGGGTTGCTTTCCAATTATTCCAGGTGTTTGGCCCTACACTGCGCACGTCGCATACTGTTAAGACGGTTAAAAGATCTAACCTTTTGACGCTCTGGACTGCTTTTGCAAAATCACGAACTGTTCGAGGATCAGATATATCTCTTTTCTGCGCCATATCAGACATCAGTAAATGATATCTAACGAGCCACTCAACTGTTTCTGTTTCCTGTTTTTTAAGACCTAACCTGCGTGAAACTTGCCTGGCAATTGTAGCTCCTAATATTGAGTGATCATCTGAAAGCCCTTTACCAATATCATGAAGTAACAGCGCTACGTAAATTACCTTACGGTTCACGCCATCTTTCAAAATTGAACTTGCAATTGGTAATTCCTCAACCAATTCACCCTTTTCAATTTGTGCTAATGTTTTTAGGCATTGAATTGTATGTTCATCTACAGTGTAGCTGTGGTACATATTGAACTGCATCATGGCTACGATTGGCCCAAATTCTGGGATAAATTTTGCTAGAAAACCCAATTCATTCATTCGGCGTAGAGCTCTCTCTGGATTGCCGTGTTTGAGTAGTAATTCTAAAAAAATATTCTGAGCTTCTGGCGATTGCCTAAACTCTTTATCTACAGATGTTAGGTTTGCAGAAACTAATCTCATAGCATTGGGGTGAATCAATAAACCAGTCCGAAGTGCTTCTGAAAATAATTTTAGTAAATTTATTGGGTTCTCCAAAAATTTTTCTTCCGACTTTATCGCTAATCTATTGTTAATAACGGCATACTCGTTACCAATTTTTGGCCTTCTTTTAAATATTCGTTCGAGAAGAGGTTCATCTTTTGCGTGAACTGCTTCCAGAGAAGTTAGAAAAATTCTTGTTAAATCTCCAACACGGGTTGCATGTCGAAAATAATCTTGCATGAATATTTCAACAGCACGTCGGGCTTGAGAATCTTTATATCCCATTGCCTTTGCTACTTCGACCTGAAGGTCGAAGCTCAATTGTTCAATTGCCCTATCAGATAGGTGATGCATTTGACATCGTACCGCCCACAAAAACTCCTCAGCTTTGTCAAATTGTTCATGTTCGTCCGCTCTGAATACATTTAATTCAATTAAATCATTTATATTCTGAGTTTTATAAACGTACTTTGCGATCCAATAAAGTGACTGTAAATCACGTAGTCCACCTTTCCCTTCTTTAACGTTAGGTTCGACCATATATCTTTGGCCGTGTTTCTCGTGCCTATTTTCTCTTTCTTTTAATTTAGCTGAAATAAATTCCCTAGCAGTTCCCTCGAATAAGTTCTTCCAAAGTTTTTTATTTAATTCATAGGCTAAATCGATGTCTCCACAAACAAATCTGTGCTCCAACATAGCTGTTCGAATTGTGTAGTCTTCTCTGCCCATTCGCAAACAATCTCTTATTGATCGAGATGAATGCCCTACCTTGAGTTTCAAATCCCAGAGAAGGTATAAAACTGTTTCTATTACACTTTCGGCCCAAGGCGTAATTTTATAGGGTGTTAAAAAAAGCAAATCCACATCTGAGTAAGGGGCCATTTCACGTCTTCCATAACCCCCCACAGAAATAATAGACAATTTTTCTGCATCAGTTGGATTATATGTTGGAAATTGTACCTTCGTTGCAAACTCCCAAGTGGCTTTTACCAAGCAGTCAGTTAGAAAAGCATAACTGGTAACAGCTTTTCTGGCATTAAGGGGTTTTTTGGTAAGCTCGAGTGAGATTTTTTCAAATCCCGAAGACTTTAATTTTTTTAACAGACTTACTAATTCAGTTCTTTTAGGTGTATCTGACCTAAAGAAAACATTAACTGTATTAGTATCAAAAATTTGCTTTGGTTGACAGATTAAATCCAAGTCGTGGTAGGAAGATCTAGTTTTTTCATTTCTAAACTGATCAAAATCTAAAGAATCGCGGCGCTGGGTCAATGATGTATACCTGCTTGTTTCTTACTTCTGCTATCGCTAAGCCTCGCTCATTTGTTCGATCTTTCAAAAACCGAAAAATCCCGTCAACGCCTTCAAATCCTGCAGACTGCGTTAAGCCCTTTGAGGTTAAGGCATGAGGTTTGCCAGTTTGAACGAGTGCCCCTATAGCGGCTATTCCATCAAAGGCCAAACCGGCTAACTGATGAGGCTTTTTCCGATACAAAGCTTCATAACGTTTCGAAAAATTTTTCCGTACAACTTCATCTGGCGTCGTGAACCAACCGCCTTGAAGGCCTTTCAATCGAAGTGTTTGCTGAGGTATATCCCAACGAGAAATTCCAGCGAATTGGACTTTTTCTGTATTAATACCGGACTCTGGTAGCATTTGTCCTAGTAAAGGTAGAGCTCCTGCTGAGTTAGATGTCAGGAGAAGTAAGTCTGCTTCTTCAACTTCGATAGAGGCGCGTGCTAGGGGGACGGCGTTGACTATTCCTTTTTGTGTAAATTCAAAAGGTTGACTGTTGACGACCTGGATATTTGAATTTTGTGCAGATTTTTCAAGTGCCGCTCTTCCAAATTTACCTTCAATATTGTTAGGGAATAAAATTACGGCTCGCGATTTTCCTTTTTTGGCGGCGTAAGACAAAAGTCTGTTAGAAGTATTTTGGAATGTTTTACCCAAAATAAATACATTTCCACCAGCAATAGAAGTATTATTCGAAAAACTTAAAACGTTTATTTCTTCATCCGCAACAGCCATGCCTGCGGCGTTTGCGGCTTCACCAAATAAGGGACCAAGGATAATTTTGGCGCCATCATCAACAGCTTTTTGTGCTTGAATGGCCGCTTGGGCAGGATTGCCTGCTGTGTCATAAATTCGTAGATGAATTTGTACATTTTTCAAATCGCCAACAGCCATAAGTGTTGCATTTTCTAGACTAGTCGACAGCGTCTGCGTTTTCGGATGTGATTTGGGTAATAGCAAAGCGACTTGAACAGGTTTTTTAACATCAATACTGGGTCCGATAGAAGTTTCACGTTGCTGAGGCGCACATGACGAAATAAGAATCGCCAGGGTCGCAAAACCTATAAGTTTTAATTGCTTGCTTAATGACAATATTCTATCCAACATGGCGTTAAATCCTCAAAATTTTGAGTTAATTAAAATTTTCGACTAAAAAGTGTCTAATGGTCAATTACAAATCAATCAAGTTATCGCCGGGTTTATATTTTGTTTCAACACCTATCGGTTCGGCCCGTGATATAACATTAAGAGCTCTTGATATTCTAGCCAACGCTGATGTTTTAGCCGCTGAGGACACTCGGACTTTAAAAAAATTACTAGAAATTCATGGTATTCATTTAAAAAATAGAAGTTTAATTTCTTATCACGACCATAATGGCAGCAAAGCGCGCCCAAAGTTGCTCGCTTACTTGAAGAATGGTAAATCAGTTGCTTATGCATCCGAGGCAGGAACACCCTTGATAGCCGACCCTGGTTTTTCACTGTTGAATGAAGTGTTAAGTATGGAAAATGATGTTACAAGCGCTCCCGGGCCTTGTGCGCTGATAGCGGCTTTGACAGTTGCCGGACTTCCAACAGATAGATTTTATTTTGAGGGTTTTTTACCCAATAATAAAAGCCAGAGGGAATTAAAGTTTCGTGGATTAAAGTCTCATCTTGGGACACTTATTTTTTATGAATCTGCGATAAGGTTGAATGATACACTGGTCATAGCGAAAGAAGTTTTTGGTGGGGACAGACAAGGAGTTGTTTGCCGTGAATTAACTAAGAAGTTTGAGGATATTCAGCGTGGTAGATTAAAAGAACTTTCAGAAATTTACTTTGACAAAAATATAAAAGGTGAAGTTGTTCTACTTGTCGCTGGCGCTGGTAATACTGATATTGATTGGAGTGAAATTGAGCAACATGTAAGAGATGCTCTGAAGACTATGTCTGTAAAGGATTCTGCAGAGGCGGTGGCAATAGCATTTAATGTACCTCGGAGAGATATTTATCAATTAGCGCTTCAAATAAAAAGTGGTGGTGACTAAATTGTTTACCTTTGAAATTGATGGTGTTAACAAATTGGCCTTTCAGATACTCAGGATATATCGAGACTAGCCTATGAAAATTGCATTTCAAATGGATCCTATAGAATATGTTGATATCAATGCAGATAGTACTTTTCGGCTCGCGGAAGAAGCTCAAAATAGGGGTCATGATTTATACGTTTATACCCCTCACGATTTGACTTTTAACAGAGGTAAAGTTGCAGCAAAAGTCCGCTCAATAAGTCTTAAAAGAAAGATTGGCGAACATGTAAATTTTGGTGCAGTAGAGCTACTAGATGTTAGTGAATTTGATGTTATCTGGTTAAGGCAAGATCCACCATTCGATATGGGATACATAACGAATACGCACTTACTCGATTTGGTTGCTAAAGAAACTTTGATTGTAAACAATCCATTCTGGGTAAGGAATTTACCCGAAAAATTGCTCGTGCTGGAATTCCCCGATTTAATACCAGACACAGTGATTTCGCGTGATTTAGAGGAGATCAAAGAATTCAAACGCGAATTCAAAGATATAATTGTCAAACCACTTTACGGCAATGGTGGAGCTGGTATTTTTCGGCTAAAAGAAGATGACAAAAACTTGACATCTTTGCATGAACTTTTTTCTAACATGTCTTCAGAACCTCTAATTGCTCAAGCTTTTTTACCTGATATTAAAAATGGTGATAAACGTATCATATTAGTTGATGGTAACCCTGTTGGTGCAATCAATCGGGTACCAAAAGCTGGTGAGATAAGATCAAACATGCACGTTGGTGGAAAAGCTGAACCAGCAAAATTAAGTCAAAGAGATAGGGAAATATGCAGGGCAATAGGGCCCACATTAAAAAATAAGGGCCAAGTTTTTGTTGGTATTGATGTAATAGGTGATTACTTGACTGAAATAAATGTGACTTCGCCGACTGGGATACAAGAACTAGAGCGGTTCGATAAAGTAAATATAGCAGAAATGATTTGGCACGCAGTAGAAGAAAAGCTGAAGAATTGAGTTTTCCAAAATAAATTTGCCCGTAAAAATTTGCCGACGTATTTTTTGAAATGCTAGCTCAAACAATATTTTGTACGTGGTAGATCATTTTGTTTCTCTTGGTTGCAACTTTCAAAAGTGATCCAACAGAAACCTCACTCCGTATCAACTGTATAATTAAATATGATATTTTCGAATTTATGTTTACGGGTGATTAACATGGCTTTAGACAATAACACTAATCTGTCACTTACAAGAACGGCGGTTAAAGCTGAATTGCTTGACGCTGAGACTGAACTGCAACTTGCTTACGCCTGGCGGGACTCGAGAGATGAGGCCGCTTTACATCGTTTAATCACAGCTTACATGCGGCTAGCAATATCAATGGCTGCAAAGTTTAAGCGCTACGGGGCTCCTATGAACGACTTGGTTCAGGAAGCCGGTTTAGGTTTAATGAAGGCTGCGGACAAGTTTGATCCTGACAGAGGTGTTAGATTTTCTACCTATGCCGTGTGGTGGATAAAAGCCAGCGTCCAAGATTATGTTATGCGCAATTGGTCTATGGTCCGAACCGGATCAACAAGTAGTCAAAAATCATTGTTCTTTAATATGCGGCGGGTTCAAGCACAGCTTGAGAGAGAAGCACAGCAAACTGGAGAAAATTTAGATAAACATCAACTGAACCAGTTGATAGCTACAGAAGTTGGTGTTCCTTTGAATGACGTGGAAATGATGGATGGTCGCTTATCGGGTTCTGATTTTTCATTGAATGCGACACAGGCAAGCGATGAAGAAGGTCGCGAATGGATTGAAACACTAGAAGACGAGAACGCCCGGGCTGATCTTACTGTGGAAGAAGAGCACGATCAAAAACGACTGGCTGATTGGATAGGCGTTGCCATGGACGCTCTAAATGAGAGAGAGCAATTTATTGTGCGTGAGAGAAAATTAATTGAAAGCCCGCGAACTTTGGAAAGTTTGGGAGCTGAGTTAGGCCTCTCCAAAGAGCGTGTTAGGCAACTTGAAGCCGCTGCGTTTGGAAAAATGCGTAAATATCTAGAAAAAAATGCAGGTGAAGTTAGAAATTTCCTCTAATTTTAACTTCGCCTTTACTATTTAAATCTACGGGTTGCATGTCAGTGTCGTAACGCACTAAACTTCTAGTGCTAATAAAACGAGATTGTGGATGCTTAACGGTAAAAAAGTACTTCTCATCATAACAGGTGGAATCGCAGCTTATAAGTCCTTAGAATTAGTTAGGAAGCTAAAGGAAAAGGGAGCTGACGTTATTCCCGTTATGACCAAAGCTGCTGAAAACTTTGTTACTCCAATGTCAGTTTCAGCCTTTGCCCAAGAAAAAGTATTTAACAAGTTGTTTGATTTGACTGATGAGGCCGAAATGGGCCACATTGAGTTGTCTCGAAGTTCTGATTTAATTATTGTTGTACCGGCGAGTGCTGATTTTATTGCCAAAACAGCAACTGGCCAAGCAAATGACCTTGCTAGCACTCTTATTTTAGCTACTGACACCAAAGTTTTGATGGCTCCCGCTATGAATGTTCGCATGTGGGAAAACCCCTTAACTCAAAAAAATATAAAAATTTTACATAACAATGGTGTTAAATTCGTAGGCCCAGATGAAGGTGAGATGGCTTGTGGTGAATTTGGTTTTGGACGAATGGCTGAGGCGGATGAAATTCTGAAAGAAATAGAGGCTAACTTTCGTGACAAAAAGTTAAAAGGCCGTCACTTTCTAGTAACTTCAGGCCCAACTATAGAGCCAATAGATCCTGTACGTTTCATTGGCAACAGATCTTCTGGTTTACAAGGAGGAGCAATAGCAAACGAACTTGTCGAAAGTGGAGCTGAGGTAACGTTTATTACGGGCCCCGTTAATTTGGATCCTCCATATGGTTCAAATATAATTAGAGTAGAGACTGCAGACGAAATGTATGATGCGGTTCATTTATCTCTTCCTGCTGATGCTGCAGTTTTTGCAGCTGCAGTTGCGGATTGGAAAATTAAGAAAACTGAGCAACAGAAGTTGAAAAAGCAAACTGGTAATTTACCGGCTTTTGATTTGACGGAAAACAAAGATATTTTAGCTTCAGTTTCAAAATTGAAAAAAAATCGGCCTAAAATTGTTATGGGTTTTGCAGCTGAAACTGAAAATATACTCGAGAATGCAAAGTCCAAACTTATGAAAAAAGGTTGTGATTTTATTGTTGCAAACGATGTTTCTTTGGGTACTCAAACTTTGGGTGGCAATGAAAATGCTGCTATTATTGTTTCTGAAAAAGATGTTGAAACATTACCTAAAATGTCAAAACGGGCACTTGCCAAAATTTTGGTTGAAAAAATAAGCCAGTCTTTTGAGGAAATGGATGCCTGAAGTTGCCGTTAGCTGGACAAAGGAAGCCGATCAAGATTTAGGCCTCCCAAAATTTGAAACTGACGGAGCAGCTGGCGCAGACTTGCGAGCCAATTTTAATACAGAATTTCGTTCAAGTGGTTTAACTTTAGCTCCATTGCAGCGAGAATTGATCCCTACTGGGTTATGTTTTGAAATACCGAGTGGTGTGGAAGGCCAATTGAGACCCCGCTCGGGCTTAGCTTTAAAGTATGGTCTGACTTTATTAAACTCACCTGGTACGATTGATAGTGATTATAGAGGTCCAATTGGCTTGATCATAATAAATATGGGCGAGCTTGATTTCAAAGTAACTCACGGTATGAGAATCGCACAGATAGTTTTCGCTGCAACTTTGAAAGTTCAGTTCAAAGTTTCAAAAAATTTGAGCCAGACAATTAGAAGCAATAGTGGGTTCGGGTCAACGGGAATGAAATGATATTAGCTATTCTTTCTTTTTTGGTCTTTGCTTGGTTTATTGCTGGATATTTGGGAATGAGCCAAAATTTACGAGGGGCCTCTGTTTTTATTACATTAGCTTCTATACTTGGAGCTCTTTTTCTAATTCCTGAAACAAATTCCTTTTCGATCATAATGGGTGGTTGGGCTCCTTGGGCAACGATCTCCTTTATTTTCTGTGTAACTTTTTTTTTCAGATTATTTGTCAGTAGTCTTAGAAACAAATCGAACGAAGATTACCCAGACGAGGTTCAAGAAGCAGATGAGTTTTCAAATCATGAACTAGAGCGTTATTCTAGGCATATTTTATTGAAAGAACTTGGTGGGCTTGGACAACGACGCATTAAAGATTCCAGTGTTTTAATTATTGGAGCAGGAGGTTTAGGTGCTCCAGTTATTCAATATCTAGCCGCATCGGGGGTTGGAACAATTGGGATTATTGATCATGACAAAGTCAGTTTATCAAATTTGCAAAGGCAAGTTATTTACCCAACAAAACAAGTAGGAGAGCAAAAGGTTTTCTCAGCAGTGGATGCTATTTATCGGTTGAATAATAATGTAAATGTGCGGCCTTATAATAGACGACTAAATTCTGAAATAGCCGAAGAAATTTTTTCTGAGTATGATGTTGTCGTAGATGGAACTGATAATTTTGAGACACGGTATATATCGAACTCAGCTGCTGTTATTACCAAAAAACATTTAGTTTCAGGGGCTTTGAGTCAATGGGAGGGCCAAGTTTCAGTATTTGCTCCGCACAAAGGCGGGCCCTGCTATGCTTGCGTTTTTCCAAGCCCACCCAAAGATGGCTTGGCAGTAACGTGTTCTGAGGGTGGTGTTTTTTCTCCTCTGCCAGGCGTTATTGGCTCGGTTATGGCCGTTGAGACTTTGAAAATTTTAAGCCATTCAGGTAACACATTATTAGGACAAATGTTTATCTATGATGGTTTGAAGGGGGAAAGTCGTAAGATAAAAATCAACCTAAATAAAAAATGCCCAATTTGCTCTATTTGAAGATATTAAGATGGTAAATAAAAACCCACTACTGACCAGTTGGAATACTCCTTACAAAATTGCACCGTTTGATGAAATTTTGGATGACCATTTTTCTGAAGCTGTGGAAAGAGCAATGGAATATGAGCTTCAGGAAATCCGAGAAATTTCCGAAAACTCTGATCCACCAACCTTCGAAAATACTATTCATGCACTATTAAAGTCGGGTAATTTACTCGAAAGGGTTCTTTCTGTTTTTTATACTTTGGTGAGTGCAGACTCTAATACCCAACGCGAAAAGCTGATGACAGAATTTTCTCCAAAGTTGTCATCACATTCATCAAAAATTACATCAAATGAAAAACTTTTTAATCGCATTCAGGAACTATTTGAGCAAATTGATAGTTTAAACTTATTACCTGAAGAACAGAGGCTTCTAGAAAAAATACATCAAGATTATGTAAGGGCAGGCGCTGCTCTTAATAATCAAAGTAAAGAAAGACTGAAAGATATTAAAAAACAGCTTTCAATTTTAGGTACCAAATTTTCCCAAAATTTACTAGCTGATGAACGTTCCTGGCATCTTGAGCTTGGCTTAGAGGACCAAAATGTACTACCTAATTTTCTGGTTGAAGCTGCAAGAAAAGCAGCAGATGAAAAAGGGATAACAAATCCGATTATCACACTGTCTCGATCTATTATTACACCATTTTTAAAATTTTCTCCTAATCGCAAACTGAGAAAACAAGCGCAACAAGCATGGGTATCTCGAGGAATGCAAAAAGAAGAAACTGATAATAGGCCAATTGCGCGTGAAATATTGGCTTTACGGAGACAGATGGCCGATCTGCTTGGTTATAAGAATTTTGCTGAATTTAAGCTAGAGACAGAAATGGCAAAAAAGCCAGAAAACGTAGAGAAGCTATTGCTGAAGGTTTGGGGCCACTCGAAAAAACAGGCTTTAGCAGATCAAAAAATTCTAACCTCCTACATGGCCAAGGATGATATAAAGGATAATTTTAGTTCTTGGGACTGGCAGTATTATTCAGAGAAAAGAAGACAAAATGAGCATGAATTAAACGAATTAGAGATAAAACCGTATTTTAGTTTGGACCAGATGATCAAAGCTGCATTTTATTGTGCAAATAAATTATTTGATCTTTCATTCGTACCAATAGATCTGCCTCTTTATCATAATGACTGTAAAGCTTGGGAGGTTTTCAGAAAAAATAAGACTATTGGGTTATTTATAGGAGATTACTTTGCTAGACCATCTAAGCGATCTGGTGCTTGGTGTAGTGCGTTTCAATCTCAAGCTAAATTTCCAACCGTACAAAAGCCAATAGTTTTGAACGTTTGTAATTTTGCAAAAAGCTCACCTACGCTCTTATCTTTTGATGACGCTCAAACATTATTTCACGAATTTGGTCACGCGCTTCATCAACTATTATCTAACGTTACCTACGAACCTATGTCAGGAACCTCTGTTTCGCGCGATTTTGTTGAATTGCCCAGTCAGTTATTTGAACATTGGCTGACCGTCCCAGACGTTTTGAAAAAGTTTGCACGTCATTATGAAACCAAAATACCGATTTCAGACGAGTTGATAGAAAGAATTAAAGGTGCCTCAAATTACGATATGGGTTACCAAACCGTTGAATATACCTCCAGTGCTCTGGTGGATCTTTATTTTCATCTTTCCGATACCGATCACGATATCATGAAACTTCAAACTGAAATTTTAAGCAAAATAGAAATGCCTGAGGCAATTGAGATGAGACATGCAACTCCACACTTCGCTCATGTATTTTCGGGTGGTTATTATGCTGCTGCTTACTACAGTTACATGTGGTCGGAAGTTATGGATGAGGATGTTTTTTTGGCTTTCGAGGAAGCAGGTAATCCATTTGATGAAAAGTTGGCTAATTCATTAGAAAAAAATATTCTCTCCATAGGAAATAGTATAGATTCTGAATTAGCCTACGTTAAGTTTCGAGGCAAACTACCAAAGGTAGATGCTCTTTTGAAAGGTCGTGGACTTGTTTGATCAACAAATTTCTGCAAATTTAAGTTTTTTTAACCAAGATGGTTGACTCTACCATATTCCATACATAAATACCGCTTGTTAGCACTCATATACCATGAGTGATAATTGCCCGGTTAGGGCACAATGTAACTTAGTGAAGGAGCCTTAATATGGCATTAAAACCACTTCATGACCGTGTTCTTGTTCGCCGCGTAGAAAGCGACGAAAAAACGTCAGGCGGACTGATTATTCCTGAAAGTGCCAAAGAAAAGCCTGCAGAAGGTGTTATCGTAGCTGCTGGAGAAGGCGCTCGTAAGGACAGCGGTGAACTAATTGCTATGTCAGTTAGCGAAGGTGATAAAATTCTATTCGGCAAATGGTCTGGAACAGAAGTGACTATTGATGGAGAAGAACTTCTTATCATGAAAGAAAGCGATATTTTAGGCACTTTGTCCTAATCGCTAAATATTAATTTTAACAAATAGACGAGGATAAGCACAATGGCTGCTAAAGACGTCAGATTCAGTACAGATGCTCGCGACCGCATGTTAAAAGGCGTGAACACTCTTGCAGACGCTGTAAAAGTAACGTTGGGACCGAAAGGACGTAACGTAGTATTAGATAAATCATTTGGCGCACCGCGCATCACCAAAGACGGTGTGACAGTTGCAAAAGAGATCGAGCTAGAAGACAAGCTCGAAAACATGGGTGCTCAAATGGTTAAAGAGGTTGCTAGCCGAACAAATGATGAGGCTGGTGATGGAACAACAACGGCAACAGTCTTGGCTCAAGCAATCGTTCGCGAAGGTTTGAAACAGGTTGCAGCTGGCCTTAATCCAATGGATTTAAAAAGAGGTATCGATTTAGCCACTTCAAAGGTTGTTGGAGAGATTAAAAAGATGGCTCGTGACGTCAAGGATAGTGATGAAGTCGCCCAAGTTGGAACAATATCAGCAAACGGCGAAGCTGAAATAGGTCAGCAAATTGCTGACGCGATGCAAAAAGTCGGAAACGAAGGCGTTATTACAGTCGAAGAAAATAAAGGCCTTGAGACTGAAACTGACGTTGTTGAAGGTATGCAGTTTGATCGTGGTTATTTATCTCCTTACTTTGTGACAAATGCTGATAAAATGACATCAGAGTTGGAGGATTGTATGATACTTCTTCATGAAAAGAAGTTGTCTTCTTTGCAGTCGATGGTGCCGCTTCTAGAGTCGGTTATTCAATCTCAAAAACCATTGTTAATCATTGCTGAAGATGTCGAGGGCGAAGCATTAGCAACTTTAGTTGTTAACAAACTAAGAGGCGGTTTGAAAATTGCTGCTGTGAAAGCTCCTGGTTTTGGTGACCGACGGAAAGCTATGCTCCAAGACATCGCAATACTTACTGGTGGTCAGGTCATTTCAGAAGATTTAGGAATGAAGCTTGAAAGTGTAACAATGGATATGCTTGGTACTGCTAAGAAAGTTCAAATTACTAAAGATGAAACCACAATAGTTGATGGTGCTGGCGCAAAAGCTGAAATTGAATCTCGCGTTACTCAAATACGTAGCCAGATTGAAGAAACATCTTCAGATTATGACCGCGAAAAACTTCAAGAGCGTGTTGCTAAATTGGCAGGTGGTGTTGCTGTTATTCGAGTTGGCGGTATGACTGAAGTGGAAGTTAAAGAGCGCAAAGATCGCGTTGACGATGCTTTAAACGCTACACGAGCTGCTGTTCAAGAAGGTATTATTGTTGGCGGTGGAGTTGCGCTTGTGCAAGCTGGCAAGGCTTTGGAAAAACTCAAAGGTGGAAACCCTGATCAAGAAGCGGGAATTGCAATTGTTCGCCGTGCAATTGAAGCTCCGCTCCGCCAAATTGCTGAAAATGCGGGTGTTGACGGTGCAGTGGTTGCTGGAAAGGTTCGCGAAAATAAAGATACATCTTTTGGTTTTAATGCTCAGACTGAAGAATATGGCGATATGTTCAAGTATGGAGTTATTGACCCTGCTAAAGTTGCTCGAACAGCAATGGAGGACGCAGCGTCAGTTGCTGGATTGCTTATAACAACTGAAGCAATGGTTGCAGATAAACCTGAGAAACCAGGTGCTGGCGGTGGGGCTCCAGGCATGCCTGACATGGGCGGCATGGGCGGCATGGGCGGCATGATGTAGCTCTAAAATAAGTATTTTTAAAAACCCTGGGATTAATCCTGGGGTTTTTTTTGGAAAATTGCAAATTTAACTTTTAATTCGGTTAAAGTGGCCCATTTTACGGCCTGGTTTAACATCTACTTTTCCATACAGGTGTAGAGCAAGAGAACCATCCGCAACTAATTGGTTCGTTTTATAAATTTCGTCCCCGATAAGATTTTCCATTATTATATCGTTGTGCCTTTCAGAATTACCAAGTTTCCAACCCGTTATAGCCCTAATATGCTGCTCGAACTGATCTACTGTGCAGCCATTTTGTGTCCAATGCCCAGAGTTATGAACTCTAGGAGCAAACTCATTTATAACTAAAGAGTTTTTTTCTAAAAAGAATTCAATACCAATTACTCCAACGTAGTTTAATGTCTCTAAAATTTTTGTTGCAATTAAAACAGCTTCCGTCTTTTGCTGCACTGTAAGGTTTGCTGGTACAGTTGTAGTTCTTAAAATTCCCTCTTTATGCACATTTTCTCCTGGATCAAAGCATGATATTTGCCCATCCATTGATCGTGCTCCAATTACAGAAAATTCACGAGAAAAATTTACGAAACCCTCTAGTATTAAATCTTTTGTGCTTGAGGCTTTCCATATATCTTCGGCCTGTGAAGCGGAATCCAATTTTAGTTGTCCTTTCCCATCATATCCATAACGTCTTGTTTTTAATATGCTGGGAGTTCCAATTTGATCTATTGCTTGAATTAAATCTTCTTGAGAGTTTACTTCATAAAAGCTTGCGGTTTTAAAGCCTAACTTATTTATAAACTCTTTTTCTAAAAGTCTGTCTTGTGATATTCTCAGAGCTTCTCTGCTTGGAAAAATTTCACATTGTTTCTCAATAATATCCAATGCACCAGTAGGAATATTTTCAAACTCATATGTGACCACATCAACGCTTGAAGCAAATTTATCAAGTTCGTCATAATCATCATATTCCGCCTGTGTAAATCTAGATGACACATTTGATGCGGGAGGGTTGGAACTTGGTTCAAAAATATGGGTTTTAAAACCCAGTCGGCTGGCTGCTATACTAAGCATCTGCCCCAGCTGTCCACCGCCCAGTATGCCTATTGTGGACCCGCTTAATAGTACTGCTTTATTCATCTTTAGGCTCATTAGGTATTGAAGCCGATAAAGCTATCCGCCAATCACTGAGGGTTTTGTTTAGTTTTGCATCAGACAGTGCTATTATTTGAACCGCCAACAAGCCGCCATTTTTGGCACCTTGCGCTCCTATAGCCATTGTTGCAACTGGATAACCTCTAGGCATTTGCAAAATAGAATAGAGGCTATCCATGCCATTTAAAGTTGTAGTTGTAACAGGCACACCGACAACGGGTAGATTAGTTTTTGACGCTATCATTCCTGGAAGATGAGCTGCTCCTCCAGCACCGGCGATAATTACTTTAAGACCTCTTTTTTCAGCTGACTTTCCGTATTCCCATAAACGATCTGGAGTTCTGTGAGCTGAAACAATTTTTGTTTCATAAGTTACCCCAAGCTCTGATAAAATATCAGCTGCCTCCTTCATGGTTGACCAATCTGATTGGCTTCCCATGATTAACCCTACCTGGATTTTGCTCATTTTTTACCTCATGTTCACAACTATCCTATTATAATAGGAATATATCTTAGGCAATAATATCGGGTGTGAGTCGATCTTCTAGTCGCTTAATTTTGTCTTTTAATTGTAATTTCTTCTTTTTAAGTCTTTGGATCACAAGTCTATCGGTAGTCGCAGAATTAGAAAGTACGGTAATTGCCTGATCTAAATCGCTATGTTCTTGGCGAAAGAATTCCAACTCCACCCTCAAGACTTCTTCTGTTTTCATTGATATTTTGTCTGAAGTGTTCATATAATGACCTGACTGAATGACTTAATTTAATAGGATAATTAATTTTACTTGTTAACCCCTTGAAAATTATATTTTTAGGCGCAAACTCTAATAGAGCTGCCGAACAGGAGCTTAAAAGTGTCGCTTAGAATAAGGGCTTAAAATGGCAAAATTATCATTTGGTGCATATCCCCATATGCTTGGTTTTGAACAATTGGAACAGTTATTAGAAAGAACGGCAAAGTCTAGTAATGAAAGTTATCCGCCTTTCAACATAGAACAGACATCTGATCGATCATTTCGTATCAGTCTAGCCACCGCTGGTTTTTCAGAAGCAGACCTATCTATTACTTTGGAAAATCGCCAACTGTTTGTACAAGGTAAGAAAAATCAAGAAACTGGTACAAGAACCTTCCTTCATCGTGGAATTGCAACAAGACAATTCCAGAGATCTTTTGTTCTAGCAGAAGGGATAGAAGTAGGTGAGGCATTTATGGAAAATGGTTTACTCCATATTGACTTGATTCAAAATATTCCAACGAATGTCATTCAAAAGATTGAAATAAAAAAAAATAGTTAAATGCTAATTGGCAAAGCTAATAAGCTCCATACTTTGATGCTAATTTTTCTTTAATAAAACTACTGATAGGCAATTTTAGTTACTTTCGGCTATAAACTTTTCGGCATCTAGAGCAGCCATGCAGCCCATTCCTGCACTTGTTACAGCTTGGCGATAAATATGATCGGTTAAATCTCCAGCTGCAAAAACCCCTGGAACCGAAGTTCTGGTACTTCCAGGTTCAACTTTAACATAACCGCCGTGATGAGTTTCTAAAACATTTTTTACCAGCTCTGTAGCAGGTGCATGTCCAATAGCAATAAAAACGCCTTTGCAAGGTATTTCCGAGAGCTTTCCTGTCTTTGTGTTATTTATACGAATTGCTTCCACACCGAGGGGGGCTTCTGTTCCTATAACTTCAACAAGTTCATGAAACCAAATTGGTTCAATTTTAGGGTTTTTGAATAATCTGTCCTGAAGAATTTTCTCCGCCCTGAGCTCATCGCGCCGGTGGACTAACGTGACTTTTGAAGCGAAGTTTGTTAGAAAAAGGGCTTCTTCTACAGCTGTATTACCACCGCCAATTACTGCTATTTCTTGCCCTCTGTAGAAAAAGCCATCACAAGTTGCACAGGCAGATACGCCAAAACCTTTATATTTTTCCTCTGATTGTAACCCTAACCATTTGGCTCTTGCACCAGTTGCGAGAATAATAGCATCGGCCGTGTATTTATTACCGCTATCACATGTTGCAACAAATGGTCTTCTATCGACCTCTAACTTTGTTACTATGTCTCCTATTATTTCACAGCCCATCGCTTTAGCATGGGATTCCATCCTTACCATAAGATCAGGCCCCTGAACTTCTGTATCCCCTGGCCAATTTTCAACTTCAGTTGTTGTTGTCAACTGGCCTCCAGGCTCAATGCCTTGAATAAGTATCGGTGAGAGCATCGCGCGACTAGCATAAACACCAGCGGTATAACCGGCAGGGCCACTTCCGATAATAAGCACTTTGGTATGATGGTCTTGCGACATTTCTTCCTCATATTTGCTTTTTTTATACCTGCTGATCTGGTGATTCAAAACCCCAAATTTACTTGATATTCAATTATCCGCTGTAAAATATTATTTCAACAAGTTGGAATATTATTGCGATTATGGGTAATTAATTTATAATATTTAAAAAAATGGAGCAGCGGTATGCCTTTAACACGACTAGATTCAATAGATCGGCTAATTTTAGCAGAACTACAAACCGATGGCAAAATGACAAACGTTGAATTAGCAAAGCGTGTTGGAATTTCTGCCCCGCCCTGTCTTCGTAGAGTTAGGGCTCTTGAGGAGCAAGGTTTTATAAAGGGTTATCACGCAGATGTTGATAGTCGCGCACTTGGTTTTGAAGTGCAGGTATTTGCTATGGTTGGTCTGCAATCACAAGCAGAAGTTGATTTGAGGCAATTTGAAGAGTTATGCCAGGGTTGGCCTCTTGTGAGAGAATGTCACATGCTAAACGGGGAAGTCGACTTTATGCTGAAATGTGTTGCTCCTGATCTGAGCAGTTTTCAAAGTTTTTTAACAGGACAGCTACTGACTACACCTAACGTTGGTTCTGTTAAAACCTCACTTGTTATTAGAGCTGAAAAAGACGACCCGGGTGTTCCTTTTGATGTTTTAGAAGATAGACTAAGCCAGCGCCCTTAAAGCATAATGGTGGATATCAGTCTTCCGTAGTCTGACTCATTTTTGTGACAACTTCTTCTGTATGAAAAGAATTTTTTTGGATCGCTGTAGGTACAATGGCCAGTCCACTCAGTTGATAAAATATCTTCTTCTTTTAGGAGATTTAGGCTGAAATTGGGTAAGTCAAAATGATACTTTTTGGTGAGAGTGCTATAACTAAAATAGCTTTTATTATTTTGATTTGAGCTAGTAAATTTTTCAACAAAATCCACACTCACTTCATAGGCAGTTTGACTAATACAGGGGCCAATTACCGCAGAAATTTGTCTTCTTTCTGCGCCCAAGTATTCCATTTTATTTATGGTAGAAGTCAAAACCCCATTCAACGCTCCACGCCAACCAGCATGGGCAATTCCGATAACACTGTTTTTTTCATCTGCAAAAATTACTGGTTGGCAATCAGCAGTTAAAACTGAAAGTAAGAGGCCTGGTGTATTTGTTACTAAAGCGTCCGCCTTTGGTAAGGTTTCAAACGCTCTATTACATATTATTGCTTCAACGGAATGAATTTGATTAACGCTTACTATATTATCTAAGCATGTTCCCATATGTTGAGCGACAAGATTACGGTTACTCAGTACAGTTTTTTCATCATCACTGGAACCTAATCCACAATTCAACCCCTTGAATATTCCTTTAGAGCCTCCACCTTTTCGGGTAAAAAACCCATGACTAAAGTTTTTAAGTCTTGAGGATTGAATTTTTGCAAGAGTCATTGTTCAAAACCTGGTGGGCAAGAGGCCTGTTTTGGAAATAAAGATAGTGCTTTAAATAAAGCACCCATCTCTTTTGGATGGGTCAAGCGCCTATGTGCAGAAATATGACTTTCCAAATCCTTCCCAATTAAATTTTTTGCTAAATTTTGTGCGCGTTCAGTTATCCCTAGTCTTTCGAGCAGGGCTCCTTGAGTAGTCAACTTACTAAAAGTGCATCCAGAATTGGTGGCAAGAATTTCAAAATCCACGTGTGCGGTGATATCAGCCTCTCCTGGCGAAACAAAAATGTCACAATACTCATGATTTTTCACTGCCTGTAAAGTATCACCCAGAGAGCGCCAGTCACCATAATCTATGAAAATAGCTAAACCGCCAAAATTATTTATATGTTTGCCAATATTTTTAGAAATCTGAGCCGCAGCTATATTCAATTCCACGATATCTCCATCACGAGTATCAGCGAGCCTGTCTTTTAAGATCTCATTTCGGGTTGGTTTTTCTTCCAAACCAAATTCCAGGTTGTCTTTGGAAATCTGAACAACTCTTTTAAAAAAATTGTCGCCTTTTCGAATAAATTGATCAATTGGCAATGCGTCAAAAAACTCATTAGCTACCAGAAATAAATGCTTATTTTCAAAACTCGGCAATTTTTCATGCCACGATATCTTGTATTCTGATAGAGTTTTTTTTTGCAAACTCCTTAAATTTGGTGATGCCTCTATTAAATGAATTTCGATTGCATCGAGGAACTCAGGATGATTTTTTAATGTCCTCAGTATATCGGCCATCATTGTTCCTTTTCCTGGACCTAGTTCGGCAAGTATAATTTTAGAAGGAGAGCCCTGATCTATCCAGGTTTGTAATATTGATATGGCTAGCAGCTCACCAAACATTTGTGAAATTTCAGGGGCAGTTGTGAAATCGCCTTTGATACCAAAAACAGGTTCTTTAGTGTAGTAACCGTAACTTGTATGCAAAAGACATTGTTCAATATAGTTTGATAAGGGCATAGGACCGTCAGTCTTAATTTTATCTACTAATATAGATTTCAAGTTTTTCACTTTGGATCACTTCGTTTAGATGTAAAAAACAAAATAATACCTATAGCTATCATTGGTAGCGACAATGCTTGCCCCATAGTTATACCTGTTTCACCAAGTTGGATAAAGAAACCCATTGGATTTTTCACACTCTGAAATTGCTGGTCTGGCTGCCTGAATAATTCAACGAAGCAGCGTGATAATCCATATCCAATAAAAAATATACCAGCCAGAAAACCAGGCCTCATAAAAGCATTTTTTCTGAAAGCGAGATACATCATTAAAAGGAATAAAATTAATCCTTCAAGTATTGCTTCATAAATCTGAGAGGGATGTCTTATACAAGGAGCAATAATTTCTTCACACACAGATCTGGAATGCGGGCTAGTGACTATAACGCCCCATGGCACATCTGTAACTCTTCCCCAAAGCTCATCATTAACAAAATTTGTCACACGGCCGAGCCCGAGGCCAATTGGTGTACCCAAAGCTAGTAAATCAGCACCTGATCGAAGTGGAACAGAGTTTTTACGAAAAAATACAAAACTTGTAGTCGCCACGCCAATTAAGCCACCATGAAAAGACATACCCCCCTGCCAGACATAAAACACCTCAAGCAAATTTTTCAGATAGTATTCAGGATTATAGAAAATGACAAAACCCAGACGACCCCCAATTATTATTCCCAACACACAATAAGACATCAAATCTTCGAGTTTTGTTGGATTAAGTGGAGGAGTATTTTTTTGCCATAATTCATTTTTTTTAAGAGCAGAGGCAGCTAGGCGCCAACATGCGACTATCCCTAAAATATAAGCCATGGCATACCAATAAAGGGTAAATGTAAAACCGCCCAACGAAATGGTGAAAATATCTGGCCTTATGCCTTCTGGAAATGGGATCATCGTTTTCTCCTAACTCTTCGTGCCGCGAGATGATATTAAAAGTCAACCTTGAGATAAGCCGCAATTTGCCCCATATACTTAAGTATACTTCAATTGGAGATATTTATGCAGTCACGAAATAAAATTTTGGATGATGTTTCTCAACTTATGACGAATGCTATGGGAGTGGCCCAAGGAGCACGCGAAGAAGCGGAAACAGCAGTAAAGTCTATTATAGATAGGTGGTTAGCAGATCACGATTTTGTAACACGTGAAGAATTTGATGCCGTAAAAGCAATGGCCCTAAAAGCGCGAGAAGAAAACGAAAATTTGAAAATGCGCTTGGACGCTATAGAAAAAAAGCGCAAAAAATAGCTCTCTTGTTTTTTGGTTTGAGCACCTTTTAAAATTCGGAAGACATTAAAAGATATCTCTTCCGAATTTTTTTTATTTTTTTTTAAAATTCCTCTTTACAGAATGAGAAAAGCACATCACCATATGTAGTGTAGGGTGGTGTAAAAACCACAGCAATTTGAGCAGGCACCAATTGCTTGGGGAATTAGCCAGGTCGCAAGCAAAACAACAAAATGAGGTGACGCATGGCACAGGCTGAAATGTTTTTAGAAGACGAAATTCACCCCATTGATATTGTGGAACATCTTGCAGAACATCATGAATGGGAATTTGATAGAATAGAAGAAAATCAGATTGCTATGGCGGTTCAAGGGCAATGGAGAACATATTCAATCACACTAGCATGGTCTGGTTTTGATGAAACTTTACGTCTCATTTGCTCATTTGAAATGGAGCCACCCAGAGATAAATTGAAAGATCTCTATGAAACATTAAACGTTGCAAATGATAGGTGTTGGACTGGAGCATTTACGTTTTGGGAAGAACAGAAGCTGATGGTGTATCGGTACGGTCTCGTCCTTTCCGGTGGCCAAATCGCAACCCCTGAACAAATTGATACCTTGATTTCATCTGCTGTTCTTACAGCTGAAAAGTATTACCCTGCTTTTCAATTAGTAATATATGATAATCAATCCCCAGATAGAGCGATGCAAGTAGCCATTGCGGAGGCGTATGGTCACGCTTAAGGTTAGATTATCAGAAGTAATAGCGAGCTATAGATGAATTTAGATGACATTAAGGCGCGAGGCCTTATCCTCATCGGGTGTGGTAAAATGGGTTCAGCAATGCTTGCAGGATGGTTGGATTCTGGGATACCTGCGTCCAGTATTTGGATATCAGACCCACAACCTAGTGCTTGGCTGGCTACAACGGGCGTGAATTTAAATAATAGTTTACCAGATAATCCTGCCGTTTGTTTAATTGCCGTAAAGCCACAAATTATCTTCGAGGCTATTTCAAAATTAAATGGCTATAAAAAGAGCGAAACATTATTTATCTCAATCGCTGCTGGAATAACGCTCAAACAATTAGAGCAGGCAATTTCTTCTGATAGTGTAATCATAAGAGCTATGCCAAACACTCCCTCAGCAGTTGGTAAAGGAATTACAGCGCTTATTGGTAATTCTGCAGCCAAAAATGAGCATATTTTAATTTCTAAAATATTATTGGAGAAAATAAGTGAGGTAGTTCAGCTGGAACATGAAGATCAGATGGATATAGTAACTGGGCTTTCAGGTTCGGGACCTGCATATGTTTTTTATTTAATTGAGTCTCTCACAAACGCTGGAATTGAACTAGGTCTTTCTAAAGAGAAAGCATTACATTTAGCAAAAGCTACTGTAGCTGGTTCTGGAGCTTTGGCGATGAGTTCTACAGAAAACCCAAGTGTATTAAGAGAAAATGTGACCAGTCCAAATGGCACCACACAAGCTGGCTTAGAAATTCTAATGGACAAAAAATATGGCTTGGGGCCTTTAATTAAAAGTACTGTTGAAGCTGCTGCAAAAAGATCAAAAGAGCTAGGTAATGGATGAAATTAATTTTGAACATTTTCTTGCCGTCGATATTCGCGTTGGCACTATTCTTCGGGCAGAAGAATTTCCCGAAGCACGGAAGCCAGCGGTAAAACTTTGGGTTGATTTTGGCCCAGAAATTGGAGAGAAAAAATCGTCGGCACAGATCACAGACCATTATAATTACGATATTTTAGTGGGCAAGCAGGTGATGGGTGTTGTTAATTTTCCACGAAGACAAATAGGTTCTTTTATGTCCGAAGTTTTAATACTAGGTTTTATGGACACTAATGGATCAGTTATCTTAGCAGTCCCAGACAAACTTACACCTAATGGATCTGCTTTATGTTAGATTTTATTTCATTCGCCAATAGCTTCACGCCAGTGACGACGACATAATGAAATGTAGGTTTCATTGCCTCCTATTTGGATCTGAGCTCCATCTTTAATCACTGCACCGTTTTCATCCTGCCGTATCACCATAGTGGCTTTTTTACCGCAATGGCAAATTGTTCTAATTTCGCGCATCTCGTCTGCTAAAGCCAATAGCGCGGCGGATCCGGGAAATAACTTGCCTCGAAAGTCTACCCTCAATCCATAGCACATTACTGGAACTTTTAAGTCATCAACCACACGGGCTAGTTGCCAAACTTGCTCCTCAGATAAAAATTGGGCTTCGTCTATGAAGACACAAGAGCAAGGTCCTTTTCCCAGTCTTAAATCAATTTTTTGAAACATATTTTCTTTGGAATCAAAAGTATCGGCATCGGATGCAATACCTATTCGTGACCCTATTTTTCCATCACCGGCTCTTTTGTCAAAGCCCGCTGTAATAAGATAGGTCTTCATTCCTCTCTCATGGTAATTATGAGAGGCTTGAAGTAAAAGTGTAGATTTGCCAGCATTCATTGTGGAGTATTGAAAATATAACTTTGCCATAAAATCAGCAATGCCGCTAATATCTTATTTTGACAAGATCAAAACTTAGAGTTTGGTCAAAAAATTATGATCAATAAAATTTGCTTTTAATTTTAAATTTTTGAAATTATTTTTCAGTAGAAGTGATTTTATTTTGAGTTAAGGCTCTTGAATTAATTTCCTTCAAATTCGCATAAAATATGAGTAGATACTCCCATTTGTTCCAGTTTTTTGCTTCCGCCCAAGTCTGGTAAGTTTACAATGAAAGAGCACCCCAAAATTTCTCCACCTAGTTTTTCTACTAAAGCTATGCCAGCTTCCGCTGTACCTCCAGTTGCAAGCAGATCATCTACTATAAGGACTTTATCTCCGGCGGATAATGCATCTTCGTGTATCTCTAAGGTAGCTTTTCCGTATTCTAATTCATAATCTTGAGCTATTGTTTTACTTGGAAGTTTTCCTTTTTTCCGGATCGGGATAAAACCACACTCCAATTCTTTAGCAATTGCCCCACCAATTATAAATCCCCTTGCCTCTAGACCTATAACTTTATCAACGTTTGCCTTTTTGTAGGGTTCTGTGAGCCTATTTATACATTCCTGAAAGCCTTTAGCATCATCAAATAGAGTAGTCACATCTCTAAACATGATACCCTCAATTGGAAAATCGGGAATTGTTCTTATAAGATCTTTGATTAATGACATTTCCAAAGCTTTCTGCTCATTAAGATGATTTAAATACCACATTTGCCGGCGCTTTGTATTTTATTGGAATTCTAAACAGTGGTAAACTAGTCAGATACACTTAGTTAAGAAAAATTACTTCCATCTACTTATACCATTTTGAGTTTTGTGAAGCATACGGCTTTTAAATTTGTTCAATCTCGATTAGTGACACACTCAGATATTAATTGGAAACCCTGTCGATGAAACAAACACTTCTAAATGCTTTTGCCACTTTGAACAAATCCGATTTGAATTTTATGAATGATGAAGGTTTAAGTATTTCTCGAGTTAGAACGGAGCTCTTGTCCGGGCTAACTGTTGCTTTAGCTCTGATTCCAGAAGCTGTAGCGTTTGCTTTTGTCGCTGGTGTGCATCCTTTGGTTGGATTATACGCGGCCTTTCTTGTAGGCTTGGTGACCTCAGTTTTGGGAGGGCGGCCAGGTATGATTTCTGGCGCTACCGGTGCACTGGCGGTGGTTATGGTTGCGCTAGTTGCAGAACATGGCGTGGAATATTTATTTGCCACTGTAGTTTTAATGGGAATTTTGCAAATTATTGCTGGAGTTATGCAATGGGGAAAGTTTATCCGTTTGGTTCCTCATCCAGTAATGCTAGGTTTTGTTAATGGACTAGCTATCGTCATATTTTTGGCCCAATTAACTCAATTTAAAGTACCTGGAACGACTGAAGTTTCTGGTCATGGTTCGTCAGGAGGCGAATGGCTTAGTGGGGGCTCCTTATATATGATGCTAGCTTTAGTGGTTCTGACAATGTTTATTATCTATATTATGCCGCGCATTACGCGAATTATCCCATCGCCTCTTGCTGGTATAGGCGTTGTGGCAGGCCTGGTGATTTTCTTTGGTTTAGATGTGCCTAGAGTTGGTGACATGGCTTCAATTCAAGGAACTTTGCCGCCGTTTCATCTTCCATCTGTTCCATTAAACTGGGAAACTCTGGAAATTATATTTCCATATGCTGTTATTTTAGCGGCCATTGGCTTAATTGAAAGTCTTTTGACACTAAATTTGGTAGGAGAAATGACAGGGAAAAGAGGAGGTGCAAGTCAGGAATGTATAGCCCAGGGACTTGCTAATACCGCAACTGGTTTTTTTGGTGGAATGGGCGGATGTGCTATGATCGGTCAGTCTATGATCAATGTTAAGTCGGGTGGTAGAACGCGGATAGCTGGGATTGCTGCGGCACTTTTCCTTCTGATTTTTATACTAGTTGGAGCTCCTATAATTGAGATGATACCATTAGCGGCACTTGTTGGCGTTATGTTTATGGTCGTAATAGGAACCTTTGCCTGGAATTCTTTTAAAATTCTAAGAAGAGTTCCGTTTACAGACGCGTTTGTGACAATTCTGGTTACTATTGTTACGGTCATTTCAGATCTCGCGGTAGCGGTCGTTGTCGGTGTCATTGTTTCAGCTTTAGCTTACGCTTGGAACAACGCCAGGAGAATTCACGCCCATACTGAAATTTCGGAGACTGGCGCCAAAATTTATCGTATTCAAGGCCCTTTATTTTTTGGCTCTTCTGACGGGTTTTTAGAGTTATTTGACGTTCTAAATGATCCTAATGAAGTTATTATTGAGTTTTCAGATAGCCGAGTAGTAGATCAATCAGCGCTGCAGGCAATAGAGGCTGTAGCTGGTAAATATGAACTTGCTAATAAGCGTATTCAACTTAGACATCTTAGCCGTGACTGCCATAGCTTGCTGACAAAAGCTGGGCATCTAGTCATAGATAGTGATGACGATCCAGATTATGCTCTTGCTGTGAACTATTCAGTCAAAACTGGTATTTTAGATGGAGGACATTAACTATTTTGATAGGCACCAGCGCATTATGGCTTTCTGCACATGCAGACGATTTTCCGCTTCGTCAAATATAACCGAGTTTTTCCCGTCCATAACACTTGAAGTTGCTTCTTCATTTCTGTGAGCCGGCAAACAATGCATAAATAGAACATCTTTACTTGCTCTAGACATTAGTTCCTCGTTTACTTGAAATGGTTCTAGTAGATTATGTCTTTCTCGTTTTATCTCTGGATTATCATGCATGCTTACCCAGGTATCAGTAGCTATTAGGTCTGCGTCTTTGATTGCGGACATTGGGTCCCTATCTATTTCAAAATTAATTCCTAGATTATTGGTATTTTCAGTTAAATTTTTTGATGGATCTAATTCTTTTGGTCCCGAAAAAACGAGTGAGAAATTAAATTTTTCAGCAGCCTGTAAAAAGCTATTAAAAACGTTATTGCCATCACCGAACCAAACAACCTTTTTACCTTTTATCGATCCACGCTTTTCCTCAAATGTCATAATATCAGCCATTATTTGGCAAGGATGGCTTTCGTTAGTCAATCCATTGATAACCGGTACTGTTGAATATTTAGCCATCTCATATAACGTCTGGCTTTCAAATGTTCTTAACATAATTAAATCCACATAACGACTTAATACGCGGGCCGTATCGGATATAGTCTCGCCTTGCCCAAGTTGCATTTCAGTCCCTGAAAGTAGTATCGGTTGCCCTCCTAGTTGTCGAACACCGACGTCAAAGCTTGTTCTTGTTCTGGTGGAGGGTTTTTCAAAGACTAGAGCAACAATATGCTTACTTAATGGTTGGCCTTCGTCACGTGCTCCTTTTGGCAGACCAATCCTGGCGTTCTTCATCATTTTGGCTTGTTCGAGTATGCCTGTAAGGTCTTGGATAGGCGTGTCGCTTATATTTAAAAAATTCTTCATGTTTAACAATTATCTTCGAAAATCTTTTATTGAGAAAGAGCTGTCATTACGCCATCTAATTTATTCAGCGCTTCGTTTATATCTTTATCAGAAATGGTTAACGGGGGCAAAAGGCGTACAACGTTATCTCCTGCTGGTACCGTTAGTAACTTATTTGAATAAGCTGCATTTACGACATCTGTATTTTTGACCTTACACTTGAGCCCTAACATGAGACCCTTGCCACGAACTTCCTCAAAAATAGAGGTATTTTTCCTCAAAAGCTCCAGTAATCCATCATGAAAAAGTTTTGCTTTTCGATTAACATCATATAAAAAATTTGGGTCAGAAATAATATCCATAACCTTTAACCCTATCGAACAACCCAAGGGGTTACCCCCATAAGTTGATCCATGAGTCCCAGCGGTCATCCCGCTTGCTGCATTTTCTTTTGCAAGAACAGCTCCTAATGGAAATCCACCACCAATACCTTTTGCTACCATCATTATGTCTGGTTCAATTTCTGCCCATTCATGAGCGAATAATTTACCTGTTCGTCCAACGCCACACTGAACTTCATCAAGAATCAACAAAATGTCTTTTTCGTCACAAATTTCTCGAATTCCCTTTAAACATTGTTCGGGTAGCAATCTAATACCACCTTCTCCCTGAATAGGTTCGATTAAGATAGCGGCCGTTTTATCTGAAATTGAGCTTTTGATTGCCTCATGATCGCTCCAATTTATGTTTATGAAGCCAGGCAATAAAGGTCCAAATCCCTTGGTCATCTTTTCAGAGGCCGTTGCTGCTATGCCAGCGGAAGAGCGACCATGAAAAGAACCTTCAAATGTAATTATTTCAGACTTACCGGGATAACCCTTTTCAAACCAATATTTTCGAGACATTTTAACGGCTAATTCGCAAGACTCAGTTCCAGAGTTTGTAAAAAAAACAGTGTCGGCAAAAGAGTTTGCAACTAATACATCTGCTAGGGCACGTTGCTGAGGAATTTTATAAAGGTTTGATACGTGCCAAAGCTTTTCTGCCTGTGACTTTATAATCTTCACAAGATCAGGATGAGCATGGCCTAAAGAATTTACTGCAATCCCAGAGGCTAGGTCTAAAAAGTGACTTCCGTCTGCTTCCGTTAACCAAGCACCTTGGCCTTTCACAAATTCTAAGTCCGCTCGAGCATATGTTGGTAATATAGTGCTGATCATAATCCACTATTAAATTATTTGTTACTAAAAGCTGGTGTATAACCTATATAAAGGTCAGGACAAACTATTTTTCAAACCATAGCACCTTCGAGGCTATTACAGAGGTTCTTTTTTTCAGTCGTCGGGGCGTGAAATAGAAAATATTTCCCGAACCACACTGTAATCTCGATAACCCAACCGAGTAAGTGGGTTGAATTTACTTACATCAAATTTACCCTCAATAATATAATCATCGTGCATATGAATACCGATAACTTCGCCAAAAACTGCAAAATTTGCAGCTCCTGGCAACTGTATAATTTCAACTAATTTACATTCTAATGCCGCTGGTGCGCCAAGAACTCTTGGGCACTCTATTAAATTGCAATCTATTTTTTTTAACTCTGCGTGTTCAAATTCATCTATATCTGCTGGCAAAGATTTTGATGTTGCATTCATTTGATGCCGCATCTCGTAAGATACAATATTTACGCAAAATTCTTTTGTTTCCTTGATATTCGCTACGGAATCTTTGGTACCCTCTCTATCAAATTTATCTCCGGTAGAAGCAAACATGACTTGTGGTGGAACATAAGCTACCGCATTAAAAAATGAATATGGGGCTATGTTATCAATCGATTTTTTATCCCTCGTTGAGATCCAGCCAATTGGACGGGGTGTTACAATTGCGTTGAACGGATTATTTTTAAGTCCGTGACCTTCGTCGGGTTTATAAAACATTTTAAAACTTCCTTTGAACATGAGATAGAGCCATGTTAACTCGCCTTCCAGATAATTTTGAGATTTGTTCAATTCTTTGGGGTAGTATCGCTTATGGGAGTTTCATGTGTATGCGATAAATACTGAAAAAAAAGCTGATTATTGGGAAGTTGAGGCATTGTTTGATCTGTGTTTTGCGCCTGGTAGAGAAGCTTTGTCTTCCTACCGCTTAAGAGAAAATAGCAACCCTATTTCTGAGCTATGTATGGTTGCAAGAGATAAAGAGCAAATTCTTGCCGGTGCTATTCGCTATTGGCCAGTTAAAATAATTGAATGTGAGGCCTTATTATTGGGTCCCATAGCTGTTCATCCAACGAGGCAGGGGGAAGGACTAGGTAGTTTACTGATAAAGGATAGCTTGGATCTGGCTAAGGAATTGGGTTATTCCAGAATATTATTGATAGGTGATTTTTCTTATTATGGCCCTTTAGGCTTTAAAAAACTGACACATATTAAAATGCCAAAGCCAACAAACCCAGATCGTATCTTAGGAACTGAGCTGATTTCTGGGGCCTGGAATATTCCAAGTGGACCTGTAAAAAGTTTAAAATAATTATCTGTTTTCACTACGTGATTTGAAATTTTGCCTACTTTTCTTTGTGTTTGATTTGAGTTATCCGCAGATATGCCTAGATATGCTTTAAAAATTGAATATGATGGAGCACCTTTCGTTGGGTGGCAACGTCAGCAAAGTCAGGTTTCTGTGCAAGGTTCAATTGAAAAAGCCCTTTCAAATTTAGAAAATAAAGAACATACAATAGCTGGTGCTGGACGCACTGATGCTGGAGTGCATGCAAAGTGCCAAGTTGCACATTGCGATCTTGATAAAGAGTGGGAACCATTTAGGCTTTCGGAAGCATTAAACTTTTATTTGAGACCGCTACCCGTAGCAGTAATTGACTGTGCTTTAGTCGATAAAGATTGGCATGCGCGCTTTTCTGCTTTGGAACGAAAATATTTATTTCGGCTACTTGTCCGGCGGGCTCCGTCCACTCACGAGGCTGGTTTAGTATGGCAAATTGGGCACTCTCTTGATTTGTCTAAGATGGTAGAAGCATCTAAATACTTACTTGGCAAACATGATTTTACAACATTTCGTTCGTCTATGTGCCAGGCTAAAAGTCCTATAAAGACCCTAGATGAAATTAAAATTGATCGTATTGAGGGTTGGTCTGGAGACGAGTTCAGGTTTCAATTGAGAGCGAGAAGTTTTCTTCACAACCAGGTTCGGAGTTTTGTTGGAACTTTAGAGCGCGTAGGGGCAGGTAGCTGGAAGCCAGTCGACGTTAAAAAAGCTTTAGAGGCTAAGGATCGATCGGCTTGTGGTCCGGTTTCACCTCCGCATGGATTATACCTGACTGATGTTGTGTACGAAACAAATCCTTTTACATAATCAGTCGCGGTCCGTATATTATTTTATAACCAAATAGTTTCATGTTTTTGTCTTCAAAGTTGCTTTTGACTCTGATGGATGTTCTGGCCAGCAATGCTTCGGATATCGTCCTCTCATATCTTTTCTGACATCTTTGTAAGAGCTACCCCAAAAAGATACTATGTCTGCAGTGGTTTGTATCTTTCTTCCTGCAGGCGATAGGAATGTTACCCTTATGGGAATGCCTCCACTTTTGGGATGAACTTTCTGACCATACATTTCTTGTATGCGTATTGATATTTCGGGTAACTCATTTTCGTAAGTGATCTTAATTTTACGCCCAAGTGGGGTAATAAAATAAGTAGGTACCAATTTTTCTAGTAATTGTGTTTCTTCCCAATTTAAAATTGACTGGAGTGCCTTTAAAGCATCGAATTTTTTCCATTCGTTTGCAGATTTAATACCATTCAAAAATGGCGCTAACCATTTTTTCCTTGTGGTCATTAATTTTTCATCTGACATATTGGGAAATTTATCCCCAGCCATTTTAACTCTAGCCAAAAAGGTTTTGGAGTTTTCTGAATGAAAAAACCCAAGTTGCTTCACACCTTCCAGCATAGCATCAATGATCATATTACTTGGAACATCCTGCCATACTTTTTCTTCCAGGGTTAATTGACCAAGCTTCTCTTGCTGGTGGGCAGTTACCTTTTGCTGTCTCTTAGACCATTCACAAGTTTGTATTGAGAAAATTTGATTACCAAATAATTCTTTAATTTCTGATAAAGTAATAGGCACGAATTGGCGGAGCTTAGCCTCTTGGAGGTTTCCGTCCAGGTTGCACGCTACTAAAAAGGGTGTAGACCTTAGCGGATCACTTTCTGCCATTATAGCGCCTTTACCGTTTGATAAAATATATCGGGGCATTTTCCCTTTTCTGCGCTTTCCAATTCGGTCAGGATATGCGAGGGCCGCAAGCTGCGCGACTGTATAGTTAGACTGATTTGTTAAATGTTTTGAAAGGCGGCTTATTTCTTTCATTATTCCTTTTATAATCGGAACGCTAAGTGAGTAAGAGCTGTCCGACTTTTGTTTTTGGTAATTTTTGATGGCAGCAATTCGAATATTAATGTCGGAACTATTCATATTGTTAAGGGGGTCAGCATTGGAAAGAACTGATGCAAGTAAAGTGGCATCTTTCCCTCCAGCAAGAATTATTCTGGCTAATCTTGGGTGGAGTGGTATTTTTGATAGTAAGCGGCCGTCTTTGGTAATTTCTAATTGTTCATTTACTGCCCCAAGCATCTGGAGCACTTTATTAGCTTCTGAAAGTGCCTTATCATTTGGCCTCGTCGGCAATGCTAGCTGATTAATATTGCTACCCCAAAGCGCAAGCTCCAAAGCAAATGGGGTTAAATCTGAATTTTCAATTTCTGATGGAGAGAACTCTGGAAAACTACCATCCTGGGCCTTTGACCACAATTTGTAACAAATCCCAGGATATAACCTTCCCGCTCGACCCATCCGTTGATTGGCTTCTGCTTTGGATATTTTTTGGGTAACCAAACGGGCCATACCAGAGTTTGGGTCATAAATGGACCTTTTCGAAAGACCGCTGTCTATAACTGTCTCTATTCCTTCAATGGTTAAAGAAGTTTCTGCGACATTTGTTGCAAGAACAATTTTTCGTCCTGCTAATATAGGCTGTATTGCTTTTTGCTGATCCTTAAATCCCAATCTTCCATAAAGAGGAAATACGTGACAATTATCTGGTACTTTATTTATTAAAGAGGATGCTAATTTAATTATTTCGCCCTCTCCTGGTAAAAAGACAAGTATACTGCCTTTGTTTTCACTAATCGCTTCTAGTATGACATCAATGATCAGTTTACCGATGATTTGATCCTGAACTACAGGTTTTTCTTGCCATATAGGCGTTACAGGAAAACTTTTACCCTCGCATGAGACTATAGGAGCGTCTTGCATCAGTTTGGAAACAGCAGTTATCTCTAGTGTTGCTGACATAACTAAGATTTTCAAATCATTCCTTAGAACACTGGCTATCTCTAAACAAAAAGCGAGCCCTAAATCCGCGTTTAAACTCCTTTCATGAAATTCATCAAAAATTATAGTGGATACTCCTGCTAGCTGTTGGTCTTCTTGGATCATCCTTATTAATATACCTTCTGTTACGACCTCAACTTTTGTTTTTTCACCACATTTAACTTCACCTCTAATTCGATATCCTACTGTTCTTCCTAACTCCTCACCTAGCGTCTGCGCCATTCTTGCGGCAACTTGCTTTACTGCGAGACGCCTTGGCTCCAGCACTATTATTTTCCCTTTTGAGAAGGCTGGGTTCTTATTTAAACTGATAGGAATAACTGTTGATTTTCCTGCACCTGGCGGTGCTGTTAGGACCACTCTTTTTGTTTTAGCCAACTTAGCTGTAAGTTCGTCTATAACTTCGAATATGGGTAAATTTTTATCCAAGATAATTTAACGTCTAGTAAATTTAGTCCGCCCGCTTAAAGTTTTTATCTCCAAACTCTCTACGGTATATATTTCATCTCGCCTAATGTAGTTTATAGTGAAAGGAAAAACTTTACCTTCCTTCATCTCTACATCTGTGTAGCCATCTTGACGAATATAGTTTCCACGACACTCCGCAGAATTTTTTTCAATGTTAATCTTTGATAAAACTATTTCTATTCGCCTAGCTCCGTCAAAGAGATGAAATTTTTGCTTACAGAGTGTTTTTTCAATTCTATCGCTCATAATTAAATGAATAGCCGTCATTGGATCTATAGTGCCTTTTTGAGACTTTGGCTTTGCCCAGTGAGGTTTTGGAGCTTTTGCAGAAGTTAATTTTGGTACCATTTTTTGATAAATTATAGATTTCTGCTCTTTTCTACGACCTGTATCTGATTTTTCGCTGTAAGAGGTGGGGTAATATTTTGAATTGGAAACCTTTCCTTGTGCCTGAGCTTCAAACTTATATTTAGTAATAACTCTGGCAAAACCTTTAGACCTTAAAACACCAGAAATGTCATAGTCATCAGATGTTTGTTTGATAGAGTAAACGAGCTCACCAACTTTTACACCCCAAAGAGAAACGTCAAAGCTATATCGCTCCGTTTTTGCATAAAGTGTATTTGTAGAAAACAGCAACACATATATGCAAGATACAACGAAAAGTTTTTGTTTGTTTTTGATCATTTAATTGTAATTTACTTAAGCAAAATAATTTCAGGCTAAACAAGGCAAGAAAAGCAGGATAAGGTCAACCAACAATTTTAGGTTTAAGCGAAAGCTGGTCAAAATGACTGACTTTAACAAAATGGCTGAAAGTTTAATAGCAGGGGACAGGCGAGCCTTGTCCAGGGCTATAACATTAGTAGAAAGTTCACGCGAAGATCATAGAAAATCAGCTATTTCTCTGATTAGCTTGCTTGAAAAAAAGTCTGAAAAACAAGCAATCCGGATTGGTCTTTCGGGCACACCTGGTGTTGGTAAATCGACTTTCATTGAAGTTTTTGGCTCCTATCTTACTGATTTTGGGTTAAGTGTTGCGGTTCTTGCTGTGGATCCCAGCTCCGTCAGATCAGGCGGCTCTATACTTGGAGATAAAACTAGAATGACACTCTTGGCTCGAAATCCTGCTGCTTTTATACGGCCGTCTCCGAGTCAAACTCATTTAGGTGGGGTAGCTCGCCGGACTCGTGAAACCGTGAAGATATGTGAGGCGGCAGGGTTTGATGTTATTTTAATTGAAACTGTAGGTGTTGGACAATCTGAAACTATTGTTTCTGAAATTTGTGATATTTTTACTCTGTTGCTTGCTCCGGCTGGTGGAGACGAATTACAGGGTGTAAAAAGAGGGATAATGGAGCTTGCCGACATTATTTTAGTAAACAAAGCTGACGGTCAATTAAAGGATCAAGCAACAAGAACTTGCGCTGACTACTCTGGAGCTCTCCGATTACTGAGAAAACGCCCTCAGGACCCACAAGGTTTTCCGAAGGCAATGACTGTTTCAGCTATAGAGAAAGATGGAAT
This sequence comes from Paracoccaceae bacterium, assembly GCA_902543185.1. Lineage (GTDB taxonomy): Bacteria > Pseudomonadota > Alphaproteobacteria > Rhodobacterales > Rhodobacteraceae > Salinivivens. Next base: position 97,227 of record CACBXB010000002.1, read on the forward strand.
TAGTGAGACATGGAAAGTAATTTCTAATCTCGTCGAGTGGCGTCAGGAAAAAGGTCATTTTCAGTCTAATCGTACGGAACAGTCAAAGTTTTGGCTTCTTGAAGATGTTAGATACCAGTTATTGTCTGTTTTGGATAAAAATCCTATCAAAGAGGATCTCTTAGAAATTGCTGAAGAAGTTGCTTCGGGAAAGAAAAATTTAGCATTGGCGGCAAACCAAATATTACAAGAAATTTCCATTAAAAAGGGTGAGTTGGGCTAAACTAACTTTATGTTTTCAACTTAATTTTTCAGAAAAATAATCACCTAAATAATATATTTTTTTTCGCCTGAAGGTGCTTGACGAGCACACAGAATGTGCCTAGAAGCTCTGAGTTAGTTTAAGTATACAATCTTATTTAGTAAATAGATGATTGGGCAAATGTCGCTCAAAAAAGTTAAAGTTAGGAAGCTATAATGTCGCGCCGTTGTGAATTAACAGGTAAAGGGCCAATGACCGGTAATAATGTAAGTCATGCCAATAATAAGACACGCCGAAGATTTCTACCCAACCTTAACGAAGTTACACTACAATCAGAAACTTTGGGACGTGGTGTAAAATTACGAATATCGGCCGCAGCGCTAAGGACTGTAGACCACAGAGGTGGTCTTGATGCTTTCCTTGCGAAAGCAAAGGACCACGAGCTGTCTGCGAATGCTCTTAAAGTCAAAAAAGAAATATCCAAAGCCCAAGAAGCGTGAATAATACAAGTTACGCGTGATTTTTGTATCTGCAGACCTGTCTAATCACTAGAGTGGTTTAACCAGTGAAAATTAAATTATTTATCATCGCCATCTCATCATTCTTGATTTTGTCTTCAAGTCTGAGCGCTGGAAAAATTATGATATCTGATGCCTACGCACGGTCATCGGGTCCTCTTGCCAAGGCAGGTGCAGCCTACATGAGAATAATGAACCACTCTGATGAGAGCGATCACCTTATAGGTATTCAATCTGATATTGCTAAAAAAACAGAGCTTCATTCGCACTTAGAGGACGACAACGGGGTTATGAAAATGGTCCGTATAGATGAAGGAATTAAAATAGGACCGATGAAAGATCATAGTCTTGCTCCCGCTGGTGAGCACATCATGTTTATGGGTCTTAAAGAGCCCTTCGAAACTGGGAAAATAATACCGTTAACACTTCTTTTTGAGAAAGCGGGTGAGGTTGGCATTGAGATTATTGTAGATCAGGATAGGAAAGAAAAAAAACATTCCCATTCGCACACCCACTAATTGGGATTAAAAACGTGATAAAGTCTATTCTTTTTATTTGTCTTGGAAATATTTGTAGGTCACCGACAGCCGAATGTATATTCACAGAAAAGGCGAAAATTTCTAAACTTGATATTTTTTGCGATAGTGCTGGTACGGCGTCTTGGCATGTAGGATCTTGTCCATATGAACCCATGCAAGTAGCAGCAAAAGATCGAGGATTTGATATGTCCAAACTAAGGGCTCGCCAAATTACAATAGCTGATTTTGAAGATTTTGATTTGATTTTGGTCATGGATAAGAAAAATCAATCGGATTTACAAAATTTATGTCCAGAACAATCAGACAGAGTGCACCTTTTGACTGACTATTCTTTGGAAGATTTGGAGTATGATTATGTTCCTGACCCATATTACACGCGCAACTTTAACCAAGCTCTAGATATAATCGAAACATCACTGAATGGCTTAGTAGAAACTTTAATAAACCATAATAATATTTTAAAACAATAATTTAACAGGTTTTAAGGTATTTTTTCTTGCTCTTTTAATTGAGTGACTTACTTCCTTTATAATAACAATTGAAAAGGTTCGCGGCTATGCAAATTTTAACACTCTATCTTACTACAGCGGTCGTGTTTTTAGCCTTGGATATTGTAATGCTTAAACGCGTTCTCTATCCGCTTTTTTCATCTAATCTTGGCGATTGGCTTTTGGAAGATCCCAGAATGGGTCCTGCAGCAATATTTTACCTTTTCTATGTGGGCGGGGTTCTTTTTTTCGCATCTTGGCCTGCGTTTATCTCAGGCAATCCATCTCAAGCATTAATGGCTGGTGCTTTACTTGGTGTGCTCGCTTACGGGACATATGAGTTTACTAACTTTGCCACTCTTCGGGCGTGGTCGCCCACAATGGTTATGATTGATGTAACTTGGGGAGCAGTTTTGACGGGTGTTTCCGCTTGGGCGGGAGTAGTCATTACGCGCGCAGTTTTTGGCTGATAGTATAAAATTCTGTCCAGCCTAGGGATCTATTGGCATTCATCGGTTTAGAAAGTATAGACTTTTATAGTTTATATTGGGGAGGCCTTTTATGCCAGGCAGTGCGAACCTGAATATTATGTTAAAGACTGCTCGCAAAGCAGGACGCTCATTATCAAAAGATTTTAGGGAAGTTGAAAACCTACAAGTATCTCGTAAAGGTGCTGGTGATTTTGTCAGCCGCGCGGACATTGCTGCTGAAAATATAATTCGTGATGAACTTATGGAAGCCCGACCAACTTATGGGTGGGTTGGTGAAGAAAGTGACGAAGAGGAAGGAAAGGATCCAACTCGCCGTTGGATTGTTGATCCGCTTGATGGTACTACTAATTTTTTACATGGTCTGCCTCACTGGGCGGTATCAATAGCCTTAGAACACAAGGGTGAAATTATTTCTGGAGTTATTTATGATCCTTGCAAAGATGAAATGTTCTTTGCAGAAAAAGGATTAGGTGCATGGATGAATGAAACTAGAATTCGAGTATCAGCTCGTCACAGTATAGCAGATAGCTTGTATGCAACGGGCATTCCATTCTCGGGAAGAATAGAAGATTTGCCAGAAACAATAAATGACCTCAAAAAATTAATGCCCAAATGTTCTGGAGTTCGCCGATATGGCGCTGCTGCACTAGATCTGGCATATGTTGCTGCTGGCCGATATGAAGGTTATTGGGAGCGTCATCTGAATAATTGGGATATTGCCGGTGGCGTTATTATCGCAAGAGAAGCTGGAGCCATGGTTGAGTCAATTTCTATAAATGGAGATCCGTTAATTGATGGAAATATAATTGCCGCAACCGAAGTACAGTTTAATAAATTCGCAAAAATTATACGCGAATAATCATTTTCTTACTTTTGGAATATTTGATCGTGTGAATGAATATGTCGCTTCCTTGTGATCCGGGGCACCATGATTTTTTGACCAAAACTTTTTTCCACCTAGTTTCCTCCAGGTCTTAAGGGTGGCAACAACACCAAAAACAAATCCGCCTATATGAGCCCAATAAGCTATGCTGCTAACTGAAGCTGGCACTGCCAACCCATTGTAGAGTTGCAATACAAACCAAATACCTAAAACAACCCATGCTGGGGTTGGGATAATTTTAAAAATAATGACGAAGATAAATAAAATATCAATTCTAGCTTTTGGAAATAGAAGCAAATAGCCGCCCATGACTGCTGCCACTGCGCCAGAAGCTCCTATGACTGGAACACTAGAGAAGGGATCTGCTGCAAATTGGGTAAAATTTGCAAATACTCCTGCAAACAAATAAAAAATTAGGAACCAAAAATGCCCCATTTTATCTTCTAGATTATCGCCATAAATGTGCAGGAACAGCATATTTCCTAACAAGTGCATAAAACTACCATGAAAAAATATAGACGTTAATAAACCTAAATAAGCGCTTCCCTCTTTTATACTTGCTGGCACAAGCGCCCAGTTTTGAAATAAAGGGTTTATTTTACTGGGGTCTCCCAAGATGGGCCAATAGCTTACAAATATAAAAGTGTTTATTAAAATTAACCCATAAGTTATGTAGGGGTACTTTAGAGAGGGATTATGATCTCGTATCGGAAACATATTTCTGGGTGTATTCTTTCAATAATAGCAGTCAAGTTAAATCTAAGTAAGTTATTTCAAAATTTTAGTATAATTTACCTATTCTTTATACTAGACACTCCGAACAATATAAGTAATGTCAGCCCACCTGGCCCGTGTGATGGAATGGTAGACATAACAGACTTAAAATCTGTGGCCTTCGGGCGTGGCGGTTCGAGTCCGCCCACGGGTACCAGGTGAATTAATTAGTAACAGATATTCAATTTATCGAAAGAGAAACTAAAGCCTATTATTGGCAGCAGATATTTAAGATAAGCTTTAAGTCCCAGTGGAGAAAAAATGAAGAATTCAAATACAGTTTTGATCGACAAAAATCCTGGTCGAAATTCTCAAACCTACGGTATTGCAAGAGAATTAGGTACTGATTTGGGGCTCATTCACGAACCATCTGTCGGCGTGGTCGGGAATAAGGGTGACTCTCAATGTTATATTGGCGTTTCACAAAAGGTTGAGATTATTCATAATGCTTTGAAAAATAAGGTGGGTAGTAAACCCGGACAACTACCAATGAGACTAATCCAACCAGAGTTTACTGTTGCTACTTCTGATGGGATTAGGAATGGCACAAAAGAGATGCGATATTCCTTAATTGGTAGAGAGGTTACAAACGATAGTTTATCAGAGCATCTCAGCGCTACTGGGCTTGAGGGCGTAATTGCAGTTGTTGCATGCGACAAGCCTCCTGTAGGTACTCTAGCTGCTATTTTAGAACATAATAGACCTGCAATTTTAATGTCTGATGGTTCGATCAGACCTGGTATTGATTCAGAAACTGGGGAAAGTATTGACTTAATTACAGCCTATCAAATGGCTGGCAGTGATGACGAACACTTAAAGAGTAGAATTGCAAAAGAAGCCTGTCCTGGTTACGGAAGTTGTGGCGGTATGTTTACTTATAACACGATGCAAACTTTTATTGGTGTTGTTGGAATGCAACCTTTGCATATGATCTCACCTGCATCTGAAGATGAAAGGCGCCTTGAAGATTTTCCCACTGAATTGGTGAACTATTTAGCTAACCTGATTGATAAAAACATAACACCCAGAGATATTGTCACCAGAGAGTCTTTAAGAAACGCAATTATTGTGGCTATGGCTGTTGGTGGCTCAACTAACGTCTTGTTGCATGCTCCTGAATTAGCAAGAGCCGCTGGATATAAAGACTTTGCGAATGACATAATGACCCCCGAAGAATTCAATAATTTATCGAGAAATGTTATTCCCGTTGTTATAGATGCACGGCCTTTTGGACAATATTCGATGGTAGATATTGATGCCAAAGGCGGTATGCAAGTGATCGTTAAAGAACTTATGGACGCCGGACTATTAAACGGTGAGACTTTGACTTGCACAGGAGAGACACTTTTTGAGCAAGTTGAGCGATTGAATCCCCCGGTACCAGATGAAGATGTCATTTATAGTGTTCAAAAACCATATAAAGAGACAGGCGGATTGCGTGTTCTAGGTGGGAATTTGTCACCTGAGTTCAGCGCTGTTTTAAAGTTAGCTGGCGTTGAAGGTGGTCTGGAAGATAATATTTTTAAGGGGACAGCTAAGGTTTTTGATGGAGAACAGGAACTATTAAAAGCATTAGATTCTCAGGCTGACATGTTCGAAAACTTTGATATGATCGTGGTTCGATACGAAGGGCCATTTGGCGCGCCAGGCATGCCTGAAATGCTAGACTCGACCTCTCGAATTACCGCGCTTTGTCGTGAGAAAAATATTGTAGTTGGACTTATGACCGATGGAAGGTTTTCTGGTGGGTCGGTCGGTTTGGTTATCGGTCACGTGGGCCCCGAAGCAGCTGCAGGCGGTGCCATTGCTTTAATCGAAACTGGTGATGAAATAGTTGTAGATTTAAATAAAAATGAGTTGAATTGTACTCAACTTCTGAAGGAGCAAACGAGACTTGAACGTGAGACAATTTGGAAAGATCTTGTTGCAGAAAATGATGGCTTGCACCCATCGGTTGGAGATGCTGATACCCGTTTACTTAATCGGATGCGTAATTCGGCAGTTTCTGCGGTTTATGGAGCGGGTATGCATCCCAATAGGTCACTATGGGTTCGAGATCCTCGGAAACCTCAGAAATCAAATTTTGAACCGTCTAATAAATTCAGATAAATTTTTCAATTCTATAAAAGTCGGTCGCTAAACTCTTCCACAGACTTCCAATTTGTAAACTCAAAGGTTCCTGAAGTATCTGTTGGCCCCTTTGTTATAAACATTATGAGCCTAATCATTTGTTTGTCCGTGAATTTGTAAGAGGGGTAGTCAATTTTCCCTGCAAATACTCCGAGCAAGTTTGGTTGCCAGTTTGTTAATTGGAGAAATTTTTTCAGATAGGGATTTGTATCAGGGGTGTTTTTACCTTCTTTTCGGGCAACTACATTGACTGAAAAAAATGCTGTGAACTTTTCTTTTAATATTTGAATATTTTCTTCAATGAATTTGAAAAGTTTAGGACTGTGCTTGCCGTATCTTATACTAGCGCCGATAATAATTTTATCATAAAAGCTGAGCTCTATTTGATCTATGTCGTCGATTGAGAACAAATCTATATCAATTTTGGCTTTAAGCTTTTGAACCAAAAATTCGCAAATTCGTTTTGTTTGCCCATCGGTTGTTGAATAAATTATGACAGCTTTTTGCATTTCTAGCACCAATTTTATATTTTGCTGACTTTACTGAATTTTTGTTAGAGTTTAAATCACTTAGTTTTGGTTCACTATTTATCTGTATCATTTGAAAAATTTAAAACCATACAATTTTTGGTGCCTGAGATTTTCTGAATTTTTTATTTAACTAATCAAAAAAGCTACAGATTCCTAACAAAAAAAAGTGAGATTTTTAAATATAATTAGAAAATTAGATAGTTGGTTCTCTCACTTAAAATAGCCTTGATATACGTTTAAACGGTACCATTTCTTTTATTAAAGAAATTGGAGTTAGAATGGTAAATAACACGTTTTTACTGCTTGGAGATCAGCTTTTTGATCCCAAAATATTAAAGCATAAGGGCTGTAAGCGGGTGTTTATGGCTGAAGATTACGGTCTATGTACTTACGAGAAGCACCACAAACTCAAAATCTATTTATATTTATGTGCCATGCGCGAATATAAGGAGGAGTTAGAACGTAACGGCATTCAAGTAGACTATTTCTCTCTAGAGGCTCGTTCAGATGATAAAACTTATATAGAGTTTTTGGTCGAATTTTTACACGAAAAAAAAATTGATAGAGTAGATATTTTTGAAATTGAGAATAAATCTTTTGAAAAAAACTTGTTAGCAGCTTTAGAAATAGCTGAAATAAAATACGAGCTTTTTGAAACTCCAATGTTTCTATTTTCTCGCAAAGAATTCGGTTTGCTCTATGGCAAAAATAAGTCCTTTAGGTTGGGTAATTTTTATAAAGTAGGTCGCAAGAAATTCAATATTTTAGTCGATGGCGTAGGAAATCCTATAGGTGATCGTTGGTCATTTGATGAAGAAAATAGGAAAAAAATTCCGGCTAAAACGCACATCCCTGAATTACCCAAATTTAATTTATCAGAGCACCATGAGGCGGTTTCAACTATCGTCGAAAAACATTTTTTGGAGCATCCAGGAAATACTAAAAATGTTTGGTTTCCCGTAACACGTTCCGGAGCTTTAGAACTTTTGGACAATTTTTTGAGTCAGAGATTAGAAAATTTTGGCGCTTATGAAGATGCTATGCTAAAGGATCAAAATTTTTTATTTCATAGTTGTATATCTGCAATGCTAAATATCGGACTAATTACTCCAGACATAGTAATTGAAAAAGTAATAGACTTATTCAGAAAAAACAAAGCTCCTTTGAATTCTGTTGAGGGGTTTATAAGGCAAATATTGGGCTGGCGTGAATTTGTACGTGGTATTTATCAGCTCAGAGGTACAGAACAGAAAAAATCGAATTTCTGGGGTCATCAAAGGAAACTGAGCCAAAGTTGGTATGATGGTTCAACTGGTTTATTGCCCCTTGATGATTGTATTAAATCTGCTCTTAAAGACGGATATAGCCATCACATACCAAGGCTTATGGTCATTTGTAATTTGATGAATATGTGTGAAGTTGATCCAAAATTTATTTATAAATGGTTTATGGAGATGTATATTGATGCGTCTGATTGGGTTATGATACCTAACGTTTTTGGAATGGCGACGTACTCTGATGGTGGTTTAATGTCGACAAAACCATATACTTGTAGCTCCAATTATATTTTAAAAATGAGCAACTATGAGAAGGGTGCTTGGTGTGACGTAATTGACGGTCTGTATTGGAGATTTATTCAAAAAAATATTGAATTTTACTCTTCAAATCCACGCTTATCTTTTCAAACCAGATTACTCAGCAGAATGAGTGAGGATAGAAAAGCTTTAATTTTTAAAAAGGCCGACGAATTTTTAGAAGTTCACACCAGATTGTAAATTTAAACTAAGTCGCATATTTAAAAATTTCTGGACAAACTTGTTTTTCAATTGGCGTTTGCCTAGTTATTGTGAACTGAGTTTTTCTAACTTGACGCGTTCGATAGCCAACCTCAGGTTTTGATTCTCACTTTCAAGAATATTTTGAGCAGTCACTATAGATTTTGCTCCTGATGCTAACAAGATCGCAAGTTTTACTGCGCCTTTAGCTTCCGTTAGGGCGTCTTTTGCTTTTTTTGTATTGCAGCCAGTAATGTTCATCACAATTTTTTCTGATCTCTTAAACAACTTAGCATTATTAGCAATAAGGTTGACCATTTGACCATCCATTACATGGCCTAGCAATATGCCCATGTAAGTAGACATTGTGTTTAGAGCTATTTTCTGGGCTGTGCCTGCGCCTAGTCGCGTTGAGCCGGCTACTACTTCAGGAGGAGTTGGTAGTAGGACTGGTATATCGGAGCCTACAAGGAGTTCTGTATCTGGGTTATTTGCTATACCAATTGTAGTAGCTCCCACCTTTTTGGCTATTTCCATAATGACTGAAGGGTAGGTAGTATTTCCACTCGCAGCCAAACAAATTACGCAGTCTCCGGGTTCAATAATTTTGGCATCAGATATCGCAGCTAATTTATTATCTTCCATATTACCTTTTGGTTGCGCCATATCTTGAAGCCCGCCTGCCCTTAATATCTTTATTTGTGAAATTGGAATGCCGAATGTTGGTGTAAGTTCTAATCCATCTGCCATACCCTGGAGACCAGAGCTGCCAGCTGCGGCATACACTAATTTATTCCCCATTAAGACTGCGTCTGCCATTGCTTTTGCTCCGGCTTCAAGTGACGCCATCGACCCACTTAGGCATTTAGCAGCTTCGATTTGACCTTCGTAAAGGATAGTAAGTATTTCTACATCGCTTTTTTTGTCGAGGCCTATAGCTTCAGGATGTAACTTCTCAGTAGTTTGCATAGTATATTTTGCTTAATTATAGCTAATCGTTATTTTATGTTAAAAGGCTAATGTATAACCCGTCAAACCTTAAGGTTTAGATATAACTATGACTAAAAAAAAATCTTTTGTTGGTGCAACAATTTTTGACGGTTACAAGAGGCACTTAAATTCTGCTTTAATAATAAAGAATAAGAAAGTTGTTGAAATAATTGCTGAGGAAAAAATTGATCCTGAAACTGAAAAAATCGTTTTAGCTGGAGGGCTCATCACACCTGGTTTCGTTGACTTGCAGGTAAATGGCGGTGGTGGCGTTTTATTTAATGATAATCCATCACTGGAAAACTTGAAGATAATTTGTGAAGCGCATGCAAAACTTGGAAGCACTTCAATTATGCCAACACTTATTTCTGATAGTCCTGAGGTAAATAAGCAAGCAATTTCAGCAATTACTGATGCTTTAGATCAGCGATTCAACGGATTAGTTGGGCTACATCTCGAGGGTCCACATTTGGCTCTTTCACGTAAGGGTGCTCATAAAGAAGACTTTATAAGGCCGATGAAAGAGCTCGATTGCCTTGAACTCGAAAGCTTAGCAAATAAAGTCCCTAATTTAATGCTTACAATAGCTCCAGAAGCCGTATCGCCTGAACAAATAACTAGGTTATCAAACGCGGGCGCCATTATTTCCCTTGGACATACAGATTGCACTTTTAGTCAGGCAGCCAACGCCGTTGATGCGGGAGCAACATGTGCAACCCACCTTTTTAATGCAATGAGCCCTTTTGGAGGTCGTGAGCCTGGGCTTGTCGGCGCAGTTTTAAATAGTGGAAAGCTTTTTGCTGGCATTATAGCAGATGGTTTTCATATCAATAAAATAAGCATAAATTTAGCTTTACGAGCCAAGAAAGGGCCAGGAGCTCTATTTCTAGTTAGTGACGCAATGTCTACCGTAGGTTCAGACCAAAAACACTTTTTTTTAAATGATCGCTTAATCACTCGGAACCAGGGAAAATTAATATTAGAGGACGGGACTTTAGCTGGTGCCGACATTCATCTCTCAGATGCCGTGAGATACATGGTAAATGAAGTAGGAATTTTGCAAGATGATGCAATTAGAATGGCAAGCCTTATTCCTGCCAAAGTTTTGGGCGTTGCAAGTGAAATTGGCTGCCTAGTACCAGACGCTCGAGCAGATTTTTTGTGGATGAAAAATGATTTGGAGATTGAAAAAGTTTGGCTTGCTGGAAAAGAACAATGTTGAATAAAACTTTATGATGGATATGCGATTACACCACCCGTCATAGGTTTCAAAACACCCGTTGTTTTGGGATATGAAATTGGAAGATTTGCCAGAGTTCTTGCCGCAAGAAAGGCAAAACATTCTGCTTCTATGGCATCCCCGCGCCAATTATATTTATCGGCGGATTCAACTTTGATGTTGGCCCTAGACGAGATTTCTTGCATCATTGTAACGTTTTTTCGTCCACCACCTGAAACGATCAACTGGGTCGGGCGTATGGGTAAAAGGTCAAGGCTTTTTCCAACTGATGCTCCCACTAATGCAGTCAAAGTTGCGGCACCGTCTTCAAGTGACATGCCTTCGGCAATTTTATAAGAAAAATCAAAACGATCTAAAGACTTTGGGAAAGAAACTTCAAAATAGGGGTCTTTCAATATTTCAGCTAGTTTGCTTTCGTCTGCTTTTCCCCCGGCTGCTATTTCGCCATCTATATCCATTTGGCCAATATTGAAGGACTTTATCCAATCATTTAATGGCGCGTTGGCCGGACCGGTGTCGAAAGCCATAAGCCCGTATTTATTAGAGTAGCAACTTAAATTTCCCAAACCGCCTAAATTTAGTATTGCTGTAGTTGAAGTCGCTGCAATTTTTTTTAATAGCGCAGCATGATAAATTGGACAAAGTGGGGCACCTTGTCCGCCTTCCCTCATATCGTTGGTTCGAAAGTCATAAACGACGGGTATACCAAGCTCATTGGCCATTCTTTGGCCGTCACCTAATTGCCGTGTTTTACCTTTTGATAACTTATTCGGAGCTTTGTGGAGAACAGTTTGTCCATGAAAACCAACAGCTTCAATTTCATTTTTATCTATTCCTGAAAGCTTAATGCACTTCTGAACAGCTACTGTTTGAGATTTTGTTAGCGCGGCTTCTGTTTTAGAAAAGATTTCTGGCTCAGGCCCATTAAAATTCCAAATTTGAGCTTCATTAATAGCTTTAATGAGTAGAGCTTTTACTTCTTCATCGTAGAGCATCAAATTATAGTACCCAAATTCTTCTATCAATTTCCCATCAGTACGCAAAAACGCAACATCGATGTTTCCATCTAAAACTGTCCCAGTCATAAGGCCAATATGCCAGCGCATTTTCATATCGGTTCTTAGTTTCCTTAGCCATAAATAATACAGGCAATTGTTATTCATTCACTTTCTAAAGTAGTTGATGAGCCCGCTGTCTTTGTAAAGGGGCTAAAGATGGCCACTTATTTTTAGAAGAGTATTTTTTTTATTTTAAAAACTGAAAAGATTTTTTTAAAATTAATAGGGCCTACAATCTGATGCTTACTTGTTTATAGCCGTCCGTATTTTTTTACTTAGAAGAGCATAACCAACATCATTCATATGAAGTGGGTCGTCACTGTAAAAAGTATTTTTATCCCCTCCATAAGCCTCGAGCATGGAGGAGTGTATATCTATAAAATTCCAATTTTCTTTATTTTTAACATGCTCTTCTAAGCAAAAATTGACCTTTTCAATCTCTTGTCTCAGGTGGCGTCTGAATGGACAAGGTTTGATCGAAATAACAAAAACCTCAAATTTTGGCAGAAGTTCTTTTACCGTTGTAAGAAAATTTTTATAGTCCCTCACAACTTCAGGAACAGATAGACCGCCACCTAGATCATTATCCCCTGCATAAATAATAATTTTTCCATTGGTTATGCTGGTGGTTAAAAGCTTTTCTGCAAATGCCTGGCAAGCAGCAAGAGTTGCACCGCCAAACGCTAAATTAGATAGATATGAGACGCCTAAATCAGTCTTTGCATCTTTCCAAAGCCTTAGAGTCGAACTCCCATACAAAATGAAATCTTGTTCTTTTGTTTTACTAATATGGTTTTGGATTTCAACTTCACGGATGTCAGTCCCAAATTCTTCCTCTACAGGGCTAAGCAAACCAACGTTTGTTGACAATGTTTGACGTTTTGCCAGAGGCATGACATTTAATTCTACAGCAAGTTCTATTGCTTCCTCAACATATGATCTGAATGTTTTTCTATATTTTGTAAGGAAGTTTTCTATCTCAGCATCGCTTGAAGTGTCCTCTACCATATCAGACAATCTGAAACCTGGTTTTATTACAGCCGCGTAATTCGCTCTAGAAACAGGAGAGTCAAAATTTGCAAGAGCTATTGGGACGATTACGGGAGAGGGCTTCAAACGTGCAGCAAGTTTAAAAGCTCCAATTTTCAAAGGCCCTGGAGATGTCTCTGTTAAATTATCTGGAGTTTCTGATGTTCCTTCTGGAGCAATAACGAGTGGACGCCCTTCGTCAAATGCTTTTTGAGCTTCTATAAACAAACTCTCCTTTCTGGTTTCCTTTTCAACTTGAGTTTCCTCTAGTCTGTCTGACTCTGGTGTGTGGACTACAATATTATCAAGCCGTGAGTAGTAACCGTTACGCCAAAATTCGGTATTTCTACTTGCACGAACAATTCTTTGTCCTCCATCGCCGTATTCTGGATACAGAATTTTGGTACTTACAAAATGGCTATCAATCGAAAAAGCGTGACCATTTGCCAGAACGTTTTCCGGACATGACGCCAAGTGATTATATATGAAAATGGTCTGGGGCTCTTTAGGCAGATTTTCCATACCTTTTATGACGTAAGGTACTTGATCAAATGCCCTGGTGAAATCCAATTGAATAGGCTCTTTTAAACTTAATGCATTTGTACCCTTTTTTGCACTCGTAACGCGGGTATAAATTTTGTTCAATTGCTCAAAAAAACGATGCTCCCGTTCAACTGGCTTAAGCGCATCTAGCGCCAGTGACCCTACTGTTTTTTCAGCCTCGTTTCCCTTAAGAGCTGCCTCATAAATGCAGTCGAAACCAAACTTTCTTGTAAACCTGTTGTCAATCATGTGGACTGCAGAATGTAATGAGGATTGTACGGGAATTTTTGACCCATTAAAGGTAATCAAGGTCTTTAGAAAATTAGATCCTGGATTGTCCGAAAAATTAAAGTGGCTATTAGCTGATTGTTGATAACGACCAATTTGCCAAATTTGCCTTTGAAATAGAAAAGAAGCGAGTAGGGGTTCATTTTCCATCATCAGTTGCAAGTTTTTGTGAGAAAACTTAAGGATTGCCGTGTCGCGGTTCGATTTTAGGGAGTAGGGGGCTATTAACTTAGAATTTCCGTTTGCCCAAGAAAGGGTAACACCTGGTGTTACAATTGTTCGGGTCTTTTGAATTATTTTATTATTTAGTTTAAATGAAAAGTTAGTCTCTAAACTACCTGTGAATAAAACTATTAGATCTTCACATGGTTCCCCTTCATTAATGATGACTTCGTTGGCTGGGAATAATATTAATTCACTAAACTTTAAAAGGTCGGGTAATCTGTCGTGGTCAAGTTGAGCAAAAAAAGCACTGTTAATTAGCCTTTTCACAATATCTCTGTCGCTATTAAATGAAACACCATTAAATTTTTTTTGTATCTGCTTTGGTTTCTTTGGTTTGAAATGGCGTGTAGCCCATAAAAGCTCAGTTGATCGGCTAAGAATAAAGCTCATCAGAAAAGAGCCCCCAATTTGGTCGATCATTAAAAGATCATATAGAACAGAGAGCGGAAAAACTAAAACCTTGCTTTCGTCTTTGGCTGTAAGATTTGACATGTACCTGCCCGGTGAATTTAATCCTGATATACCGAGTGGCACAATACGTTCAGTAACAGTCGCAAAAGTAATATTTTGGTCTTCAGCTTCTCTTGTAAATTCAACTTTTCCGTCAACCAAAAAGTATAGATTTTCCGCTATTTGGTTTTGATGAAAAATAGTATCTCTAGCTTTATAAACTTCAAAGCGACAATGTTTATCAATCAAGTTTTTAGCTTTTTCCGAAAGCTGCAGTTGCAAATCAAAATAACGTGTACTTTCATCGAAAAACGAAGAAATATCTTCGTTCATATTTTGTAAAATTTTCAACATCCCGTTGCCAACCTTTGGATTAGGTACTCTAGTCTTGCTGACATCGAATTGAGTTGAAAATTTTTGGAGCTGTTTATGGAAAAAAAGTTATTTAGAGGAATTTTCTGTCTAAATTTTATTCAATGAGCCAAAATTTTAGCCGTTTTCTCAAATCAAACTATTTTCAGTTTGAAGTTATTAATGGCGTCCAAAAACCATTACTCGAACTGTCTAAATATGCAAAACCAGTCGGAAACAATTTAAATCCTTTTGGCGCATTTACTCTTCTGTTGAACGAAAATCTTGTGCAGATCGAAGGTGCTGTCACGACTGAATGAATACCTAATGATCCCTGATAAATTCCATGCACATGCCCGCAGAGAATTCTGATTGGTTGGCTAGCTGCATCAAGACACTCTGAAAGTTCATCTGAGTTCTTAAGCCCTATCTCATCCATGAAAGGAATACCCGTATTTATTGGAGGGTGGTGGATCGCGAGAATAATATTTTTTTCAGTAGGTTGATTTAAATTCTCAAATAGTAAGTTTAAACTTTCTGACCGTAGCATGCCATGGTTTTGACCTTCAACTAATGTATCTAAGCCAATAATTAAAGTATCACTTGTCTCGTACACCCAATCAAAAAATCCTGAGCTTTGAATATCTATGTCTTTCGCAAAATAATGCATCATTGGTTGACGAAGGTCGTGATTTCCTGGGATAGCTAATAAGGGTAAATGTAGCCTTTTTAAGATAACATACGCATCGGAGTAACTTGCTGTACTCCCATCATCACTAATATCACCAGTAATAATTACGCCATCAAGATTACCAAAATCTTCCTTTTTACCTAAAATTTTATCAACTGTGTTTTTAAGAATATATTTTGCGTTGAATGCTCGTGTTAAGGTTGTTTCATCTTCGACGAGATGGAAGTCTGATAAGTGTAAAAATCCTGACATTAATAACTTATTAGCATCAATTTTCTGAGCCGAGCAATAAGGTAAATTGACTAAAATCGGGATAATTCAATAAATCGTGCTTTAAAATGAAAAAGCAGGAATAATAAAATTTGGTATTTCAGAAAGGTTATTAGAATTCATTAAATCTGTATTTTTTTTAGTTGCGCCAGTACCCGTTTTAACAAGAGCACTTGAGCAATTAGCATTAAAGCCTCCTCTGATATCATGTTCTACGCTATCACCAATACATAGAACTTTCTTTGATTCTATTTCTGGGATTTTAGTAAGAGCAAACTTGTAAATTGATGGATGGGGTTTTCCAAACCACGTGACAGGTCCTCCCATTTTCTCATATTCCTTCGCAATTAAGCCTGCGCCAAAAGAGCCGGGGTTCCATTTTTACTATTTTCTCAGGGATACCGTAAAACACCTGTAGAAAAGATCCCACACACCTTTCAATTTTCGTCCTTCAAGGAATTACCTGAATTAATTGAAAAAGTCTTAGTATCAGCTCGCTAGTTAATAAACATCTATAATCAGACTTGTTAATATCAATTTCAAGTTGAGTTTGATTTTTGGGGTCTTTGCATCAATTGTTATTAGGGTTTAAACATTATGGTGTTTTAATTGCGGTTTAAAAAGTCGCTAACGGATTTTGGCAAAATTAAAAGGGGGTAACTCTAAATGAGTATATTGCATGGTATGCGGGTTTTTGAAAGCTCAGCTTTTGTTGCTTTACCTCTTGCAGGCATGCAATTAGCCCAAATGGGTGCAGAAGTTATCCGGTTTGATAATTTAGGGGGAGGCCTTGATCACTTCAGAAGACCGCTCGCTCCTAATGGCGAAAGCTTATTTTGGCATGGGCTAAATAAGGGAAAAAAATCTTTTGCCGTAGATTTAAAATCTGAAAAAGGGCGTGAACTGGTTAGTGATTTAATAACTTCAGAGGGTGATGATGCAGGTTTGTTCATAACCAATCTGAGAGTTGCAGGTTGGACAGATTATGAAAGCCTTAAAAGGAAGCGAGCCGATTTAATAATGGTTACTTTGAAAGGCGATCGCCATGGTCGGCCAGAAGTTGACTATACTGTTAACCCATCGCTTGGAATACCCCACATTACTGGAGCTGAAGGCAGCACAGAACCTGTTGCAAATGCTCTTCCCGCCTGGGATTGCGTAGCAGGTAATATGGTCGTTTCTTCACTACTTGCAGCTGAACGAGATCGTATGCGAACTGGAAGGGGTCAGGATGTGGAGTTCGCTTTAAAAGATGCTGCAGCTGCAGTAATTGGTCATCTTGGAATGATAGGAGAGGCGACTATTTACGACCAACAAAGAGGAAAATCGGGCAATGCTGTATATGGAGCCTATGGCCAGGATTTCGAGTGTGCTTGCGGTGGTCGAGTTGTTGTAATTGGTCTTACCTTACGGCAATGGCGTGGCCTATTAAAAGCCACAGATAAAGCACAGGAAATCAAAAACCTTGAACAAAAATTAAACCTTTCTTTAGACGACGAAGGGCATCGTTGGGAGCATAGGCATGAAATAAATGATGTTTTTCGGTCTTGGTTTACAAAGCGAAAAATTTCTGATTTTGAGAATAATTTTAATGATTTTGGTCTCACCTGGTCGCGATTTAGAACAACAAAAGAGGCAATTACTGAGGATAAAGATACATTCACTGGTAATCCAATGTTTGAAACATTAAATTTTGAGGGAATTGGCGAATACATGGTCCCTAGATCACCATTAGAATTTTCTAATTATGATACCTTGCCTGCTCTTAGACCCCCAAAGCTTGGTCAGCACACTGAAGAAATACTGGGTGATATAATGAAGTTGGGATCAGGTGAGATTGGAGCACTTTTTGATAGTGGAACCGTTGGTTGTCCCAAATAAAGTTGATGTAGAAAGTTGAAAATTAATTAAATGACCAAAAAGAACAAAAAAAAGCCAAAATCAGACGCCAGAGTAGCCGGAGAAGTGGCAACCTATGTTTTGCTTGGATTAGGTATCTTCGTCTTTATTATAGTAGCCTCGTCTTAAGATTGTCCGCTCATCAGCCTTTTATGCTGAGGTAGATAAATGCTGAAAAGCAAAATTCCAGCTAATCCCAGTATTGCAGCTGGAATTAATGTTATGGAAGTTTGTAAAGTATTAAGCGCAGCATCAGTCTGCTGGGTAATTCCTTCAGTCGTTTCTTTCCATCCATATAGGCTTAGGATAAATCCTAAAATTAGTGGAGAAACAGCATTCGCTACTTTCTGCCCAAAAAGCCAAACTGCAGAAAAGGCGCCTTCGATAGATTCACCAGATTTTTCACGAGTTACATCCATCAGATCTGGATAAAGTGCCCAGGGAATTTGTTGGTAAGAACCATTGGTCATTCCAGCTAAAATAAAAAGACCTGCAATTAGTGTAACGTTATAGTTAGGCAAACTGAAAAATATAAAAACCAATAAAGCAATGTAGCAGACAATGCCAATTAGTTGCGCCGCAACTTTACCATATAAATTTGACAGTTTAACCCATAAGGCCTGACTTATAATTGAGCCTATTACAAATGCTGCGAACATCAGTGAAAGAGTTCCAAGACCTTTCGCAACACCAGAAAGTAATGAATCCCCATCATCCATTATCAAATACATAGCCGCAAAAGGCAGCCCAGCAGTGATCAAGGCTATTGCTAGGGTCATAATACCATATAAAATTACCAAAGTGACAAATGCGCGATTAGCTAAAACTAGTTTTAAAATATATGAGAAATTTTGTTGTGATGGAGCCAAAGTGCGTGGCGTTTTCCGTGTCAAAAACACTGAAAACCATATAGATAAAATTATCAGTGGCGCCACGCAGATTGCCGCAAAAGTATAGCCGGATTTTGTATCTCCCGCTAAGATTGGTATTAGCGCGCCTCCAACCAAAATACCTAACGAGGCAAATGCCATGCGCCACGCGGTCATTGAAGATCTTTCCTTTTTATCCAATGTCATTTCGCCCGCCATCGCACCGTAAGGTATTGAAACCATTGTAAAACCTACTGTTGATATCAAGAAAAAAACAGTAACCCAGATAAGACTTGCACTCGTGGTGAAATTTTCTGGAACAGCAAAAAGTCCAATCATTGCAAGTGCTAAAACGACTGCTCCTACGACCATCCAAGGGGCTCTTCTTCCAAAACGAGAAACTGTCTTGTCACTACAATAGCCGATTATTGGGTCCGTAATTATATCAAAAATTAAAACAGCTGTCGTCACGGCACCTGCCAGAGCGATTGGAATGCCAAGCAAACTATTCATAAAGGCCAAAATTAACAGTTGTTTTACGATAACGAAAACAACGACTCCCATATCCGCCAAACCCCATCCGGCTTTTTGACCTAGTGAAAGTGACATAAAAAATCTCCGCTCATGTTTCCTGTTCTTTTAGACTTGTTTAAGCTGCTTGTAGAGAAAAATATTAAATTGAAACACGGATAGAGTTTTGTTCTTCTAGACTTGAAGTTACTCAAGCCAAGCAGGAATAATGTCTCGTTCTATAATTTCTTCGTAGCTAGGTCGTTTGCGAATTATGGAAAATTCATTTTTGTTGACCATCACTTCTGGAATTAAAGGTCTAGTATTATATTCACTAGACATCACCGCTCCGTAGGCCCCAGCGGATCTAAATGCTACCAAGTCGTTTTTACTAAGTTCAGGCATTGTTCGCTTTTTTGCAAAGGTGTCCCCAGTTTCACATACCGGTCCAACCACATCGTAAACAGTTTCAGCCTGAGGTGAACTTGGCTGTTTGACGGGTATTATATCGTGATATGCATCATACATTGCTGGGCGAATTAAGTCGTTCATAGCCGCGTCGAGTATCAAAAAATTACGATTATCACCATTTTTTACACCCAGAACAGATGAAACTAAGATGCCCGCATTACCAACAATTAATCGGCCTGGTTCAATTTCTATTTCACAATGCAGGTGGCCTAGAACTTTTCTGACCATTTTTCCGTATTCTTCTGGAAGAGGGGGAGCGGATTTATTTTTCTCATAGGGAATCCCAAGTCCTCCACCAAGATCTAGTCTTTTAATTTTGTGCCCATCTTGTCTTAAAACCTGAGTTAAATCAGCAAGCTTTTGGTAAGCTTTTTTGAATGGTTCGAGGTCAGTCAATTGACTTCCAATGTGTAGGTCTATTCCCACAACACTGATGCCTGGCATTTGGGAGGCTTTAGAATAAACATCTCTCGCCCTAGATATAGGAATTCCGAATTTATTTTCAGCTTTACCGGTCGCAATTTTCTCATGGGTTTGAGCATCTACATCTGGGTTTATTCTGATAGCTATAGGGGCTATTTTACTCATGGATGCTGCAATTGAAGATATTTGTTCAAGCTCTGAGTCGCTTTCCACGTTAAACTGTCGAATACCATTTTGAAGAGCGAACGTTATTTCTTCTAAAGTTTTTCCGACACCTGAAAACACGACTTTTTCAGGAGGTATCCCCGCAGATAATGCCCGCCTGTACTCGCCTCCAGATACCACGTCCATTCCAGCTCCCAGGTTTCCGAGGGTTTTAAGTATCGCCTGATTAGAAGCGGCTTTCATTGCGTAACAAATACAGTAATCCATACCATCAAGAGCATCATCAAAAAGCTGAAAATGTCTTACCAAAGTGGCCGTGGAATAAACATAAAAAGGCGTTCCAACAGATGCTGCTATTTCAGCCACAGAAACTTCTTCAGCGTAAAGTTGGCCGTCTCTATAATTGAAATGGTCCATTTGTTTATCTGTCCTTCTAAATAACGATAGTACGTCTTAGGTAAGAATTTTGTCTATTCGCTCAATAGCACGTAATATGTTCTCTTTGCTATTTGCATATGAAAACCTTAAATATCCTTCTCCAAATATGCCAAAACTTGTTCCGGCAATAGTGGCTACCCCTGCTTGATCTAGAAATAAATCTTGAGCTTGCGACGAGGAGAGCCCTGTGCCTGATATATTGGGAAAAGCATAAAAGGCACCAGCTGAATCTATACAGGAAACTCCTTTAAGCTCGTTAAGGGCAGAAACAATAACCTTCCTTCTCATATCAAACTCAGAAACCATTTTTAGAACTGGCTCCTTTGGCCCCGTTAGCGCCGCCAAGCCTGCATATTGCGCAGCAGCGTTTACACAAGAGTGATCATTTATACATAAACGGGTCACTTGATCGATCATTTGATCAGGCCAAACAGCATAACCCATACGCCAGCCTGTCATGGCATACGTTTTTGACCAACCATCCAAAACAATTAATCTATCACGAATTTCTGGATACTGTAAAAGGCTGACATGTCTCCGCCCATTATACAACATCTGGCTATAAATCTCATCTGACAATATAGCTACATTTGGATAATATTTTAGTCCTGCAACCAATTTATCAACTTCTGATTTGGGAGTGACCCCACCAGTTGGATTAGCTGGGCTATTAATAATTATAAGCCTTGTTTTTTTGGTGATCTGAGAAAGAACAGCCTCTGCATCGAATGCAAAACCTTTTTCCTCTTTCAAAGCAATTGGAACAGGGGTAGCACCAGTGTAATTTATGACTGACTCATAAATAGGAAAGCCTGGATTAGGGTACATTATTTCTGCCCCTTTTTCTCCAAATAAAAGTACTGCGAAAAACATTGTTGGCTTTCCGCCTGGAACGACGATGATATTATTGGGATTAACCGAAGTTTGATGCCGCCTTTCTAAATCGTTTGCAACAGCCTCCCTCAATTCAGGAATTCCGTTTGCTGGAGTGTATCCATGATGTCCGTCCTCAAGCGCTTTTATCCCTGCTTTAACTATGTGGTCCGGTGTTCTAAAGTCAGGTTGCCCAATCCCAAGGTTAATTATGTCTTTCCCGTTTGCAGCTAATTCATTTGCTTTAGCGAGCACTGTGAAAGCCGACTCCGTTCCCAGTCTGGAAATACTGTCGGCGAATTTTAGTTGCGTCATTAAATTTTCCAAAAGTTAATTATGATTTTATTTTGTTTCTTCATGGGTAGGCGCTTTGGGTGGGCCGTCCACGCCGCAGCCAACTACCGCAAAACCCAGTAGTAGAACTAAAGCAAAGTTTTTCATCCTAATACCTTTTTCCATCTATCTATTTGAAATTGAACCTCTTTAGGTGATGTTCCTCCGTATGAAGATCGCGACTTAACAGAATTTTCAACAGACAAAACCTTAAACACATCTTCACTAATATCGGAATTGATACTTTGCATGTCTTTAAGTTCTAGCTCAGACAAATCGCGTCCTGCTCGTTCAGCAAGGCTTACTATTTCACCTGTCACGTGATGTGCTTCTCGAAAGGGTAAGTTTAAAACTCTAACTAGCCAATCTGCTAAATCAGTGGCCGTAGAAAAGCCAGATTTTGCTGCTAACTCCAAATTTCCTTTATTGGCGGTCAAATCTTGGATCATGCCTTCCATTGCACATAAAGCTAAACTTAAACTATCTGCTGCATCAAAAACCTGCTCCTTGTCCTCCTGCATATCTTTAGAATAAGCCAGAGGGAGGCCCTTCATAACTGTCATTAAGCCTATATTAGCTCCTAATATTCGCCCTATTTTTGCACGCACCAATTCAGCAGCATCGGGGTTTTTTTTCTGGGGCATAATAGAAGATCCCGTTGAAAATCGATCTGATAGATCAATAAACTTAAATTGTGCTGAAGACCAAATAACAAGTTCTTCTGCCAATCTGCTTAAATGCATGGCGCATATAGAAGAAGAAGTTAAAAACTCCAAAGCGAAGTCTCTATCACTTACCGCGTCCAGAGAATTTGCTGTCGGTCTTTCAAATTTAAGAGCTCTAGCAGTGTGGTCTCGGTCAATTGGAAAAGAAGTACCTGCTAATGCCGCGGAACCTAATGGGCACTCATTCATTCTATTTCTTGCATCCTTAAACCTAGAGCGATCTCTTGCGAACATCTCAACATATGCCATCATATGATGACCCCAAGTAATTGGTTGAGCTGTTTGCAAATGAGTAAATCCGGGCATAATCCAAGACACCCCACTTTGGGCCTGGTCAAGCAGGGCTCTCATTAAATCGGCTATGTTCTTGTCAATCAAATCTATCTGGCCTCTGACCCAAAGACGAAAATCTGTTGCGATTTGGTCGTTACGTGATCGTGCAGTATGCAACCGGCCAGCTGGGTTGCCGATTTTATCCTTTAACCTTGACTCGATATTCATATGAATATCTTCGAGTGCTTTTGAGAATTCAAATTCACCCGAATTGAGCTCATTAAGGATCTTTTCAAGCCCTTCTTTGATAGCCGAAACGTCAGAAATATTTAATATGCCAGTTGCGCCCAGCATATCTACATGTGCTATAGAACTTTCAATATCTTGAGGCCCTAAACGCTTGTCAAATTCAATTGAGGCGTTAATTGCTTCCATTATAGCATCAGGTCCCGTAGAGAACCGACCGCCCCACATTTTGTTAGAGGATTTTTTTGACATGAAACTACCTTTTAGAGGAGTTAAAAATTTTTTGACGCTGGTTGTTCTTTATACGGCCTTTAGCTTCTGTGCAAATACTGTGCTTTCTGAAGATAATAATTTTTCTATTCTTGAGGAATTTAAGGTTGGCGAAATGAAAAAACTCATTTTGCATGAAAGCCCTAAGGCGGTCAGTGAAGAGGTTTTTTATAATTCAAACAACGATCCTATTTCTTTAAAGTCTTTTTCTGGGCGTCTTACATTAGTGAACTTTTGGGCAACTTGGTGCGCACCTTGTCTAGAAGAAATGCCAAGTTTATCAGACCTTCAAAAAATAAAAGGTAGTGAGAAATTTAACGTGGTAACTATCGCTACGATGAGAAACTCACCAAAATCTGTGGAAAATTTTTTTAATAAAAACTCAATCGATAACCTGACAAAATATCAAGATCCCAAGGGAAAATTGGCTCGCTCTCTTAAAATAGCAGGGCTTCCATTAACTATTTTGTTAAATAAAGATAATCAGGAAGTGGCGAGATTTATTGGCGATGCTGATTGGTCAAGCCCGTATGCTTTAAAGTTGATTGAAAAGGCTACTGAAATAGATCTTAAGAATTAAAAATATTAACTTCTTTGAAGATATTTTAAATCAAATTGGTTACTAAATAGGTCACTTTGCCTGCAAGCTTGTTTAATTCTAATCTTATTGCGTCAATTAGTTCAATATATGAAACGATGTAGCTTTCAGACTCTGGCAAGACTGATACTAATTGATTACCATTTGTGTATGCTAGTAACGCAAATAAAACTATCAATAAGCCAAAAATGAAACCTGAACGTTTTGTTGTTTTTTTGTCTTCTAAGGCCTCAGCTAGTGCATCTTTTGATTGATGCTTTAGAATGGCATCTTTTGTTAGAGTTGCGGGCTCACTACGTCTAACATTTTTCGAACTTCTTTTGTTTTTGGATGGTATATTTTTTTTGT
This sequence comes from Paracoccaceae bacterium, assembly GCA_902543185.1. Taxonomy (GTDB): domain Bacteria; phylum Pseudomonadota; class Alphaproteobacteria; order Rhodobacterales; family Rhodobacteraceae; genus Salinivivens. Next base: position 121,172 of record CACBXB010000002.1, read on the forward strand.
TGCGCTCTTGATCTCTAGCTTCAATTTCTCTTTTAGCCTCTTCCCTTAATATTTTAATAACAGAGGGATCAATTTTTTTCTGATCAGATGGCGCACTCGCTACTTCTTCAGTATCTTCTTTTGTGATTTCAGTTTTAGGTTCAATTAACTGATCATCGTTAGATATCTTAGTTCGAGTTTGAAACCATGAGTGCCCACAGCTAGCGCATTTTACTTCCCTACCGCCTATTGGAACAGCATGGCGAGGGATCTCATAATTTGCTTTGCATTTTGGACAAACTAAACGCATTAGTTCCTCTGTGAATAAATGACTCCATCAGACTTTATGACAGAAAAAAAAATATATATAGCCGTAAAAGTACATGCTTCTTATTGTTGAACAACCGTTTATTAGACTATGGTTATAGTATGGATTTAGAATTAAAAAAAAAAGGGAAGTTTTAGTTGTGATTGAAATGAAAAGCGTCGCTTACTCTTATGGTGAGGAGCTTTTATCAGAGCTGGATATTTCTATTTCTCAAGGTTCTTTTTATTTTCTTACGGGGCCTTCAGGATCAGGTAAAACAACTTTCCTTAAAATGTGCTATGGTTCTCTAATTCCAACATCGGGCAAGCTTAGTGTTTTTGGTAAAGACTCATCTGTTTGGTCACGTGATGAAATTGCGTATCTCAGGAGAAAAATAGGTGTTGTACACCAGGATTGTCAGTTTCTTGATCATTTGAATGTTGCCGATAATATTGCTTTGCCGATCAGAGTCTCAGCGCGGAATTCCTTATCGGATAGTGTAAATTTAAAAGAGCTTTTGAATTGGGTTGGTCTATCTCATCGCTCTAAAGCGCTACCTCCTGAACTTTCAGGAGGTGAAAGGCAAAGAGCAGCTTTAGCGCGTGCAATTATTATGTCGCCAGATGTTATATTAGCTGATGAGCCAACAGGTAATATTGATTGGGAGATGTCGCAGAGATTAATTCGTTTATTAATCGAATTAAACCATATGGGAAAAACAGTTGTTATTGCCACTCATGACTTGAATTTGATTAGATTTACAAAAGCCAGCGTGCAGGCGCGTGTTTTAAGAATAAGCAATAAAACAGTTCAGCTCGCCGGAAGTGATCTTTGATGGCTAGTATAAAAAATATTCTTTTACCTGATAGATACGTAAATCAGGTTGTCCCTACAAATGGATTTACCACGCTTTTGACGTTTTTTACTTCTGCGGCAATGGCCTTTTTGATCGTTTTTTCATTAGCTATGTCGTTTGCAGCTGATAGATTAGCTCAAAGCTGGTCAGATTCCTTGGCAAATTCAGCAACATTGCGCGTATCTGCCCCATTAGCAGATTTAGAGAGCCAAACTGAGGCTGCTTTGAATGTTTTATCTAATACAAAGGGAATAGCATCTTATCGTTTGTTGAAAGCAGAAGAACAGCAGGCATTACTTGAGCCGTGGTTTGGACCAAAAGTGCCGATAAGCAATTTACCTATGCCACGCCTCATAAGTATCGAAGAAGATGAAAATGGATATGATAGAGTAGGTCTTAGGTTAAGGCTTGCCGCTGAAGTTCCTTCTGCCGTATTGGACGATCATACCAGGTGGCGCGAGCCCCTTGTAAAAGCGGCTTATCGTATTTGGTTTTTGGGTTGGTTATCAATTGGACTGGTATTTTTTATTGTAATTTCAATGATGAGTGTCGTAACCCGTGCTGCGTTGTCGTCAAATAAAAAAGTGATTGAAGTTTTAAGATTAGTGGGAGCTACAGATCAATATATTGCTTCGGCTTTTGTGCGTAAATTTGCTTTCCGAGCTTTTTTTGGTTCAATGTTGGGTGCATTTGGAGCGTCAATGACACTATTTCTTTTGCCTTCTGAGGCCGATCAAACTGTAATTTTGGCGGGACTACGGCTGGAAGGTTTTGAATGGTCTTGGTTGATTTTTGTGCCTTTATCCTTTTTTGTTTTTACATTTTTAACTGCACGAATAGCCTCTCTCAGTATTCTGAGATCCCTGACTTAATGCTCTACGCGATTCAATATATACGTTCTTTTCTGTTTCTTATTCAGATGTATTTAATGATGGTGGTTTTTGGCTTGGTGTTTTGTCCATTTGTAATGCTCAATAGAAAGCATTCGTATTTGGCTGTTCATGTTTGGTGTAGATGGGTCCGTTGGACAGCTGCTTGGATGGTTGGATTAAAATCTGAGGTTAGGGGTGTTATTCCAGATAATGAGCTAATTATCGCGGCGAAACATCAAAGTTTCTTCGATATAATCTTGATTGTTAGTGAAACGCCAAGGCCAAAATTTATAATGAAGTCATCGTTGCGGTGGGCTCCGGTGTTGGGCTGGTATGCAAAAAAAATAGGATGTGTTCCCGTTGAGCGTGGGAAAAGATCTGAAGCCATACAAAGAATGATGTCTGCTGTTGCCTCGGGTGCAACCCCTCCTGGTCAGCTCATTATTTATCCACAGGGAACGAGAGTGACGCCAGGCGATTCTAAACCATATAAAATCGGTGTAGCTGCACTCTATCAACAGACCGGTCAAGACTGTTTGCCAGTAGCGTGCAATGTAGGGGTTTTCTGGCCTAAATATGGCATCATACGTAAACCCGGAGTGGCAGTCGTTGAATGTTTGCCTGTAATACCAGCAGGATTAGAGAACTCAGAACTTATGTCTGAACTTGAAAATTCTATAGAAAAAAGAACAAATCAGTTAATCGCCGAAGTAAAAATATAAATAAAAACCAAATTTAAAGGCACCACCATCACTTTAGGTTTCTGTAAAATACTTTTTTTCGAAATCTGGACGTAAGTGGTCCGGTAAATGTCGGAAATGCAAAGTTACGTTTTTACTCAAGGTTTATACGATTTAAGGATGTTTATCATTGGATAAAGGAAACCTGGATGAGCTATAAAAGTGATATTGAAATTGCTCGAAGCGCAGAAAAAAAACCAATTCAAGAAGTTGGTGCTCACCTTGGAATTCCTACAGAACATTTGTTACCTTACGGTCATGATAAAGCCAAAGTAAGCCAAGAATTTATAAATGGTGTTCAAGATAAGGAAAATGGAAAATTAATTCTTGTAACGGCCATTAATCCCACACCTGCTGGTGAAGGCAAAACAACAACAACAGTTGGTCTTGGCGATGGACTTAACAAAATCGGCAAAAATGCCATGATTTGTATTAGAGAAGCTTCGTTAGGTCCAAATTTTGGTATGAAAGGCGGTGCCGCTGGAGGCGGACATGCACAAGTTATCCCAATGGAAGATATGAATTTACATTTTACGGGCGACTTTCACGCAATAACTTCTGCTCATTCATTACTTTCAGCTATGATTGATAACCATATTTACTGGGGTAATGACCTTGGTATTGATACTCGGAGAGTTGTATGGCGCAGAGTGGTAGACATGAATGACAGAGCACTCCGTCAGATTACAGCATCTCTCGGAGGAATTTCAAATGGCTTCCCTCGCGAGGCAGGCTTTGACATCACAGTTGCCTCGGAAGTTATGGCAATTCTTTGTTTAGCTAAGGATCTGAATGATTTGCAGACAAAACTGGGCAATATGATAGTTGCCTACAGGCGTGATCGTTCTCCTGTTTTTTGCCGTGATATAAAAGCAGACGGAGCGATGACAGTATTGCTTAAAGATGCCATCAAACCTAATTTGGTGCAGACTTTAGAAAATAATCCAGCTTTTGTGCATGGAGGGCCTTTTGCCAATATTGCGCATGGATGCAATTCCTTAATAGCAACTCAAACAGCGCTTAAGTTATCTGACTATGTTGTAACTGAGGCAGGATTTGGAGCCGACTTAGGCGCTGAGAAGTTTTTGAATATTAAATGTCGTAAGGCGGGTTTATCGCCAGCGGTTATCGTACTCGTTGCTACTATTCGTGCTATGAAAATGAACGGCGGGGTCGCAAAAAAAGATTTAGGGCAAGAAAATGTCAGTGCTGTAAAGTTTGGCTGTGCAAATTTAGGTTGTCATATAGAGAATTTGAAAAGTTTTGGCGTGCCGGTAATCGTAGCAATCAATCATTTTGTAAAAGATACTCAGAACGAAATTGACGCAGTGATGCAGTTTGTCAAAAGTCAGGGTTCGGAGGCTATTGTTTCAAAACATTGGGAATTTGGATCAGATGGTTCAGTAGACTTAGCCAAGCGCGTCTCAGAAATAGCAGATTCAGAAGTTTCTGATTTTGCTCCAATTTATCCTGATGAAATGCCACTTGCTGAAAAGATACAGACGATTTGTAAAAGAATTTATAGAGCTGATGAAGCTCTTATGGATAAAAAAATTAACGATCAATTACAGCAATGGGAAGAACAGGGATACGGCGATTTGCCAATTTGCATGGCAAAAACACAATATAGTTTTTCAACAGACCCTAACTTGCGTGGAGCCCCGACGGGACACACTGTGCCTGTTCGGGAAGTGAGAATAAGTGCAGGTGCCGGTTTTATAGTCGTTGTATGTGGAGAAATTATGACGATGCCGGGTCTGCCTAGGGTTCCTGCTGCAGAATCTATATATCTCAACAAATTTGGAGAAATAGAAGGGTTGTTCTAGACTTAAATTTAATGTTTTAAATTATTAAGCTTTAAGTTCAGGAGACTGTAATGACAGAACTTACAAAACCAGGCGATTGTAATAATATGGATGAATTACGTCATCAAATTGATAAGTTGGATGTCCAAGTAGTTGAGCTTTTGGCAAATCGCTCAGAATTTATAGATAGAGCAACAGAGTTGAAAAAATCAAATGGGATGCCTGCTAGAATTCCTGAACGAATTGAAAGTGTTGTTTTCAATGCGCGAAATGCAGCTGAAGAGCTGGATCTAGATGCAGATCTTGTTGAAAAAATTTGGCGAATTTTAATAGATTGGTCCATTCAAAGGGAATCAGAAATTATTCGCGAAGAGTGAGCTTAATTTTCTCAAATTTAAAGGATTACCAAAAATGGTAGCGCAAATAATAGACGGGAAGCTTTTTTCTAGGAAGCTACGGGACCAAGTTGCTGAACATGTGAATGCTTTGAAAAAAGAAAATAATGTTACCCCAGGCCTTGCTGTGGTTTTAGTTGGTGAGGATCCGGCAAGCCAAGTTTACGTTCGATCAAAAGGTAAACAAACTATAGAAGCTGGAATGAATTCGTATGAGCATAGATTAAGTGAGAATACTTCTGAAGAAGATCTTTTAGAATTGGTAAACCGTTTGAATGATGATAATGAAGTGCATGGAATTTTAGTTCAACTGCCTTTACCAGAACATATAAATGAAGACGCTGTAATAAATGCCATCGATCCAGTAAAAGACGTTGACGGATTTCATATTTCCAATGTTGGCTTACTGGCTACAGGTCAAAAATCTATGGTTCCTTGTACACCCTTAGGATGTTTACTTATGCTAAAAGATTTACATGGATCTTTATCTGGTATGGATGCTGTTATTATTGGTAGGTCGAATATAGTTGGAAAACCAATGGCCCAGCTCTTGTTGAGCGAAAGTTGCACAGTTACGATAACCCATTCAAAAACAAAAAACTTGGAAGAAATGGTTGGACGCGCTGACATTATTATAGCTGCGGTAGGAAGATCAGAAATGGTCAAAGGGGACTGGATAAAGCCGGGCGCCACGCTTATTGACGTAGGGATCAATAGAGTAGAAGGAAATGATGGTGGGAAGCGTTTGGTTGGTGATGCAGAGTTCTCAAGTTGTTCAGAAATTGCGGGCGCTGTAACTCCTGTTCCTGGTGGTGTTGGACCGATGACAATTGCATGCCTATTAGTAAATACTCTAGTCGCTTGTTGTCGTAAACATAAGCTGGCCGAGCCAGATATTATTCCAAATTAATTGGCTTTAGAAATTGGAATTGGGTAAATTTCTTTTCCCGTCATTAAGGCAATAGCTTTTTGCTGCATAATTGAGCGAAGCGGATCACGATTACAATAAAGGCCCCCAGTATAGGTTCCATATGCTGGCAATATTACGCGATTTTCGTCTACTAAAAAACAACGCTTTGTGAAGGATTGACCTTTAATAATTATCCTTATTTTTGGATGATAATGGCCAGATATTTCAAAGCGATCTTCTGCACTTGCAATATGCTGGAAGTTAAGTTTTTCAATTTCGAGAGCGTTTAAAAAGCTACCACCCAAATTTTTAGGGGATGGATCATGATTACCAGAAATCCAAATCCATTCTCGACCTGCTTGCATTTTTGTAATCCAAAGAAGCTCATCTGATGGTAGTGATTGACTTGCTTCATTATCGTCAAAACTATCCCCAAGGCATATTATTTTTTTAGCATTTGTAGAGTCTAAGTCTGTTTCTAACCTTAATAAAGTATCCTGATTTTCATAAGGCGGGATCCACGACTGACCCATTCTGGCTAATCTGTTTGACTTTCCAAAGTGTAAATCGGAGACACACAGGATGGATTGAGCCGGCCACCAGAGAGCGCCTGATGGCATAGCCACAAGTTCGTTTTCTGAGAGTGAAAACTTATAAAAGTCCATTTAATTTCTTAAAAATTGATGCTAGTGCCATATTCTTTAATCTAATCCTGCTTCTCTCATAAGCGGGCCTACCTCATTTTGTAATATTAACTCCCTTGCTTGGCCCTCAATAGGCACTGTACCCACTTCGAGCAACATTGGGGCCGCTAGAGGTGATACATGTGGGAGATTTCTGTGGGTTATATTATCGCCTACTCTATCGAACATTTCCTTTATGCGATTAAAATCAATTAACCCTTTCATTGCTTCGTCTTTGGTGATCTTTAAAAGAAGGTGACTTGGATCATATTTGGCTAAAGTATCGTACAAAATGTCTGAGGAAAAAGTTGTCTGGCGCCCTGATTTTCTAAGGCCTGGCAAATTGCGGTCAATTAGTCCCGCAACTGTAGCTACTGATTTAAAAGTTCTTTTCATTAAGGCGTTGCCTGAAAGCCATTTATCAAGGTCTAATTCGATCGCACTGGAATTGAATAATTCGATTGGATTTTCCACCTTTTTAAGCCCCCACAGAAGGGTAGCATAATCATTTGCCACAAAGCCCAATGGAGCAAGGTTAAGCTCCTCTAATCTCTTTGACAAAATCAACCCTAAAGTCTGGTTCGCATTTCTCCCGGCAAAGCTATAAACAACCAAATGATGACGAGATTTCCTGACAAAAGTTTCAACTAATAAACTATCTTTAACTGGTAATTCAGAAAACTCTTTTTGTTTATTTAACCAGTTAACTGTATCCGCTGGTAAAGCTTCCCAGTTTTCATTTTTGAAACAATCTAAAATTCTATCACTAAGTTTTGTACTCGTTGCGAATTTAGTTCCCATAAACGTAGCGATTTTAGGCTGCTTATTTGCGTTCTGTGATACCTCGACAACCATTTCCCGTAAACTTTCGAAGCGCACTATTTTACCACCAATTAAAAAAGTATCACCTTTTGTCAGCGATGCTGCAAAAGTTTCTTCAATTTCTCCAAGGGGTTTCCCCCCACTTCGACGATGCGTTCGAACTTTTAGCGTTTCCGTATCTTGTATAGTTCCTACGTTCATTCTTATTCTATTTGCCGCTCTTGGATCCCGCAGAACGATATTTCCTCCATCATCAATCTTCAATCGGTGCCATTGCTCGTACCGATTAAGTGCATATCCTCCATCCATACAAAATCGTAAACACTCATTAAAATCACTTTGTGTTAATTTTTCGTAAGCGCCTATCTTTTTAATTTCTTTGAATAATTGATTAGGACAAATTGCTCCCGCACAGGCCACAAGCAAAATATGTTGGCATAAAACATCCAGTGATCCTGAGTTTACTGGTTCGCCATCTAGATCTCTATCTTTGACAGCTTCTAGGGCAGCTTGGCACTCAATAATTTCAAATTTATTAGCGGGAATCATTATTGCTTTGGAAGGAGCATTATAGCTATGATTTGCCCTTCCAATTCTCTGTACTAGCCGTTTTATATTTTTTGGGGCACCAACTTGAATGACAAGGTCTACGTCATTCCAATCTATGCCAAGATCTAGAGTGCCTGTACAAACAATAGCTCTTAATTCACCTCTGATAATAGCTGCCTCAACTCGCTTTCGTTGCTCAAGGTCGAGACTACCGTGATGGATCGCGATGGGGAGATTGTTTTTATTATTTAACCATAAATTATGAAAAAAAATTTCTGCTTGAGCGCGTGTATTATGAAAAATCAGAGTAGTTTTATGATTAGATATTTTTTCTAAAACATCTGGGATAGCGTAGGTCGCTCCAGCACCTGCCCAAGGAGGAGGGGTCTTTGTTTGAAGCATTGAAATGTCTGGATCAATCCCAGATTTAGCAAATATTACGGGGCAATCAGCTTTATTTTCCGAAATAAAATTTGCTATTTCCTCGGGACGATCAACGGTAGCAGACAGTCCTATTTTCCGAACGTTTGTGCATAAGGATTGTAATCGAGATATTGCTAGTATTAATTGATGGCCACGTTTGCTTGCAACGAGTGCGTGTATTTCATCAATCACTATTCTTTTTAGGTTGGCGAAAAGGGTTTTGGACTCTGGAAAAGAGATGAGTAGTGCCAAACTTTCAGGCGTGGTAAGTAAAATATGTGGCGGATCAACTCGTTGGCGGCGCTTTATTGCTGCTTTGGTATCGCCAGTTCGATCTTCCACTCTTATATTCAGCCCTATTTCTTCAATAGGTATCATCAAATTTCGTTTAATGTCTGATGCTAGTGCTTTTAAAGGAGAAACATAAATTGTGTGGAGCCCAGAGAATTCTGAAGAATCAAGCTCAATTAAGGTCGGTAAAAATCCTGATAACGTTTTGCCAGACCCAGTTGGAGCAATAAGGAGTTGAGATTGTCTTTTTGAGTTATTCAGTACTTCAATCTGATGGGGTCGCAAGACCCAATTTCTTGTTTCAATCCAATTTTCAAACTTTTGAGGGAATTCATAATTTAGCATTAAGTGAATTTTAAGAGCGGAAGATCAATTGACTATTTTGGCTTCTGTGGAACTGCGTATTTCTTGCTCCGATATTCCATCCGCACACTCGATGATCTTCAAACCTCCTGAAACGACATCCAAAACACCTAAATTTGTTATTATCCTGTCCACAACACTTTTCCCAGTGAGTGGCAGAGTGCACTCCTTCAATAATTTGGACTCACCGTATTTATTAGTATGATCCATAACCACGATTACACGACCAACACCAGACACTAAATCCATAGCACCGCCCATTCCTTTCACGAGTTTACCCGGTATCATCCAATTAGCTAGGTCACCGTTTTCAGCAACTTCCATAGCACCTAATATAGCCATTGCTATCTTACCTCCTCGGATCATTCCAAAGGAGGTGGCACTATCAAAATATGCAGTTTGGGGTAGTTCTGTTATCGTTTGCTTGCCAGCATTAATCAAATCCGAGTCTTCCTCACCCTCGAGTGGGAATGGCCCCATGCCAAGCATACCATTCTCTGATTGAAGCGTAACGTTTATTCCTTCTGGAATATAATTTGATACTAAAGTTGGAATTCCAATACCAAGATTTACATACATTCCGTCTTCAAGTTCTTTTGCTGCTCTGGCAGCCATTTGATCTCGATCCCACATTTTTTGTCCTTTAAGCAGCAGGGCGCGTTGTGCGCTGTTCAATTCGTTTTTCATGCTCGCCTTGAATAATCCTGTGAACATAGATCCCAGGGAGGTGTATCAAATCTGGATCTAGCGAACCTGTAGGTACAATTTCCTCTACTTCCACAACGCAAACTTTTCCACACATTGCAGCTGGAGGATTGAAATTCCTAGCTGTTTTCCTGAATATTAAATTTCCCGTTTCGTCCGCTTTCCACGCTTTTATAATTGAAAGGTCCGCAAACAGACTTTCCTCTAAAATATAGGTTTCTCCATTGAAATCTTTATGTTCCTTTCCATCAGCTATTATGGTGCCCACTCCGGTTTTAGTGTAGAAACCCGGTATCCCGCACCCTGCTGAACGCATTCTTTCTGCTAAAGTACCTTGGGGATTAAACTCTAATTCAAGTTCACCTGATAGGTACTGCCTCATAAATTCAGCGTTTTCTCCAACGTATGAAGATATCATCTTTTTTACTTGCCGAGATTCAAGTAATATACCTATCCCAAAATCATCAACACCAGCATTATTCGATGCAAAAGTTAAATTTTTTGTACCCGCATCTTTAATAGCTTGCAGTAATATTTCTGGGATGCCACATAATCCAAACCCTCCTGAGGCGATGAACATTCCATCGAACAGCAAACCCTTTAGAGCCTCGCCGGCAGTACCATAAACTTTTTGCATTGAACGATTACCTTTCTTAAATTTTGACAATTGTCCTAAATAAAAATTCAAAAAAATTAAGTTAGAAAAGATTTATTTTTTCTTGCCTCTTTTTTTTCCTTTTGCCGCCTTTTCGGTTATAAGCGTTACAGCTTCTTTAAGTGTAATTTCTTTGGGATCTTTTCCTTTTGGTATTGTGGCGTTGATTTTTGCATACTTTACATAAGGGCCATATTTTCCATCCATCACATTTACAGGCCCGCCTCCATCAGGGTGTTCGCCAAGTTCTTTAATTGCTTTGGAGGCTGTGCCACGTCCACTTCCGGCGGCTGCCTTTTTTGCTAGCTCTTCAACAGCTCTATTCATCCCAACGTTAAAAACATCATCAGGATCTTTTAAATTTGCGTAAGTCCGCCCGTGACGCACGAAAGGGCCATATCTCCCAATCCCTGCTTCTATTATTTGACCATCTTCAGGATGAGGCCCTATTTCTCTTGGCAAACTAAGAAGTTTTAGCGCTTTTTCGAGTTCTATATCTGACGGTGACCACCCTTTTGGCAGGCTAACCCTTGGCGGTTTTTTATTCTCTTCTGAGGCTTCACCACGTTGAATATAGGGTCCGTACCTGCCACTCTTAAGAAATATTTCATCTCCATTATCTTCACCAAGTAAACGCTCTGCTGTTTCATCTGGTTCACCCGATATAGGACGGGTAAAATTACACTCTGGATAGTTTCCACATCCAACAAACCCGCCAGTTCGCGATGATTTCAAGTGGAGTTGACCATTTCCGCATTTCGGACACCTCCTTGGGTCGCTACCATCTTCTTTAGCGGGATAAAGCTGGGGCGCTAATGCATCATCTAAAACGTCTAAAACTTCAGTAATTCTGAGCTCTGATGTTTCAGAGATTGCTTCTGAAAAATCATCCCAAAATTGACCTAGAAGTTCTTTATAATTACCTTTTCCAGCACTTACAGAATCAAGTTGATTTTCTAATCCTGCCGTAAAATCAAACTCAACGTACCGCTTGAAAAAATTCAATAGAAAAATAGTAACTATGCGTCCCTTGTCTTCCGGAAATAACCTATTTTTTTCTTTTCTAACGTATTCTCTATCCTGAATTGTTGTCACAATATTAGCATAAGTCGAAGGTCTGCCTATTCCCAATTCTTCCATTTTCTTGACGAGACTAGCTTCTGTATATCTTGGTGGCGGTTGGGTGAAGTGCTGCTCAGGATCAATACTGAGCTTTTCAATATTTTCTCCCTTAGACATTTGTGGAAGACGATTTTCATCGTCTGATTGCTCCACGTCATCGCGGCTTTCTTCGTAAACTTTGAGAAATCCTTCGAACAACACCACTTGCCCGGTAGCTCTAAGAGTAACTTCCTTGTCTGGGCTTTGTATATCTACTGAAGTTCTCTCTAACCTTGCGGACTCCATTTGACACGATATCGTTCTTTTCCAAATTAAATCATATAGTTTAAACTGGTCAGCATCGGAAAGTTTTAATTGCTTTGCATCTTTCGAAATGGAAGTAGGTCGAATGCATTCATGAGCTTCTTGAGCATTTTTAGCTTTATTTTTGTAGAACCTAGAAGATGCTGGTAAAAATTGATCACCATATCTTTGCCTTATGGCTTCTCTCGTAGAGGTAACAGCTTCTGGCGCCATATCAATCCCATCAGTTCGCATATATGTGATATGACCTGCCTCGTATAACCTTTGAGCTGCTTGCATTGTTTGTCTGGCACCCATACCATATTTTCTTCCAGCCTCTTGTTGGAGAGTAGATGTCATGAAAGGAGCAAAGGGGTTTCTACTAGTTGGCTTGCTTTCAACTGAGGCAACGATAAGGTCACGTGTCTTGATTGCTTGTGCTGCTAACTCTGCTTCCGAGCTACTTTTCAAATCATATTTATCTAGTTTCGTTCCAGCAAAGTTTATTAGTTTCCCATCAAACAATTGTCCTCTAGGAGTTTTTAATGATGCTTTCACAGACCAGTATTCTTTTGGTTTGAAAGCTTCTATTTCGATTTCTCTTTCTACGATTAATCGCAAGCAAACTGACTGTACCCTTCCAGCTGATCTAGCCCCGGGCAATTTACGCCATAACACTGGCGATAGATTAAAACCGACAAGATAATCGAGAGCTCTTCGTGCAAGATAAGCATGTACTAATGGTGCGTCTATTTCTCGAGGATTTGCCATCGCTTCTGAAACAGCTGATTTAGTAATCGCGTTAAATACAACTCTGCTTACTGGTGTGTCACTATTTATAGCTCGCTTATTTCGTAATGTTTCTTCGAGGTGCCAACTTATAGCTTCACCCTCACGATCTGGATCTGTAGCTAATATCAACTCATTATCTTTTTTCAGAGCATCGGCTATGGCTTTGACATGCTTTTTACTGTCAGCACCAATTTCCCACTTCATAAAAAAACCCTTATCCGGATCCACGGATCCGTCTTTCGCTGGCAAATCTCTAACGTGACCAAATGACGCTAAAACGGTGTAATCGGAGCCCAGATATTTATTGATCGTTTTTGCTTTTGCTGGTGACTCTACAACCACTACTGGCATTAAATATCCTTTCGACTCACGATTGCGACTTCGCGCGGGAACATGGCTCCAGCTGGGAAGGTTTGTCAATCCTGCTTAAACAAAACTAACATAAAACTGCTTCGATGGACTTTCAATACATAGCTTAATCAATGGTTTTTTCCATTTTAGGGAGTCCGAGCTTCAATTTGAAACACCCCCGACGGTAAGGCCACTGATATACAAACTTGGTTGTCCAACTCCAACAGGAACCCATTGCCCAGCCTTTCCACAATTGCCTATCCCAGGGTCCAGTTGAAGGTCATTTCCAATAGTTTTAATCTTTTTAAGGGCCGATGCTCCATCTCCGATTAGCGTTGCGCCGTTGACAGCTTCTTCGATTTTACCATTCTTAACGCGATATGCTTCTGTGCAAGAAAAAACAAACTTTCCATTTGTAATATCAACTTGTCCTCCACCAAAGCCCACAGCGTAAAGACCGTTTTTTAAATCTTGAATTAAATTTTGTGGATCTTCATTTCCTTCCTGCATGTAGGTGTTTGTCATTCGGGGCATTGGAGCATGCGCATAACTTTGCCTGCGGCCATTACCCGTAGATTTTAATCCCATCAATCTAGAATTTTGACGGTCATGCATATATCCGACTAAAACGCCGTTATCTATCAGTTTAGTTTTTTGGCTTGGTGTGCCCTCATCGTCAATTGTAATGGAGCCCCTGCGATCGGGAATTGTACCGTCATCGAAAACTGTTACGCCTTGAGCGGCGATTCTTTTTCCCATCAAGTCACTGAACGCACTTGTTTTTTTTCTATTAAAGTCTGCTTCAAGACCATGTCCAATAGCTTCATGAAGTAAAATTCCTGGCCAGCCTGGACCTAAAACTAAATCCATTACACCTGCTGGAGCTGGCTTTGCCTTGAGATTTACTCTTGCAATTCTTAATGCTTCGGAGGCAGCATTTTTCCAAATTTCTGGCTTTAAATAGTTGAGCAAGTTACGTCGGCCACCAATACCTGTGTATCCATTTTCCCTTCGACCGTTATCTTCTAATAAAATGGATATGTTTAGTCGTACCATGGGTCTTATATCATGAGATGAGGAACCATCAGGGCGCAGTATAAAAACTTTCTGAGCTGATGAAGAGATTGTTGCTGCTACTTGTTTGATATTTGGGTCAAGACTTCTACTGAAATCATCAATTTCTTGAAGGATTTTAACTTTTTTTGAGAAGGGTAATTCCAATATCGGATTGAAAGGGGCATATATTTTTTTCTTTGTTTCTGAAGGTGGATCGGCATAGGTGCACATTTGCCCGTGGGAGGCCTTTTGAACAGTTGGAACCATTTTCAAAAGTGTGGAGTGGGATAAATCAGTTGAGTGAGCATATCCTGTTATTTCCCCGCAAACTGAGCGCATACCCACTCCTTCTGAAGCATCGAAGTTGGAAGATTTAATTTTTCTATCATCTAAAGTTATTGTTTCAGTTTGTCGCTGTTCGAAAAATAACTCGCCATCATCGGAATTTTTAGTCGCCAATTTCAAAGACTTCACGGCGTCTTCCCAGGTTAAGTTTTTCCCAAAAGGATCAAATTTGCACGTTGTCATATTTATTCCCATATAAGTTTGAATTATTACACTTTAAAATCAAAAAAAGCGTCCGTTTGCCGCAATTATACTTCTTTATCTCTTTGTCAAAATATGGTTTTACACTACCTTGACTACAATAAGAGTTTCTAACACATAATAAACTGTTATAAAATTTACACGAACACTGAAAGATCAGGGTGAAAAATGAGACTAAAATCAATAATAACCGGATTAAGCTCTGGCCTATTAGCCTTGCCAGTATGCGCTGAAGACGGACTTGAAATAATTGGGCAACCTATAGCGGATGGTATAGGATTTCAACCGGCTGCAACCAAGTTAGCGCGTGATCTACAATGGCTAGATGGATTGGTGTTGATTATCATTACTGCGATCACGGTTTTTGTACTTGGCTTGTTGGCTTACGTTATTCTTCGGTACAACCGAAAAGCCAACCCGATTCCAGAAACTTTTACTCATAACTCTCCAGTAGAGGTAGCTTGGACTGTGATACCCATAGTCATACTCGTATTCATCGGAGCGTTTTCTTTACCAGTGCTTTTTGACCAGCAGAAAATTCCTGAGGGTGAAGTAAATATAAAGGTGACTGGATATCAGTGGTATTGGGGTTATGAATATGTAGATGAAGGTTTCGAGTTTGAAAGTTTTCTAATTGGCGAAGGAAAAGTTTTAACGCCAGAAGTTGAGCTTGAATTACAAGAAGCAGGATACACTCGTGATCAATTTTTACTTGCTACTGATACTGCCGTGGTCGTTCCTGTCGAAAAAACAGTTGTAATGCAAGTTACTGGAGCTGACGTTATACATAGCTGGACTATTCCGGCGTTTGGCGTAAAACAGGATGCAGTTCCTGGTAGGCTAGGACAGTTGTGGTTTAAAGCTGAGAAAGAGGGAATATATTTTGGTCAGTGCTCTGAACTATGTGGAAAAGATCATGCCTTCATGCCTATCACAGTAAAGGTTGTGAGCCAGGATGCTTACGACGCTTGGTTATCTGCAGCTAAATCGGAATATGCTGGTGCCGCTCAATCTTATAACATAGCAGAGGTTGCCAAATAATAGTGTAATTTTTTATTCAACGTTATGTTTGGAACACAACAGGTTAAAAATGTCAGAAGTCAGCTTACATAAACTTTACTCAGATGAGCCTGAGTTTGGTGACTTTTTTTCTTTGCTGAAACCAAGGGTTATGTCGCTAGTAGTGTTCACAGCTATAGCTGGATTGTTAGCCGCTCCGGGAAACATTCACCCATTTGTGGCTTTTGTATCGATTGTGTTTATTGCGTTGGGTGGCGGAGCATCTGGGGCCCTAAATATGTGGTATGACGCAGATATAGATGGCATAATGTCACGAACTAAATCGCGGCCAGTTCCTGCCGGAAAAATTTCTGCCAATGATGCAAAGTATATTGGAATTGTACTTTCAGCCATATCAGTTGTTATGCTTGGCCTTGCCTCTAATTGGTTGGCCGCTTTTTTACTGGCGTTCACGATATTCTTTTACGTTATTGTCTATACTATATGGTTAAAGCGGGCCACGCCGCAGAATATCGTTATTGGTGGTGCTGCTGGAGCATTTCCGCCAATTATTGGATGGGCGGTTGTTACGGGAAACATCGGTTTTGAAAGCATTTTAATGTTTGCTTTAATATTCATATGGACGCCTCCTCATTTTTGGTCTTTAGCACTGTTTATGAAGAATGATTATGATTCGGCTAAGGTGCCAATGTTGACTGTTACTAATGGTAGAAGATCCACAAGAAACCATATTTTCGCATATTCATTAATCCTAGCTTTCGTGGCTTTATCCATTGGTTTATCCTCTTTGAGTGGGCCAGTTTATTTGTTAGTTGCACTGGTCCTCAACACACAGCTTGTCGTTTCAGCATTTAGATTATGGACTAGATCTGAAAATGACAGTGCAGATGATAATTCTCTAATAGAAAGAAAGTTTTTTAAATTTTCTTTGCTTTATTTGTTTTTCCATTTTGGAGCCATCATGGTGGAAACTAAAACAAACATGGCCTGGCCAGGAGTTTAGCATGAGCTTTGGAAGGGAACACGATTTACACAAGAGGCGTAAGGGTAGAAATTTAGGTCTTGGTTTGGTGCTCATTGGGTTTGTTGGAATTATGTTTGGCCTTACAGTAGTTAAAGTCACTGAGGGTCAGTTTGCTAAAGCTTTAGCTGGGGTGTCGCGCAGTGAATGATAGAGCGAAGAAAAAGACAGCCGCTCAAATGGTTGGTGTGGTAGTTTTTATGGGAGCTATGGCTTGGGCGTCTGTTCCATTTTATGATTGGTTTTGTCGGGTCACTGGATTTGGTGGAATTACTCAGGTGGCAGACAGCGGGTCTGAAATTGTGTTGAACGAAACAGTCAAAATTAGATTTGATGCATCGCTAGAGCGAGATATGCCATGGGAATTTAAACCGGTCCAACGGGAAATTGAACTTCAAATCGGAGCTACTGGTTTGGCTTTTTATGAGGCGTACAATCCTACTAATAAACCAGTTGCTGGAACGGCTAGTTACAACGTTACTCCTTACGAGGCTGGAGGGTTTTTTAGCAAAATAGATTGTTTCTGTTTTGAAGAGCAGGTTTTAATGCCTGGTGAGCGTGTTCAAATGCCTGTGACATTTTTTGTTGATCCTGAGATAGTTGAGGATCGCGATGCCAAGCACACCAAAGTAATCACACTGTCCTACACTTTCTATGAAAAAGACATATCACTAGAACCGGCTCAGGTTAGTGTAAATACAATAAGTAAATTTAATCAGCTCCTAAGTGAGGGGAAACAAAATGGCGCATGAAAAAAATCACGATTATCATATATTAAATCCCTCTATATGGCCCTTCATTGGCTCGATCGCAGCTTTTGTGATGCTTTTTGGGGCCGTAGTTTTCTTTCATAGCGAAAATCCTTGGATGTTTATTGCAGGTTTTGTCGGTGTATTGTTTGTGATGTATGTTTGGTGGTCGGACACAGTAAAAGAAAATCAAGTTGGTGATCATACGCCAGTAGTTTTGATTGGTTTAAGATACGGCTTCATTCTTTTTATAATGTCGGAAGTTATGTTCTTTCTCGCGTGGTTCTGGAGTTTTTTTAAGCATGCTATGTACCCAATGGGTGATATGAGCCCATTGCAGGATGGTCAATTCCCTCCTGCTGGCATAGAGGTTTTTGACCCTTGGCATCTACCACTAATTAATACTTTAATTTTGTTGTGTTCTGGTGCAGCCGCGACCTGGGCGCACCATGCAATCGCTCATGACGAAGATAGAAAATCTATGGTGCAGGGTCTTGTTATTGCGGTTGGTTTGGGTGTTTTGTTCACAATTTTCCAGGCTTATGAATACCAGCACGCAGCGTTTGGTTTTTCAGGAAACATATACGGAGCAAATTTTTTTATGGCTACAGGTTTTCATGGTTTTCACGTGATAGTAGGCACAATTTTCCTTGCGATTTGTATGCTACGAGCAATGCGTGGACACTTTACCAAGGATCAGCACCTTGGCTTTGAAGCTGCAGCATGGTACTGGCATTTTGTGGACGTCGTATGGCTGTTCTTGTTTGCAGCTATTTATGTTTGGGGAAGCATTGGCGCTACAATTCACTAATTCGTAAAGGTGTTTTGGTTTACTAATCTAAATGAATATTAATAGGAAAGCGCGCAGCACTTCGCGCGCTTTTTTTTGGATTTAAATTTATGCCACATAAATTATTTACATGGTTATTTATCTCTTCTGGTACAATTATTCTGCTCTTTCTCGGGCAGTGGCAGTTAGATCGGCTTGTTTGGAAACAATCTATTTTAGTAGAGATTGAAAGTAAAATTTCTGGATTGCCGCAGTCTTTACCGTCTGATGTTAAGGAAACTGTTCACAAATATATGCCGATACAGCTTTCTGGAAAAATAAAAGGAAGTTTTATCAAAGTAATGGCCAGCCAAAAATTTATTGGGGCTGGTTACCGAATAATTGTGCCATTCCAATTGGAAACAGGTAGCACAATTTTAGTAGATTTGGGATTTATACGCCATCAATTTGTTCCGGATATTAGCTTAGATGATAATCTAAGCATCATTGGGAATTTACATTGGCCACAAGAAGTTGATTTTTTTACACCAGAACCAGATCCAAAAAATAATATTTGGTTTGCCCGTGATGTAAACGAGTTATCAAAAGAGCTGCGAACTGAGCCGATTTTGGTGGTTGCTAAAAGCTTCAGTCCATCAATTACCCATCTTGATCCACTTCCTATTAATACAGAAAATATCCCTAATAATCACAAACAGTATGCAATCACTTGGTTTTCGCTTGCATTTATTTGGCTTGGGATGGGAGTATTTTTAATTTATAGAACGAGCGTCAAAAGAGGCCAAAAAATATGAAGTACATTTCTACTCGTGGGAAAGCTCCAGTTTTAAATTTTGAGGAAGCAATGTTAACTGGCCTCGCAAGAGACGGTGGTCTGTATGTTCCTCAATTAATCCCAAACTTTTCTCCAGATGATATATTATCGATGTCAGATTTAAGTTATGAAGAGATAGCCTTTAAAGTTATATCGCCCTTTGTTGGAGATTGTTTTTCTGATGATGAATTAATCAAAATCATAAAAAAAGCCTATACTGAATTTGGGCATATAGAGCGCGCTCCTCTTATTGAATTAGAAAGTAACCATTTCCTTCTAGAATTATTTCATGGTCCAACTCTGGCCTTTAAAGATTTTGCTATGCAACTAATTGGCCAGTTTTTTCAAGTTGCATTAGAACGTAAAAAATCAAGAGTAACCATTGTTGGTGCAACCAGTGGAGATACAGGTAGTGCTGCAATTGAAGCCTTTCGTGGCTTAGATGCCGTAGATGTTTTTATTTTATACCCTGATGGGCGTGTTTCAGATGTCCAGAGAAGGCAGATGACAACGCCTTCTGAAAATAATGTTCATGCAATTGCACTCAATGGTCATTTCGATGACTGCCAGGCCCGTTTGAAGGACATGTTCAATGATTTTGAGTTTCGAGATGGAGTGAATTTAGCTGGTGTGAATTCAATAAACTGGGCGCGGGTTTTAGCCCAAGTCGTTTATTACTTTTCCTCAGCGGTTAAGCTGGGAGCTCCAAATAAAAAAATTAGTTTTAGCGTGCCTACCGGAAATTTTGGAGATATTTTCGCTGGTTTTATTGCAAAAAAAATGGGCCTCTCAATTGATCGCCTTGTGATAGCTACTAACCAAAACGATATTCTGCACAGATGCCTAAGTTCTGGTGTTTATAAAACAGACAGAGTTTTACCAAGCATAAGCCCATCTATGGATATCCAAGTGAGTTCCAACTTTGAGCGAGCGCTTTTCTATGCCACGGATTGTAATGCTAGTGAAGTTTCGAATTTGATGGAGCAACTCAAAAGCACTGGCCAATTCACTATTTCTGGAAGTATTTTAGAAATATTGCGAGAAAATTTTGATAGTGAGAGGGCCTCTGAGGATGAAACTCATTCTGAGATCGCTTATAATTACCAAAAGCATTCTGAATTGCTGTGTCCTCATTCCGCCATAGGTGTGCTGGCTGCGAGAAAACAGCGTAAAATTGATGCTCCTATGGTTACACTTGCTACTGCCCATCCAGCTAAATTTCCAGCAGCTGTTAAAAATGCAACATCAGTATTTCCTGAGTTGCCGTCTCGCTTGGCTAATCTATTTGATCTTGATGAGAGAATAACAAACGTTGAAAATAATCTTCAATCCATCCAAGCTTTTGTAAAGGAACGGATATAAATATGAACGTATATCATCATACACTATGTAACGGGTTCCAAGTAATAACGGAAAACATGCCCGGTCTTAAATCTGCTTCTCTTGGAATTTGGATTTCTGCCGGAGGTCGGCACGAGCGGCTTGAACAAAACGGTATTGCCCATTTTCTGGAACATATGGCTTTCAAGGGAACAAAAACAAAGTCAGCCTTGGATATAGCAGAAGCGATTGAGAATGTAGGAGGGTACATAAATGCCTACACTTCAAGAGAAACAACAGCATACTTTGTTAGAGTTTTAAATGAGGATGTTGAAATGGCAGCTAATATACTGGCCGACATTTTGAGGAATTCTGTGTTTGACAAACGTGAAGTCGACGTCGAGCGCGGGGTTATATTGCAAGAAATTGGTCAAACTTTAGATACACCTGATGATATAGTTTTTGATTGGTTGCAAGAAACCGCTTATCCTAAGCAGTCTTTAGGACGATCTATTCTTGGGCCTAGTGAGAATATTTCAAGATTCTCTAGAGAGGATTTGTCTGCATTTGTAAACGAGCACTATAGCCCTGATAGAATGATTCTTTCTGCGGCTGGTGGGATAGATCACGATACGCTTTGCAAGCTTGCTGAAAAAGCTTTTGGTGATCTACCAAAACCAAAATTATCACATCAATCTATGGCTGCAACTTTTTCAGGTGGAGAATTTAGAAGGGATAAAAAACTCGAGCAAGCTCACTTTGCTTTAGCGTTTGAAAGTCCAAGTTATAGAAGCCGTGATATCTATACTGCCCAGATTTATTCAATGGCGCTTGGTGGTGGTATGTCCTCAAGATTATTTCAACAGATTAGAGAAAAACGGGGGCTTTGCTACTCGATTTTTGCACAGGCTGGAGCTTTTTCTGATACTGGTTTGACGACTATTTACGCAGGTACGTCGGCAGAGCAAATACCTGATTTGGCAAATTTGACAGTTAATGAGCTCAAAAGGGCAGCTGTGGATCTTTCAGAGGCTGAAGTTACTAGAGCCAGATCACAAATGAAGGCTGGTTTATTAATGGGTTTGGAAAGTCCCTCTAGCCGAGCTGAAAGGCTTGCAAGAATGATTCAAATTTGGGGTAAAGTCCCAAGTTTAGATGAGACAATTAAAAAAATCGATTCAGTAAACTTAGAAAAAGTGAGAGCTTATGCTGAACATGTAATGACACAATCTAAGTTTGCAATGGCTCTTTACGGTCCCATTTCATCGGCACCGTCGCTGGAAGAATTGGATGCACTTAGAGCGGCTTAATGTTTTCATTTCGGCAAAAAATTAAAATCAAGACAAGCCGGTTGGTACTTAGGCCGCCCATGCATCTTGATTTTAAGAAATGGAGGGAACTTCGTTATTCGAGCAAAGAGTTTTTAACGCCTTGGGAACCTAAATGGAACCCGGACCATCTAACACGGAAGTCATTTTCAAATAGAGTTTATTGGTCAAAGAAGGCGATTAATCAAGGTGTTGGCTTACCATTATTTCTTTTTGATAACGGCACAGATGAATTCTATGGTGCTATCACCCTTGATAATATTCGGCGGGGCCCAACGCAAAGTGGAACCCTGGGATATTGGATCGGCGAAGAATACGCGCGTCGCGGTTACATGACAGAGGCGATTAATGCAATTGTAAAATATGCCTTTATGGATCTTGACCTGAGCCGGATCGAAAGTGCTTGTTTGGCGGATAACAAACCTTCCCGGGGCGTTCTTGAGAAATGTGGCTTTAAATATGAAGGTGTTGCTCAGGCCTATATCCAGATCAATGGGCGCTGGCGAACGCATGTTTTATATTCTGCACTCCGCTATGACCGAAGGGGTAAAACCTCCGCCGGGGTTGAGTGAAAAATGATTGAGGAAACAACATGGTTTTGAAACCGGTGACGAAAGAATTTATTGATGAGCTGAAATTAGGTTTATCTCCTGAGGCGGTACTGGCTGTTCCTGATAACTATTTGTCAGAACCACGCTCTAGGTGGCGAGGGATTAGTTCAATTCTTGTATTGCCCCAGAATGTTAATGAAGTTTCAACCATAGTTAGTTTGGCTAACGCTAGAAATATCCCAATTATTCCTTACGGCGGTGGTACTGGTTTAGTCGGTGGGCAGATACAAGATAAAGGACCTTCGGGCATTCTATTATCTTTGGAACGAATGAATGAGATACGGTCGCTGAATTTAGACGAAAATGTAATTACAGTGGAGTCTGGTGTGATTTTGTCGAATCTAAGAGAAGCAGCAGAAAAAGTGAAAAGAGTATTTCCCCTTTCCCTGGCTTCTGAGGGAACAGCTCAAATAGGTGGAAATCTAGCAACAAATGCAGGTGGTGTGAATGTGCTGAGATATGGAAATACTAGAAATTTATGCCTCGGTCTAGAAGTAGTTTTCGCGGATGGCTCGATTTGGAATGGATTGTCTCGGCTCCATAAAGATAATACTGGTTATGACCTTAAAAATTTAATTATAGGTTCAGAGGGAACCCTAGGAATTATTACTGCAGCAACGATGAAGATATTTTCAAAACCACTGGAGCATACCGTGGCTCTAATTGCAGTTAAGTCTCCCAAGGATGCTCTTAGATTACTTTCTCGGACAAAGGATTATTTTGGTGAAACAATTTCTGCTTTTGAATTGATTAATAAAATGGGCATTGATTTTTTTCATGAAGCAAAAGTGGAAGTTAAAGTACCCTTCTCTAACATTCCGGAGTGGATGGTGCTATTGGATATTGGGCACCCTGGACGAAATATTACAGAGAAAAACACAAACGATTATTTTGAAAATATTTTAAGTAGTGGGCTTGCAGTGGATGGTGTGCTTGCAGAAAACCTTGGTCAGCAAAATGATTTATGGGCACTTCGTGAAAATATTCCAGAAGCAAATCGACGAATTGGGTCTATATCAAGTCATGATATTTCTTTGCCATTATCAACAGTAAGCACCTTTATTGACGAGGCTAGGGTTAAAATTTCAAAACTTGGTAACTTTAGAATAAACTGTTTTGGCCACTTAGGAGATGGAAACCTTCACTTTAATATTTTCCCAAACAAAGGGGAAAAACGAGAAGAATATAATCATATAAGGCCAGAGATTAAGACGATCATCCATGACCTTGTTCATCTACATGGAGGTTCTGTAAGTGCAGAGCATGGTATAGGGCGATTAAAGATAAATGACTTGGTAAAGTATTCTGACCCAATAAAACTTAAGCTTAATAGGTCAATTAAAGCAGTTATGGATCCAAAGGGTATATTAAATCCAGGAGTGATTTTTGCATCCAACCAATGAGACTAAGAAATGAACCTGACATTTTAAGTTTTGCTGTTTATAATTTTAGCTTTGCTCAGAATTTTTTTGTAAACGCTTTAAATGGGACTTATAAAGCAGTGGTGCCAGTATTTTGTCATAAATAAGTGCCGCTATTTCTCTGACTATAGGAAAATTGGTCAAAATCGCCAAAATTTTATATCTGGGCATTTCTTCCCAAAGCTTTCGAAAAGCTGGCAAGCCATGGATTACTTGTCCATCTGATATTACATGTAGTCGTTTTGCTCCTTGATCTTTACTGACGCCATAAAGTGATAAATCGGTCTCACCCAATTTATCAAAATAAAGTTCAATACCTTTTTTCTCCGCATACTTTCTATAGTGGCAGATTTCCGCGTTGCAAATTGGACAGTCTTCATTAAACAAAACTCTAATACCCATGGTTAGTAGTTAGGTTCAGATAGTCATTTAGCAAGTTTTGGGATTAGATTTTCAAAGTGCTAAGTCTTCTGATCATCTGACATAGTCCCCCAAAGGTCATAATCACCTGATGCTGTCACATTGACTTTGACAATGTCACCCACATGAATTTTTTCAAAATTGTCCTCAATAAAAAGGTTTCCATCAATTTCTGGCGCATCAGCTTTTGTTCTACAGATTGCGCCTTCCTCATCGATTTCATCAACAATTACATCAATCTCTTTACCAATTTTTTTGGTAAGCTTTTTAGCAGATATTTCCAATGCCTTTTCCATAAAAACTTCCCACCGATGTTGTTTAACTTCCTCAGATATTTGATGGGCCAAGGCATTAGACCTAGCCCCTTCAACATTTTCATACTTAAAACATCCTACGCGATCTAGTTGAGCTTCATCCAGCCAATCGATTAGCGTATTAAATTCATCCTCAGTTTCGCCTGGATAACCTACTATAAATGTTGATCTAAGGGTGATTTCTGGGCAGATCGACCGCCATTTTTTTATTTCTTCTAAAGTGCTTACCGAAGCAGCAGGTCTTGCCATTCGTTTTAAAACTGCTGGATGAGCATGTTGGAAAGGAATATCCAGGTAAGGCAGTATCAACCCATCTGCCATCAGTGGGATGAGTTCACGAACATGCGGGTATGGATAAACATAATGTAGACGCACCCAAGCTCCAAGTTTTCCCAAGTCATTAGCCAAGTCTTTAATATGAGACCTATGACCTTTCTCGCGTGAATATTTTAAATCTAAACCAAAAGCACTTGTGTCTTGCGATATTAAGAGAAGCTCTTTCACTCCGTTATCAACTAGTTTTGTGGCTTCGCGAATTATTGCGTGTGCTGGTCTTGACTTTAACTTGCCTCTCATGTCTGGGATTATGCAAAACTTGCATTTATGATTGCAGCCCTCTGAAATCTTTAAATAGCTAAAGTGGCGCGGTGTTAACTTAATTCCAGTTTCAGGGAGCAAATCAATAAAAGGATCTGGCTTTGGTGGTACTACCTGATGGACTGCATCTAAAACGCTTTCATATTGATGCGGTCCAGTCACAGCGAGAACGCGTGGATGTGCACCGGTAATAAATTCTGGTTCGGCTCCTAAACAACCAGTAACAATGACCCTTCCATTTTCGTCAATGGCCTCACCAATTGCTTCTAGACTTTCAGCTTTTGCACTATCTAAAAAACCACAAGTGTTTACTATGACGGCATCTGCTCCTTCATAATTAGGTGAAATGCCATATCCTTCGGCGCGCAACTTTGTTAGTATTCTTTCACTATCAACGAGAGCCTTGGGACACCCTAATGAAACCATACCAATGTTTGGTTGCTCCGAATTTCTTTCAGTTTTGAAAGACACTTTTGCTTGATCAGGTCTGATTGATGAAGGATATCTACTCATTTTATTTGTACTACCAGATATTTTTAAGAGTAAAAGCCCAGAAGTTATTCCACTTTTTTTGATTGCTTAAATCTTACCTGAACTAATGATACTCTTTCGGATTGGGTCGAAAAGTTCTGTTTTTTGTCGCTCGTTGATCTTGATTTTGTCCCTTTAAATTGCTCAAGTTACAAGTGGCACCACTGGAGTAGAGAATGCGATTTTCTGGATTGAAAATACTTAGAGAAGGTTTAACCGGAAATAAAGGTTGGACAAAGCATTGGAGAGATCCAGAGCCAAAGAAAGAATATGACATTTTAATTATAGGCGGCGGCGGCCACGGCTTGTCCACTGCTTACTATTTAGCAGAAAATCATGGCCTCAGAAATATAGCAGTTTTAGAAAAAGGTTATCTGGGTGGAGGAAACGTTGGCCGAAATACGACAATAGTACGAGCGAATTACTTTTTGCCAGGTAATTCAGAGTTTTACTCACACTCTTTGAAATTATGGGAAAACCTGGAGAATGATTTAAACTACAATGTCATGCATTCTCAGAGAGGATTAATTAATTTGTTTCACTCAGATGGACAAAGAGATGCCTTTGCACGGCGAGGCAATGCAATGATTAATCAGGGTGATGATGCTATCTTATTAGATACAGAAGGTGTTCGTGATTTAATCCCTTATCTAGATTTTGAACAGGTTCGGTTTCCGATTTACGGCGGTTTGTATCACCCTAGAGGTGGATCTGCCAGGCACGATGCTGTTGCCTGGGGCTACGCGCGTGGCGCAGATACTAGAGGTGTTGATCTTATTCAAAACTGTGAAGTTACAGGAATAGATATTTCTCAAGGCCGTGTCGCAGGCGTCCAAACAACTCGCGGTCAAATCAGTGCTAAAAAAGTTGGCATTGTAGTAGCGGGTCGTTCCGGGCAGGTGGCGGCCATGGCAGGCATGCGTTTACCGATCGAAAGCCATGTTTTGCAGGCTTTTGTTACTGAGGGTCTGAAGCCTTGCATTGATCATGTGATCAGTTTTGGCATGGGTCACTTTTACATAAGTCAGTCAGACAAAGGTGGGCTGGTTTTTGGCGGCGATTTAGATTTTTATGCCTCTTACGCTCAGCGGGGCAACTTGCCGATGAAAGAACATGTTATGGAAGCGGGTATGACATTGATGCCAATGATAGGAAAAGCCCGTGTTTTGCGTTCTTGGGGTGGGATTATGGATATGACGCCGGATGGTTCTCCTATAATCGATAAGACGGATATAGAAGGTTTATATATTGACTGTGGTTGGTGTTATGGTGGGTTTAAAGCCGTACCTGCTTCTGGCTATTGCTTCGCCCATTTGCTTGCCACCGATAACCATCACGAATTTGCAAGTGGTTTTAGGTTGGATAGATTTAAAACTGGCTACGGTTTGATTGATGAAGAGGGTACCGGCTCTCAACATAATCTTCACTAAGGAAGGAATTTTATGAGAATCCCTTGTCCAATATGCGGAGATAGAGATCGCCGAGAATTTTATTACGTAGGCGATGCGCAGATAATAGATAGACCGTCTCCAGAGGCTTCAGAAGACATATGGAATGATTACCTGCATAATCGTGATAATCCAGCCGGAGTAACAAAAGATTTATGGTACCATGAAAATGGTTGTAATTCATGGTTGGTGGTAACGCGAAACACTACAACTCACGAAGTACAGCATGCTGAATTGGTGACCAAGTTGAAGGGTGATGGATCGTGAGGGTTTCGGGTAAAGGCCTTATAAACCGTAAGAATACGGTGAACTTTAAGTTTGATGGAGCTAATTACACTGGTTATGAGGGTGACAGCGTTGCTTCAGCACTTTTAGCTTCAGGTAAAAAACTATTTGGTCGGTCATTTAAATATCATAGGCCGAGGGGAGTGCTAACTGCTGGGAGTGAAGAGCCAAATGCTCTTATCACAGTAGGTGAAGGTTCATTTCAAGATCCAAATGTAAGAGCGACAACCCAAGAAATTTTTGAAGGTTTGGTCACAAAAAGCCAAAATAACTGGCCAAATTTGAGTTATGATATTCTTTCTATCAACGATCTTTTTTTTCATTTTTTGGGGGCCGGATTTTATTACAAAACCTTTATGTGGCCAAAAAGTTTTTGGGAAAAAATCTATGAACCATTTATCAGGCGCGCAGCAGGACTGGGCTCTTTAAGTGGACTACATAATTCAGATTCTTACGAAAAAGCCTACGCATTTTGTGACTTGCTAGTCATAGGTGGAGGGCCTTCGGGATTACTGGCAGCAAAGTTGGCTGCTGAGGCCGGCCTCGATGTAATCATAGCAGAACAAGAACCTATTTTTGGTGGACGCTTAAATAGTGAAACAGAACAGGTCGATGGTATGCCTGGTAGTACATGGGCAGCCAAAACCACAGAAAGCCTGAAGTTTATGGATAACGTACGCCTGTTTTCACGAACGACTGTTACAGGTGTCTATGACCAGGGAACTTTTGCGGCTGTCGAGCGTGTGGGACATCACTTATCCAAAAGAGGAGGGGACCTGCCACTTGAATGCTTTTGGCGAATTGTCGCCAAGAATAGTGTGTTAGCAGCTGGAGCAATTGAAAGGACAATTGCTTTTCCGAATAATGATCGGCCGGGAATTATGACTGCCAGTGCAGTACGCACCTATCTTAACCGCTATGGGGTTTCTACAGGTAAATCTGTAGCAATTTTCTGTAATAATAATGCTGCTCATAAAACGGCGAGTGATTTGCTGGAAAGCGGAGTAAATGTTGCTGCAATAGTTGACAGTCGTGAAGATAGTGAAACGGCTTTGAATGTCCCATTTTATAACGGAGCTGAGGTTTCAAATACATTTGGGCGCCAGGGTCTTAAATCAATAAACATTAAAAAGAATAATGTGGAAACAAAAATAGAAGTTGATTGTTTGGCTGTTTCTGGAGGCTGGAACCCGACAGTGCATTTAACCTGTCACATGAATGGTCGGCCAACTTGGAATGATGAAATTTTAAGTTTTATTCCAGAAATTGGCGCAATTCCAAATATGGCTATTGTAGGGTCAGCCAACGGTCACATGGACACTGGGAAGTGCTTTGAGTCGGCGCAAAAAGAGATTAATGCCTTACTTAAAACTTTTGGAAAATCATCAAAAACAAAGAAAATGCCAAAGGTAGAGTCAACAAAATTTGAAATTTCTCCAAAGTGGGCTGTGGAAGGAAAAGGACGAGCATGGCTTGATTATCAAAATGACGTTACTGTCAAAGATGTTCGTCAATCCGTTCAGGAAAACTTTAAATCAGTTGAGCATATGAAACGCTATACGACACAAGGTATGGCTATTGACCAAGGTAAAAACTCAAATGTGGCTGCATTGGCAATATTGGCAGACGCAACGGGTAGAGGAATTCCTGAAACAGGAACAACTACTTTTCGCCCCCCTTTTGTTCCAGTTTCAATTGCTTCAATGGGCAAAAATGCGCAAGGCTCAGGGTTTGCTCCTCAGCGTTTTACTACTTCCCACGCGGCATCAGTTGACCGTGGGTCCCCTATGATTGAGGCAGGGCTTTGGTATCGGCCAAGTTATTTTCCACAAGTTGGTGAAACGAATTGGCGTCAGTCATGTGACCGAGAAATCGAAATGGTTCGTACGAGTGTAGGCGTCTGCGATGTTTCAACGCTGGGGAAAATAGATATTCAGGGTCCTGATGCGCATAGGCTGTTAGACTTTGTTTATACAAATATGTTTAGCACGCTCAAAGTTGGAAAGGTTCGATATGGTTTAATGCTTCGCGAAGATGGACATGTGATGGATGATGGAACAACAGCACGTTTGGCTGAGAACCACTATGTGATGACCACCACTACCGCTGCAGCGGGGCAGGTAATGCGACATTTAGATTTTGTTCACCAATGTCTGCATCCTGAATGGGATTTAAGTTTTATTTCAGTTACTGAGCAGTGGGCCCAATTCTCAATAGCTGGACCAAAATCACAAGAATTGATTAATGCTGTATTGGATAAGCCGATCTCTTCAGAAACTTTTCCTTTCATGTCTTGTGCGTCTGTTGGTATTTTGGGAGAAACAGGTCGCTTATTTAGGATCTCTTTTAGTGGAGAGCATGGCTATGAGATTGCAGTGCCGGCCAGATTTGGCGAAAGTCTTTTTCGTTTATTAGTCTCACGTGCAGAGGAAATAGGTGGTGGGCCATATGGTATGGAAGCGCTCAATGTTCTTCGAATAGAAAAAGGCTTTATAACGCATGCTGAAATTCATGGAAGGATAACCGCTTTTGATTTAGGTATGCAACGTATGGTCTCCGAAAAAAAGGACTGTATTGGAAAGACTTCGGCTTCTCGCCCAGGTTTGCTTGACAGTGAAAGAGAGCAACTTGTTGCACTTAAACCCGTTGGCTCGGTTAAACAAATAACTGCAGGTGCTCATCTTTTTGATCTTAATGATGAACCTATACGGGAAAACGATAGAGGCTATGTAACGTCAGTTGGTTTCTCTCCAACTTTTGGACATTTCATAGGTTTAGGTTTTTTTAAGGGTGGCCAAGCTAGATTAGGTGAGCAAATAAAAATGGTGGATCACCTCAGAGGTGTTGAGACTGAGTGTGAGATTATAAATACTGTCTCCTTTGATCCAAAAGGAGACAGGCTTCGTGATTAAGTTATTACCCAAAACAGCTGCTGCTGGGCTGACACCTATAAAAATTTCAAATACTACAATAATAGAAATTGATACGCTAACACTTACCTCAATTTCTGCGAATAAAGGAAAGTCTGAAAAGGTATCTGAACAGTTAAAAAAATCGCATGGAATGTCTCTTCCCCAAAGCGGACGTGCAAGTGGTCGAGAAGGCGCAAGAGCCTTGTGGTTTGGACAGCACTCCCTTTTAGTAGGTCCAAAATGTGATGAGAAATTAAATAAGTTTGCGGTTTTAACAGATCAAAGTGATGCTTGGGTTATTTTGCGTATGAGTGGTGATTTAATAGAAGATGTTATCATGCGGTTAAGTCCTGTTGATGTCAGATTGAAAACATTTAAGGTTGGTGGTGTTGTTCGCACTGGTCTTCTTCATGTTAATGTTACACTGCATCGGATAGGAGCAAACACAATTGATATATATGGTTTTCGTTCAATGGCAAAAACACTTTGTCATGAATTGAACCAAGCACTTTCCTCAGTGGCTGCTCGCGATTAAGAAATATTAAGTTAGTCAAAAGTCAATATAGACTGGACTCTAAATAAATCTGAACCGATATTTAGATTATGAGTTTGCCACCTGGTTTCCTTGAAGAGTTGCGTGCACGAGTAAGTGTAACCCAAGTTATTGGTCGCAAAGTGTCATGGGATTTGAAAAAATCAAACCAGAGTAAAGGCGATATGTGGGCTCCTTGTCCTTTCCATCAGGAAAAAACTGCGTCATTTCATGTAGATGATCAAAAAGGATTTTACTATTGCTTTGGATGCCATGCAAAAGGGGATGCTATCTCTTTTGTAAAGGAAACTGAAAATGTAAATTTTATCGAGGCTGTTGAAATACTGGCTAAAGAGGCTGGTCTTCAAATGCCCGAGCAAGATCCACAAGCAAAAGAAAAGTCTAGCTATAGAGATGAGCTTTTTAAAATTATGGACTTAGCGGTGAAATTTTATCAGCGTTCACTAAGTTCTGCAAAAGGTGCAAGAGCTCGTGAGTACATCAATAGTAGAAAATTAACTTCGGAAATTATAGACGAATTTGAACTTGGATTTGCACCTAATAGTAGGACTGAACTGTTTGATTATCTCTTGGATAAAAACATTCC
This sequence comes from Paracoccaceae bacterium, assembly GCA_902543185.1. Classification (GTDB taxonomy): domain Bacteria; phylum Pseudomonadota; class Alphaproteobacteria; order Rhodobacterales; family Rhodobacteraceae; genus Salinivivens. The sequence continues at coordinate 152,396 of CACBXB010000002.1, forward strand.
AGAGCAGCAGATAATTGAAACTGGAATGTGTCTACGTCCTGATGATGGTGGAGCGGTGTATGATCGGTTTAGAGATCGGATAATGTATCCAATTCGAGATTCTCGAGGACGTTGTATAGCCTTTGGCGGTCGAGCAATGTCACAAAATGCTAATGCTAAATATCTTAATTCCCCGGAAACTAAATTATTTGATAAAGGTAGAAGTCTTTATAATTTCAGCGCTGCTAGATCTGCCCAGAGGACACAACCATCATTGATTGTTGCTGAAGGTTACATGGATGTCATAGCGCTTTCCCAGGCGAGTTTTAAAGCTTCGGTTGCTCCATTGGGAACAGCTATAACAAAAGACCAGCTAGCTTTGATATGGCGAATAAGTCCTAGTCCAGTGGTCGCGCTTGATGGAGACAGAGCAGGTGTCAATGCTGCTTACAGACTTATAGATCTTGCGCTTCCGTTAATTGAGACTGGGAAAACGATAAAATTTGCACTGATGCCGGAAGGATATGATCCCGACGATCTAATAAAAGAGCGGGGTAAGGATGCCATGCAGAATTTAGTTGATGAGGCAATTTCGTTAGCTGATCTTCTTTGGAGAAGGGAAACAGAAGGGCTCTCATTTGATAACCCAGAAGCCAGAGCAGCTCTTGATAAAAAATTAGATCAAGCATTATCAAATATTAGAGATAGACAGCTCAAATATCATTATCAGCAGCACTTTAAAGATTTAAAATGGACCGCATTTATAAAAAAGTCTGGGAAAAATTTTTCTGATTCACAAAATAACGCTAATGCAGGCAAAGCCGTAAAAGGTTCGTTTATTGCAAATTCAGATAAGAAAAATTTTATTTCTTTAAAAGAGACAGTTATCCTTGCCATTCTGGTGAAATATCCAATTTTAATTGAACCTAATAAAGAAAAATTAACAACAATGGAATGGAACTCCAAGGAGCACATTTTGCTTTTAGGTGAAATTTTGAACATGGGACACTTAGAATACCAAGACCTCATGGAAAATCTACAAAATAAATTTGGTGATAAAGCTATTGGAAAACTATTTAAACAAAACCATGTAAATATTATACCTTGTCTTGGTACGAAGCATGATCCGCAACAAGCTGAGTCAATTTTATCTGATGAGATAAGCAAATTAGAAATCCAGCGAGGCTTGGATGCGGAACTAGAGGAAGTTATTAATTCTTCTGATAAGGAGCTAGATGAGACAGCATTTTGGCGACTTGGTCAGGCGACAAAAGTAAGACAAAGTGCTAATAATTCTGAAATGGGTGATCTTGCGAATTTTGAAACGGCTCCTAATGGAGTAAAATTAGATAGAGAAGAAAAAAGTCAGTTTGACGCACTTTTGGAAGAAATTTCCCAAGATACCTTTAATAAACCTAAAAATCGTGAAAATTAAACGTAATTATTAAGTTATATGGGTGTGCGAATCAAAAGTTCACGCTATTGATTCGAAAATACGAATCACCCGATATGCCTCAGGAGCTAATTATGGCTGCAAAAGATACTGAAGATCGAAAAACTGATGAACAAGACGCTGACTTGTCTTTAGACATGAGCCAGGCAGCGGTTAAGAAGATGATTGCTGAGGCAAGAGAGCGTGGTTACATAACTTACGATCAGCTGAATAATGTTTTACCCCCAGATCAGGTTTCTTCGGAGCAGATTGAAGATGTTATGTCAATGTTGTCTGAAATGGGTATTAACATTATCGAAGATGAAGATGTTGAGGAAGAAGAAGGCCGCATTACAGATTTGGTTGCAGTCAACCAATCTAAAGATGTCGCAGTTTCTGGTGGAGACACAGAAAAATTAGACCGAACGGATGATCCGGTTCGTATGTACCTTCGTGAAATGGGTTCTGTTGAATTGCTCAGCAGAGAAGGTGAAATTGCAATTGCAAAGCGGATAGAGGCTGGCCGAAACACAATGATATTGGGTTTATGTGAAAGTCCATTGACATTTCAGGCCATTACCATTTGGCGTGATGAACTTTTAAACGAGGACATTTTGCTTAGAGATGTCATCGATCTTGAGGCGACATTTGGTAATCAATTGGGTGAAGAGGTTGATGAGCAAAAGGTCATAAAAACCTCTAATGTTAATGGTGCTCCTGTAAAACAAACTGGAGAAGAGTTAGACGCTGACGGTAATCCAATTATCAGTGACGACGATGATGATGACGATGACGATCAATCAAATATGTCGCTGGCAGCAATGGAAGCAGAATTAAAACCACGTGTTTTGGAAATTTTGGATCGCATAGCGTCAGATTATTTACAATTATCGGCAATGCAGGACGACAGAATTTCTGCAACATTAAACGATGGAAGTGATTTTTCTGAGTCGCAAGAAAAACACTATCAATCTTTACGATCAGAAATTGTTGAATTGGTTAATGAGCTGCATCTTCACAATAATAGAATTGAAGCGCTAATAGACCAGTTATACGGTATCAATAGAAGAATAATGCAGATTGATGGATCGATTGTTAAATTAGCCGACCAAGCGCGCATCAACCGCAGAGATTTCATCGAAGAGTATCGCGGATATGAATTGGATCCTAATTGGCTTGACCGTATGGCTGAAAAAACTGGCCGCGGCTGGCAAATGTTCATAGAGAAATCACGAGAAAAGGCCGAAGACTTAAGATCTGATATGGCGCAAGTTGGACAATATGTTGGTCTAGACATCTCTGAATTCAGAAGAATTGTTTCCCAAGTGCAGAAGGGTGAAAAAGAGGCTCGCCAGGCAAAAAAGGAGATGGTTGAGGCCAATTTGAGATTAGTGATTTCAATAGCTAAAAAATATACTAATCGTGGATTGCAGTTTCTGGATTTGATCCAAGAGGGTAATATCGGCCTTATGAAAGCGGTTGATAAATTTGAATATCGCCGTGGTTATAAATTTTCGACTTACGCGACCTGGTGGATACGTCAGGCCATAACGCGTTCTATAGCAGATCAAGCCAGGACTATAAGAATACCTGTTCATATGATTGAAACCATAAATAAGTTGGTTCGCACTGGTAGACAGATGCTTCATGAAATTGGAAGAGAGCCTACTCCTGAAGAGTTGGCTGCTAAACTTCAAATGCCTCTCGAAAAGGTTCGTAAGGTTATGAAGATAGCCAAGGAGCCGATTTCTTTGGAGACTCCAATCGGTGATGAAGAAGATTCACAACTGGGTGATTTTATTGAAGACAAAAATGCTGTGCTTCCATTAGACAGTGCGATCCAGGAAAATCTCAAAGAAACAACTACTCGTGTTCTCTCTTCTCTGACACCTAGAGAAGAGCGAGTTTTGAGAATGCGATTTGGTATTGGGATGAATACCGATCACACTCTGGAAGAAGTGGGACAACAGTTTAGCGTTACTCGAGAAAGAATTAGGCAAATTGAAGCTAAGGCCTTAAGGAAGTTGAAACATCCCAGCAGGAGTAGGAAACTACGCAGTTTTCTTGATCAATAAGAATATTATTGGCAGCCTAAAAATTGCTCTTTGAGTTTTATTGAACATGCAAATTAAAAATTTTATTGTGTCAACAAATGGCCCTGGTCTCTATGAATTAACAAGCCAAATAGCGCGATGGGTTAAGGGTGATGGTCTTTTGACCCTTTTGGTTAAGCACACTTCAGCTAGTCTTTTAATTCAGGAAAATGCTGATCCCGAGGTAAGATTCGATTTCATCCAATTTCTTGAGAGATTAGTACCTCCCAGCTCATCGCCAGAAATGTCTTATTTAACTCATACTTATGAAGGGTCTGACGATATGCCTGCTCATATCAAATCTGGGTTGCTGCCCACAACATTATCTATCCCAATAGAAAATGGCAAAATGACGCTTGGTACTTGGCAGGGGATTTACCTTGTTGAGCACCGCTTAAGTTCACGCAGGAGAGAAATTATGGCATGCCTTCTACTGGCTTAATGTACTTTATATAGGCACGAAAAAATTATATTACACAATTTATTGTTTATTTTTTATTCTAACTGTGGATAAGTGTGCGCAAGATCCATGCTGAGAGATTACAACAAGAGGTGTAGTGATGCGTTGTCCGTTTTGTGGTAATATTGACACGCAGGTAAAAGACTCAAGACCTGCAGAAGATCATGTCTCTATAAGACGGCGCAGATTTTGTGTTGCTTGCGGCGGTCGGTTCACAACATACGAGCGAGTTCAACTAAGAGACTTGGTAGTCATAAAATCAAGTGGAAGACGCGAAGATTTTGACAGAGATAAGCTGGAGAGATCTATTCGTATAGCGCTGCAAAAAAGACCTGTTGAACACGAAAGAATGGAGCAGATGATTTCTGGCATAGTGCGTCGCCTTGAAAGTTTAGGGGAAACGGACATTAACTCAAATAAAATTGGTGAAATCGTTATGGAAGCTTTGGCACGAATTGACACAGTAGCTTATGTCCGATTTGCCAGTGTTTACAAAAATTTTCAGGCAGCTGACGATTTTGATAAGTTCGTATCCGAACTGAGGCCACCCGATACAGAAGACAAAGCCTAGTTTCAGTGTCAGACGAACGCTATATGGCATTAGCGATCTCCCTTGGACGTCGTAATTTAGGTCAAACTTCTCCAAATCCAAGTGTTGGATGTATACTTGTAAAAAACAATGTAATTGTTGGTAGAGGCTATACTGCTCCAAATGGAAGGCCACATGCTGAGACACAGGCACTAAAGCAAGCTGGTTTAGCAGCTAAAGGTGCTACTGCTTATTTAACTTTGGAACCATGCTCCCACGAGGGGAAAACTCCCCCATGTGCGCAAGCACTTGTTAAAGCGGGTATTAAACGAGCCATTATCGCGGCTATTGATCCTGACACGAGAGTAAATGGTAAAGGAATATCTATTCTTGAGGCGGCTGGGATAGAGGTTAAAGTTGGTGTTTTATCTGACCAGGCAACTTTGGATCATGCTGGTTTTTTCTATTCTCAGAGTAAGTGTCGGCCTTGGGTTACTTTAAAACTAGCAGCAAGCATCGATGGAAAAATTGCTACCACCATAGGAGATAGTAAATGGATAACAGGTACCTCTGCTCGTCATTTTGTTCATAATATGAGGAGGAAACATGATGCGATCATGGTTGGCAGTGGAACGGTAAATTTCGATGATCCTAGTTTAAATGTTAGAGAATTGGGAACATGTATACAGCCATACAGAATAGTGCTGAGTTCTAATTTAGAAATTCCAATAAAGAGCAATTTGACTAAAACAATTCAAGAACAGCCTGTTTGGATATTTCATTCAAAAGAAGCATCTGAGAAGCGTAAAAGTGAATGGTTAGAGTTAGGTGCTAAGTTGTTCGAATGCCAAGTTGATGATTTTGGTATTTCCATAAAAGATATTATGCAAAAATTATCAGAAAAAGGAATAACTAGACTGCTGTGCGAAGGAGGTTGCACACTTGCAGCCTCGCTTATTCGCTCAGAACTGGTCGATGAAATAGTAACATTTCATGGAGGTTTAACTATTGGTGCTGATGGAATTTCCAGTATTGGGAATTTGGGGGTTTGTTCGTTGAATGAGGCAAAACGTTGGCGACTAGATCGCACATTATCCTTTGGTGCTGAAGTTTTAAATATTTGGCATCCCACCGATAAATATAAAGAAAACTAGACTATTTTTTCACTGATACACTTTTGCTGGAAACCTTTATAGGTTACCTTAGTTAGAGATTTTAAACAATGTTTGGAGCTTAACCTCAAATGTTTACAGGAATAATTACAGATGTGGGTGAGATTTTAGAGCTAGAAAAGAGAGGTGACCTTCGTGCCCGGATAAAAACAAATTATGACACAAACGGAATTGCGTTTGGTGCGTCTATAGCTTGTGATGGAATTTGCCTTACAGTGGTAGATTTTGGGGACAACTGGTTTGACGTTGAGATCAGTGCGGAGACTGTCTCTAAAACTGTTATAGGATCTGGCTTATGGAGAATTAAGCATCAGGTGAATTTAGAGCGTTCATTAAAAGTTGGCGATGAACTTGGGGGGGCATATTGTTTCTGGTCATGTAGACGGAATTGCAAAAGTTTCATCTATCAAAGACGAAGGCGATAGTACAAGATTTAAATTTGAAGTACCTGAAGAGTTAGCCCGTTTTATTGCCCCAAAAGGTTCTGTAGCTCTAAATGGCACTTCTTTGACTATTAATGAGGTAAAAGATAATTCATTTGGAATAAATTTGGTTCCACATACAAAGAAAGTAACGTCATGGGGTACGACTAAAGTAGGAGATCCTATAAATTTAGAAGTTGATACCTTAGCGAGATACGTCGCACGCTTAGCGGAATATCAATAGAATATAATTACTGTGAAGTTGTTCATTCAGCTACTTCAGGCAAAAAAGCTGTAAGCGTGGGTTTGCTTAAAGCCTCGCCTTTTTATCTAAATTTTAATTATCTAAATCTTTTTCAATTAATTGTTTTTACTATTTGAATCAGTATATTCCGTTTCCTTTTTCAGGATGACTTCCAGTAATTCCCAGAAAAAGTCTTCACTAGAATATCCCTCTAGCCGGCCTAATTCCCGGTTATTTTCCATTAAAACAAACGTGGGCGTGAAGATAACATCTCTTTGTAATCCCTTAAGTTCGTCAACCTCGGTAATATCAATAGTTTTTAATGGGGCATACTTGCCTTCTGGGGTCTTAGGATAAATGTGACCTAATTGGTCTTTCCACTCCAAACAGTAGTAGCAACCCTGCTGTTCTACCATTATAAGCTCTGCCGCCATCAAATTCCCAGAAAGAATAGGCATAGCAAAAATTAAAAAGCTGATCTTTCTTAATTGGTTCATTTTAACCCTAATTGACGAGTCTTTGATTATATCAGATAAATTGAATATGTGGCTTTGCAAGGATTTGTTATGTTAGACGTTTCAATTTTAGGGGCGTTTTTCGGGGGAATTCTAGTATTCTTTTCTCCATGTATTCTGCCTATTGTGCCCTTTTATTTAAGTTATATGGCTGGTGTTGGAATGGCTTCATTTAATGAAGACGGAAAACTTCCTGACGATATTCGATATAGAGCTATTGTGTCCTCAATTGCATTTTCATTTGGCATTATTACTATTTTTGTACTACTAGGCGCAGCTGCTTTTTCTATATCCAAAACTTTTCAATCGTATATTGATGAATTTCGATATTTAGCATCTGTGATAATTCTAGTCATTGGGCTTCATTTTTTGGGAATTGTTCGCATAGCATTTTTGAACAGGCAGTTTAGTTTACAGGCTGGTGATACATCAAATATGTCTATTTTAAGTTCTTATATTGTGGGATTGGCATTTGCTGCGGGATGGACTCCATGTGTTGGAGGTGTTTTAGCGGCAGTTTTATTTACCGCGTCTTTCGAGGAGACGGCTCTAAAAGGTGTGGGTCTACTTCTGGTTTTTGGTTTGGGTCTGACATTGCCATTCGTGCTTGCTGCAGCTTTTATTAAACCGTTTTTGCAAGTTTCTTTACATTTTAAAGCGCATTTGAATAAGGTTGAGAAAGCAATGGGCCTGTTACTTATAACATTCGCGGTTTTGTTGCTTTCAAACTCGATTAATTCGATTGCTTTTTGGATGTTGGAAATGGGCAACTGGATTAATCAGGTTTTTGGCAGGGCATAATTTTAAACAAACGGATTTTATAAAAAACTGGAGGAAAATATGAAATTTTATAAGAAATTGATCACACTGATTTTTCTATATCTGGTCGCACCAGTTTCCTTATTTTCTGCGGAAATGGGAGATGATGGCCTCCACAAGCAAACCTGGATGCGTGATACTTTTAAAGATCTTAGGGAAGATCTAGATGAAGCCAATATGGAAGGAAAAAGATTAGTTTTAATGTTTGAGCAACGGGGATGCATATACTGCTCAAAAATGCATAAAGATGTCTATTCTCGTGATAAAGTTTCAAATTATATTGAAGAAAATTTTTTCGTTGTACAACTTAATCTCCACGGTGATTTAGAGGTTACGGATTTTGACGGTGAGGTGCTGTCGGAAAAAGCAATGGCTAGAAAGTGGAATATACTTTTTACGCCTACAGTTTTATATTTACCCCAAGAAGTTGATGATGGTTTAACTGCCCCGGAAGCTTCCGTTTCTTTCATGCCAGGTGCTTGGTCAACAGGCACCACGCTCGATATGCTTACTTGGGTAAAGGAGGAGCGCTATCTTCTAAATAATGGGGAAGATTTCCAACGCTATCATGCAAGACGGATAAACGAAAGAAGAGCTGCAAAATCAAACTAGTAAATTAATTTTCTTTTTTATGAGTTTGATCTTGATTTTTATAATTTGAGTAGCCTACGGTATAATTAGGATATCAGGATTTCTAGTCTTGATTACTATGGGAGGAACTATGAGGCTTACAATAATTACATTGGCAGCTGCGGTCACTTTAAGCAGCACTGTGTTTGCCGAACCAACAGCGCCCGGAAACATAAAATTTGGAGAAAACGGTGAAGTGGAGCTTGCCCTCACAGGTGTTGCGGGTGATGCAGCAAGCGGAAGAAAACTTTTTATGAATCGAAAAAAGGGCAATTGCCTAGCATGTCATGTAAATAGTGATATGGTAGAACAAACTTTTCATGGTGAAGTAGGTCCAGAGTTGGACGGAGTTGCAGATAGATGGGATGCAGCAGAACTTCGTGGTATTTTAGTTAACTCAAAAAATATGTTTGAGGGCACTATAATGCCAGCGTTTTATAGGGATAGCGGTTATAATCGGATTTTGAAAAAGTTTGATGGGACAACCATTCTATCTGCGCAGGAAGTCGAAGACATGTTGGCTTATGTTATGACTTTGAAAGAATAGCGAAGGCATTGAAATTTAATAATTAGGAGATTGTTATGAATTTCACACGACGTGAAACAATGGCGGTAAGTGGAGCGGCTCTAGTAGCTAGCGTGCTGCCTATTAAATTAATGGCGTCTACGCCTGATCTTATTTCAGGTATAACGGGAGGTGCAGAAGCATCCGATGCTGGTATAAATTTGACAGCCCCAGAGATTGCAGAAAATGGGAACACTGTTCCCATTTCAATCGATGCGCCTGGAGCAGTCGCAATCACGGTTTTGGCGGCAGGCAACCCAACACCTGGCGTTGCGAAATTTAATTTTGGAGCGGGTTCAGGCTCTCAAAGCTGCACAACCCGTATTAGGTTAGCTGGGACACAAGATGTTATCGCTGTTGCTGAAATGGCGGATGGTTCTTTTTCTGCTGCCCATCAGACTGTTAAGGTCACAATTGGCGGCTGTGGCGGCTAGGTATTAGGGAGATAAAAAATGGCAAAAGGTGTAAAACCACGCGTAAAGGTTCCCAAAACTGCAGCTGCAGGGGAGACGGTAACAATAAAGACTTTAATTAGTCATAAAATGGAAACTGGGCGTCGCAAGGATGGAGACGGAAATGTAATCCCGCGTTCAATAATTAATAGGTTTACCTGTGCGTTTAATGGAAAAAATGTGGTTGATGTGAATATGGAGCCGGCTATATCTGTCAATCCGTATTTTCAATTTGAAGCTACTGTGCCTGAAGCAGGTGAATTCGTATTTACATGGTATGACGATGACGGTTCAGTTTACGAAAAGAAAAAGTCAATAAAAATAGCTTAGGGTAAATTGTTTTCGTTTAGAGCGGAGATGCTTTTTTGGGAGGAAAAGAAGATGAATATCACGTCGCTTTTACCACTGGCGGTCAGTATTGCGATAGTCGCTGGTTTCGTAACTGCTGGGGAAGACTCAACATTAACGATTGACGGGGAAGTTTTTGTCACAAAAGCTGCGGCTCCAGCCCATCTTGAAAACGTAGACGAAATATTTTCTGGATGGACTTTTAGGCTAGATGAAACGCAAGCGCTTCAAATGGATGATTTTGATAACCCCGCGTTTGTCTTTGTAGATCAGGCGTTAGATCAATTTGAAATGGTTGAAGGTTCTGCTGGTAAGGCCTGTTCTTCTTGTCATGACTCTGCTGAGGTTTTCTCAGGTTTACGTGCGAGCATGCCGCGAGTTAATTCAGCTGGTGACCTTGAAACTATTCCAGAGTTAATAAATAACTGTCGAACCGAGAGAATGGGTGCTGAAAAATGGAAATGGTCAGGTGGGCAAATGTCGGCAATGTTGGGTCTAATTGGCCTCCAGTCTCGAGGTATGCCCGTTGAAGTTGCTATAGATGGACCAGCCGCTTCGTTCTGGGAAAAAGGCAAAGAGCTTTATTATATGCGGGTAGGTCAACTAGATATGGCATGCTCAAGTTGTCATGAGGATAACTATGGAAACATGATCCGTGCAGATCATTTGTCACAGGGACAAATAAATGGCTTTCCGACTTATCGGTTAAAAAATGCTAAATTGAACACAATCCACGGGCGTTTTAAAGGCTGTATGAAAAATATCAGAGCTACGCCCTTCAAAGAGGGTAGTGATGAATTTAAAGCACTCGAACTTTATGTTGCGTCCCGTGCTAATGGGTTATCAGTCGAGACGCCTTCAGTTCGAAACTAAGTTTTATAATCCTCGCATCAGACGGTGCGGGGATTTTTTGACTTAACTTATGTAAAAAATTGCATGTTTTTGCTTAATGGAAAATAATAATATGTTATCACGTCGCGATTTTTTACAGGTATCGATGGCTGCGTCTTCACTTTATGGTGCCTCTGGGTTTGGGAACTGGGCTAAGTTAGCGGCTCAACAAAAGCTAAACCAAAACCAACTTTTAGAATTTGAAAACTTTGGAAATGTATCGCTTATTCATGTCACTGACATACATGCGCAATTAAAGCCGATTTATTTTCGTGAACCAGAGGTAAATTTAGGTGTCGGGGATGCTTTAGGACAGGTGCCCCATATTACAGGTTCGGACTTTCGCAGGCTCTACGGAATTGATGATGGGTCCCCAGCTCACTATGCATTAACTTATGACGATTTTATTGCTATGGCTGATGGTTATGGGCGTGTTGGTGGGTTGGATCGTATAGCTACTGTAATAAATTCCATTCGCGCTGAAAGACCTGACGCGCTTTTACTCGACGGTGGAGATACATGGCATGGTTCATATACATGCTACCATACTCAAGGTCAGGATATGGTAAACGTTATGAATGCTTTAAAGCCAGATGCAATGACATTCCATTGGGAATTCACACTGGGTTCTGATCGTGTTTCAGAGATTGTTGAAAATCTACCTTTTGCCGCTCTGGGTCAGAATATTTTTGATGCTGAATGGGATGAGCCTGCCGAACTTTTTCCACCTTATAAAATGTTTGAACGTGGGGGCTCAAAAATAGCAGTTATCGGTCAAGCCTTTCCATACATGCCGATTGCCAACCCTGGCTGGATGTTTCCGGAATATAGTTTTGGTATACGAGATTCCAATATGCAGGATATGGTTGATGAAGTCCGCTCTCTAGGTGCGGAATTGGTTGTTGTGTTATCTCATAATGGATTTGATGTGGATAAGAAAATGGCTGGCCGCGTTTCCGGAATTGATGTGATTTTATCTGGACATACTCATGATGCTCTACCAGAACCTGTCTTAATTGGAAAAACAATTATCATTGCTTCTGGTTCAAATGGAAAATTTGTCAGCCGAGTCGATTTAGATGTCCAAAACGGACGCATGATGGGTTACAAGCACAAATTAATTCCAATATTTTCTGATGTAATATCGCCTGATAAAGCGGTGGCAAATTTAATAGACCAACAACGCGCTCCTTACATAAACGAATTAAAAGAAGTTATTGGAAAGTCAGAAAGTCTTTTATATCGCAGAGGTAATTTTAATGGAACTTGGGATGATTTAATATGTGAAGCGCTTATTGAAGAGCGCGAAGCAGATATTTCGATGTCTCCAGGTGTTAGATGGGGGCCCTCAATTGTTCCAGGTCAAGATATAACCCGTGAAGATATATGGAACGTGACTTCAATGACGTACGGTAAAGTCTACAGAACAGAATTTACAGGAGAATTTATTCACATTATTTTAGAAGATGTAGCGGATAATTTGTTTAATGCAGATCCCTACTATCAACAGGGTGGTGATATGGTACGCATAGGCGGTATGAGCTATACAATTGATATAAATAGACCTCAGGGTAGCCGCATATCAGATATGATGCTTTTGAAGACTGGTGAAAAAATTGATCCTTCAAAAACGTATATTGTGTCTGGTTGGGCTTCAGTGAATGAAAATACTGAAGGACCACAGATCTGGGATGTGGTTGAAAATTATATTCGAAGGAACGAAATCATCTCTATTGAACCTAGCAATAATGTAAAAGTTGCCGGTATCTAGTGAACTTGTTAAAGGAAAAATAAATTATGACGGATAATTTTTCTGATAAAAAACCTTCTCGGCGACAATTTTTAGCTGGTGCTGCTGCTTTAGGTGCAGGTTCCTCTGCTGCAGGCTCTTTATCAGCTAGTGGTGATGACCCGCTTATAACGGAGGTTCAAGAATGGGCCCAAATAACTGGTGATGGTGTCGACGCTACTCCCTATGGACTTCCAATTGAATTTGAAAAAGACGTAGTTCGGAGGAACGTTAGCTGGTTAACAGCTGATACAATAAGTTCTATAAACTTTAGTCCAATTCACGCTTTGGACGGTACAATTACACCTCAAGGGTGTGCTTTTGAACGACATCATTCTGGGGCAATAGAGCTTCGAAAGGAAGATTATCGACTGATGATAAACGGTCTGGTCGACCAGGAGTTAGTTTTTACTTATGAAGATCTTGAAAGATTTCCTAGGGAACAACATGTATACTTCTGTGAATGTGCGGCCAATACTGGGATGGAGTGGGCAGGTGCTCAATTGAATGGCGTTCAGTTCACCCATGGCATGATTCATAATATGGAATACATAGGCGTGCCTCTCAGGACGCTACTTAACGAAGCTGGTTTGAATGCAGCAGGTGATTTAAAGGGAAAATGGATTTTTGTTGAGGGAGCTGATGCTTCTTCTAATGGTCGATCCATTCCCCTGGAAAAAGCTCTAGATGATGTTCTCGTTGCTTTTAAAGCCAATGGCGAGGCGCTCAGAAAAGAGCACGGTTATCCTGTTCGGCTTGTTGTGCCCGGTTGGGAAGGAAACATGTGGGTCAAATGGCTTCGGCGGGTTGAGGTTATGGATAAACCAGTTGAAAGTAGAGAGGAAACGTCCAAGTACACTGACACGCTCGCTGATGGAATAAGCAGAAAGTGGACTTGGGCTATGGATGCTAAATCGGTAGTCACCTCACCCAGTCCTCAATCTCCGATAACACACGGGAAAGGCCCGTTGGTTATTTCTGGTTTAGCGTGGTCTGGGCGTGGCGCTGTCAAGAGGGTAGATGTTTCAATTGATGGAGGAAAAAACTGGCATGAGGCTAGATTGGTTCAGCCTGGGGCAAAAATGGCGCTTACCAGATTTTATTTCGATGTAGAATGGAATGGGATGGAATTATTTCTACAATCGAGAGCTCATGATGAAACTGGCTATGTTCAGCCTACCAAAGAAGAGCTCAGAGAAGTGCGCGGTTTAAACACTATTTATCATAATAATTGTATTCAAACCTGGTGGATTAAATCAAATGGTGAGGTTGAAAATGTTGAAATCTCGTGATTTGTTCATGATTTCTTTCGCTAGTGTTTTTGGTGTATTACTTGCTGCTACTTATTTAGCTGATCGTTTCATAACTCAGCTGCCAGAAGATGCTAAAATCGTACCAATCGATCTTGATTTGGACTTTAAATTAGTTGCTGAAGCTTATGCTTCCGTTGTTGCTCCAAGAGATGGAAAATTTGGCTTGGGCCGTTTTGCTACAAAAAATGAGTTGGCGGCCTGGGATAAAGATATAAGTCCTGATGGCACTGGCTTACCGGTTGGTTCAGGTGATGCGATCGACGGAGAAGAAATATTTTCTGAGCGATGCGCCTTTTGCCATGGCGACTTTGCAGAGGGTCTAGATAACTGGCCAGAGTTGGCGGGTGGTTTAGATACACTTGCCGACGAGGATCCAGTAAAAACAGTGGGTTCATATTGGCCCTATTTATCGACAACATGGGATTATGTGAAGCGCTCAATGCCCTTTGGTTATGCTCAAAGTTTAACCGATGACGAAGTTTATGCAACCGTCGCTTATATACTGTATTCGAATGATCTCATTGATGAAGATTTTGTCTTATCAAATGAAAGTTTTTTTGATGTTGAAATGCCAAACGCAAATGGTTTTATAATTGATGACCGGAAGATTTCGGAGTCCCATTTTTGGAACAAAAAGGTTTGCATGACAGATTGTAAGAACGATGTAAAAATTACAATGCGGGCAGCTGTACTCGATGTCACTCCAGAAGATGAGGAATTTTAAAACATCGCTATATTTAAAAAAATAAGATCAGTTTCAGATGAAGGCAAAGAAATATTTTTTCAGCCGTTAGTTCCAATTTTAACTTTAAGCCTTGAGTTATTCAAATCATAGGTAAAGGCCGTGAATAAATTTAAATTTTTTCATTAAACTCGGGGTTGGGCCTAAAAATTTATTTGTCCTCGCAAATATAGATTTCGTCATGGGACAGATTTTTGTGAGAGTTTTAAATATTCTAAGAAATGTTGGTCTAGACGAATTGATTATCCAGTTTACTACAGAGGATCAATGGCATATTTTTGGGCTTTGCTTACGCAGTATGAAATGGCTATTAGAATGCCTGTTTCATAAAAAAAGGAGGATTTCGTCTCAACAATTGAATATTTGAAGTCATTCAAGTCTTTTAATTAAATTTACGTACGGTGTTTTTTGACAGGGTGCTTTTTTTTTGGTTACCTTAGGGTAAGTTTCGGGGTGATTTATGTACTTTAGCTCTATTTTGGTTTCATCAGCATTATTTTTAGGAACTGCTTTGAATGCAGACCAAACTAAGGAGGAATTTATTTTACCTTCTTCTATTTTGGAAATTAAGGGTGATCTAGCCTATGGAGAGTATTTAGCCAGCGATTGTCAAACGTGTCATCGTTCCGATAACAAGAATGAGGGCATTCCTGGAATAAATGGTAGGGAAATTACAGAAATCGTGTATGCTCTACATGAATACAAAAATAAGTATCGCAAAAACGAAGTCATGCAAATGATGGCTGGAGGTTTGGGCGATGAAGAGATTGCAGCTTTGGCAAGTTACTTTGCTTCGTTGCAGTAAATACTTGTACCTAAATGGTATGGGGAAAAGCCTTTAAGGAGGCTCTGGGCGTATCCCAGATAAACAGTGGAGGGAAAAATATGTCGATAAATAGACGTTCATTTATACAAACGGCGGCTGCTGTCACCGCTAGTTTGTCGGCACCAATGGTTATGGCGAACGGGGGAAAACCGAGAGTTGTTGTTATTGGAGGTGGTGCTGGTGGTGCTACCGCAGCCAGGTATATAGCTAAGGACAGCAAAGGTGCAATTGACGTAACTTTAGTAGAGCCGTCTCGCACATACTACACATGCTTCTTCTCTAATCTCTATTTAGGAGGTTTTAGAGACTTAGGCAGTATTGCTCACAGTTATGGTAATCTCGCGTCAGAATATGGAATTAACGTTGTTCATGACTGGGCTGTAGATATTGACCGAGGAGGTAAAACAGTTTCTTTAGCTGGAGGCGGAACGCTCTATTATGATCGTCTCGTTCTTTCACCAGGTATTGATTTTGTTGATGGTGCTGTTGAAGGCTGGGATTTGAATGCTCAAAATAAAATGCCACATGCTTATAAAGCTGGCAGTCAAACGGAGTTGCTAAAAGCTCAACTGGCTTCTATGCCTTCAGGTGGCGTATTTGCAATGGTCGCCCCACCAAACCCCTACAGGTGTCCTCCTGGACCTTATGAACGCATTTCGATGATCGCTCATATGCTCAAAAAATCAAATCCGACTGCTAAAATTATAGTAGCGGACCCAAAACCAAAGTTTTCTAAAATGGGACTATTCCAGGAAGGTTGGGCAAACCACTATGACGGGATGATCGATTGGATTGGTTCAGAATTCGGCGGAGGAAATGTATCTGTTAATCCTGAGGCTATGACCGTATCAATTGATGGTGAAGAAACGAAAGTGGACGCTTGTAACGTTATTCCTGCTATGAAAGCTGGGCGCATTTGTGAGATGGCTGGCATAACAGACGGGAAATGGGCACCTGTAAGTGCTCACGATATGTCTTCTAAAGTTGACAGCAATATTCACGTTTTGGGTGATGCTTCAATGCAGGGTGATATGCCAAAATCTGGTTTCTCAGCTAATTCTCAGGCTAAAGTTGCTGCCATGGCTATTAGAGGAGCGTTAACTGGTTCAAAAGTATTCCCAGCTAAGTTTTCTAATACATGCTGGTCTCTAGTCGATACGAATGATGGCGTTAAAGTGGGCGCCACATATAAAGCGACAGATGAAAAGATCGCAAAAGTTGATGGATTTATTTCCAAAACTGGTGAAACAGCAGATGTCCGTAAAGCTACTTACGAAGAGTCGCTCGGTTGGTATGCTGGCATCACGGCCGATATGTTTGGCTAAGAATTTAATCCCAGCTCATTGATAAGGGCTGGGATTTTTTCCTTAAATCGGAAAAAACCATGCGTCGCATTAGGCCATGCTATCTTATCATATTCTTTTGAAATTTGAGTAACATTTAAACCGCGCTTGTGAAGATTTTTGATAAATGATGCGTTCGGCCCTGTTGCAGCATAAGAAACTACAATTTGTTCTATTTTATTTTCATGATACCAGTCCTCAACTTCATCAGGGGTTGAGATTATTTTAACTACACCAATTTTATCTTTGTACCTTATAGAGACATCTTCGATTAATGAATTTACGAATTTGTTTACCAAGTTTGCACATGACCAGGGGCTTATTTGATCCAAATTGTTTAGGCCAATAGAACTTTCAATTTTTAAACCATTTATAACTGGTGAAAGATCTAAGTCGTCATCGTGTATCAAAAGCCCAGTTTTTAAGTTTGGGTCTGGTAATTTACCGTGGTTCAACATTGATATATTTGGGTGAGGTTTCCCTTTTAATGCTTTAGCTGAGCTTGAAAGTCCAATGGGATCAAACCTATCACCTGTAAATTTAGAAATGTTATCTCTGCGTGCTAGGTAAGTTTTTCCGTGTGTTTGAAGGCCTGCAATCCATCTCCAACTCAACGTATTCGAAGCAGGGTCTCCATCTAGCAAATGACGTAGAAAAAAATCTGCACCAAGTTGCCAAGGTAAATTTAATGTAAATATCCATATTGATGAAAACCACATGCGAGCGTGATTATGAAGATATCCAGTTTCTTTGAGTTCCCATGCCCAAAAATCAAAGCAATCTATATTGGTTTTACCCTCACAGGCTGTTTCCCAAGACTTACGTAAGCCCGATTGAGTCATAATCTGATTTTCCAAACGGCTTAAGTCGTTTTGGTAATCTAGCCAAACCGACGGTCTCATTTCTAGCCAACCTTTCCAGTAAGTACGCCAAAATACTTCTTGTACGAACTTTTCTGACGAAGAAAGGCTATATTTATTTAAAACAGCCTTCAATACTTCCGCTTCAGTAAGAATTCTCCGCCTTATAAAAGGCGATAATTGTGAAACATAATTATGGTTGGATGGTCCAAAGTCATAATTCCTTTTATTTTTGTAACTTATACCGGCTTTTGGAATAAAATCTGTAAGCTTTTCAAGCGCTACGGCTCGGCTTGGCGTGTTATGTAGGGGCGTATTTCCATCCATTAAAGCTAGGTAGCGGAGAAGGCGCGTAGATCAAGTTTTTATTCAGAAAAATAAACTTTTTGAATTTTAATTTGTGCCAATTGTTTTTGAGCTCTTGAAGCTTTGGCATGGCGCCACTAACATTATGTGTATAAGAATTGTAATGCGCTCTAGAAAAGGCAGGCCCTATGAACGATCCAGCAGAATTTTACATGAACACACTAGTACCTATGGTAGTTGAGCAAACTAGCCGTGGGGAACGTGCTTACGATATATTTTCGCGTCTTTTAAAAGAGCGAATTATTTTTCTCAATGGTGCCGTACATGATGGTATGTCTAGTTTAGTTGTAGCCCAACTGCTTCATTTAGAGGCTGAAAACCCATCTAAAGATATCAGTATGTATATAAATAGTCCGGGTGGCGTAGTTACCTCTGGTTTATCAATCTATGATACCATGCAGTACATCAAACCAAAGGTTTCAACATTAGTAATTGGGCAAGCGGCCTCCATGGGCTCATTATTGCTTACTGCAGGCGAACCAGGCATGCGATATTCCTTACCGAATAGTCGAATAATGGTGCATCAACCTTCCGGCGGCTATCAGGGACAGGCAACAGATATAATGATCCATGCGGAAGAAACGCTCAAATTAAAAAAGCGATTAAACGAGATATACGTAAAGCATACTGGGCAGTCTTTGAAAACAGTTGAGGCGGCTCTTGAAAGAGATAATTTTATGGCAGCAGAAGATGCTAAGAAATGGGGATTGATTGACGAAATTGTCACGCAGCGTACAAGCAGTGATGAAGAGTAAATTGGCATCACATTTGCTTTTTAAAAACAAAATACGAATTTTGCCATTGTAGACGGCGAAAGCCTGACTTAAGCTGTGGATAATTATGGGCACCGAATAAGACAAAGGACTGAGTTTAATGTCAACGAATTCTGGCTCTGATAGTAAAAACACTCTTTACTGCAGTTTTTGTGGTAAAAGCCAGCATGAAGTAAGAAAACTCATTGCTGGCCCAACGGTATTTATATGCGACGAGTGCGTTGAACTCTGTATGGATATAATCCGTGAAGAAACAAAATCAACTAGTTTTAAATCTTCAGATGGAGTTCCGACTCCCAGAGAAATTTGTGGTGTTTTGGATGACTATGTCATTGGTCAGGCAATTGCAAAACGTGTCCTTTCTGTAGCCGTTCATAATCACTACAAGCGGCTAGAACATTCTGCAAAATCGGGTGATATAGAGCTTTCTAAGTCTAATATATTACTGATTGGCCCGACAGGCTGCGGGAAAACACTTTTAGCTCAAACTCTGGCTCGTATTCTTGACGTACCTTTTACTATGGCTGACGCAACTACGCTAACTGAAGCGGGTTATGTAGGCGAGGATGTTGAAAATATAATTTTGAAACTCTTACAAGCTTCGGAATATAATGTCGAACGTGCCCAACGCGGGATAGTCTATATTGATGAGGTTGATAAAATAACTCGAAAGTCTGAAAACCCTTCAATTACACGCGATGTGTCTGGTGAAGGTGTTCAGCAAGCTTTGCTAAAACTGATGGAAGGCACAGTAGCTAGCGTGCCCCCACAAGGTGGAAGAAAGCACCCGCAGCAAGAGTTTCTGCAAGTAGATACTACTAATATTTTATTTATTTGCGGTGGGGCATTTGCGGGTCTCGATAAAATTATTGCTCAGCGTGGTAAAGGCAGAGCCATGGGTTTTGGGGCAGACGTTCGAAATGATGATGAGCGCGGTATTGGAGAAATATTCAAAGATATTGAGCCTGAAGATTTACTAAAGTTTGGATTGATCCCAGAATTTGTTGGAAGGCTACCGGTACTTGCTACGTTGGAAGATTTAGATAAAGATGCCTTGGTAACAATACTAACAGAGCCTAAAAATGCTTTGGTCAAGCAATACCAACGACTTTTTGAATTAGAGGACACTAAGTTAAATTTTACAGACGATGCTTTAAATGCGATCGCAAAGAGAGCTATTGAGAGAAAAACAGGGGCTCGCGGGTTACGATCTATTCTGGAAGAGATATTACTTGATACCATGTTCGATTTGCCTGGTCTTGATGAGGTAACTGAGGTTGTCGTTAATGAAGAAGCTGTATCTTCAGAATCCAAACCACTGATGATTTATGCTGAAAATCAAAAAGAAGACCAGTCTGCTTAATGCACTTGTCCGGGCATATGGACGTCGCGTAATTTCTATTGCATAAAAGAATTGTAAATATCGGAGTATAATATGGGTGTATTTGGCTTCCTTTCTAGAGCCACAACATGGTGGAATAGAGAAACTTTAGGGACTCAACTGTATACTTGGCGCAAGGGCGTTAAAGTAGGAGAGGATAGCGCAGGTAACATTTTTTTTAGAGACAAGGATGATCGTCGTCGGTGGGTTATTTTCAATGGTGAAGTTGAAGCTAGCCGGGTAAGTGCTGAGTGGCATGGTTGGCTTCACCGAACTTGGGATGAACCACCAACGGAAAAGCCCCTTCTTAAAAAGTCCTGGGAAATTGATCATAAACCTAATGTTACTGGTAGTTTGGCGTCTTATAAACCATCAGGCTCCCTGAAACAGCGAGATATAAAAGAGCGTCGCGATTATGAGGCTTGGAGCCCGGAGTAAATGATGAAAGAAAATAGACTTGAGGTTATTATTGGAGCTGCTGTGCTCGTGGTGGCCTTAGGCTTTGTTGTTTTTCTTTATCAATCAACTGGTCTTTCAGTTTCTAACTCCAGACATTATGAGCTAAAAGCAGATTTTCGATCAGCCGATGGAATTCATGTTGGGACGGATGTTCGTTTAGCAGGCGTTAAGGTTGGTACTGTGAGTGATCTGAGTCTTAACGTAGAAACTTATAGAGCTGAAGCTGAGCTTGCTATTGAAAATAAAATAGATATTCCAGATGACAGTGCTCTGACGGTCAGTTCTGAAGGCTTATTGGGTGGAAATTTTATAGAAATTATACCGGGTGCTTCTTATGAATATATGCAGCCGGGAGATGAGTTTCTTGATACACAGGGTTCTGTAAGCCTTATTTCTTTGTTACTGAAATTTGTATCAGGAAGCGATAATTGAAGAAGCTAATATTTTTTATAAATTTTCTTCTTTATCCATTTTTTTGCGTTAATGCTCAGGAGCAGACCAATATAGCAGATGGTGCTCTACTGAGGGGCCTAGACAAGGTAAGTGGAGAAATCATTGATTTTGGTATAAAATCAGGTGACACCTACCCACTTTGGAAACTTGATATAAAGCTTTCTGAATGCCGTTATCCAATAAGTAATCCTGTGGGTGATGCCTTTGCTCATCTTACGATTTCGCAAGATAAATCTGAGAGTGATTTGTTTCGGGGATGGATGGTGGCATCATCACCGGCGCTTAACCCCTTAGAACATGCACGCTATGATGTTTGGGTGCTTCGATGTGCTATGGTTTCAATATCAGCCGAATAGTTATTATCTAAAAAAGTGGCACTTTTGTTTAATGCTTTATCTAGTTTAATTAAATACTGAGCTTGCGTGATTTCAATTGCACCTAAACTGGCTAAATGCTCGGTCAGAAATTGGGTATCAAATAAAATAAAACCCGCTTTGAGAAGTCTGTCATGTAAAAAGGTTAAGGCGATTTTTGAACCATTAGAGACTTCGGAAAACATACTTTCCCCAAAAAAAGCAGCACCAATAGCTACGCCATATACACCACCGATAAGTCGATTGTCTCTCCATACCTCAACTGAATGAGCAAATCCGTCATCGTGTAATTTGCAGTAGCAATTGTATATATCTTCATTGATCCAAGTTTCGTTTCTGTCAGCACATTTTTCCACAACTTTGGAAAAACACGAATTTATTGTTATTGAATAATCTTTTTTAAGTATAGCCCGCTTCAATGATCGTGAGATGTGAAAATTTCCCAACTGAAATATCCCACGCTTTTTGGGTTGGATCCACTGAACTTGTTTTGCATTTCGGCTTTCAGCCATCGGGAATAAACCCTGCTGATAGGCAAATAAAAGAACTTCTGGAGATAGGTATTTAATCACCTTAAGCCTCAATTGATAGATGATAAAATATTATTAAGCTGGAACTTATGTATTTTGCCCGAAATTTTTATCTAGCCATTTTTCTAACCAATGAATATTATATACCCCATTTTGGATGTCTTCTTCTTCTAAGAGAGATCGAAAAAGGGGTATTGTGGTATCAATCCCATCTATAATAATCTCAGATAAAGCTCCGCTTAATCTCGCTAATGCTTCTGATCTATCTCTGCCGCGTACAATAAGTTTTCCAATCAAGCTATCGTAATAAGGCGGTATGTTGTATCCCACGTAAATTGCGCTGTCAGTTCTTACACCCAATCCGCCAGGTGCATGATAAGCTGTTATTTTTCCTGGACAGGGAGCAAAACTTGGGATTTTTTCAGCATTTATCCGAACTTCAATAGAGTGGCCTTTTATCGATAAATTTTCTTGCCTAAAATTCATTTCTAATCCGGCCGCTACGCGGATTTGTTCGCGCACTATATCAACACCAAAAATACTTTCGGTAATTGGATGCTCCACCTGAAGTCTTGTATTCATTTCAATGAAATAAAACTCACCGTTTTCATATAAAAACTCAATTGTACCTGCACCAATATAATTGATTTTAGCCACGGCTTCTGCGCATGTTGCACCTATTCGGTTGCGTTCTTCTGAGGAGATGCAAGGGCCTGGTGCCTCTTCAAAAACTTTTTGGTGGCGTCGTTGAAGTGAGCAATCTCTTTCGCCCAAATGAACAGCTTGGCCTTTGCCGTCTCCAAATACTTGGATCTCTATGTGTCTAGGGGTGGTTAAATACTTCTCGATGTAAACCTCATCGTTTCCAAACGCAGCTTTTCCTTCAGCTCGTGCAGTCATGAAGGCTTGTTCCATTTCTGACTCAGAGTTCGCGACTTTCATTCCTCTGCCGCCGCCTCCTGCTGTAGCTTTGATAATCACTGGATAACCAATATCGGCTCCAATTTTTTTGGCTGTTTTTACATCATGAACACCGCCATCTGATCCTGGAACACATGGAACACCTAGTTCTCTCATTGTATCTTTAGCTGTAATTTTATCTCCCATTATGCGAATATGCTCCGCAGTCGGACCGATAAACTTTATCCCGTGATCCTCGACTATTTGAACAAATTTGGCATTTTCAGACAAAAATCCGTACCCAGGATGGATGGCTTCCGCTCCAGTAATTTCACATGCGGCGATAATCGCGGGCATAGATAAATAACTTGAAGTCCCTGCTGCTGGCCCAATGCATACACTTTCATCTGCCATACGAACATGCATGGCGTCACTATCTGCTGTTGAATGAACTGCAACAGATTTTATACCCATCTCGCGGCAGGCTCTAATAACCCGGAGGGCAATTTCTCCACGATTTGCGACTAGTACTTTGTTAAACATCGTCTGCACTATTCAATAATCGCAAGTGGTGCACCGAATTCAACCGCTGCTCCATCCTCAACTAAAATGCGTTTTACAATTCCAGATTTTGGAGCAGGAATTTGGTTCATCGTTTTCATAGCTTCAACGATCAGCAAAGTATCTCCTTCTGAAATACTTGCACCAACCGAAATAAATGCGGGGGCACCGGGCTCAGGTTGCATATAAACAGTGCCGACCATAGGAGATGTAACTGCGCCTGGATGATTAGCAGGGTCATCACTACTAGCGTCAGAAGCCTGTTTAGTGTCAGAAACATGTGTAACTTCTTGTATAGGAGTTGCTGCTATTTCTGGATTGCTAATAGGTGCTGTTGCTACTACCTGGCCGCCTCTAGCTACTCTCACTGTTAAGCTGTCATCCTGGCCAAATTCCCGATTGACTTCAACTTCGTTCAGATCATGCTCTCTAAGTAGAACTGCTAATGCCTCAATAAATTGGACGTCTTTGTCTCTATTATTTTTTGTCATATTGCCCTCATATGCGTTTTACTAAATTTCAGCAATTTTCGTCTATATAAAGCAAGGTTGATGCTGTGAAAAGAACTTGCAGTAAAACTTACTCAAAATTTTAAGATATTTTAACACATTTAGAGAGCTTTATTGATGTAAAGTGCTTGCTTAATAATATAACCCATACAAATTTGTTATCAGCAATCGAATTTTAAATATTAAGGGAAGACTTTATGAACTTAGCCATTTGGTTAGAAAGAACGGCTTTGAAACACCCAAATCGAGAAGCTTTATTTTTGGGTTCTGAATGTATTGGAACATACAAAGATTTCTGGCGAGCTGTTTGTGCGTTGAGAATTCATTTGGAAAAAGAGGGGATTAAGCGCGGCGATAGAGTAGCAGTATATATGGCAAACTGTCCTGAATTTTTGGTCGCGTTCTATGCAATTTGGTCAATGGGTGCAGTTATTGTCCCTATAAACTCTAAGCTTCATATGCGAGAAGTTAGCTGGATTTTAGATAATGCAGAGTGTTGGTATGTTTTAAGTGATGCTGTTTTATCTTCTGAGATAGATCTTCCTAATATCACTATATTCACTCCAAAATGGGATAATTTTTCCAAAAACGTACATGTTGCGCCAGTTTCGTGTTCCTTTAATGAATTGGCATGGCTGTTTTATACTTCTGGTACAACGGGTAAACCCAAAGGCGTCATGATAACGCATGGTATGATAAAAACTATGGCTTTGTCTTACTTTGCGGATGTTGATCAAGTCCATCCCTCGGATACAACGCTTTATGCCGCTCCTATGTCTC
Organism: Paracoccaceae bacterium; assembly: GCA_902543185.1. GTDB lineage: Bacteria > Pseudomonadota > Alphaproteobacteria > Rhodobacterales > Rhodobacteraceae > Salinivivens. The sequence continues at coordinate 176,906 of CACBXB010000002.1, forward strand.
ATGGAGCTGGGTTATATAGTATTATGCATATACTAGCGGGTACTCGGCACGCTATACCTTTGAGTGGTGGATTTGACGAAGGAGAGATATTTAATTTAGCTAAAAAATTAGATAATATACACATGTTTGCAGCTCCAACTATGGTGAAGCGGTTAACGAAATTTGCCAAAAAAAACAATAAAGACGGTACTGGGTTTCGTACAGTAGTCTATGCTGGAGGCCCAATGTACTTATCAGATATAATTGAAGCGGTAGAGCAGTTCGGTCCAATATTCGTGCAAGTTTATGGTCAAGGAGAATGTCCAATGGGTATAACAGTTCTTCCAAGATATCAGGTTGCAGATCGAAAATCGAAAAAATGGAAACAACGGTTGCAGTCTGTTGGATATGCTCAATCTGCAGTTGAAGTAAAAATAGGAAACAAAGCTGGCAGTGTCAGTAAACCCGGGGAAACTGGCGAGATTATGGTAAGAGGCGACTTGGTCATGCCAGGTTATTGGAATAATAGAAACGCCACCTCAAAGGCAATTATTGATGGTTGGTTAATGACCGGGGATATAGGTTCGATAGACGAAGATGGTTATGTAACTATGCATGATCGCTCCAAAGATATGATTATTTCTGGTGGATCGAATATATATCCGAGAGAAATCGAAGAAATTCTACTTTTACATAAATCTGTAAGTGAAGTTTCAGTAGTTGGCAGAGAAAATGACGAGTGGGGTGAGGAAGTTGTTGCATTTATTGTTATCGAAAAAGGTCAACAGTTTTTACCAGAAACTCTTGATCAACATTGCCTTGAAAATATTGCTCGGTTTAAGAGGCCGAAAGACTATATTAACGTAAGTGAATTGCCAAAAAATAATTATGGCAAGGTCCTAAAAACTCACTTACGAGAAAAATTAAAGCAAAATATCCAAGGCTAATTTAATAGTCTTACTCTTGATTTTTTTGTTTATTCAGTCACGCGTCGTTCATTCTATTTATAATAAGATCATCTACAACAGCAGGTTCTGCTAAGGTAGATGTATCTCCTAAAGAACCGTAGTCGTTTTCTGCGATTTTTCTCAGTATACGCCTCATAATTTTACCAGATCGCGTTTTTGGTAAACCAGGAGCCCACTGAATAAGATCTGGCGAAGCAATTGGTCCAATTTCGGTGCGAACCCAATTTCTTAGTTCCAATCGAAGTTCTTCAGTAGGGATTTCTCCCGACATTAATGTCACATAACAATAAATGCCCTGTCCCTTAATATTATGGGGAAACCCAACCACTGCAGCTTCTGAAACTTTAGGATGAGCAACAAGTGCGCTCTCAACTTCTGCAGTCCCCATTCTATGACCTGAAACATTGATAACATCATCTACTCGGCCTGTAATCCAGTAATATCCGTCACTATCGCGACGACAACCATCGCCAGAAAAATAGTAACCTTTGTAATCACTGAAGTAGGTTTTAATAAAGCGGTCATGATCGCCATAAACAGTACGCATTTGCCCGGGCCAACTATCTTTAATACATAAAACACCTTCTGCTTCTGTGTTATTTATTTCTTGGCCTGTCTGTGGATCTAAAATGGCAGGTTTAATTCCAAAAAATGGATGTGTCGCTGATCCAGGTTTTGTATCTGTCGCGCCGGGAATTGGTGTCAGCAGGTGCCCACCAGTTTCAGTTTGCCACCATGTGTCAACAATTGGGCAATTTCCTTTTCCTACAACCTCATTATACCAATTCCATGCTTCTGGGTTTATAGGCTCACCAACTGTTCCTAGAACTTTTAGAGACGATAAATTACATTTTTCAACATACTCATTACCCTGGCCCATCAACGCACGAATGGCTGTTGGTGCTGTATAAAACTGGTTTACTTTATGTTTCTCACAAACTTGCCAAAACCGCGATGCATCAGGGTAGGTTGGGATCCCCTCAAACATTAAGGTCGTTGCTCCATTTGAAAGAGGACCATAAACAATATAACTATGGCCAGTTACCCATCCCACGTCTGCAGTACACCAGAAAATATCATTTTGATGATAATCAAATACGTATTCATGTGTCATTGAAGCCCAAACTAAATAGCCGCCTGAACAGTGTTGAACACCTTTAGGCGCACCAGTTGAGCCAGATGTATAAAGGATAAACAATGGCTCTTCAGCATTCATAGCTGTTGGCTCGCATTTTTCAGATGCATTCTTCATGGCAGAGTTATAAGAGATATCGCGACCTTCCGTCATCGGGACATTACCTCCAGTTCTTTCAACGACAAGAGTTTGCACATCACCGCATATCTCTAATGCTTTATCTACGTTTGACTTCAACGGTGTATTCTTCCCCCCCCTTGGAGCCTCATCGGCTGTCACTATAAGTGATGCTTTACAGCCTTCAACTCGAGCGGCTAAAGCTTCAGGTGAAAATCCTGCAAAAACAATGGAGTGAATTGCCCCAATCCTTGCACAAGCCAGCATTGCGTAGGCCGCTTCAGGTATCATTGGCATATAAAGCACGACGCGGTCACCCTTGGATAATCCTAAATTTTTATAAACATTTGCAAGCTTACTTACTTGTTGATGCAGTTCGCTGTAGGTTACATGCTTGCTCTCTGAGGGGTCGTCCCCTTCCCATATGATAGCTGTTTGCTCACCACGACTGTCAAGATGTCGGTCGATACAGTTAGCCGAAACATTGAGCTCACCGTCCTCAAACCACTTTATTGAAACATTCGGGTGTTCGTATGATACATTCTTGATTTTAGTGAAGGGTTTTATCCAGTCTACTCGCAAACCATGCTTTGACCAAAACGCATCGGGATCATTTATCGATTCAGAATACATTTCTTGATAGCGTTCTTTGTCAATAATAGCATTGGCTTTAAATTCGTCGCTTGGAGGAAAAATATTTTTAGACATCTGGTCTCCCATCGATAATAAGATCGTTATTCGGCTTTATCTGCCTAACTTATAGCACGACCAAATTTATAAAGCTAAATCGCAAGCTCGCAACTCTAAATATGTAAAAATTCTTTACGAAGTTTCACCAAATGTTACCCGCCAGCTAGCAGTTAGAGCAAACCTTCAAGATTATAGCCGCTTTCTAGCGTTGTTTTTAAAATTTCATCTTTAGACATTTTTCCAATTTGACCTAATGCCCAAATAGCAGCACATCTAGTTCCGCTAGTACAGTAGGCCAAAACTGGGCGCTCACTTTTATTTATAAAATCCATCTGTTTTTCAATGTTTTCAGAATTCATATTTTCGAATGTCAGGGGATGATATTCAAATGAAATGCCTGTCTCTACTGCAGCTTTAGCGATTAAGCTGGATTGGATATTTGGATGGACTTCAAAATCAGGACGATTACAAATAATTTTTTCAAAGCCCTTTTCTGAAAGGATTTCTACATCTGCTAGGGATATTTGCGCGGAGACATTATATAGTCCAGATATATTAACGATTTGCATTTTTTCTAGATATCTGGACAACTCAAAGTTTGTTAACAGGGACTTTTATATATGTATTACCTTGTTCATCTGGGTCGGGCATATTCCCAGCTCTCATATTCACCTGTAGAGATGGAATGATTAACTTTGGCATATTCAATTTTTTATCGCGCTCGTCTCGCATCTTTACGAAGTCTTCTTTAGATTTTCCTACTTTAATATGAATATTTTTTTCTTTCTGCTCTCGGACAGTTGTCTCCCAAGCAAACTCATCTCTTTCTGGTGACTTATAGTCATGGCCTACAAATATTCTCGTTTCATCTGGCAGACTTAAAATCTTTTGTATTGAATTAAACATCGTTGTTGATGACCCTCCAGGAAAGTCACACCGCGCAGTTCCAAAATCTGGCATAAAAAGTGTATCGCCAACAAAAGCGGCATCACCAATTACATAAGTGAGACATGCGGGTGTGTGTCCTGGTGTGTGGATTACATCGCCTCGCATTTGGCCTATATGAAAACTGTCACCATCTTTAAAAAGTCGATCAAACTGCGATCCATCACGCTGAAACTCAGTGCCTTCATTGAATATTTTCCCAAAAGTATCTTGGACTAATTTTATATTCTCTCCAATAGCGATTTTGCCACCAATTTTTTCCTGTAGATATGGAGCTGCTGATAAGTGATCAGCGTGTACATGAGACTCTAACAGCCATTCCACTGTTAAGCCTTTTTCAGTTATAAAAGCTATAATTTCGTCAGCAAATGCGGTATTGGTTCTGCCTGATGAAAAATCAAAATCTAAAACGCTATCGATGATAGCACATGAGTTCCCTTTAGGGTCTGCAACTATATATGAAATGGTATTTGTCGCTGTATCAAAAAATGATGTGACATTTGGTTTCATATAAATCTCCGATAACAAAACGATACATTTAAAATATAACGTAAATCAAGTGCTACCTAACGTGATTTATCAGAGCATTATTCCGAGAATAACTAGCATTAAACCAATAGCCGATAAGAAAAGCGCGGCCATATTTAAAGGAACTGCTTTTTGTAAGCTGCTACGCAATTCTTCGTCTGATGTTGCAAGCTTTTTTGCCTTTAAAACAGTTTTAATACACCAAAAGAGACCAACAAGGCCAAGTATAGATAAAATTGAGCCAATCCAGATCAGTAATTCCATTTCTACCCCGTTTTATCCTTGAGTTAAGCTAGTTTATTTAATATCGCAAGTTCTCTAATAATTAAAAAATTTTGAATATATTTATCATTTTTAGTAGGAGGGAATAATGGTTGATACGGTGCCTGACAGTTACAGAGTAGCTGGAGAGGAATTGAGGCAATTCGTTGAAAGATTTGAGCGTTTGGAAATTGAAAAAAAAGATATTTCTGATCAGCAAAAAGAAGTTATGGCTGAGGCAAAGTCACGTGGATATGATACGAGAATAATGCGCAAAATTGTGTCTTTAAGAAAACGTGATTTGGAAGATGTTGCAGAAGAAGAAGCTATTTTGAGTATGTACAAGACAGCGCTGGGTATGAATTAGTTTTTGGTTATTACTCGATAATCTGCTACGTTTTGTTGATGTAAATTTGGTTTGAGCAGGTACATCTTGATAGAAGATAGATTACACAGAAATAGAATTTTATTTTTGAAAAATGTGGATGTTTGGTCCATGAATGCATTAGTAATTGCTGCATTAGTAATTGCTCCCATATTATCTGTTTTCATAATTGCGTTAACTCCCACAGAAAATATTTGGCCGCATTTGTTATCAACTACTTTGCCGCGATATGCTTCTAACACACTCTTTCTAATGTTTTTTGTTGGGGTATTTTCCGGTATAATAGGGACCTCTACCGCTTGGTTAGTTGCACGATACCGATTTTTTGGATCCAATTGGTTGCAATGGGCTTTATTTCTGCCTCTTGCGCTACCTGCCTATGTAGCTTCATATGCTCTAGTAGACTTGTTGGAATATGCTGGTCCCATCCAGTCTTTGTTGCGCAGTTTGTTCAATTGGCAGACATCTCAGGATTACTGGTTTCCCGAAGTTCGCAGTTTAACTTCGGCAATATTTGTTTTGTCACTCGCTCTTTATCCTTATGTTTATTTGATGGCGCGCTCGGCGTTTTTAGAACAATCAGATTCTGCTGAAGAGGTAGCTAAATCGTTAGGCATTTCAGTTGTAGGACGGTTTTTTAGGCTCGGTCTGCCATTAGCACGTCCCGCAGTGTTTGCAGGTATTGCTCTTGTAATGATGGAGACAGCCAGTGATTTTGGTGCAGTCGATTTCTTTGCCGTACAAACTTTAACCACTGGGATATTTAGCGTTTGGCTGGAAAGTAATAATGCAGGAGGTGCTGCCCAAATTGCATCAACTGTATTAATTATAATTGTTATTTTGGTTGCACTAGAAAAATTTAACCAACGAAAATTGCGCTTTTACAATCTGTCATACCGTTACAAAAATATAGAAAAGATAAGTCTAAACCGTATTAGCAGTTTAATTGCTTTTGGTGTTTGTTTTCTCCCAATTTTCTTTGGGTTTATCTTACCCTTCCTCGTTCTGGTAAATTTAGGATACGGAAATCTGGATTTTTGGATCAATACTAGCTTAATTTCTGCTATAAAAAATACCTTAATAGTATCTGGGCTGGCTGCACTTATCACAGTTACGCTAGCATTATTGATGGTTTATGGTATCCGGCTCTCTGGTAAAAAATTACCACTTTTTATTTTACCTTTAACAACCATAGGATATGCAGCACCAGGAGCAGTTCTCGGAATCGGTATTCTAGTTCCTCTAGCTTTTCTTGATAATTGGCTGGCAGATCGAATTTTTGATTTAACTAGATATGATCCTGGATTGATTTTTACAGGAACAGCTTTTGCAGTAATTCTAGCTTATTGTGTTCGGTTTTTTTCTATTGCACAACAAACAGTAGATGGAGCGCTTGGAAGAGTTTCTCCAAGTTTGCCGAATGCTGCCAGATCATTAGGCCGCAATAAACTTCAAGTTTTATGGGAAATTTATCGACCCTTAATAAGTGCTTCTACGGCTACTGCACTCTTACTTGTGTTTGTAGATTGCGTAAAAGAATTGCCTGCAACTATGCTATTGAGACCATTCAATTTTGAAACCCTCGCTACGCGAGTGCATGTGCAGGCAAGTTTAGAAGATTTGCCTAATGCAGCGCCCGGTGCGATTTTAATTGTTTTGATAGGGCTTTGTGCTGTTTTCTTGTTAGCTAGAGTGAATAAGCAAATTTCTCACTAAATTGATTTTGTGTCTTGCAAGATTGAAAGTGTTTATTTAATGACCCTTTTAGTGCCCCTATAGCTCAGCTGGTAGAGCAACTGATTTGTAATCAGTAGGTCCGCGGTTCGAGTCCGTGTGGGGGCACCATTTAAATCAATAACTTAGCCAAATGTGCGTTAACTTGATTTAATTTTCAGCCAGACAATGAGCCAGACAAATGATGGTCTAATTACGTTATTTAGCGTTATTGGCTACTTGATTTACAGCACCACATTAGCAACGCGCGCGCGCCCGTGCGCTACCTGTGCCTTTTTGTGTGAAAGGGGCTTGTTGCATTGAGTCCTAGTTGCTTGACTAAACGCTATTCATACCATTGCTCTCACATTTAGCGAAATCCCCGCATCCTAGCGTTATCCAACAACAGAAATGACAAACTCCCCTTTATCAGGCGTAGGGGGGAGGAGGCGCATATATCGATAAGGCGGTGGATAAGGTGAGTTTTGC
>CACBXB010000003.1 GCA_902543185.1 Paracoccaceae bacterium
GAAACTATTGTATATCCTTTTGCGGTGATTGGCGAAATTCCCCAAGATTTAAAGTTCAATGGGGAAAAAACAAGCTTGAGAATTGGGAAAAGAAACCAAATTAGAGAGCATGTAACTATAAATACGGGAACTGCTGGGGGCGGTGGCTTAACTTTGATCGGTGATGACTGTCTTTTTATGGCAGGCAGTCACATTGCCCATGATGCGAGTATTGGTAATAAAGTAATTATAGCTAACTCTGGGGCAGTTGCTGGTCATTGTATTATTGAAGATAACGTTATTATTGGTGGGCTATCTGGAATACACCAGTTTGTGAGAATTGGACGTGGTGCCATTATTGGAGCGGTCACAATGGTTACAAATGATGTTATTCCTTTTGGTTTGGTTCAAGGTCCAAGAGGTGCTTTGGATGGGCTTAATTTAATAGGTTTGAAGAGAGGAGGTGTAGACAGGAGCGATATAACTGCCCTGCGAGCGGCTTTTCAAGCACTGGCTCAGGGCGAGGGTACATTTCAAGATAGAGCCAAAAAGTTAAAAGAGGAAACAACTAGCGAATATGTAGATACAATAACGGATTTTATTTTAAGTGTTAGTGATCGATCATTTTTAACACCAGGTGATTTTTAAAATGAATGACGGATCAGACCTGGCTATCATAGGCGGTTCTGGTAAGCTTCCTATGATCATAAAAAGCTCGCATGAAAAAGCCATTTATATAACATTTGATAATTCAAAAAAAGCTTTAGAAAATTGGATTATAAACTGTGAGTTTGAAAAACTAGGTGTTCTTTTCGATACTTTAAAAAGTAATGGGATAAGTCGTGTCGTTATGGCTGGTGCTATTAGTCGTCCTCATTTCGATAAAAATAAGTTGGATAAATATACTCAATCTATTATGCCACGCTTAAGTGAAAAATTAGTAAAAGGCGATAACGAACTTCTTTCCTTTATCGCTGATGAATTTGAAAAAAAAGGTTATCAAATTCAAGGGGCGTCAGATATTCTACCAAATTTGACACTTGAAAGAGGCTTTCTTTGTGGTTCTCCATACGAATTTCTTTCAAGAGATATTAGTAAAGCTGATAAAATATTAAAACTTTTATCACCTCAAGATATTGGGCAGGGAATTGTCATAGAAAATGGACTGGTGCTTGGTATCGAAACGCTGCAAGGGACAAATGAGCTTTTAAAATTTGTGGCCGGAACTTCATCTAATTTAAGACTTATGAATTTTGGCGGTATTTTTGTTAAGCGGCCTAAAGAAAACCAAGATCTACGTTTTGATATGCCCGTAATAGGTCCTGAAACAATTGATTTAGCCTGTAAAGCAGGTTTGCGGGGCATTGTCGTTTCGCCGCGCTCTGTAATTATTCTGGATCGCAATGACTGTATAGAAATAGCTGAGGCCAATAAATTTTTTATATTAGCTGAGGAAGCGAACATTTGAAGATATTTATAATAGCCGGCGAAGACTCTGGTGATAAACTTGGTTCAGCAATAATTGACGGTTTAAGAAATGCTCTTGAAATTTCTCCCACTTTTGTTGGGATAGGTGGTAGTGGTATGCAAAGTCGCGGAATGAATTCAATTTTTCCTTTGAGTGAATTATCTGTTATGGGATTTCTTGAAATTGCGTCGCAGTACAAAAACTTAAAAAAACGATTGAACCAAACTGTATCTTCTATACTAGACGAAAAACCTGATATTTTATTAACCATCGACGCCCCTGAATTTTGTTTTCGGGTTGCAAAAAGAGTTAAATATTTAGACAAGAATATTCCAATTGCTCATTATGTTGCCCCTACCGTTTGGGCTTGGCGACCAAAGCGTGCAAAAAAAATCTCACAATTTATTGATCATGTTTTAGCTCTTTTTCCCTTTGAACCTAAGTATTTCCATGATGTTGGGCTTAGTTGTGATTTTGTTGGACATCCAATTGTTTCTGAAGGCAAAGCAAGTGACGAAAATGTGGCTGAATTAAGAAAAGAGTTTTCATTAAAAGATGATCCTATTGTGTTGTGCCTTCCTGGATCAAGAAAATCGGAAGTTGATCAATTAATGCCAGTATTTGGACAAACCTTAAAAAAGTTTTCTTATATTTTACCGGAAACTAGATTTATTTTACCTTCTACTCCGGATGTTTACGAGTATTCAAAAAAATATTTAAGGTATATGCCGAATGATATTATTTTTTTAACCCCTGAAGAAGTTGGAATTGAAAAATATTTAGATTTTAAAAAAGCTAGTTTCAAAGTTTCTGACTTAGCATTAGCTGCTTCTGGGACGGTTTCCCTTGAGCTTGCTGCAAACCAAACGCCAATGGTTATCGGTTATGATTTAAATTCTCTGTCTAGACGGATCATTAGTTCGTTGCTTCGCACAGATACGGTTACCTTGGTAAATTTAATCACTGGAAATAGAAATATTCCTGAGTGTATTGGTTCAAATTTAAACGTGGAAAATCTATTTTTAGAAATGGTTAGGGTTTATTCTAATAAACAAAAGCAACTTAGCGACTTTAAGTTGACTATGAATTTATTAGGAGAGAACGAAGTTTACCCCAATGTAAAGGCGGCTAATTCGTTAATAAATTTTTATAATGATTTCAGAAGGGCTTAATTACTTCATAAGCAGCCGTAAAACCCTCTAAAGATAAATTTAAGTCTATAGCGGCATTTGGATCTGATATGTGAGTTATTGATAACTTAGAGGCCGAACCCTTTTTCATAGCCTCAACGTCTTCCTCCTTTAATCCCATACGAATTAAACACCCGTTGTTATTACAAAAAGAATATGGAAACTCTTTTACATTATCTTCTGAAAAAGCGACTCGAAATTTTTTGGTTAGAAGAGTTTCTAGAGGAACCATAACATTTGCAGCAGCAACTGCTATTTCACCAGGATTTAATTTGAAAATTGATATATCTGCTATTGGAGTGTTTTCATTTAGATAGATAAGCTGTTGGATCTCGCATTTGTCAATATCCCCAGGATTACCGGTGATGCATCGTACATTCCAGTCACCCTTGTTACCAGCAAGATATATTTCACCAGGTTGTCTTATAGTCTCGAGTGGTTTGCCGAGAGATAATCCTGAAGCTTCTTGTGAAACTGCCGGAAGGTTATTGGTAATTAAAAACAGGGTACAAATAAGAAAAAATTTAATTCTTTTGGCTAAGAATAATGACAAAATTATATCCTTTTTTGTTTTTTGATTAAAAAGCTTAACTAATAAAATCTATATACTTTATTGTGCGTAACTTCAATTACGGGGTTTCTTTTCAAACCGTGGAAGCATGGCAGAAAAGTCTTTTCCAGATCCGTCTTCTTCTTCAACAAAGGTTTTGTAAAGTTTCATTGCTAAATACCCCATAGGAGTGTCAGCATTTACGTCTTCTGCAGCAATTTGGGATAGGGTTAAATCTTTTAACATTAAATCTGAAGAAAAACCGGGAATATAATTATTATCTGATGGAGTGTTTGGGCCAATACCAGGGGCAGGGCAGTAGGCATTCATCGACCAACTATATCCTGAAGAGGTGGAAACCACATCAAACATTGATTGTCTATCAAGCGACAGTTTATCTGCTAAGGCAAATGCTTCACATGTCGCTATCATCGTAGCACCCAAAATCATATTATTACAAATTTTTGCAGATTGCCCATTCCCAGATGCACCACAATGAACAGCTTTTTGACCCATAATATCGAATAATTCCTTAGCTCTAATGAAACCTTCATCTGGACCTCCCACCATGAAAGTGAGGGTGCCTTCTGTAGCTCCTCCTATTCCTCCTGAAACAGGCGCATCAAGTGGAATAACCTTATGGTTTTTAGCAATCTCAGCAACGCTTTTAGCTGATGCGACATCAACAGTAGAGCAATCTAGAAAAATTGATCCTTCTTTCATGAATTGTATGGTTTCATCTGCTACAGACTTTAGTATTTTTCCGTTTGGTAACATTGTTATGACGACTTCGACATTCTCCGCACAATCTTTTGGTTTATGTACTATCTTCACCATTTCTACTGTTAGATCCTGTGTGTCAAAACCTAAAACAGTGTGTCCGGCTTTCGCCAAGTTATGAGCCATAGGTGCGCCCATATTCCCAAGGCCAATAAATCCAATTCGCATTTATAAAACTCTCCCGATTTAATTGAAATCTTATACTGGTTTGAAAAATTCATCTATAATTTCTTTGGGAACTCCATCTATTTTGAATTTCCATTTTGGCTTACGATCCTTGTCGATAATAACTGCTCTTATACCCTCTTGGAAGCTCCCGTACTCTTGGGCGCGCGACGTAAATCTATACTCTAAATCTAATGCATCTTCTATTTTAGATGTGGGCGTAAGACGCGACAACATTTCTAAGGTATAAGTCATTGCTATAGGGCAGTTTTTTATGATTTTTTGTGAAGCTATATGTGCGATTGGATTTTCTGATTTAGAAAGAAATTTTACAATTTTGGAAAGGTTTTTTGACCCAAATGCCTCCTCAAAAAATTTTGCGTTTTTAGATAGTTGACTTTCTCCAGGATTTTTTAAGTAGTTATGCAGGATAGAAGTATCTCCAGATTTCTCTAAACTTTCTGTAACATAAGACCATTCATTTTTTGGTATATAGCAATCAGCAAACCCAGCATAAATCGCATCTGCAGCATCCATCTGTATACCGGTTATACCGAGGTAATAGCCCAAATTACTTGGTGCCCGAGCTAGCAAAAGAGATCCGCCCACATCTGGTACAAGCCCAATACTACATTCGGGCATCGCAATTTTGCTGGTCTCGCATACTATCCGGTGGGAACCATGGCAAGAGATTCCAACACCTCCGCCCATAGTAAAGCCTTGCATAAACGCGATATATGGTTTGGGATATTTTGCTATCAAAGCATTCAAGCGATATTCATCATCCCAAAATTTCTTGCCATAGTTATAATTTTTTTTGCTGCCTTCTTCGTATAAGTCTGAGATATCGCCGCCTGAACAAAATGCTTTGTCACCTTGAGCATCAATGATTATGAGTTCAACTTTTGGATCCTCTTTCCATTCAATTAAAATTTTTTCAATCGCCATGCACATTTCGTATGTCATAGCATTTAGAGCTTTGGGCCGCTGTAATGTTATTCGTCCGGCTTTTCCTATAACTCTTAAATTTATATCTGAAATCATTCAGTCAGCATTTGACGAGATACAATAAGTCTCATTATCTCGTTTGTTCCTTCAAGTATTTGATGAACCCGTAAATCACGAACTATTTTTTCTATGCCATAATCAGTTAAATATCCATAACCTCCATGGAGTTGGAGCGCTTCATTGGCAACTTCAAATGAAATATCCGTTACATAAAGTTTTGCCATCGCACAAAATTTAGATGCATCTTTTGCTTTTGTATCGAGTTTCCATGCAGCTTGGCGCAAAAATGTGCGTGCAGTCTGAAGTTTAACCTCCATATCCGCTAGTTTAAACTGAAGGGCTTGGAATTGATTTAAAGTCTTACCAAATGCTTTGCGGTCATTCATATAAGTTAAGGATGAGTTTAGGGCAAACTGAGCGCCTCCGAGAGCACTTGCCGCTATGTTAAGTCTTCCCCCGTCCAGCCCAGCCATGGCATAAGAAAACCCTTTTCCTTCTTCACCGATTAAATTTCTTCCTGGCACACGACAGTCATCAAATTGGACCTGCGCTGTTGGTTGTGCTCTCCACCCCATTTTTTCCTCGGAAGCTCCAAAGCTTAACCCTTCGCTTGGGTCCTCAACTATGATTGCTGAGATACCACTCGGGCCTTCGCCGCCGGTTCTTGTCATTGTTAAATAAGCATCTGAGTAGGCACCACCTGAAATAAAAGATTTTGTCCCATTTAAAATATAGCCTTCGTTTGTCCGAATGCCTTTTGTTTTGAGAGCTGAGGCATCTGATCCAGATCCAGGTTCCGTCAAACAATAACTAAAAATCTTTTTCATACTGCAGAGATCTGGCAAAAAAAGATTCTTATTTTGAGCAGAGCCAAATTTATCAATCATACCTCCCACCATATTGTGAATTGATAAAAAGGATCCCACAGAGGGACATGCCATTGCTATTGCTTCAAAGATTAAAGTTGCATCTAATCTACTTAAGCCTGATCCGCCATATTCCTCAGATACATAGATCCCGCCAAAGCCCAGTTCAGAGCTTTTCGCCCATAACTCTTTTGGGATAGTTCCTTGTTTCTCCCATTCGATAGAAAATGGTGCGATATTTTCTTGACCAAAAGAATAAGCTAGGTCAAATATAGCTTCCTGTTCTACTGAAAGTGCAAACTCCATTTCTTATGTAAAACCCATTTATAATTAACGTTAATCCATTGGTTTGAAATTAAATTCGCCACCTTCTTTAATACCTGACGGCCATCTAGATGTTATGGTTTTTGTTCGCGTATAGAAACGGAATGCATCTGGACCATGCTGATTTAGATCGCCGAACACAGATTTTTTCCAACCTCCAAAGGTGTGATATGCGAGAGGAACCGGTATTGGAACGTTAATACCTACCATGCCAATATTAATTCTTGCAGCAAAATCTCTAGCAGTATCACCATCTCTGGTGAAAATAGCTGTGCCATTCCCATATTCATGATCCATTGCGAGCTGGATAGCCTCTTCGTAACTGCCGGCTCTGACTGTTGACAAAACTGGGCCAAAAATCTCTTTTTTGTAAATATCCATATCAGGTGTTACGTTATCGAATAAATGTGGACCAACAAAAAACCCATCTTCATAACCCTGAAGAGAAAAACCACGTCCGTCGACGACCAATTTTGCGCCTTGATTAACCCCGCTTTCTACTAGTCCTAAAATATTGTTCTTAGCGGCAGAAGTTACAACTGGTCCGTAATCGATATCGTCACCTGCTGTGTATGGTCCAACCTGGAGACGTTCAATTCGTGGAACTAATTTTTCAATTAAACGATCTGCTGTTTCATCCCCAACGGGCACGGCAACAGAAATAGCCATACATCGCTCTCCAGCAGCACCATATCCGGCACCAACGAGAGCGTCAGCTGCTAAATCCATATCAGCGTCTGGCATGACAATCATATGGTTCTTTGCGCCGCCGAAACATTGAACACGTTTACCATTTGAGCATCCTTTTCCGTAAATATATTCAGCAATAGGTGTAGAACCGACAAAACCAATTGATTGAATGATGGGATTTTCTAACATTGCATCAACGGCAACTTTATCTCCATTAACAACCTGCAAGACACCCTTTGGTAACCCTGCTTCTTCCATGAGTTCGGTAAGCATCATCGGAACCGAAGGATCTCTTTCAGATGGTTTTAAAATAAAAGCGTTTCCACAGGCAATCGCAGGAGCAAACATCCACATTGGAATCATAGCTGGAAAATTAAATGGGGTTATTCCCCCACAAACACCAAGGGCTTGCCTCATGGAGTACATGTCTATGCCGGGACCAGCACTGTCGGTAAATTCACCTTTGAGCATTTGAGGGGCGCCAATACAATACTCGACTACCTCTAAACCTCTTTGCACATCCCCTTTCGCATCCGGAAAGGTTTTTCCATGCTCTTTACTTAAAGCTTCCGCTAGTTTGTCCATGTCTCTATTTAATAAGTCGACAAACTTCATCATTACTCTTGCCCGGCGCTGTGGGTTTACTGCTGCCCAGTCAGGTTGAACTGATTGCGCTATATCTACAGCCGATTGCATTTCCTCCTCAGAGGCTAATGGAACTTTAGCCTGAACCTCCCCAGTTGCGGGGTTGTAAACGTTCGCAAATCTGCCAGATGTTCCTTTGACATATTCGCCATTTATATAATGAGATAGCTCTTTCATTTAATTCTCCTCGCTTAGAAAATATATTAGCGCTGTGGCGTGGATTGAACCAGAGGAAATATTTATTCGTAAAATTTAATATTAAAAGACTTTATTTTTTTATGTGTATCAAACTATGCTCTTAATTTTTGATTTTAAAGGTGCGTTGAGCATTTCAGGGATAACCTTTAGCATCTAAATTTTCATAATAAAATACATTTTAATTAAAATAAAAACATTATAGAAGCGTGTAAGAAACCTTTTAATTTCATTAGATTTGCGAAATTATTTTAAGGAAAATGAGAATGCGCATAGGTCTTTATCCAGGTACGTTTGATCCTATTACTTTGGGTCATATTGATATTATAAGAAGAGCGTCTTTGCTTGTGGACCGGCTTGTGATTGGCGTGGCAATAAATAGCGATAAGTCACCTCTATTTAATTTGGAAGATAGAGTTTCAATGTTAGAGGAGGAATGCAATTATTTATCCAAGCAAGCCGGAACGGAATTTGTAGTTCATCCATTTGAAAATCTGTTGATTGATTGCGCCCATGATGTAGGGGCCCAAGTTATTGTACGTGGTCTGAGAGCAGTCGCTGATTTTGAATACGAGTTTCAAATGGTTGGTATGAATAGGTCTTTGGATAATTCGATTGAAACAGTATTCCTAATGGCTGAAGCGAAGCATCAGGCTATTGCTTCAAAATTAGTAAAAGAAATAGCCAGGTTAAATGGTGATATATCTAAATTTGTTACACCGCATGTTGCCCAAAGGCTACTTAATAAATTGAAAGGATCAAATTAATTTTATAGCATTTTAGATATTTCTAAAGCCGTATCTGCCATACGGTTTGAAAAGCCCCACTCGTTGTCATACCAGCTCAATACTCTCACCATATTTTTCTGGAGTACTTTAGTTTGATCTGCCGCAAATATTGAAGAGTGTGGATCATGATTAAAATCCATTGATACTAATTTTTCGTCAGTATAACCCAGCACGCCTTTAAATTCATTTAAGGATGAATTTTTGATAACAGAATTTATTTCACTTTCCGAGGTTTCTTTTGAACACTCAAAAGTCAGATCGACAACTGATACATTAGGAGTTGGTACTCGTATAGCAACGCCATCAAGTTTGCCATTGAGTTCTGGAATAACCAGCCCTACAGCACGAGCGGCGCCTGTAGATGTCGGTATCATATTCATTGCTGCAGCTCTTGATCTGTAAAGATCAGAGTGCATTGTATCTAGGGTAGGTTGATCACCTGTATAACTATGAATGGTAGTCATGAAACCTTTTTTTATTTCTAATTTCTCATGTAAGACCTTAACAACTGGTGCCAAACAGTTTGTCGTACACGAGGCATTTGATATCACTAGATCATTTTTTGTAAGTGTTTCATGATTTACGCCAAAGACTATAGTTCTATCAGCATTTACACATGGGGCAGAAACTAATACTCTTTTTGATCCATTTTTGAGATGCTTACCTGCTGCTTCTTTGTCGTTAAAAATACCAGTACATTCGAAAGCTATATCTATATCATTCCAGGGGAGTTCTTCTGGATTTTTTATTGCTGTAACTCTAATGGGTCCAGTACCAACATTGATAGTATCTTCAGTAATATCGATGTTGGTTGGAAATTTACCGTGGATGCTATCGAACTTTAGGAGATGTGCATTTGTTTTCACGGGTCCCAAGTCGTTTATTGCGACAACTGAAATATCAGTCTGGTTATTTTCTATAATGGCCCTTAGAACATTTCGTCCAATACGTCCAAATCCATTAATTGCTACTCGAACAGTCAATATTAATTCCTTTTAAATAGTTAGTTAAAAGTTAGCGCTAACATCGCAGCATCTGTAAGATTGTCAATGTATAAATCATCCAAAAAAATGCGTTAGTGTACTTTAACGCAAGTCCAAAATGCAAGATAGTTTTTGAAAAGCTTAAATAAGACGGCCCATAGTTGATGCAACATCTGCCATCCTGCAAGAAAAAGCCCACTCATTGTCATACCAAGCTAAAACCCGCACAGTATGTTTCCCAACTACCTTCGTTTGATCTGGAGCAAAAATACATGAATGTGAGGTATGATTAAAATCTATAGAGACTTTAGGCTCACTATCGTAAGCTAAAACCTGAACCATTTCGTTTACTGCGGCATTTTCTACAACTGAATTAACATCTTCTACGGTGACTGGATTAGTGGCTTCAAATGTTAAATCAACAGCACTTACATTAGGCGTAGGCACCCTTAATGCGGTGCCATCTAATTTTCCATGTAGTTCTGGCAAAATTTCTCCCAATGCTAGGGCGGCTCCGGTTGATGTTGGTATAATTGAGGTGGCTGCGGATCTTGCTCGGTACAAATCATGATGCCTTCTATCTAATGTGGGTTGATCCCCAGTATAACTATGAATTGTAGTCATTATCCCACGCTCAATGCCAATATTATCATTTAAAACTTTTGCCAAAGGTGCGAGGCAATTTGTGGTGCAAGAACCATTTGAAACTATTTTATCATTACTTGTTAACGATCTGTGATTGACTCCGTAAACTATAGTTTTGTCAACGTTGCTAGCAGGTGCTGAAATCAATACTGACTTGGCTCCTTGCTGAATGTGGACTTTAGATTTCAATCCATCATTGAACTTTCCCGTACATTCAAGAACAACGTCACATCCTGACCAATCCAATTCTTCAGGGTCATATGAAGAAAATACTTTTACAGGTCCATAGCCTATATCTAATGTATCATTTTCGACTAGTATTTCACCGGCAAACCTCCCATGAGTACTATCATATTTTAAAAGATGTGCGTTTGTTTCAATAGTGCCTGTTGCGTTAATTTTTGTAACTTGGACGTCATTTCTTGCGCTTTCCGTTATATGAGAAAGAGTACTTCTTCCGATACGTCCGAACCCATTTATGCCCACGTTAATAGTCATCTGCCACCCCAGCTATATTTGCGTAATAAATACCCCAAAGGGATGACTATAGGAAAGGATAAATTGCTATTCTACAATATGTTAGCGATAAACCTGACAAATAAAACGATGATTGCGCTAACAAAAATATTCATGCTGATGAGCAAAGGCAAAATTTTGTTTATATTTTAGATTTTACAAGTTTTACAATTTGCTCAGACGTGATTCCATAGTGATCAAATAGGGTTTTAGCTGGTGCAGAAGCTCCAAAACTAGACATTCCAATAAATCCGGAATTTGCTTCTCTACCACGTTCTCCCATGAGCCACTTATCCCAGCTATCTCTGACACCTGCTTCAATTGCTATTCTGACATGTCTTCCTCCGGGAAGAATGCGTTTCCGATATTTTTCATCTTGTTTCTCGAATAATTCCATACAAGGCATTGATACTACTCTGGTACCTATACCCTCACTTTGTAATTCTTCTCTTGCAGTGAGTGCCAGTGAAACCTCTGATCCCGAGGCGATTAATATTACTTGTCTCTTGCCCTCCGATTCCGCCAAAATATAGGCACCTTTCGACGATAAATTTGCGGATTTATATTTTGTCCTTAAAGTAGGTAGCCCTTGTCTAGTAAGTGCGAGTACCGAGGGTGTATTTTTAGAATTCAAAGCAATTTCCCAAGCTTCGGCCGTTTCTACACTGTCAGCCGGTCGAATTACTAAAGTATTAGGAGTAGAACGGCTTATTGCTAAATGTTCAACAGGTTGGTGGGTTGGTCCATCTTCACCCAAGCCTATGCTATCGTGGGTCATTACAAATATTGTTGGTATTTTCATTAATGCAGCAAGGCGCATTGAGGGTCGTGCATAATCGGTAAAGCACATAAAAGTTCCACCGTAAGGCCTTAGTCCTCCATGGAGAGCCATACCATTCATGGCGGCAGCCATGCCGTGTTCACGAACACCCCAATGAATATATCGACCTTTTCTATTATCTATATCGAATACGGCCATATCTGCTGATTTCGTATTATTAGAGCCTGACAGGTCGGCAGACCCTCCTATGGTCTCAGTCATAATGGGGTTGATAACATCTAAGATCATCTCGCTTGATTTGCGAGTTGCTACTTTAGGCTGTTCAATACTTATTGATTTTTTGAACTTTTTAATTTCTCTAGCAAGCTTTTTTGGCACTTCCATTGAGTGCATTCTTGAAAACTCAGACTGTCTTTTCGGTGAGAGTGAAGCGTAACGATTTTCCCAAAATAACTTTTCCTTTTGTCCCTTTTTGCCGACTTCTTCCCATTCTTTTTTCACTTCTGGTGGAACATAAAATTTTTTCTGGCTCCATCCGTAGACTTTTTTTGTTTCTTCAATTAATTTGCTATCCGTGAGTGCTCCGTGCCCTTTAGACGTATCTTGAGCTGATGATCCAAGAGCGATGTGCGTTTTACAAGCTATCATTGTTGGCTTGTTATTTTTTTTAGCTTCAATTATTGCCTGGTTAATTTCGATTGGGTCATGGCCATCAATTTCTAAAACATGCCACCCTGAAGACCTAAATCTCTCGACTTGGTTGGTCTTGTCAGATAATTCAACTTTCCCATCAATTGTTATATCATTATTGTCCCAGAAAACTATTAGTTTTGATAACTTTTGTCTTCCAGCTATGGTAATTGCTTCTTGACTGACGCCTTCCATCAGACAGCCATCTCCAGCAAATACATATGTATAGTGATCGACTATACTTTTACCAAAATTTGCTCTTTGAATTTCTTCGGCCATAGCGAAACCAACAGAATTAGCAATTCCTTGTCCTAAAGGACCAGTTGTAGTTTCGATTGCATCGGATAAAAAGTTTTCTGGGTGGCCGGCCGTTTTAGCTCCTAGCTGGCGAAAGTTTTTTATCTCTTCTAAAGGAAAATCGTCGTAACCTGTTAAATATAGCAGACTGTATAAAAGCATTGAGCCATGACCTGCAGATAAAATTAGTCTATCTCTGTCGCTCCAACGAGGTGCTTTAGGATCAAATTTTAAGTGATTAAAAAACAAAACGGTTGCTACGTCTGCCATACCCATTGGCATGCCTGAATGCCCAGAATTTGCTTCTGCAACCGCGTCTAAGGTTAAAACTCTTATGGCTGTGGCATTTGCCCAATGTTGAGGGTGTTCTTTTCGTAATTTTTCAATAAGCATGGCCTGAAGCTTTCAATATTTGTGTAATAGGCTCTTTATCAGGATGAAATTGAATATCAAGCTATCGGTTAAAAAATGCTTTGATAAAACAAGTAATTTTTAATTTCTTGTTATAAACTAAGTGAAATTGAGTTTATTTTTGATTCGTAAAATTTACTTAATCTGAATGAATAAAAACAGAAAGAGTGCACTAGATGCAGCGATTTGAAAAATTAAAAGATCGATTAAATGATGCTTTAGAAAAAATAGAAATTTCATTAGAAACAGGATTAGAAAATAGAGAAAATGATAGCTCTCTGGAAACCCTCATTTCAGAGAATGAAGGTTTAAAACGCCAGGTAGATTCTCTTAAAGCTGAGTTGGAAAGTTCAAGTAAAGATAGAGAAGCAAATTCAAATATTAAAGGTTTGAGCGCTGAGTTGTCCTATCTGAGACAAGAACGAGAACAGGAAAAGAAAGAATTGCAATCACTTTACGATCAATTATCTGCGGCGTTAGCTGCTAGTGGGGAGACAGTTTAATGCCAGAAGTTGCAATTAACATTGGTGACAAAAAATTTACGGTTACATGTCAACCTGGTGAAGAGAGTGCATTAGAAGCTGCTGCAAGCCTTTTGAATGATGAAGCGTCCTTTTTAGTTAGTGAGATAGGACAGCTTTCAGAACAAAAATTGTTGTTGATGTCAGGTTTAATGTTGGCTGATAAAATGACTTCTCAATCCGAGAAATTGGCAAAAGCTGAAAGAGCTCTCGAAGAATCCTTAGCAAAAGCTAAAAAGTTGGAAGAAAATGACGCTTCACGAGAGGAGCAACTTGACGGCAAATTTTTAGAGCAATTAACGAATATTACGGAAAAGGCAGAGAATTTAGCATACAAGATTGCAAACTAGAAGCCTTCTAAGCATTCGACTCTCTTATTTTGTCTGCTGCATCTTTATCGTATTTAATTTCATTCTCATCAAACATCGTATCGAGTTCACCCGACATTGTCATTTCAGTAATTATATCGCATCCGCCAACGAATTCACCTTTAACATATAATTGTGGTATTGTCGGCCAATCGGAATAATCTTTGATCCCCTGCCTAATGTTTTCGTCAGCCAGAACATTCACGTCTTGATAATCTACTTCCATATAATTCAGTACCCCTGCAACGCGGCTGGAAAATCCACACTGTGGCATCGATTTTGTACCCTTCATGTATAGTACAACGTCATGCGATTTTATTGTTTCATCAATTATTGCTTTTGTATCTGACACAATTAAGACCTTTCACATTTTGTTTTAATATTTAATCTTCTGGTGCTTTTGTAGTAAGTGCTAATGCATGGAGCTCACCATTAGAGCCGTCCATTTTACCCTTAAGAGCAGAGTAAACAATGCGCTGTTGTTGTACTCTATTTTTGCCACGAAAACTTTCATCAATGACCTCTGCCGCGTAGTGATTGCCGTCACCAGCTAAGTCAGTAATTTCGACGGAAGCGTCCGGTAATGCTTCCTTTATTAAAGCTTCTATTTCATTTGCTTGCATTACCATGGCCTGTTCCTTTAATAATAATTAATCTAGGGTGCCAATTAATTGTTAACAATATATTTTTAAAAAAAATTGTTTTAACTTTGAAATAAGTACTTAAAAGTGTCCGAAAAAATGGCTGAAAGCGAAGCTAGCTCGGATCTTGAATTTCCAAAAACGATTGCTTCACCTTTGAAACTCCCAACGGTCAGTATAGGAATATTTTGCTTACCTGCTTCAATAAATAGAGTTTCTGCTTGATCAAATTCACACGCGATAAGATATCGTGCCTGATCTTCCGCAAATAAAAACTCGGTACTTTCTTCATAAATTTCAAAACCTATCTCGGATCGATGGGCAAGTTCAAAAGCAGCAAGAGCTAACCCGCCGTCTGACAAATCAATACAAGCATTTATTAATTCTTTATTTTCCAGAACAAAGTTGCCGTGTTTTTTTTCGACTTCCAAATTAACTTTTGGGGCGTCTCCATCACTTCTATTGAAGACCTCTTGGAGTAAAGCGGTTTGGCCTAGATGACCTTGAGTTTCCCCTATCAGTACTGCCATATTTCCTTCAGAAGCCCTACCAAGTATTGGATTTTCGGCTTCGTCAATTAGTCCAACGGCCCCAATTGTTGGTGTTGGATTTATTGATACGCCATCTGTTTCATTATATAAACTAACGTTACCTGAAACAATTGGCATATTTAGCTCTTTTACGGCCTGAGAAATGCCTCTAATTGCTTGAACAAACTGCCCCATTATTTCTGGCTTTTCAGGATTTCCAAAGTTTAAGTTATCTGTCGAAGCCAATGGTTTTGCACCAACGGAAACTAAATTCCTATATGCCTCTGCTACTGCCTGCTTTCCTCCTTCAAATGGATTTGCCTGAACATATCTTGGAGTAACGTCACTCGTAAATGCGATTGATTTTTTTGTTCCATGAACCCTAACGATGCCCGCGCCAAAACCTGGCCGTTCAATAGTATCGGCCATTACCTGACTGTCGTATTGTTCGTAAATCCAACTTTTTGAACAGTAATTCGCGGATGAAATTAAAGCTTTCAAACCATCAATTGCGTTCACCTCTACAACGTCTTGTAACTCGTTATTTGGTTGCGCTTCAACCCATGGTCTATCGTATTCAGGCGCATTACCCGCCAGTGCCTTTAAAGGAAGATCAGCTTTCACAACACCGTTTAATTTTATAAGAAATCGGTCTTCCGAGATAGTTTCACCAACAACAGCAAAATCTAAATCCCATTTGTCAAAAATTGTTTTTGCTATGCTTTCTTTTTCTGGGTCTAAAACCATCAGCATTCTTTCTTGGCTTTCGGACAACATCATTTCATAGGCGCTCATATTAGGTTCTCGAGTTGGAACTTTTTCTAGGTCCAAGCTTATCCCTAAATTACCTTTGTCTCCCATTTCTACAGCTGAACAAGTGAGACCTGCAGCTCCCATATCTTGAATTGAAATAACCGCTCCTGTCTCCATAAGTTCTAGGCAAGCTTCCATCAAACGTTTTTCGGTGAAAGGATCACCTACTTGAACTGTAGGTCGCTTTTCCTCAATTGTATCGTCAAATTCAGCACTTGCCATAGTTGCGCCACCCACTCCGTCGCGACCAGTTTTTGCTCCAAGATATACAACTGGCATACCGACTCCCGAAGCTGCTGAATAAAATATTTTATCTTTTTCAACTAGACCTGCGGCAAACGCGTTGACTAAACAATTTCCGTTATAAGAAGAGTCAAATCTCGTTTCACCTCCAACTGTAGGAACACCAAAGCAGTTTCCGTATCCTCCTATGCCGGATACTACACCATTAACAAGTTGACGTGTTTTATAATGATTTACGTCACCAAAGCTCAAAGAATTCATGACTGCGATTGGCCGAGCACCCATCGTGAAAACATCTCGTAGAATTCCTCCGACACCGGTCGCTGCTCCTTGGTATGGCTCTATATAGCTAGGATGATTGTGGCTCTCCATTTTAAAAACCAAAGCTTGGTTATCACCAATATCGATAATTCCTGCATTTTCTCCTGGTCCACAAATAACTTGAGAACCTTCTGTAGGTAGAGTTCGAAGCCATTTTTTTGAAGATTTATACGAACAATGTTCATTCCACATTGCCGAAAAAATACCTAATTCCGTGAATGTAGGAATTCTGTTGATAATGGATAAAATTAAATCGTATTCATCTGACTTTAAACCATGTAATTCAATAAGTTCTTTGGTTATATCAGGCTCATACATTTTCGGCTCACTTTCATTGATTATCTAATATGCCATGCTTTTTAAAAGAGCAATGAATTGGAATAATCTATTGTCTTTAATCAATCATTTGAGCTTTTAAGGCTTTTCGATGCTCTATAATTTCTGATTGAACAAAATCCCTAAAAGCTTCAATTCGTTTCGAATGACGCAACTCTTCGGGAAAAGCCAAATAAACGGGAACATCATTCGACTGGACTTCTTCAAGAACTGGAACCACACTGTCAAACTCCTGGGTTACATAATCCGGCAACACTCCTATGCCTAAATCGTGAATAACAGCTTGAAGAACTCCAAAATAATTGTTTACCGTGAGTGTGGATGGAATTTCTTGGTTCATCAAACGTTGTACCAAAGCGAGACCTGAAGAAACTTGAGCTGATCTAGTGTTTTGACATATTAGTCGGTGGTTTTTCATATCGATTTCATTTTTGGGAGTACCGTGTATTTCGAGATATTTAGGAGAGGCATAAAGGCGCATTTTTACAGTCATTAAGCGTCTTCTAATTAAATCAGCTTGGCTGGGTTCTTTCATCCTTATAGCTACATCTGCTTCTCTCATGGGCAAATCTAAGACACGCTCCTCAAGCATTAAATCTATTTTCAGCTCTGGATACTTTTCGTAAAGTTTAGGTAATCGAGGAGCCAACCAAAGGGTTCCAAACCCTGTTGTGGTGGTAACTCTTAATTCACCGAAAACTTCTTCTTCACTGTCTCTAATACGTGCCGACGCAGCTTCTAATCTTTTATTCATACTATTTGTTGCATCAAACAGAAGCTCACCCTGTTCCGTTAGTATAAGTCCGCGAGCATGTCTGTGAAAAAGAGTGGTATTTAGGCTTTCTTCAAGCGATCGCATTTGTCTGCTAACTGCTGATTGAGAAAGGCGCAGGGTTTCTCCGGCATGGGTAAGGCTCCCTGCATCTGCTACAGCATGAAAAATTCTTAACTTATCCCAATCCATAAGCTACCTCTACATGATTGATTTATTACACGATTCTAGATTGTATTAAATGCCATTATGGACGTAACGTGAAAATTAAAGATTTTTACTGGCACAAGTCTAAGTAGCACACTAATCTTATATGTAGATTAGGGAAATGGATATGGCTAATACGTCTATCAGTTTGGATGATAAATTTAACATAAAGAAGTCTAATGTTTTATTAAATGGGACACAGGGCCTTGTTCGTTTGATGCTTGGCCAAAAGCTACGGGATGAAAGGCAGGGTCTAAATACTGCCGGATTTGTTACGGGATACAGGGGTTCACCCTTGGGAGCTGTAGATTTCCAAATGAGACGTGCATCTAAGGAATTGCTAGCTTCAAAAATTCAATTCAAGGAGGCCTTAAATGAAGATTTGGCCACTACTGCTTTGTGGGGAGCTCAGCAAGCTGAGCTACGAGGAGAGGGGCTTTATGATGGTGTTTTTGGCCTATGGTACGGAAAAGGCCCAGGCGTAGATCGATCTGGTGATGCCATGCGCCACGCTAACATGGCGGGAACCTCTGTTAATGGTGGTGTTTTAATGGCTATGGGTGATGACCACTCTGGTGAGAGTTCAACCGTTTTACATCAGTCTGATTTGGCAATGATTGACGCTGGTATGCCCATTTTAAGCCCCGCAGGTGTACAAGAAATCCTTGATTTTGGTTATTATGGCTTTGCGTTATCCAGATATAGTGGGCTTTGGGTCGGTTTGAAAACCATGAAAGATACCATTGAAGTGACCTCTGTAGTTGACGGTGATCCTTTTAGGATGGAATTTAAAAACCCCGAGAACAATTCGGCGTCTGACAATTTAAATATTCGTTTGGTTGATACTCCAGCAGATCAAGAAAAAAGGCTACTAGGTGATAAAAAGAAAGCAGCAGAGGATTTTGCAAGGGTAAATAGGATTGATAAAATTGGCCTCCCAAAACATAATTCTAAAGTTGGTCTGGTTGCTGCCGGCAAAAATTGGTTGGATTTAATACATGCTTTGTCGCTTCTGGGAATTGATGAAGCAGAAGCCAAAGCATTAGGTATAACAAGTTACAAAATCGTTCAAACTTGGCCCATTGATCGGCAGAGTTTGCTTGAGTGGGCCGATCGGCTTGATTTGATTATAGTAATCGAAGAAAAGCGCAAAATTGTTGAAACGCAAATTAAAGACGCTCTTTTTTCAATTGCTAGTAAAACGCGTGTTTACGGTGGTCATAAAAATGACGAACACTTATTTTTTGATCATGGTGTATTGGATCCGTTAGATATTGCGTCGACACTTGGGCAAATTTTTATAGAGGAGGGGTGTAGTAATAACTCTCTAGAACTTGGTTTGAAAAAGATCATAGAAGTGCAATCAGCAGAAAACGCACCGAATTTAGCAGAGCGACTTCCATATTTTTGTGCAGGATGCCCCCATAATAGCTCTACCATTGTTCCTGAGGGTTCTAGAGCGTACGCAGGAATAGGGTGCCATTATATGGCCCAATGGATGGACCGGGAGACGCTTGGGTTTACCCACATGGGGGGAGAAGGAGCCAATTGGATTGGAGAATCATTATTTTCTAAGAGGGACCATGTTTTTCAAAATATAGGTGATGGTACTTATAATCATTCTGGTATTCAGGCAATTCGAGCCGCCGTCGCCTCAAATACTGATATTACCTATAAAATTTTATTTAATGATGCGGTCGCAATGACTGGAGGGCAAGGTAATGACGGTCAATTAACTGCAGAGCGTATTGTCAATGAACTTTTAGCAATAGGTATTCGAAATACTGTGTTAGTTTATGATGATAAAGAGGATTTATCTTTAAATGCGTTTCCATCACAGATTGAAAAAGTTGATCGCACAAAGCTTAATTTTATTCAAGAAAAATTAAGTAAAATCAAAGGGGTTACGGCTATTGTTTATGTTCAGACTTGTGCGGCTGAAAAAAGAAGAAGAAGAAAACGGGGACTATTTCCAGATCCTAATAAAAGGCTCTTTATTAATACAGATATTTGTGAGGGCTGTGGTGATTGTGGAGTTCAATCAAACTGTGTTGCCATTACGCCTATTGAAACTGAACTAGGGCGTAAGCGTGAAATTGATCAATCAAATTGTAATAAGGATTTTAGTTGTTTGAATGGATTTTGTCCGTCTTTTGTGACTTTAGAAGGCGCTTCAGTCAAGAAAACGGAACAAACGGATTTTTCACTGCCCACTTTAGTTGAACCAGAATTACCGTCTATTAATGGCACTCATAATATCGTTGTAACAGGTGTAGGGGGGTCTGGCGTTGTAACAATAGGCGCACTGATTGCTCAGGCGGCACAAATTGATGGTTTAGGGGCAGGTATGATGGAAATGGCGGGTTTAGCGCAAAAGGGTGGCGCTGTTCATATCCACTGTAGGTTAGCAAAATCTCCAAATGAGATATCTGCCATTAGGGTTACAATGGGAGAATGTGACGCCTTGATTGGTGGCGATTTAGTTGTAAGTTCTGGATCAAAATGCCTTAATTTAACTGCTACTGGACGCACAAAGGCAGTCGTTAACTCAGATCAAATTGTAACTGGTGAATTCACTAGAAATACTGAATTTGAGGTTCCAAATGACCAATTAATTATGTCTATGGAGGCGAATTTAAAGGAAGGCTTGTCGCTGCTTAACTCGAGTAAATTGGCCACTAAATTGATGGGAGATTCTATCTACTCAAATATGCTAATTCTTGGTGCTTCTTGGCAAAAAGGGCTTCTACCTTTAAGCCACAAAGCCCTATCACATGCAATCAGACTTAACGGAGCTTTTATCGAACAAAACCTGAGAGCTTTTGAGATAGGCCGTTGGGCAGCACTTTTCCCTGATGATGCCAATCAAATGATTTCTAACCCTGTGGTAAATTTAAAAGACTCATTAATGGAACGAATTGATTACAGAGCAAAACATCTAGAAGCCTATCAAGGGAAAAAATTATCGAAAAAATTTGTCGATATGGTTGGATCATTTGAAGATAAGGAGACCAAACAAGCAGTCACAATCAACTATCATAAAGTTTTGGCGTACAAGGACGAGTATGAGGTTGCTCGATTACATCTAGGCACACGCCAAAAAGTTGCTGAAAAGTTTGAAAATGTAAAAAAGATAAAATTTCATTTAGCGCCTCCATTAATTTCAAAAGAGGGAAAAAATGGTAGAGCCAAAAAAATTGAATTTGGAGAGTTTACTATTCATATTTTTAGAGTGCTTGCATGGCTAAAGTGGTTGAGAGGTACAAAATTTGATATTTTTTCATATTCGAAAGATAGGCGCTTAGATCTAGGCCTAATTAAGGAATACCAACATGATTTGCAGTTTGTAAAAAAACTTAACTTCGATCAAGATAAGGAGTTAATTTTAGAGTTGTTAAATCTTCCTTCATCAATCAAAGGGTTTGGGATCGTAAGACGAAAAAATTATGAAGCAGTGTCAGTTCAACGAAAAAATTTGTTAGAAAAATTAAGAAATTCATCTGAGGTTTTGGGTCATGCCGCAGAGTGAAGCTTTTTTCGCGATATAAATCTGTTACAAACTTTTTACAAACTGCTTAGTATACAAAATTTCAGGGTAATATGAAACATTACAGGCAATCTACGCAAGAAATTAGCTATGCTTATTCTGCACAAACTTTGAGTGGCAGGGCCTTAATACAAATTTTAGAAAACGTTACTGGAAGAGTAAGTTTAATAAAAAGAGCTCAAGGATATGAAAAAGAATTAGAGGGTGGTGATAGTTTCTGGAATGTTATGTTTCAAAAATTTGGTTTATCTATAGAAATTTTAGATGGTGCTTTTAGCTCTATTCCAAAAGACGGTCCGTTAATATTAATCGCAAATCATCCTTTTGGTATTCTAGATGGATTAATCCTTGGTTATATTATGTCAAAATCGAGAAAAGATTTTAAGATTTTAGCTCATAAGATATTTTGTAAATCTGCAGAATTAAATGATGTTATTTTGCCTATTTCATTCGATTACACTAAGGAAGCTTCCAAATTAAATATCCAAACTAGAGGGGCTGCTTTGGACTTTTTAAATTCTGGAGGCGCAATTGGTATATTTCCTGGAGGTACAGTTTCAACGTCGTTGACTCCCTTTAGTAAGCCAATGGATCCTAGTTGGAGATCGTTCATTGCAAAAATGATAACAAAATCAGGCGCTCGAGTTGTCCCTATATTTTTCGAAGGTCATAACAGTCTCACTTTTCAATTAGCTAGTCATATTAATTATAGTATTCGCATGGGTTTGTTAATTAGAGAGTTTAAAAAAAAGATTGATAATCCAGTTAAAATTTGTATTGGGAAACCATTGTCAGGTTATGAAATTAAATCCCGCTCTTCTGACCCCAGAATTCTAATGGATTTTTTAAGAGAAGAAACCTATAAGCTGTCCCAAAGCTCATTCAAAAATTTCGACTATGGGTTTGAATTCGAAAGTCGATATAAGCTCTAAGGTTTTAGCTATGGCAGTTGGTATTTTTGATAGTGGCCTAGGGGGCCTTACAGTCTTGGATGCTGTTATTAAGAAACTACCTGAGGAATCTTTTGTTTATATGGGTGATAATTTACATGCGCCCTATGGTGTTCGCGAACCCTCAGATATTTTTGATCTCACAATAAAAAGTATTGAAAGAATGTGGGATGAGAATTGTGATTTAATTATTCTTGCTTGCAATACTGCTTCAGCGGCTGCGCTTAAGAGAATACAGGAAGAGTGGCTCCCGAAAAACAAGAGAGTATTGGGTGTTTTTGTTCCATTAATTGAACGTTTAACAAAAAGAAATTGGGGAGATAATTCTCCACCGCGAGAGGTTGATATTCAAAATGTGGCTTTGTTTGCGACACCATCTACAGTAGCTAGCAGGGCTTTTCAGAGAGAGTTGGCCTTTAGAGCCATTGGTGTTGATGTGGAAAGTCAAGCATGTGGTGGCTTGGTTGATGCTATTGAAGATGGAGATATAATTTTAGCAGAGGCATTAGTTCGATCGCATGTAGATGCACTGAAAAGAAAAATGCCAAAACCTCAAGCTGCAATTTTGGGTTGTACACATTATCCTCTTTTGGAAGAAGTTTTTCAGGATGCATTAGGAAAAAATGTGCAGGTTTATTCGCAAGCTAACCTTGTTGCGGAAAGTTTATCAGATTATCTAAAGAGACATCCAGACTTAAGTAGTACCAATAAACCAAAAAATAGATTTATAACGACTGGAGACCCAGCTATTGTCTCAATGAGAGCAAGTCAATTTCTTAAAAGATCAGTTGAATTTACATCAGCATAGGTAGATAACTTTAAATGTATAAAATCGCTATTTTAGGAGCTTCTGGCTACACTGGCGCAGAGTTAATCCGAATAATAAATAACCATCCTGAAATGGAAATTGAAGTTTTAGCTGCTCACTCTAAAGCGGGCCTAAGAGTGGACAAGGTTTTCCCTCATTTGCGATCCTTGGAATTACCCACTTTAATTAAAATTGAAGATATTGATTATTCCAATATTGATCTTTGCATTTGTGCATTACCACATAAAACTTCGCAAGAAATTATAAAAAGAATTCCAACTGATTTAAGAATAATTGATTTGAGCGCAGATTTCCGTCTAGAGAATGCTGATGATTATGAAAGATGGTATGGTAATGCTCATAAAGCTTTGGAAGTCCAAGATGAGGTAGTTTACGGCCTAACGGAATTTTACCGTCAAGAAATCAGCGGTGCGCGAGTTGTGGCAGGTACTGGTTGTAACGCGGCGACGGGCCAATATATTTTACGACCTTTGGTTGAAAAAGGGGTTATAGATCTTGAAAATATAATTCTTGATTTAAAGTGCGCCGTTTCAGGAGCTGGTAGGTCGCTGAAAGAAAATTTATTGCATTCAGAACTGTCAGAGGGAACAAATGCTTACTCAGTTGGTGGTGTGCATAGACACCTGGGCGAGTTCGATCAAGAATTATCTAAAATAGCTGGGAGAGCTGTAAACATTCAATTTACTCCTCACTTGATACCAGCAAATAGGGGTATTCTAGCAACGGCTTATGTAAATGGAAATTATCAAGCAGTTAGAGAGGCGCTATCTCAAAGATATGAAAATGAACACTTTATTCATATTTTGCCGAGCGGAGAGACACCCAGCACTCACCATGTTCGAGGATCAAATGAGTGTCACATAGGCATAGTCTCTGATCGGATTGAAAATCGTTGTATAATTGTTGCAGCGCTCGATAATCTAACAAAAGGAAGCTCAGGACAAGCCGTACAAAATGCCAATCTTATGCTTGGGATCGATGAAACTGTTGGTCTCAGTTTAGTACCTCTTTTCCCTTAGTCCCCATGAAAAGTTTAAAAAAACAACGTCGCATACAAGTAATTGTTATTACTTTTATTTCTCTAGCTTTATCGACGGCGCTTATAGGTTACGCAATGCGTGATGGGATAAATTTTTTTAGGTCGCCTTCTGAAGTTTTACAAAAACCGCCAGATAAGAATGAAATTTTCCGAATAGGTGGACTTGTTCAGGAAGATAGTTTGGTTAGAGGTTCTGGCGCTGTTATTTATTTTATTGTCACGGATGGTAACAAGTCTGTACCTGTTGAGTATTCTGGAATTTTACCCGATCTCTTTGCCGAGGGCCAAGGAATGATAGCAACTGGTAAATATATTGAAGGAAAATTTATCGCATCAGAAATATTAGCGAAGCATGATGAAAATTATATGCCAAAAGAAGTTATAGATACTTTAAAAGAGCAGGGCTTATATAAAAATAACGATAATTAAACTTGATTTCCATAATTTACATTTTAAATCAATTTTTTTCAAAAGTTGCGACAATCCTTCCACAAATAAGCATGGAAAGCCTGTCCGTTTAGAATTATATGTAACTGATGCTAAACGAGATTGGACATTTCACTTTATTGTTGGCTTTCTGCGTGGCTCTGATACAGGCAACGATCCCTCTTTTTGGTGCGCACAAAGGCAGAATTGATCTAATGGCTATTGCGGAAAGTGCCGCAAATCTACAGTTTGCTCTTTTGCTGGCTTCATTTTCTGCTCTCGCACATGCGTTCGTTACTTCAGATTTTTCTGTAAAATTGGTTGTTTTAAATTCGCATTCTCTAAAACCAATGCTTTACAAAGTAACAGGCGTGTGGGGAAACCACGAGGGATCTATGCTTTTATGGGTTCTGATACTGTCCCTTTTTGGGGCCTCTGCTTCTTGGTTTGGTACGAATTTGCCCATTTTGTTGAAGACACGAGTGCTTTCAGTTCAAGGAGCCATCGGGGTTGCTTTCCTTGCATTTATAATCTTTTCCTCAAATCCTTTTGAACGAGTACAAATTCCACCCTTTGATGGGCAGGACCTGAACCCTCTTCTTCAAGACCCAGGATTAGCTTTTCATCCACCATTTTTATATTTGGGATATGTGGGATTATCCATGGCATTTTCTTTTGCTGTCGCGGCATTGATTGAAGGAAAGATTGATGCTGCGTGGGGAAGGTGGGTTCGTCCTTGGACACTTGCCGCTTGGATATTTCTAACCATTGGAATTGCGCTTGGAAGTTGGTGGGCCTATTACGAATTAGGCTGGGGTGGTTTCTGGTTTTGGGATCCAGTAGAAAATGCTTCGTTTATGCCTTGGCTTTTGGCAGCTGCTCTTTTGCATAGCGCTATAGTGGTGGAAAAAAGGGAAACATTAAAAAGTTGGACTATCCTCTTAGCTATTCTTGCCTTTGGGTTTTCTTTGATTGGAACTTTTATAGTGCGTTCAGGTGTGTTGACCTCTGTTCATGCATTCGCCAATGATCCTGAAAGAGGGTTTTTTATATTAATTATTTTAGGCGTTTTCATGGGGGGTGCGCTAATACTGTTTAGTTTTAGATCTGGTGCAATGGAGTCTTACAGTGTTTTTTCACTAGCGAGTAGAGAAACGGCACTAATTTCGAATAACGTATTACTAGCAGTGTCGGCCTTTGTTATTTTTTTAGGAACAATATGGCCATTGGTTGCTGAATTATTTTTTGATAGAAAACTTTCTGTTGGCCCTCCATTCTTTAATGCAGCTTTTACACCTTTTATGGTTTTGTTGGGCTTAATATTGCCCTTGGGATCAAATTTATCTTGGAAAAGAGCCAGTATACAAAAAACGCTTAAAAAGTTTTTGGCCGTGTTCGTACTCTGTATATGCTTATCTGGGTTTATTTGGTCAATCCAGACTGGGCAAAGTTTGATTGGACCAATTGGTGTATTTTTAGGCAGCTGGATAGTGATGGGCACAATTATCGACTTACTATCAAAACTTGGTAACTCTCGATCTATGGGAAGATTGATGTTTTTACCAAGGGCTGACTTTGGTAAATTCTTTGCTCATTTTGGACTTGGTATTACTATGTTTGCGATTGCCGCTCTTTCATCATGGGAAAAGGAAGATATACGAGTTGTTTCTATTGGAAGTAGTTGGAATATAGGGTCGTATGATTTGAAACTTGATGATGTATTAGAAGTCCGTGGGCCAAACTATTTTTCAACAATGGGTATAATTGCGGTTTCAAAAGAAGGTTCTGAACTGATTACTCTTAGACCGGAAAAACGAAACTATCCTATTGCCCAAATGCCTACGACAGAAGCTGCAATAGATTATCGGATTTTTCGAGATCTATATGTTGTTTTGGGAGATCGGCAATCAGAAAATGCTTGGACTGTTAGAACTTATTTGAAACCTTTTGCTAATTGGATTTGGGGCGGTTGCGCTATGATGGCTTTAGGAGGCATTTTAAGTTTGACAGATCGAAGGCTGAGAATTGCGGCTGGCTCAAAAAGAGCAAAAAGTTTAGGTCAAGCCACATGAGAGCTCTTTTTCCCACTATTTTGGTAATTTGTATTCCTTTCGTTTCTTACTCTGTCGAACCAACTGAAGTTTTGAGTGATCCGATTTTAGAAGAGCGGGCGCGGGATATTTCCAAGGATCTTAGATGTTTAGTTTGCCAAAATGAAAGCATTGACGATAGCAATGCAAGTCTAGCAAAAGATCTGCGCATTTTGGTGAGAGAAAGGCTGGTAGCTGGTGATAGTGATGATGAAGTTTTGAATTTTATTGTCGATCGCTATGGTGAATTTGCTTTATTAAAGCCGAGATCTGATGGTTTTAATTTGATACTTTGGTTATCAGGGCCGTTGATGTTATTGATTGCTTTAATAATTTCTTTTACATTCATTAAGTCAAACCACAAACCTAAACGCTACATTACTGCAGGTTTATCAGACCATGAGAAAAGAGAATTAAGTAAAATTGTAAGTGAAGATTAATTTTGGTGCAGTGAAGCAAGGTAAAGCTAGTTCCAAAATTTAAAGGATAAGGTTATGAACTACGAGACAATAGAACTAGAAACAAAGGATCAAATTGCGGTTATACGTTTAAACCGACCAGACGTAAAAAATGCCCTTAATACTCAAATGAGAGCTGAAATTACCCAATCTTTAAGCCAAATGGGAAAAGAGGCTAGGGTGGTCGTTATAACGGGTTCTGGATCTGCTTTTTGCTCTGGACAGGACTTGGGAGATAGAAAATCAGTTTCTCAAATTGATCTCGAACGGACTCTAAGGGATGAGTATGAACCTATGCTACGCTCGATTTTGGATTGCCCGGTTCCAACAATAGCTGCAGTTAATGGAGCTGCTGCAGGAGCAGGGGCTAATTTAGCTTTGGCTGCTGATGTAGTTATTGCTTGCGAGTCGGCTTACTTTTTGCAGGCATTCACAAGAATTGGTTTAATTCCAGATGCTGGTGGTACTTATATAATGCCAAGAACTATGGGAAAAGCCAAAGCGATGGGTGCATCATTATTCGCCGACAAAATAACAGCAGATCAGGCTGATCGCTGGGGTTTGATTTGGGAAGCGGTACCTGATGAATCTTTTGAAAATGTTTGGCTTTCTCGCGCAAATCACCTGGCTAATGGTCCAACCGTAGCTTATGGATACTTAAAGGATGCTTTAAAAAGCTCTTATGATAATGATCTTAATAGTCAGTTGTCACTTGAAGCAAAGCTACAAAACAATTGTGGTAATACTCGAGATTTCCAAGAAGGCGTTTTGGCTTTTCTACAGAAAAGAGAGGCCAAATTCGAAGGGCGATAAAAAATATTTAACGCTTTTCAATGTCAGTATAGTCTCTTGGCACCTCTCCCAAGTATAGCTGCCTCGGTCGCCCTATTTTGACTTGTGGATCTGCGATCATTTCTTTCCATTGAGAAATCCATCCCACCGTACGAGAGAGAGCAAAAATCGGGGTGAACATAGAAGTGGGAAAACCCATCGCCTCTAATATAATACCAGAATAGAAATCTACATTTGGAAACAACTTTTTATCAGCGAAATATTCATCACTTAGTGCTACTTCTTCTAGTTGTTTTGCGACTTGGAGTAGCGGATTATTGTTAACGCCCAGTAAATCTAAAACTTCGTCGGCGGACCTTTTTAAAACTTTTGCTCTCGGATCAGTGTTTTTGTAAACACGGTGTCCAAATCCCATAAGTCTAAACGGATCATCTTTATCCTTAGCGCGCTTTATGAATTCAGGTATTCTATCTGATGTACCGATTTCACGTAGCATTTCAAGACATGCCTGATTAGCCCCACCATGAGCTGGGCCCCATAAACATGCTATGCCTGCTGCGATGCATGCGAACGGGTTGGCTCCAGAACTTGATGCCAGACGAACTGTACTTGTCGAAGCGTTTTGCTCATGATCAGCATGTAGTGTAAATATCCGATCCATTGCTCTGCTTAAAATTGGGTTAACCTCATAATTCTCAGCAGGTACAGCAAAACACATTCGTAAAAAGTTTGATGCATAATCTAGATCATTACGTGGATAAACAAACGGTTGGCCTATCGTATATTTGTATGCCATAGCTGCAATTGTCGGCATTTTTGCGATCATTCGTATTGAAGCAACTTCGCGTTGCCACGGATCATTTATATCGGTACTATCGTGATAAAAGGCGGACATTGCTCCAACAACGCCAGTCATTATCGCCATAGGGTGAGCATCACGTCTAAAGCCGCGAAACAGATAGCCCATCTGCTCATGAATCATTGTATGATTAGTCACTCTATTTTCGAAATCTTCCAATTCAGCTGGTTTTGGTAAATTTCCATATAAGAGAAGATAACAGACCTCTAAATAGTGTGAATGTTCTGCAAGTTGGTCAATTGGATACCCTCTATGAAGGAGTTCACCCTTACCTCCGTCTATGAAAGTAATCGTGCTATCACAACTAGCAGTGGACGTGAATCCAGGGTCATATGTGAAAACTCCAGCTTCACCGTAAAGCTTTCTTATATCTAGTACTTCAGGACCTGCCGTAGGAGACATAATTGGCAAGTCGTATTCTTTACCGTCAAGTAAAAGCTTTGCCGTTTTTGAAGATTTTACCATATCAATTTTCTTTCTTTTTCAGCATCCATTTGTCACTATAATATTTTTTCATTAACAAAAATTTTAAAAACCCTGAACATCAGTTATTCTTGCTATTGTTTCATTGCGGCCCAAGACAAGCATCATATCAAAGACGCTAGGAGTTTTTGTTTGTCCTGAAATAGCTGACCTAATAGGTGACGCTAATTTCCCAAATTTTACTCCAAAACTTTCGGCAATGCTATTGCAAATTTGTTCCAGCTCTTCCCGCGTCCAGGTAGCATTTTGCAAGTGCGGCGTCAATGCTTCTAACATTGCAAGTCCTGTTTCATCAAGGCTTAACCGAGCGTCAGAACTTATCTCAATTGGTCTACTATGTAAAATAAAAGACGCTTTTTCAATTAGTTCAGATAATGTTTTAACTCTATCTTTTAGGCAGTACAGACCTTTATTCAAAAGTTGGATTTTGTCCTCAGAAAGAGATTGCTTCCTCACTTTTGTTAGAAATTGCAGAGTTTCATGCAGCAGTGCAGCATCATCTGAATTTTTTAGGTGTTGGCCGGATAAATACTGTAACTTCTTTAAATCAAATCGTGCAGCAGATTTTCCTATGTCAATTAGATTAAACCATTCTAAAGCTTGTTGATCTGTAAAATATTCTTCATCGCCATGGCTCCAACCTAGCCTGGCTAAATAATTTCGAACTCCTCCTGCTGGATAACCGCTTAATTCATATTCTTCAATACTAGTCGCACCATGTCTTTTCGACATTTTTTTTCCGTCTTCGCCGTGAATTAACGGAATATGCGCATATACTGGGATATTCCATTCCAAAGCCTCATAGATTAAGTTTTGCCTAGCCGCATTGTTTAAGTGGTCGTCACCCCTAATTACATGCGTGATACCCATGTCATGATCGTCTACAACTACTGCAAGCATATAAACTGGTGAACCGTCAGACCTTATTAAAACCATATCGTCTAACTGATTATTTTTGATAATAATTTTTCCTTGAACTTCATCTTGTATAATTGTTTCACCTGTTTCAGGGGCTTTAATTCTTATTACATAGGGACTGTCAGGATGACTTGATGGGGCAGCGTTTCTCCAAGGGCTTTTAAACAGCGTTGATGTGCCTCTTTTTAAAGCTGTTTCTTTAAAAGTCTGAATTTCCTCAGGAGAGGCGAAACACTTGTAAGCTTTTCCACTTTTTAACAACTTCTTAGCTATTTCAATGTGTCGCGGCGCTCTTTCAAACTGACTTACTATATCTCCATCATAATCTAAGCCCAACCAATTTAGCCCACTTATAATTATTTCATTTGCCTCTGCAGTTGATCGTTTTCGATCTGTATCTTCTATGCGAATATAAAATTTACCATTTCTACCGCGGGCATATAGCCAGTTAAATAAAGCTGTCCTTGCAGTCCCAATATGCATGAAACCAGTAGGAGAGGGAGCTATCCTAGTTACAACTTGGGACATTGTATAAACCCTTGAATGATTTAGTAATTCTGAATGCTTTTACAATTATAAAAGTATGATAACAAGGCCGCTGTAAGACAGTTCTTGCAGGATATTAGTTGGAATATAGTTAAAACAAATGCTAAATAAATTCTTATTTAAAAAATTTCATTCAGCGTGTTTGTATCAGTAAGTTCTTAAGAGGCCAACAAGACGACCTTGAACCTTGATTTTTTCATGTGGAAAGGTGCGTGTTTCATAGGCTGGGTTAGCCGCTTCTAAAGCAATCGCTTCGCCTCTCACGAAAAACCTCTTCAACGTTGCTTCCTGATCTTCAATAAGCGCTACGACGATATCTCCGTTTATAGCTCTATCTGTTTCTTTAATTACAACTACATCACCGTCATTTATTCCCGCATTTATCATTGAGTCACCTTTTACTTCTAAGGCAAAGTGATCTCCTCCACCTCGAAGAATTTGACCTGGAACAGCAACATTATGAGATATTTCGCTTATTGCTTCTATAGGAACACCAGCCGCTATTCGACCCATAACAGGTATTTCATTTGCATAAACGCTTTCAATTGGAGCTGTAGGGCTATTTGCACTTACAACAGGTCTGGTACTAGAAGGCATATCAGATAAGGTGGTGCTTTGAAATTCTGGAGAATTAGGCATTTTTACGATTTCTATTGCTCTTGCGCGATTTGCAAGTCTTTTAATAAAACCTCTTTCTTCTAATGCCGTTATGAGGCGATGTATTCCCGATTTAGACCTGAGGTCTAGAGCTTCCTTCATCTCATCAAAGGATGGCGGAACCCCATTTTTTGACAAACGTTTTTGTATAAACTCTAGCAGATCTAGTTGTTTTTGTGTCAGCATGCTCAGCCTCATTTATCTAAGTACAACATTTTTGTTCTATATTAGTTCTTGTTTTGTGTCAACTTAGTAAAGTTAATCTAACTCTATATACGTGATAAGATCGCCTTTTTTGGCGGATGGCTCATTAGGCTGCCTAATTACTAACGCATTTGCTTTTTGTAGAACGCTGAGCAAGGAACTATCCTGTTTTTTGGAAACTGCCAATTGCCCATTTTTTAAAAATGCGCGCATAAAATGTTTTCTTTCTGCATTTTTTGGAAGATCGTTTTGCAACAAACCTTTTTTTTCGATATTGTTTAATTCGTTTGTTCCGAGCATTTTTCCAACAAGTGGTTTTAAAAAAAGGTGGGCGCATACCAAAGCTGAAACAGGATTGCCTGGAAGTCCTACAAAAATTGTGTCATTATTTTTTCCTGCCAAAATTGGTTTTCCCGGCCTCATGGCTACCTTATAAAAAGAGTGCTGAACTTTTATTTTGTTGAAAACTCCACTGACATAATCATGATCACCAACAGACGCTCCACCTATCGTAATTACTAAATCGGCAGGAACAGCTAAGTCTAAAGCTTTTTCTAAGCTAGTTTTATTATCTCTAGCAATGGGAAGTATATGGCTAGTCGCACCCCATTTGTTAAGTAGAGCTTTTAAACCATATGTGTTTGAGGCAACTATTTGATTGTTTTTGGGTAAATTCCCCGGAACAATTAATTCATCTCCAGTAGAGATAATTGAAACTCTTGGCCGCCTTGTAACTTTCAAAATGGGAAGGTTCATAGAAGCTAATAGTGCTATGTCAAAAGACCTAAGAATTTTACCTTGTTTAAGTAAAATTTTACCAGCCTTATAATCACATCCTTTTTTTCTGATAAAATTTTTCTTTTCAAATTGTTGTCCTATTTTGATGAAATTATCTAGCTCTTCGGCATCCTCTTGAATCAAAATACTGTTGGCTCCGCTGGGCACTGGTGCTCCCGTAAAGATCCTAACTGCTTCTCCTTTTTTAATGGTACCTTTGAACGATTTTCCTGCTGCTACTCTACCAACTACTGATAATTTTTTGTTGGGTAATTTGTCTATTTTTTTGAGTGCATAACCGTCCATTGAGGATGCATCAAAAGGTGGTTGATCTCGAGAAGCGATAGCTTCATTCGCGAGTACTCGTGAATAAGCTTCTTCTAGATTTACTTCTTCAACTTCAATTCTGTTTGCTAAGAAAAGTAGTTTTGATAAAGCATGCTCGAATGATATCATGAACTTTCATACAGGCCCGATTTGCCCCCATTCTTAAATATAAGGCGTAAATCTTTTATAATTATACTTTTATCTAGAGATTTAACCATATCGTAGACTGTCAACGCCGAAATGCTAGCTGCTGTTAGTGCTTCCATTTCAACTCCAGTTGGTCCAGTGGTCTTTACTGTCGAGATTATTTCTATTCCTGGAATTTTGTAATTAAGAGTTAAATCTAAAGAAATTTTAGTTAGGCTAATAGGATGGCATAAGGGTATAAGCTCAGAAGTTCTCTTTGCTCCCTGTATTCCAGCAATTCGGGCTACGTTTAAAACGTCTCCCTTTTTTGAATTTCCATCGCCAATAATCTTTAAAGTTTCTAGTGACATTTGAATAGAGCAGGCTGCTTTAGCTGTCCGAAAACTATTATTCTTGTCGGAAATGTCCACCATGTGAGCATTACCATTATCATCAAAATGAGTAAGATCTGCCATCTAATTATACTCACTTGCTGGTTTTGAGATTAGATCCCGCGTGGCAACTTCTATATCGTTTTGTCTCATCAAACTTTCCCCTATCAAAAATGCAGAAGCCCCAAGTGACTTTAGCTTGCGAAGGTCTTCGGATGAGTTTAGCCCCGATTCAGAAATCAAAAATCGATTTTCTGGAATTAATTTTGCCAGATTACGAGTTGTATTTATATCTGTTTTAAAGGTCTTTAAATTTCTATTATTTATTCCGATTAATTTAGATTTGAGATTTAAAGCGCGTTCTAGCTCTATCTCATCATGTACTTCCAAAAGAACATCCATGTTCCAAAAGAATGCGGCGTCTTCAAGTTCTTGTGCCTGCATGTCAGATACAGAGGCCATAATTATTAATATGCAATCTGCATTTAGGGCTCTGGCTTCTGCAACTTGATAGATATCATACATGAAATCTTTTCTGAGCGCAGGCAAAGATGTCACACTCTTTGCCTCTTCTAAGTAGTGTTTAGCTCCTTGAAAACTAGGAGTATCAGTCAAAACTGATAGACAAGCAGCTCCGCCTGCCTGATATGCTTTGGCAATTTTACTGGGGTTGAAATCCTTTCTAATTAAGCCTTTTGAAGGTGAGGCTTTTTTTATTTCAGCTATTAGGCTGTATACGGAATTTTTTGTATTAGATAGCGCTTTAGAAAAAGACCGAACTTTGGGCGCGGATTTTGCAATTGATTCAATATCTAATAATGATCTAACTTTTTTATCGTTTTCAATTTCAACTAATTTGTACGCTTTTATTTTATCTAAAACAGTTAGGCTCATTCTAGCCCCGCAGTTATTTTGATTAATCTTTTTAGGGTAGATTTTGCCTTTCCACTATCAATAGATTCCTTTGCAATCTCAACGCCACTCGTCAAATCGCCAGATTTCTCTGCAACAACTAAAGCTGCCGCTGAATTTAGTAAAACGGCGTCTCTGTAAGCACCCTTTTTACCATCTAGTAGATCTATAAAAGCTTTGCTGTTTTCAATTGGAGTTCCACCTAGGATGTCTTCTAACGGATGTACTTTTAGCTTCGCGTCTTCTGGATGAATTTCAGATTTAGAAACGCCACCATCTTCTAATTTAACAACTGAGGTACGGCCGGTTATTGTTATTTCATCAGTTCCATCAGATCCATGAACTAACCACGCTTTTTTACTGCCTAAAGATTTTAGAGTGTTTGCCATTGGCTCTAACAACTCTTCGGAAAATGCTCCTGTCAACTGATGTTTTACTCCTGCTGGATTGGTAAGTGGTCCCAAGATATTAAAAATTGTTCTAGTGCCGAGTTCTTGTCTTGCCGGCATTACATGTTTTGTGGCTGGGTGATGCATTGGAGCCATCATAAACCCGATGCCAACCTCTGCTAAAGCTTTCTCCACGACTTCCTTTCCAACCATAACGTTAACACCACTAGCTGACAATGCATCCGCCGCTCCCGATTTTGAACTTAAATTTTTATTGCCATGTTTAGCAACAGTAACACCAGCTCCAGCCACAACAAATGCTGTTGCTGTTGAAATATTTAAGGTTCCTACTCCATCCCCTCCGGTTCCTACTATGTCTATGGACTTGTTTGGTGCTTTTACTTTTATACACTTGGAACGCATAACCGAAGCTGCTGCTGCATATTCCGTTACACTCTCACCGCGCGTTCGCATAGCCATTAATAGGCCCCCAATTTGAGCCAGTGTTGCTGAGCCTTCAAATAGTATTTCGAACGCATTAACTGCCTCATCATGACTTAATGGACCGCCCGCTGCTGCTTCAATTAATGGCTTAATATGCTCGTTCATCTCTTAACCTTAAAAATATTTATGAAGTTTTTTAAAATATTGTGACCATATTGTGATGCTATCGACTCGGGGTGAAATTGCACACCGTGTATAGGTAAATTTTTATGCGATAGTCCCATGATAACCCCGTCTTCCGTTTCAGCAGTAACCGTAAGTTCGTCTGGCAGGGTTGATCTCTCTACTATGAGTGAATGGTATCGGGTAGCTTCAATCGGGCTAGGCAACCCTTTAAATAATTGAGAATTCTTATGCTTTATTATTCCCATTTTTCCATGAACTATTTCATGGCACTTAATAATTTTTCCTCCAAAATATTGACCAATTGTTTGATGCCCTAAACAGACCCCAAGTAGCGGTAACCTTGATAAACTGGCGGCCCCCACAAGATCCAAACAAATCCCAGCTTTATCTGGATCACAAGGCCCCGGCGATAATAAAATTCCTGAAGGATTTAAATCAAGCGCTTGCTTTACTGTTATTTTATCGTTTCGTCTGACAACAACTTCTGCCCCAAGTTCGGAAACATAATGTACTAAATTATAAGTGAAGCTATCATAGTTATCGATCAGCAATATCATTATGTTTTTTCTTTCAATAGAACAGAAGGACTAGCCCAACTACCAACAATAGAGTTATAAATGTTCAGGGATAGTCAGCCACGTCAAGAGTTGATAGACAAAGAAAATGAAAAAAATGAATGGGTTTGATCAAATAAAAGGTTTTATTCTGTGAAGGGAATTCTATCAGGATTAATTTTCGGTTGTTTTTCTTTAGCTTTGGTTTCGATAATTGTTGGAATTATAGCGCCAAAACCTCCCGAAAGCGTCATCATCAAAGCTCCAGATGGATCGGAATTTACTAATTCTACGACTTATAACTCTGCAAACTCAGAATATTTGAATGAATTTAACAATAGTTCATCGGGAATCACTTTACCGACCACCAGCCGTATCCTAAACTCCGATAGTTCTATCGGAAGCATCTCCAAATTGTATCCTAAGCTGCATAGTCTTAATTTTTCTTCAATTCTTATAATTAATCAAAAAATGCAGGATGGTCCCTTGCAGCCCAAAATTTCAAATAAAAATAAAGATAGTTCTGTAAAAATATCGAATTAATTTTTCAGTGAAATGAATTGTTTTTTATATTCAAAAATTAAATTATATGCTTGTATTAATTTTCAAACATTGCGGCATCAGCTGCGGCTTTTCTGATTGCGTTAGACTTGTGAACCGTCTCCATATATTCCGCTTCTGGATCGCTATCAAATACAACGCCACCGCCTGCTTGTATAAATAATGTATCATTTTTCAAAACGGCGGTCCGCAATGCGATACACATATCCATATCACCACCAGAACTAAAATAGCCGACACCTCCACCATAAACGCCGCGTTTTTCAGGTTCCAATTCATCAATTATTTCCATTGCTCGGACTTTAGGGGCACCTGATACAGTACCCGCAGGCATACCAGCAAAGAAAGCTGAAACGGCGTCGTGCTCCTCGCTTAATTCTCCGACAACGTTTGATACAATGTGCATAACATGGCTGTATCTCTCAATTATAAACTTCTCTGTAGGTTTAACAGTTCCTATTTTGGCTACCCTTCCAACGTCGTTTCTGCCCAAATCAAGCAACATAAGATGCTCTGCTAATTCTTTTTTATCTGCCAATAAGTCTTTTTCTAACGCCTTATCTTCCTCTGGCGTGTTCCCTCTTGGACGTGTCCCAGCTATGGGTCTGACTGTGACCTCGTTTCCGAATACGCGAACTAGGATCTCAGGACTTGCACCAATAACTTGAAAATCTCCAAAATTGAAAAAAAACATAAAAGGAGATGGGTTTGTCCTTCTTAAAGACCTATAAAGGGATAAAGGAGAATAAGGGAATTTTTGTGTCCACCTTTGAGAGGGTACAACTTGAAAAATATCACCTTGATTTATGTATGCTTT
The DNA here is from genome assembly GCA_902543185.1 of Paracoccaceae bacterium. Lineage (GTDB taxonomy): Bacteria > Pseudomonadota > Alphaproteobacteria > Rhodobacterales > Rhodobacteraceae > Salinivivens. Next base: position 37,007 of record CACBXB010000003.1, read on the forward strand.
GGCTTTTTTAACTGCCGATTTGTACTCTTCTTTTGTAAAATTTGATGAAGGTTCTTCTATTTCACCTGATTTACCTAAGTTTCGACTTGTAATTATTTGTTTTTTCAACTCAAAAATTGCATCTTCAATTTTGTTTAAAGCTTTTTCAAATGCCTGTTTACTAGAAGTATTTTTGTTATAAAATACCGGCGAAACTAAAATTACTTCGCCTTTGACCCCATCAAGTACTGCTATTATTGATGGACGAATGAACATCGCATCAGGTAGACCAATTTTATCCGGGTTAACATTTGGAAGGTCTTCAACATGTCTTACCATATCATAACCAAAATACCCGAATAGCCCTGCAGAAGCTTGAGGAAGGTCGTCAGGTAAGTTGATTGCGCTTTGTTTTAGTAAATCTCTAAAAATATTAAGTGGATTACCTTCAACATTTTTAAATTCATTATTTCCTGAGCTAACAAAACTCCGATCACCTTCGCACTTCCATATCAGGTCGGGTTCCATACCGATTATGGAGTATCTTCCTCTTGTTTCACCGCCAGTAACAGATTCTAAAATAAAGGAATTTTTTTTTGCTCCTGCTAATTTGAGCATTATCGATACTGGTGTGTCTAAATCGGAAGTAAGCTTAGAAAATATTATTTGGTTGCGACCAGCTTCATACTCTTTTTTGAAACTAGAAAAGTTGGGAGTTATGGACATAATCTAAGCTATTGAAAACTAGAATGAACTGCATTTAAAGCTTGCTCGTTAAGATCAAGCTTGGAATTCACTCTTGCCATATTAGCGAAGCTTTCAAAAAGATCAGCGGAAAGACTATTGTTTATTTGATTTTTCAATTGACTAACCAAAAGTTTTGCTGTGTCCGACGATAAATCAGCGTTTGATATATCCTTCAGCCTTAGAATGAAACTTTCTTCATTTCCACTAATTACGGTTCCTTCGCCAATCGACAAATTGAAAGCTTCCGTAACTATTTCTTCGGGTAAATCGGGGAGGTTTTGATCTCTTGTTACTTTATTAAGGTTTAAAATCTCGCCTGTATAATGATTTTTACTGAGCATTTCTTTGGCGGTCTGATTCAATTTATCTTGGAGTTCCTGTTTTTGCCAAGCGTTTGTAAGCTCCGAGCGTATTTCATCAATATCCATTTGCCTCGCATCAACTATTTGATCCACGCGCATTGCAAATAAGCCACCATTTGGCAACTCTTTAATTTCCGGAAAATCATCAACTTTGGCTATTTGGGCGGTGTCGAAAAAAATCTTATTCTCTAAAATGGGTAGATTTGCTTCACTATTGAATAAAATATTTTCTACACTGAAACCTATTTCTTTTTGTAATTCTTCTAAAGTTCCGCCAGCAGCTAGTAAATTCTGGGAATCTTCTATTCTTTCATCAATCAACTTAATAGCTTCTGATAGCTTATATTTTCTCTCTAACTCTGGTTTTGCTTCTTCGAATGAAGTCGTTTTTGCTGGAATTATGTCCCTTATCCTAAATATTACTGGACCAAGGTCAGTTTTAACTGGTCCAACGACTTCACCAACGTTTCCATCAAAAACTTGTTTTTTGCCTTCAAGTAATTGGTCTTCTGTGAAAGTTCCATAAATAACATCGTCATCAGAAAGGTTACGATCTGATATTAGCTTATCAAAATCGGTTAAACTCTTTTTCACATTGGCCATTACAGAGTTGGCCTCATCCATAGTTAAAAAAGATAATCGTTCTACAGTTCTTTGTTCTGGCTTATTATATTCTTGTTTTTGTTCATCATAAATCTTTGCTAAAATACCCTCATCACTTTCCACGTTGTCGATTAGCATATCTGGTTGTAAAACTGCATATGTTATAGCTTTGCTTTCTGGAACAGTATATTCGTCAATATTTGTTTCGAGAAAACTTTCTAATTGCTCTTCACTAGGATCTTTGACGGTAAAACTAACGTTTTCAGGTTTTAAAATCTGAATATTGAAACTTCTCTCTTCAAGTAAAAAGGATGCCAATAGTTCTGCCTGAAGCTTATTGGTCATATTTCCTGACAAAATACTTTGTGAGAGAATATTGCGAGCCGTTTCCGCACGAATTTCCTCTTCAAATTCAGTCGACGTGTATCCAGCATTTTCAAGTGCGTAATTATAAGCGACTTGACTAAAGCTTCCATCGGGACCTTTAAATGCATTCAGCGAAACTATATTGTTTCGCACTGTTTTATCATCAACCGATAGTGAAAGTTTAGAGGCTTCATTTTCCAGTAATTTATCGGTTATCAATCGAGCTAAAACTCGCTGTTGGATTCCAAAGGCTTGGAGTTGCTGAAGTGTAAGTTGTTGTCCAAACTGCTGGCTTGTATTACGTAGCTCAGTTTGAAGGGCTCGAACGTATTGGTTAACCGTGATATCCGTTTCGCCAATTTTTCCAATTGTTTTAATATTACCACTCAGATTTCCAGTGCCAAATCCTACTAAGCCCACAAATAGAAACCCAAGTAAAATCCAAACAAAGATTTTTGAAACTGAAGTTTTACTTTTTGTCATCAAATTTTCCTGCAAAACAGCTATAGCATGTCTAAAGTTCTTATTGCTTGGTAGCAAGCAGGTAGTTTTAAATCGTTATTAGTATATCTATTCATTTCCTCGATAAGGTTCCACATACTGAAGTGCCATGTCCCATGGGAAGAAGATCCATGTATCCTGACTTACTTCCGTAATAAAAGTTTCAACCTGACCTCTTCCCATTGGTTTAGCATAAACAGTAGCCACATGGGCTTTAGGCATCAATGATCGAACAGCTTCAAGTGTTTTGCCAGTGTCAACCAAATCGTCAATAATCAATATTCCAGTTCCATCTCCAATAAGCCCAGAGTTCGGAGACTTTATTATTTTAGGTTCTGATTGGGATTGATGGTCATAGGATTTGACGCTTATTGTATCTACGGTTCGGATATCTAATTCTCTGGCCACTATCATAGCCGGGGCCATACCCCCACGAGTAATTGCCACAACAGCTTTCCAAGCTCCATTATCAGGACCTTTGCCGTCTAGACGCCAGGCTAAGGCTCTTGCGTCTCTGTGCAGCTGGTCCCAGCTTACATGGAAACCTTTTTCATGCGGTAGTCTGTCACTCATTTTCTATTTTTCCCGTTACAACATCAATATCCGGAGCATCTACTGCTTTCATTCCAACAACATGGTATCCAGCATCAACATGAACTGTTTCGCCGGTGACCCCCGAACCTAAATCTGACAGTAAATAAAGACCAGATTTTCCCACATCTTCAATTGTGACATTTTTTCTTAAGGGCGAATTCAACTCATTCCATTTTAGGATGTACCTAAAATCTCCAATTCCACTCGCTGCCAGTGTTTTGATTGGTCCTGCTGAAATTGCATTTACGCGTATTCCATCTTTGCCTAAGTCTTCTGCAAGATACATCACGGATGCTTCAAGCGCAGCCTTTGCGACGCCCATAACGTTGTAATGGGGCATAACTTGTTCTGCTCCGTAATAAGTTAGGGTCAAAATAGAACCACCGTTTTGCATAAGTTCAGATGCTCGTTTTGTAACGGCGGTAAACGAATAAACCGATATATCCATTGTGTTTAAAAAATTATTTCTGCTGGTCTCAACATACCGACCTCTTAATTCTGATTTATCTGAGAAACCTATCGCATGCACTACGAAATCAAGCTTACCCCATCTCTTTTCTATTTGTAAAAATAACTCATCAAGACTCTCAAAGTCACTGACATCACATTCTACTAAAAAATCTGACCCAACTGAGGTGGCTAATGGTAAAACTCTTTTTTTTAGCGCGTCACCTTGATATGAAAAAACTAGTTCAGCGCCTGAATCAGCACATTGCTTTGCTATACCCCAAGCAATTGACTTGTCATTAGCCAAGCCCATTATTAATCCACACTTACCTTTCATGAGCATATTTGACATTAGTAAAACTCCAACGATACAACTTGAATTGCATTTAGATTATTGTTTCATTTTCATCAAGGTATGTCACAACAATGACAACAATTTATTTTATTTGATAGTAAAAAGGCAGGAAGAAAAATGGGTGAAAAAAAAGATATTTTTTTTGGTGAAGATCCTTTTCAAATTTTTAAACGTTGGTTTGAGGAGGCAGTTAAAACGGAGATTAATGATCCCGATGCTATTGCCTTATCAACAGTTGACTCAGCCGGAATGCCTAACGTTCGAATGGTCTTACTTCGCCAAATTGAAGATGCTTCATTTGTATTTTATACGAACTACGGCAGTGTAAAATCCAAAGAACTTTCTGATAGTCAACTTGCTGCTTTTGTATGGCACTCAAAGTCATTACGGAGGCAAGTAAGAGTGAGGGGCCAGGTTGAAAAAGAAAACGGCAATATGGCTGATCTTTATTATCAGAGTCGTTCCCTGAAAAGTAGAGTTGGCGCCTGGGCGTCCATTCAATCAAAACCTTTGGAGTCAAGATCCCACCTCATGGAGCAGGTGGAATATTTCGAAAAAAAATTTGGAGATAACCCTGATCGCCCGCCTTTTTGGGGTGGTTGGCGTATTAGGCCTTTAGAAATTGAGTTTTGGGCTGATGGAGAAGCCAGACTGCATGATAGATTTAAATGGAGCAGGGAAGCTTTAAATAGCACCTGGGATATACAGCGTCTCAATCCTTAAAAGTTAACGATAGAAAATTAACTGTGATTATATTCGGAAAAAATAAGAATATTCGGTATTCAGTTCTTTTTTTAATTACTGCTTTAGGATATTTAGTTAATGCTGTTAATGTCATTGCGAAAGAAAACTGTACTCAATATACTGCTGTTGTTTTAGACAATAGGTTTGATAAAAGGCAAAGCGTTACCATTCAAGCTGAAGTTGCGGATGAGCCGGATGAGAGGGCTCTAGGCCTAATGAACCGGAAAAAAATAGACAAAAATAAAGGCATGTTATTTGTCTACCATTTTCCAAGTGCGCCACAGTTTTGGATGAAAAATACCCAAATATCGTTGGATATTTTATTTTCGAGCTACAATGGAAGAATAATAAAAATTTTCGAAAATGTACCAAAATTGACTGAAAAAAAAGTAACAGCAGGTGATGGGGTTTCGTTTGTTTTAGAAATAAATAGTGGTTTAGTGAAGGAATTTGAAATTGATGCAAGCTGGATCATGAACTTTTCAGATTTTTTTGAAGCGACAAAACCTTTCTGTTGAATATTAATAAGATAAAACTATTTCTTCAAATAGGGTCTTTTCAAAAGTATCTCGTTTGTTTAGTACAAAAGCAAGTCGGGGCGTAGCGCAGCCTGGTAGCGCACCTGTTTTGGGTACAGGGGGTCGCAAGTTCGAATCTTGCCGTCCCGACCAACTTGTAGGGTGTTGACCAACAATTTTCTACACTATCAATAAATCAAAACATGACAAATTAAAATTTTGTAGAGTTCTCATTCTATACAGAAATCTACAAATTGCAGCACAAAAGTGCACAAAAATTTTCTGGGTCAAGATTCGAAAACGTCATCTAGGTAATCTGGTTTACACGGAAGCTTATTCGGGCTTCGACTTGCTGTTGTATATGTACAATGGGGCTAGATATTTTCTCAGAGTTTTTTGTATGATGCAGAAACTAGCTAGGAGTTTGTCATGGAAAATATAGGTACCTCAGGATTACTATTGCTAGTTGCCGTGGTGTTAGTCGCTTACATACTGCTTAGGAAAGATAAAAAATGAAAAAGGTTAAGATATGAGTATGTTTCAACAACTTATTGAATGCTTCAATAATTGGAATGAAGAAACCTTTAAAGAGTTACACCATGAAGATTTTATGTTTATTCGGGAAACTGAGCTTTTAAACCGTGATGAACATGTAAGTAATATTTCTCAACTAGTAAAAGAAACCACTTGGAATTGGCAGCACGTTGCCATTTTAATTCATGAAAATGAGTTCGTCACTGAAGCGAGATGGGAAGAAAATAACGAAGTAGTTACAAACTTTATGGTCAAAAAAAACAATCAGATATGGAGAGCTTTAGTTTGTAGAGTAGAGAAAAACTCCTTGAATGACTAAGAAACCCACATCTTCACCTCGGAACAGAAGACCTGTCAGGAAGTTAGGTAAAAAGAAAGTCACAACTTTGGCATTCAAAAAACGAACTGGTGTAAGAGTTATATCCAACGACAGACCTCGGAGAAGGCGCTTTTTCAGTCCTTCATCAAATCTTAACATAGTAATACTCATTGCATCTGCGTTCTTGTTTTTGAACTATATGGATGAACTTGGCATTGGATACACAGACCCAAAAATAGGGTTTGATAAACGAGCGGCATCAGTTTTACGAGGCACTATAACCCACGTTCGTGATGGTGATACATTTGAGGTAAAAGGAGTTCCCATTCGCATTGCTGTTTTGGATTGTCCTGAGAATAATACTAGCGAAGGAAAAACTGCTATGCGCTTTGCAAAACAGTTCAAAGGCAAGCGAGCAATATGCGAACTTACTGGTAAAACAACCTATGATAGGAAGGTTGGGTATTGTTCTATAGACGACAAACCCTTTGAGGAGATTATGGTTGAGAACACCTCTTGTGAGTATTGGTGTAAATACGATGTTTGGAATAGGTTCTGTAGTAGGTTTTTACCAAACTAATCCTCGGCAACCTTATACTTCACATTCGTTCCAATTTTCTGCATCACCAAAGCCTTACTGTCATCAACTATATAGCCAGACATTAAAGAGCTTTTGCAGTTTTAATATTTTAGGAAAAGGAGGCATAAAAAAACGGACTTAAATTGTAGAATTACATTTTTATGCGTTGCAGCACAAATTGCAGCACAAAAAACTTTTGTTGATTGATGGTTTCAAGACTCAAACCAGATACTAAGCTTTATTCAATTCTCCTAGCGTCTCGACCATTAGGAAAAAGCATTAAGTTATTTTAGATTTCCCAAAACCATCTAAACAGATTCTTTTTTTAAGAAGTTTGGTTCGTTGGTGTAGGAAATTTGCATAGAAAAAGATCATTTTTAAATTTTTTGGAAATATTTTTACAAAATTTTATGAGCGCTTGTTTTTTAGGCGATTCACTCAAAAATAATTAAAACTAAAAATTAACACATATTGCTAAGCAATAAAAATATAAAGAAATTTTGCGTTAGCTTATTCTTTCTCATTTGGGTAAATTTCGAAGGGTTTTAGGGAAAGTCGGATGTCTAATTTTGGGTCAAGTAAAAAACATTAATTTTTTTTAAAAAAAAACGTTGACCATTACCCTAGAAATACGTCAAGTTGTGCAGGCTAGGGGTTCAACCACAACATGTGGTGGTGGAGCGGTCATTTCCCGAAAGAACATCTGAACGATGTCAACAGCTGGTTGGGTACAAAAACCTTCACTGGATGGGCCACTCTCTTTTACATAGAAACCCCTTTGATAGAATAATGCATGGGGCAGAAAAGAAATGAAGATAGAAAGAAAATTTACAAAGGCGGGTCAGGACGCTTACGCAGGAATAAATTTCGTCACGACTACTTCTGAGATTAGAAATCCAGACGGAACGATAGTGTTCAAACTCGATAACGTCGAAGTACCAGATAGTTGGTCACAAGTTGCCAGCGATGTTATTGCTCAGAAGTATTTTAGGAAGGCAGGCGTTCCGACAAAAATTAAAAAAGTGAAAGAAAAAGACGTGCCTGAGTTTCTCTGGAGGTCAACAAAATACTCTGAAAGTACGGCCGTTGTAGGAGAAAATTCTTCGAAACAAGTTTTTGATCGCCTAGCTGGGGCTTGGACTTACTGGGGTTGGAAGGGGGGCTACTTCACTGCAGAAGAAGACGCCCAGGCCTATTTTGATGAAATGCGGTTTATGTTGGCAACACAAATGGCGGCACCAAACAGCCCGCAATGGTTTAATACGGGCCTACATTGGGCATATGGTATAGATGGTCCGGGGCAGGGGCATCATTATGTCGATTATAAATCTGGTAAACTGGTGAAGTCTTCCTCGGCCTACGAGCATCCACAGCCCCATGCTTGCTTTATTCAGTCTGTCAGTGACGACTTAGTAAATGAAGGCGGTATAATGGATCTCTGGGTAAGAGAAGCACGTTTATTCAAATATGGCTCGGGAACAGGAACAAATTTTAGCTCTCTTAGAGGCGATGGTGAAAGTTTATCAGGCGGAGGAGCTTCTTCTGGGCTTATGGGTTTTTTAAAAATAGGAGATAGAGCTGCAGGTGCGATAAAGTCCGGCGGAACCACTCGGCGTGCCGCAAAAATGGTTATTTGTGATGCTGATCACCCTGATATAGAAGAATTTACAAACTGGAAAGTGAAGGAAGAGCAAAAGGTTGCAAGTATTGTCGCTGGTTCAAAGATCCACGAGCAACGGTTAAATGAAATCTTTTCGGCTATACGTCAATGGGATGGAAGCAGTGAGGATGCCGTTGACCCAACAAAAAATTCTTCCTTGAAAACGGCTATACGAGAGGCAAAGAGAGTAGCAATACCAGAGACCTATGTGAAAAGAGTCTTGGATTATGCGAAACAAGGATACTCTAGCATAGAATTTCCCACGTATGACACGGATTGGGATTCAGAGGCTTATGCATCCGTATCAGGCCAAAACTCAAACAACTCTGTAAGAGTGACTGACTCGTTTCTGAAGGCAGTTGAGGATGACGCAGATTGGGAGCTTATTCGGCGAACGGATGGCTCGGTAGCCAAAACGATCAAGGCAAGAAAATTGTGGTCCGATATAGGTCATGCCGCGTGGGCATGCGCTGATCCGGGCATTCAGTTTCATGACACCGTAAACGCCTGGCATACATGTCCTGAAGACGGTGAAATTCGTGGTTCTAATCCATGCTCTGAGTATATGTTTTTAGATGATACGGCTTGTAATCTTGCATCCATGAACCTTCTTACTTTCCTAGTAGATGGAAAGTTTGACGCGGAAAGTTATATGCATGCTACTAGACTGTGGACGCTTACACTAGAAATATCAGTTTTGATGGCACAATTTCCATCAAAAGAAATAGCCCAAAGATCCTATGACTTTCGAACCCTTGGACTGGGATATGCAAATATCGGGGGCCTTCTAATGAATATGGGTTTTGGCTACGACAGCGAGGAGGGTAGAGCTTTCTGCGGCGCCTTAACTGCAATTATGACCGGCACTTCATATGCCACGTCAGCTGAAATAGCGAGCGAGGTCGGTGCTTTTCCTGGCTATAAGAAAAATGAAAAGCATATGCAGCGTGTAATAAGAAATCATCAGTGTGCAGCGCACGGCAAAACTGAAGGCTATGAAGAACTTTCGGTTAAACCAGTGCCGCTGGACCATAAAAATTGTCCTGACAATAATTTAGTTGAATTATCAATGAAATGTTGGGACGATGCTCGAACACTAGGTGAAAAATTTGGATTTCGAAACGCCCAAGTTTCGGTAATTGCGCCTACAGGTACCATCGGGTTGGTAATGGATTGTGATACAACCGGAATTGAACCAGACTTTGCACTGGTTAAGTTCAAGAAACTTGCTGGTGGAGGCTACTTTAAAATTATAAACAGGTCGGTTCCAGCAGCTCTGGAAAAGCTGGGTTATGGTTCAGCAAAGGTTGAGGAAATTATATCCTACGCAGTGGGGCACGGTACTATTGGCAACGCACCCGTTATAAATCACACTAGTTTGGCTGGTCATGGTTTTAGTAAAGTTGAGCTTGATAAGGTCGAAGGAGCTCTTGGGTCGGCTTTTGATATTCGATTTGTGTTTAATCAATGGACTCTTGGAGCTGAATTCTGCACTGATGTGCTTGGTATCCCTGAAGCGAAATTAAATGATCCAACCTTTGATTTACTTAGACATTTAGGATTTAGCAAAACCGATATTGATGCTGCTAACGATCATGTTTGTGGAACAATGACTTTGGAAGGTGCTCCACATTTAAAAGACGAACATCTTAATATATTTGATTGTGCCAACCCTTGCGGGAAAAAGGGAAAGCGATATCTCTCAGTAAACAGTCATATTTACATGATGGCCGCTGCGCAGCCATTCATTTCTGGTGCTATATCCAAAACAATAAATATGCCCAACGACGCCACAATAGAGGACTGTCAAAAGGCTTATGAATTGAGTTGGTCTCTTGGAACTAAAGCTAATGCCCTATACAGGGACGGCTCCAAACTTTCTCAACCGCTTGCTGCGGCATTGATTGAGGATGATGATGCTGCTGCTGAAATTCTAGAAATTGGTACAACTCAAGAAAAAGCGGCAGTATTAGCAGAAAAAATTGTTGAAAAGATAGTTGTGAAAGAAATTGCCAAGTCAAGGGAAAGGATGCCAGAAAGGCGAAAAGGATACACTCAAAAGGCCGTGGTAGGTGGCCATAAAGTTTATCTCAGAACCGGTGAGTATTCTGACGGTTCTCTAGGTGAAATATTCATTGATATGCACAAAGAGGGTGCCGGGTTCAGAGCTATGATGAATAACTTCGCAATAGCAGTCTCGGTAGGACTACAATATGGAGTTCCGCTAGAAGAATTTGTTGATGCTTTCACATTCACGAAATTTGAGCCAGCGGGTATGGTTCAGGGTAACGATAGTATTAAAAATGCCACCTCTATTTTGGATTATATCTTCAGAGAGCTAGCTGTTAGCTATCTGGATCGTACTGATCTAGCTCATGTTAAACCCGAGGGAGCAAGTTTTGACGATTTGGGGCGAGGGCAAGATGAAGGTGTCAGTAACTTAAAAGAGCTATCGGAAAATGGAACATCTAAATCGCTCGAGGTGCTAAAGCAGATAAGTTCGACAGGATATCTTCGTAAACGTTTACCTCAGGAACTTGTGGTTTTACAGGGAAGTCAAACAAATTTAGCACTGGATACCAGTAATTTAGAAGCCGATATTGAAGTTGATACGATAGCTAGAGCACCAGATGGAGAGGTAACAGCTGTTGATGCTCGTACAAAAGCAAAGATGCAGGGTTACGAGGGTGATCCTTGCGGTGATTGTGGAAATTATACGTTAGTTAGAAATGGAACTTGTATGAAGTGTAATACATGTGGCGCAACTTCTGGTTGTAGCTAACTTGGCACAAGGAGAGGGTGCGCTCTCTCCTAACGCCGCTCAGGCCACAGGCAAAAAATATTTATCTCGAGCAGTATAACTATGAGCTTGATTGGCGAAACTAAAAAGGGGGTATATCCCCCTTTTTTTTCTAAATATAGATATTAGATCCCAATATTATCTTTTACTTCGTTTATAAGATTTGACCAAAATTCGACATTTTGGGCACCTGTGATTACATGTTTTCCATTTAGAATAAAAGTTGGTGCAGAAATTATGCCCATTTTTCTCGCAGCTTTATCTAGTTCAATTACCTGTTCAAGATCATTTTTTCCTGCAAGTAGTCTGCTAACTAAGTCTCTGCTAATTCCAGCATTGTGTGATATATCAATCAATACCGCATTTTTGCCTATGTCTCTTCCTTCAACGAAATATGCTTTAAATAATGCTGATACGACTGCATTCTGCAAACCTTCTTGCCACGCCCAGAAAATCAGCCTGTGAGAAGAAAGAGTGTTTGGAGTTTTTTCAATATCTTCAAGTTTCAGGTTCAGGCCAGCTAAGTCTGCATGCTCTAAAACGGGCTCGTAGGCCTTAACGGCTAAATCGTTACTACCAAACTTTGTCTCTAGATATTTCTTTCTATTAACTCCCTCAAGAGCCATTTCCGGATTTAACTGAAAAGGATGCCACTGGATATTGAAAGGATGGTTACCCACTTTTTCCAGCGCTCTGTCTAAATAGCTTTTCCCAATGTAACACCAAGGACAAATTGGATCAGAAAAAATGTCAAGTTTCACCATAGCAGCGCAGCCTAAAATAATAGAAAATATGCATGTAAGCTAGTCAGCCTTCCACCATACATCGGGGAAAAACCCTATTCGGTCTCCATATAATGGAATTTTTGTAGGATATCTTAAATTAGATTTGTGAGCTATTCGGCTTGGCCCGTTATGATAAATTGGAATAACATAACGTCCTGCCATCAAAATACGATCCATTGCCCTCGTAATTGACTTTAGTTCTTTCATTGATTTGGATTTCATTATTTTATCTAGAAGTTTATCCATTGTGGGCGATTTTAATCCCATCAAATTTCTAGTTCCCTCAACGTCAGCATATTCAGAAGACCAATAAAGATATTGCTCATTTCCAGGACTAAGTGACAAATCTCTGGCATATGGAGCCATGTCAAATTCTAGTTTTTTAACTCTCTCCCAATATTGAGAGCTGTCAACTAATTCAATTTGAACATCAATTCCCAATCGTTGCAGTGCTGAGGAGTACATTTCAACAATTGATAAATATTCTTTTGCCCCTTGGCGTAATAAAATCGAAAATTTGAACTGACGACCCTGCTTATTTTGTAATTTTCCTTCAACAACTTTAAAACCTGCGTCATTCAAATTTTTTAAAGCCTTTTTCATATTAGCTCTATTTCTCTCTGATCCGTTTGATTTAGGTAGTTTATAACCTTCGTACGTACCTGGGAGTTGAATTTGGTCAGAACTTTGTAATAATTCTAAAACACCATTCTTGGCCTCACCTTCCATCATGCCAAGTATTGAGTTTGAAAAATATGAGGTGATACGCTGCTGCCTGCCAGCATTTTGTGCTTCATTAATGTATTCAAAATTGAATGCTTCAATTAAAGCTTGCCTAACTCGCCAATCAGAAAAAATTTCCTTCCTACTATTCATTACTAAACCTCGCATTCCAGTAGGCCGTCCATGCGGTATTTCTGATTTAACAATTTTCCCATTAAGTGCGTTTGGAAAATTAAATTCAGTTTCCCATTTTTCTGCATTTCCTTCTCTGAAAATGTCTATTTCACCCGCCTTAAAAGCTTCAAAAAGTACAGTCGAGTCACCAAAATACTCAAGCTTAATCTTATCAAAATTCAAAGTTCCTTTTCTAAATGGTAATTCATTTCCCCAATAACTAGGGTTTCGCTCCATAGTGATCGACTTACCTGGATCAATATCTGAAATACGATAAGCGGCAGTTGATATGGGAACTATTTCAAGACTAGAATTTTCAAAATTAATATCATTCCATTGTGATCTCTTAAGAATAGGTCGCATTCCAGCCAAGAGTGCTAACTCTGGATTGTCCTCATTAAAGGATATTCTCACACTTCTTGGGCCGGTTTTTTCAATGCTTTTTATTTTTTTCCATAGACCTCTATATCGCCAGTGGCCTATCGTCCCCAATGTCTCGTAGGACCAAATGACATCCTCGATTGTTACAGGTGAATTATCGCTGAATTTTGCTTCTTTTCTAAGTTTAAACTCTACCCATTCACGATTCGGAGCAGTTTCGATTGATTCTGCCAAAAGTCCGTAAAGCGTAAAGGGTTCATCCCAACTTCTTCCCATAAGAGTTTCATAACCCCAAAATCGCAGTTGCCATGGCGAGCGACCTTTCACAATATGTGGATTTAGAGAGTCAAAAGATCCAACAGCGCCAATTTTTAAAGTACCTCCTTTTTTTGCATTTGGGTTGGCGTATGGAAGAGACACAAAATCATGTGGTAATTGGGGTGTGTCATACATAGAAATTGCGTGTTTTGGCTGTGAATGTGCATAATTAACAAAACAAAAACAACAAATGACAAAAAATAGGTTAAAATATTTCTTGAGTAGGGATGTCAGCATACCGGGGCCATTGATAAGGTTCTATAGACTCGTTTAAAAAAATATTAAGGTGTAAAATACTGTTTTACAAACTTTTTGCTTGGCGTCATCTGTAGAACGTTGTATACATTAACTACTGCTCGATAGGTTTCTTGCCTGTATGAAACCTGCCTCAATGACTTGGCGCCTGCTTTTGCAGGCGCTTTTTTTGATTTTCTTAATATATTTGTTGCTGTCGCCGAATCGATGAACGCTAAGCTTTTTTGCCAGTTATACTTTTCTCAATGGTACTTTTCGCAGAGGTCTTTTTTGTTGGTGGATAAACCAACCCTGCAGAGATCACTAATTTAGCGGCATCTTCAATTGACATATCCAGCTCTACAATATCTGCTTTCGGAAAAAATAACAAAAACCCAGACGTTGGATTTGGTGTGGTAGGAACAAAAACAGAAACCATGGGGCCATTTGAAGAATTTCGCTCCGCAATTTCTCCTTTTGCAGTTGTGGAAATGAAACCAATAGCCCAAATGCCTTTCCTAGGATATTCAATCATACAGGCTTTTTCAAATGATCGCTCCTGCTGCGCAAATACAGTTTCTGCAATTTGCTTAATGCCCGAATAGAAAGAGCGCACTACTGGCATTCTATTTACCAAATTTTCAGCGTATTTTATAAACGAACGTCCAATTAAGCCTTTTGCTAACCAACCCACCAAAGTTGCAAAGACTAAGAATACTACAACACCAACACCTCTAATATTTAACTTCAAATCGTAGCCAAAAATAGTGTTAAGTATCTGCTCGGGCCTGTAGGCATCCGGTACAAACGGTAGAACAATACCATCAAACCAACCAATAACACTCCAAATTAACCAAAGTGTAAGAGCAACTGGAGCAATAACGACGATGCCTGTTAAAAAACTTGTTCTTAGACGTGCGAGCATTCTTTAGTACGACCAATCTGATTTCTAATTAATTAGTTTTTAGGTTGCAGAGTTTTAACGAACATTTCCAACTATTACTGTACTCTTAAAAACACAATGCAATTTTTGATGCAAGTTTTGCATTGTTCTTAATTAAGGCTATGTTTGCTAAAAGTGATTTACCTTTGGTGAGTTGATTAACTTTTGAGAGTATGAAAGGCGTCACTTCCTTGGCAATAATATTTTGTTCCCTAGCACTCTTTACGGCTTCCATTATTATTGGTTCTATAGTTTCAAAAGGAATTTGGTCTTTCTTTGATATTGGGTTTGCGATCAACTGGCCTCCTGACAGCCCAAGTTCCTTTCTTAATTCGTGGGATTTAGCAATCGAAGAAGGATTGTCGAGTGATAACGGAGATATGAAAGGGCTGTCACTTGACCAGAAGGCTGGCAAATTAGTTTGCCCAAAAGTAATAACTGGAACTCCAAGGGTTTCTAAAACCTCTAATGTTTTGGGAATATCTAAAATTGCCTTGGGTCCAGCACAGACAACTGAAATACTTGTTTTTGCTAACTCTTGTAAGTCAGCTGAAATATCGAAAGTTTTTTCAGCAAATTTATGAACTCCACCAATTCCGCCTGTGGCGAAAATTTTAATTCCAGCCAGGTCTGCAATTATCATTGTTGTAGAAACTGTGGTAGCACCAGTTTCCTTTTCCACCAAGCAATGTGCCAAATCTGCTCTAGATAATTTTCTTACATCTTTTTTTGCAGATAATTCTGTTAATGCTTCATCTTCTAAACCAACGTGTATTATTCCATTGATAACAGCTATAGTAGCAGGCGTAGCACCATATTCTCTAACTATGGTCTCAACGCTTTTAGCCGTTTTCAGGTTTTCTGGCCAAGGCATACCATGGGTTATTATAGTACTTTCTAGTGCAACAACTGGTTCGGAATTTTTAATAGCTTGTCGAACTTCTAAAGAATAATTAATTTCCATCATTTAATTTCTGTCTCGACATATTTTGAGGCACTTTCAGCAGCTTTTAATAAAGATATTTCTTTGGGTATTTGATTGATTTCATTTGCAATATGACAGGCTAAAAAATAATCTCCCGCACCTGTAATATGTTTTATATTTTTAACCTTTGGTGGTAATATTGTAATTGGCTCATGATAAACGGATGAAGCACAAATTTGTTCGCCACCGTTCGTCACAATTGCTCTACCTAATCCTTGCTTTAACAAATAGGCAGAGGCCTGTCTGGTATCTTTGAAACTCAAATTACAAAGATTTTCAGCTTCGGCCATATTGCAATAAATTGTTACGTTTGGAAGGCTTAAAAATGGTTTCAAACGAAATGCTTTTGAAGATGACGCCGATGCTATTCTTATATCGTAATTCTTAAATTTTTTGTTTTCAGCAATTTTTGATAAACTCGATGTACTCAAGTTCCCATCTAATACGATTAAATTACGAGAAGGGTTAGAACTTGTTTTCACAACGCCATTTTCCAGCGGTTCTAAAATTCTATCACCAAACTCTTCAACATTAAATATATGTGCTATTGCAGCTTTAAGGCCTTGTATATCTTCGATTGCTAAATAGCTGTCTGTATCAGTGTCATTGCAAAGGTAAATGTTATCTGTAATGATTCCCAATTTGTCACAAAATTCTATGATCGCTCGTCCTTTGAGGTCATCTCCTAAAGCTGTTAATAGTTCTAAGTTCGTAAAGCCACTCAAAGCTAACTGTTTGCAAATATTAAATGCAACACCTCCTACGCTAGTTTTTATTGTACCAGAAACATCATCTCCAGGATTTATCCGACTTTTGCTATAGCCAATACTATCGATCAAAGCGCTACCTGCACATATAATTCTGAAGTTACTCTGATTCATTGGAAGCTTTAAATGTGAGGGCCGCCCAATAACTTGTCCAATAAGCGTCATTTTTAGAATTTTTATTAAGTTCTAAAATTACATTGTCTACAAGATATTCATTGCCTTGCGTTACTGTAAATTTACATATCCCATGTGAATCGGTGAAAGCTGTCCTTACGTCAACCGTTTTGTCTGATTTTCTTTCAAAAATTGTAATTTTTCTATTGTTTTGAGGTTGGCCGTTAAAAAGCAATTGTACTGAAAATTCATCAGATGGCGAAATAATATATGGGTTATTAAGTGCAATTAATTCATGCTTAAGACCCATATTTTGGTCTGCACCCTTTGCATCCCCAATACCTATTAAAATTTTAGAAAATCTATAATAATCTTCTCTGAAATTTACCTCGGGAAATTTATAGTCAAAATGCGTGCCAATTACCCAGTTCTCACCTTTTTCAGTGGCAAAATCAGCAAATTTATCCATCGATTTGTATGTGATTGTAGATTTTGTACTTACATAAACACCAGTTATTAAGCCATTGTTATTAAATGACAGTACCGCTGCAGGCACATCCCCCATTCTCGAATCAATATTAAATTTTTGATTGTCATTTACATAATAAAATTCAGAAAACCTATTTTTAAAATATGAGAGCTCTATTCCTTCAAACATTTGGCCATTTTTTAAACTTATTTGAAACTCGCCACCTACTGCCTGGCGAAATGTGGTTGTATCGAGCCACATTTCATGAGAAATCAAAGGTTCACTTTTAAAGACAACCAATCCAAAAGCAATTGTAAGTATGCTGGCCTTTAATTTAAAAAGAACGATTAGATTATTTTTTATTGTTACTATGTTTCTCTGCATGAAAGTGGTACCATTAAAAGCGCATGAGATGTCACCTGCTATCTTAGACCTTACAATAAATCCAAATGTTGTTCAGTTAAAGATAAGATTTTCGGTTGAAGCGATGCTTGCGGAAATAGACCTTTCTGAAGTTAATGATACAAATTTATCGGAAAATGCGGTTAAATATGATGAGTTACGTACTTTCACACCAAAGCAAATTAAAAAAATATTTGGTAAAAAATGGTCAAACCTTTCCAAAGATATAAAACTAATTCAATCGGGTAGGGTGGTTGAGTTGAATTATCAGGATCTCACTGTTCCTGATGTTGGGAATACTGACTTAACTCGCATTAGTCATTTATATCTAGAGGCAAAGATTGAAAAGGATGATCCAGTTATTTTTTCCTGGAACGCCAACTTTGGACCAATTGTTGTGAGACAGGTGGGTGTTGATAATGGCTTAACGCAATTTCTTGCAAATGGAAATGAATCGGATGCAATTTTTTTTCAAGGATCAATTGAAATAAGTAAAATTCAAACTTTTTTTGACTATATAATTGTTGGGTTTGAGCACATTATTCCAAAAGGATGGGATCATATTGTATTTGTCCTAGGACTGTTTTTCTTTTCTAGCAAGTTGAAACCACTAGTTTGGCAAATTTCAGCTTTCACTCTTGCTCATACCTGTACTCTTGCTTTAGGCTCGCTAGGTTACATAAAAATTAGTCCAGAAATAGTTGAACCCCTTATCGCTTTATCGATCATATTCATCTCCGTTGAAAATATTTTTGTAAAAAAGTTAAGTAAGTGGCGGCCTTTAGTAATTTTTATTTTTGGCTTGCTTCACGGTTTGGGGTTTGCATCCGTACTTGGAGAATTTGGGCTACCAGCTGGATTTTTTGTTCCAGCTCTGATTGGGTTTAATGTTGGGGTTGAGTTTGGACAGCTGACCATCGTGCTGCTGGTATTCATCTTCATAGGGTACTGGTTTAACAAAAAGAACTATTATGAGAGCTCTATCGCTCAACCAATTTCGGCGATAATCGGTTTATTAGGAACCTTTTGGTTCATTGAAAGAGTAATTTAATAATAAAATAATCTTTTTGAACTTGCATATAAAGAGACTATGCCTTAAGTCGGCGGTTGATAATTCGCAGATGGGTTTAGGGCTTTTAAGAGAGACATCCTTAGAAAGTCCACCGGTTGAAGTTTAACTTTCAAGCTCCCATCAAGGCATTAAACCGGAAAGGATTTTAAAATGGCTCTACCAGAGTTTTCATTACGTCAATTGCTAGAAGCAGGTGTCCACTTTGGCCACCAAACCCAAAGATGGGACCCATTAATGGAGCCATACATTTATGGTTCTCGTAATGGTATACATATCTTAGATTTAACGCAGACCGTTCCTATGCTTGATCAAGCATTGAATATAGTTCGTGAAACGGTTGCAAAGGGAGGCAGTATTTTATTCGTTGGCACCAAGCGTCAGGCATCTTCACCAATCGCTGAAGCTGCAGAAAAGTGCGCGCAGTATTATATGAACCATCGGTGGCTGGGCGGAACTCTGACTAATTGGAAAACTGTATCGCAGTCAATTCAAAGGTTGAAATCGATTGACGAGCAAGTTGCATCTGGATCAATCGAGGGTCTTACAAAAAAGGAAAGGCTTGGGGTTGAACGTGAACATGCTAAACTAAAAGCCTCATTTGATGGTATTGCTGAAATGGGTGGTGTGCCTGACTTGGTTTTTGTGGTTGATGTTAAAAAAGAAGCGCTTGCTGTTGCAGAAGCCAATAAACTGGGAATACCAGTCGTGGCTGTTGTAGATACTAACTGTTCTCCAACAGGAGTCGACTACATGATTCCAGGTAATGATGACGCTTCACGAGCAATAGGTCTATATTGTGATCTGATCAGCAGAGCCGCTCTTGATGGCATGTCTGCTCAGCTTGGAGCCGCTGGAGTCGATTTAGGCGAAATGGATGAAACTCCAACCGAAGAAATTTTGACTGAAACCGTTGGAGAAGAAATTCAACCTACTGAAACCGCTGAAGAAGAAAGTCAATCTACTGAAACTAGCGAGGAAGAAGTCAAGAAATCTAAAGAAGAGGATAAAAAAGTCGCTGACAAAGTTGAAGTGACAACAAAAAAATCGAAAGCAGCAGCTAAAAAACCAAAGGCTACTACTAAAAAGACAACTGCTAGTAAGGCTAAGAAAAAAGATGAAGGAAAAGCATCCAACAGCGCTCCAGTGGAAGATAAAAAGACTAAGGTTAAAGAAATTTCAGATAAAGATACCGCTTAAATTGTTAAATTATATAAAATGTAACGTGACAGTTATTTGAAGCATTTTAAGTGAATATAGAATGATAAAAGGTTAGATAAATGACTATTACAGCATCAATGGTAAAAGAACTAAGAGAGTCTACCGGCGCGGGCATGATGGACGCCAAAAAGGCTTTAACAGAAACTTCTGGTGATTTCGAAGCTGCAGTTGACTGGCTTAGAACTAAGGGACTGGCCAAAGCAGCTAAAAAATCAGGTAGAATAGCAGCGGAAGGTTTGGTGGCTGTTTCGGTTGATGGGTCCAATGGTGTGGCAATCGAGGTTAATTCTGAAACTGACTTTGTTGCGAAAAATGCTGAATTTCAAGAAATGGTAAGAGGGATTGCTGGCGTTGCGCTGAATGTTGATAGTGTTGAAGCATTAGCTGATGCGGATTTTCAAGGTAAAAATGTTTCTGAAGTAATAACTGACAAAATCGCAACAATAGGCGAAAATTTATCTTTACGAAGAATTTCAAAAATTTCTGGCGATCAGGTTGTTTCTTATGTTCATAATGCCGCAGCCGATGGAATGGGCGCAATTGCGGTTTTGGTAGCGTTAAAGGGAAGCAACCAAGAATTTGGTCGGCAGGTCGCTATGCACATAGCTGCTGCAAATCCTCAAGCTCTTAGCAGCGAAGACTTAGATCCATCAATAATAGAGAGAGAGAAATCTGTTCTCACAGAGCAAGCTAGGGAATCTGGCAAGCCTGAACAGGTCATCGAAAAAATGATTGAAGGTAGAATGAAAAAATTCTTTTCCGAGGTCACACTTTTAGGACAAGATTTTGTTATCGATCCAGATTTAACAGTTCAAGCGGCATCTGAAAAAGCCGAAGTTGAAATTGTGGGTTATATTCGTATGGCTGTTGGCGAGGGTATTGAGAAAAAGGAAGAAGATTTTGCCGCGGAAGTTGCTAAGGCGGCAAAAGGATAATAATCCATTAAAACAGTTATTTATAAATGAGAACTAAAGTTTAAATACTATCAGCTCAATCAATAAATTAACATAATATATATTATGCGAAAATAATAGATCAGCTTGTAAAGACAAAGATGACAGCCAAGAACCTGTACCCTTTTAAGTGCTAAATTTAAAAAAAAGCTTGTAGCCCAGTTTGCGCTCTTCCAAGTATGAGCGCATGGACGTCGTGAGTGCCCTCGTAAGTATTAACAGTTTCCAAGTTATTCATGTGACGCATGATCTGAAAATCCTGTGATATGCCATTTCCTCCGTGCATATCGCGAGACAATCGGGCTATACCTAAAGCCTTACCGCAGTTATTACGTTTTATCAGGCTAATCATTTCCGGAGCGCCTTGAGCCTTATCCATAAGCCTACCCACGCGAAGAGCGGCCTGTAGACCTAGTGTTATCTCAGTCTGCATATCTGCCAACTTCTTTTGGAATAGCTGTGTTTGAGCTATTGGCTTATCAAATTGTTTGCGATCCAGCCCATATTGCAGAGCCGCGTGCCAACAAAACTCTGCGGCACCCATAACACCCCACGCAATTCCATACCTGGCTCTATTAAGGCAGCCAAACGGACCCTTGAGACCTGAAACATTTGGTAAAAGAGCATCATCAGAGACCTCAACATTATCCATAACGATCTCACCAGTAACTGAAGCTCTTAGAGATAATTTGCCCTCTATCCTGGGTGCATTTAAACCTTTGGCGCCCTTTTCGAGTATAAAACCCTTTATCTTTCCATCGTGATGCTCTGATTTTGCCCAAACCACAAACACATCTGCAATGGGAGAATTTGAAATCCACATTTTCGAACCGGAAATCCTATAACCACTTTCAGTCTTAATGGCCCGAGTTTTCATTGAAGCTGGATCAGATCCCGCATCTGGTTCGGTTAAGCCAAAACATCCAATCAACTCGCCCGTTGCCAGTTTTGGTAGGTATTTTATTCGCTGTTCCTCTGTCCCATAGGCATAAATGGGATACATGACCAAACTCGACTGGACTGACATCATAGACCGGTAACCGCTGTCCACACGCTCTATTTCTCGGGCCACCACTCCGTAGCTCACGTACCCTGCCCCAAGTCCCCCATATTCCTCGGGTATGGTCGTCCCTAACAGACCCATTTCACCCATTTCCCTAAAGAGTTGTGGCTCAACGGTTTCATTTTGAAAGGCTTTAGTAATTCGTGGCTGCAGTTTTTCCTGCGCAAAAGTCTGGCTCGCATCCTTAATCATTCGCTCTTCTTCGCTCAGCTGCTGCTCTAAGTGAAAAGGATCAGACCAAGTGAATACACCCAAATCTGGGGCGTCTTTACTCTTTACAATTGGCTTTTGCATTGTCATTTGGCAACCTTTCAAAATAGCTAATGATTAATCACAAGTTTATCAGTAGCTGTCTTTTTATATAAGCTTGTTATCATTTTTTGCAAATTTTTCGCTTAGGAAATTTTATTCAGATGCTTGCTAAATTCCGCTGCTCTTTCCTGGTAGTGGAGTGCGCTACCAATTAGGCTCTCTTTTGTTTCACTATCGAGTTGGCGGATAACTTTTCCTGGAGAACCCATCACCAATGAACCGTCAGGAATTACTTTATTTTCAGTGATTAATGATCCGGCTCCGATTAAACACCCTTTTCCAATTTGAGCTCCATTGAGGATCTTCGAACCCATTCCAATAAGAGTATTATCAGCAATGGAACAGCCGTGGAGAATTACACTGTGGCCAATTGTACAATTCGTTCGAATCATTAAAGGGAACCCATGGTCTGTGTGCAAAACACAGTTTTCTTGTATGTTACTACCCTTCCCGATTAGTATTTCTTCATTATCGCCTCGAAGTGTTGCCCCAAACCAAACCGACGCCTTTTTTTGTATCTCGATTTTTCCAATAATATTTGCGCTATGTGCAATCCAAGCATCGCTTTCAATCTTAGGGCTATAAGTTTTAAATTTAAAAATTGGCATTACCTTTCTCCAAACTCATTATTCAAACTACGAACAAATTCAACAATTCTGGGTTGTTGGGAGAGCCGCAATCTTTCTGCAGTAATAATAATTTTTAATTTTTCTTCGGTTTTATCAATGTCATCATTTACAACTACATAATCATATTCGGGCCAGTGACTTATCTCCTCAAAAGACTTAGCCATCCTATTCGAAATAACTTCATCACTGTCCTGATTTCTTAATTTTAATCGACTTTCCAATTCCTTAATAGAAGGAGGTAGAATAAAAATTGATAAAACATATTTTCCCAAGCTCGAGTTTTTTATTTGTTGGCTTCCCTGCCAGTCGACATCAAACAAAACATCATTTCCTTTATCAATTGAAGACAGTACTGGAGACATAGGGCTTCCATACCAGTTTCCAAACACCTCCGCGTGTTCTAGCATTTCGCCGTTAGAAACTTTGCTGCTAAATTCTTCCTGGGAGATAAAATAATAATCTTTTCCGTCTTGTTCGCCCTCTCGAGGTTTGCGAGTTGTCGCTGAAACCGAAAACACGCAATTTCCATCCCATGACTTAATACGCTGGGCTAATGTGGACTTCCCCGCGCCGGATGGTGAGGAAAGGATTATCAATAATCCCTTTTCATTAACTTTGCTACTATTCGACATTTTGCACTTGTTCGCGAAATTGGTCGACTAATGTTTTCATTTCTATTCCTATTTTTGTCAGCGCGCTGTACTGTGACTTAGAGCATATTGTATTAGCCTCTCTATTCAATTCTTGTGACAGGAAATCAAGTTTTTTACCAATAACATCTGTCGAATTTAGTAAATCTTGCATGCTTAAAATATGAACTTTTAGACGATCTAATTCTTCAGTAATATCCTGTTTCATTGCTATTATAGCTATTTCGTGTTCAATTTTATTTTCATCCAATTGAGAATGTTCGGATATAATTTTGTCAATGAGAGATTTGAAATTCTTTTCTAAGTGTTTTGACCTTTCAGGCAGAACTTTTTCTGCAGCTTTGTGTAGGGCCATAATGGATGTAAGTTTCTCAGCCAGAATTGTCTGTAGTGCCTGCCCTTCCTTTTTCCTTGCTTGTAAAAGACTTTCGATTAATTCGTTTGCTTTATCAAGTATGATTGGTTTCATATCGTCGATGAAAGTCGAGGTATTTTTGTTCTCTCCCCAAACGCCTTTGATTGCAAAAAAATCTGAAGCCTTCAAAGGCTCCAAAGGTATGTTTTTTTCGTCACAAATTTTTTCTATATTTTGAATTTTTTCAAATACAGTATGTAATACTTGATCATTAAGAAAATAATCATTTGAGAGTTCTGAGTGTTGGCTTACTTTTATTTTTATTATAATTGAGCCTCTAAACACTTTACCCGACGTGATTTGGCGTATCTCATTTTCTAAATAAGAAAGATATTCGGGAAGATAAATTTTTAAATCTAAACTTTTAGAATTTACACTCTTGATTTCAAAATCTAACGATACGTTTCCTACCTGGGTCGAACCATAAGCATATCCAGTCATTGAATTAATCACGCTATCAGCCTTCCAAAGAAAGTAATCGTCCACAAGTTTCACAAACTAAAGCTCTTTTAGCTTCACGATGCTAGAGATTCATTAATTACCGATTTAATCAAAACTGGGTCGATGTCACGAGCAATAAATGCCTTACCTATTCCTTTTGTTAAAATTAAATTTAACTTTCCATTAACAACTTTCTTATCCTGAAACATCAGTTCTACCAAAGTATCAGCATCAGGTAAAAGTCCAGATATTTCTTTTATTGAACTCATCATTCCCATGTCTGAAAAGTGCTTTTTAATTCTCACGGGATCTTCTTGCGAACTTAATTTCATTTTTGCAGACAGATCAAAAGCTAAAATACATCCAATTGCCACTCCCTCCCCGTGCAGCATGCGGTCTGAGTAACCAGTAGCGGTTTCGAGCGCGTGACAAAATGTATGCCCCAAGTTTAGCAAGGCCCTGTCGCCGTATTCTTTTTCATCATTAACAACAATTTCTGCCTTCATTTCACATGAATGAGCTACAGCGGTGATAAGCGTCTGGGTGTCTCTTTCTTTAATCTTTGTAAAATTTTTTTCCAGCCAGCAATAAAAATCATAGTCGCCTAATAAGCCGTATTTCACTACCTCACCGTATCCGGCTAGGAAATCTCTTTCATTTATTGTGTGTAAGGTAGAAATATCGGAGATGACTTGTGATGGTTGGTAAAAAGCGCCCACTAAATTTTTGCCATGTACTGAGTTTATTCCTGTTTTGCCGCCGACTGAACTATCTACTTGTGCTAAAAGTGAAGTTGGACATTGGATAAATCGAATACCACGCCTTAATATTGCTGCAGCAAAGCCTACAAGATCCCCGACAACACCACCACCCAAAGCAACGACTATGTCATTGCGTTCAATTTTATTTGCCAACATCCAGTCAACCGTCATTTGGAGTGTTTTCCAAGATTTGCTTCCTTCACCAGGATCAATCGATAATATTTTAGTTTCAATTCCAGATGCAGACAGAGCTTTAACTAGTCTAGATAGGTGGGTTTTTTCCACGTTTTTGTCTGTAATAATTGCTAAAAAGTTACGAGTTAAAATGCCCTCTAAATGAATAGGAAAGTAAGGGATTAAGTCCTCACCAATCAAAATATCATAGGATCTAGTATCTAATGGCACGGTTACTTTCTTCATAGTCAGGCTCTTTCGATTAAGTCATTACGATCTAGTAGTGATTTAATTACTAATTTAGCCATCTCTTCTAAAGATGATTTTGCATGAGATTCTATAATAATATCGGCCAGAGCATACGTTTTAATTCGGTCTGTATAAATACTCGCGAGGGTTTCTTTTGGATTATTT
This sequence comes from Paracoccaceae bacterium, assembly GCA_902543185.1. Lineage (GTDB taxonomy): Bacteria > Pseudomonadota > Alphaproteobacteria > Rhodobacterales > Rhodobacteraceae > Salinivivens. Next base: position 62,513 of record CACBXB010000003.1, read on the forward strand.
GTTTGTAATAGTGGCCTTGTTTTTTTGTATCTAACTCGTTTCCAAAGAGTTTCTAAATCGGCATTTAACCAAACTGAAGTGCCTTGTTCTTTGATAGATGCGCGATTTTTTTTGTTCATAAATGCTCCTCCACCGGTTGCTAAAATACAGCATTCTTCACGTAATAACCGTTTGATAATTTGATTTTCCTTGTCTCGAAAAAACTTTTCCCCATGACGCTCAAAAATTTCTGGTATCGACAGTTTGGCTGCCTGTTCAATTTCAAAATCAACATCTTTAAACGGAACATCAATATTTGATGAAATGACTTTTCCTATTGCACTTTTACCGGATCCCATCATTCCGACCAGAGCAACTGTTTTTTTTAGTTCAAACATAATAAAAGGTATTATCACCTAAAAACACAAATACAATTGAACTTTGAAATATTTGTAATATTCGTTATTATATAAATACAACAGAGATTATACTGAAGTGAAAAGTATTCTATGGGTAAATTGATAAAATGGCTACTTTATTTCATGATAACGGGGATTTTTGTTCTTATAGTATACGCTTTCTTGGGTCCCTTGGTTTTTGGTGTTGAGTTTGAGCCTCAGCAGTCTCTTATTACCAACACTATAAAGCTAAATGCGAATTAGATATTTTTTTTATTTTTTATTACTGGCTTCTTCATTAGCCGCACAATCACCTCTTTCTGCTATAGACTGGCTATCTAAGGCAAATAGTAAGTTCCAAAAGGGTATACTGGAAATAAAAAACGTAGATTTGGAAAAAACTAACGATATACAAGTTTCAACCTTAAACTCAAATGATTATCAAGCGATAGGCCTTTTACCAATTTATGTTACTGGCATTCCTACAACAATTTGGAGGAACTCGAGCTTTGACGACTTGGAGTATTCATTTAAAACAATGCCAACCTTCAGCTATTCACCCATCCAAGAACTGGTGTATTCATTGCTGCTCGCTGAGGCCCGCCCACCTTTGAATGAACCGTCAAGATATGCGTTTTTAGAGGCTCGTTTGGATAAGTTATTAAATTATGGAGCAGTAGACCCAGCAATAGCTCTGATAGAGCGAGCATCTCCTGTGCCTGAAAGAATGATACCTCAGCTATTTGATATTTCATTGTTATCAAACAATAATTTTCCAATTTGTGACCCAGTTTTTCAAAATACTGAAAATAGAGACCTCCAAGCAGAATTAATTTACTGTTATGCGCGTAAAGGTGATTGGCTGACTGCCCATTTGATTCTAAAAACAGAGGAAGTATTGGGTGACTTAACGAATAATGAAATTTCTCTATTAAATAGATATTTAGAGGTAGATTTTGATGTTAATTTAAACGCTCTTTTACCGCCCCCCGAATCTATTACACCTCTCGAGTATCGCTTGTATGAGGCTATTGGTGAGCCTATTCCAGCTGAATATTTACCCATCCAATACAGTCAAAGTGATTTATCCGGTGAAAATGGATGGCGAGCTCAAGTTATCGCAGCTGAGCGCTTATCATTAACTGGTGCAATACCAGAAAATCAAATCTTAGGGATTTATACAAATCACAACCCAGGTGCTTCAGGGGGTATGTGGGATAGGGTTAAAGTTGTTACTGATCTAGACGCTGCTTTAAACCAAAAGGAAAATTTAGAAAAATATTTTCAAGATGCTTGGAAAGTTTTTAAAAAAACCAATCAGTTAACAGTATTTGCAAAACTATTTGGTCTAAGAGTGTTTGAGCAAAATCTTTCCCCAAAATCAAAAGAAATAGCTGCAAATTTGTTGCTCTTAACAAATAATTTCAAGATAACAGAGGGTTATTGGGATCCAAGTGATATTCGCTTTGGTTTGACTGCGGGCGATTTTTCTCAAGTTAAAGTATCCGATGAAACTGAAAAAATTATTTTCCAAATTTTTACTGAACCTAGTATGCCATTCTTAGTTGAACAGAAACTAAATCAGGGAAAATTAGGAGAAGTTATTTTGAATGCTCTTCTACAATTTGAAATGGGAATTGAAGGTAATTTGAAAGATTTTTCAGAGAGTTTATCAACGTTAAATTTAATAGGTTTAGAAACCACTGCTCGCCGAGCTGCTTTAACCCATTTGGTGTTGAAAAAATGAGTGACAACAAACAGTTGATTGAGAAATTTCTAGAAGCTAAGTATGCAGAAGAGGGATTAAGTGCGAATTCGATTTTAGCATATTCAAAAGATCTTGAGAAATTATCTATAAAAATTGGCAAATCTTTTCTAAAAGTTACTCAAACTGAGCTCGAAAAGTATATTTTATATTTGCAAAAATTAGGTCACTCCCGATCCACTAGAGCCAGACATTTATCTTCAATTAAACAATTTTTTAAATTTTGTGTTGAAGCAGGGTTTTTGGTTATAGACCCATCGGCCCAACTTTCGGGTCCCAAGTTGCCAAAACCATTACCAAAAACACTCACATTAGAAGAAGTTGATTCATTATTGAAAGTAGCGAAGACACAGGGGCATACAGAATTTGAACGTGCTCGAAATAAATGTTTAATGGAGGTACTTTATGCATCAGGTATGCGGATTACTGAATTAATGTCGCTGCCTGTTGCCTCAGCTCGCGGAAGACCAAAAATGATTTTAATAAAGGGAAAAGGTAGCAAGGAACGGCTTGTTCCATTATCTCCTTCGGCAATTGAGGCATTGGAGCATTGGCTTAAACTTAGAGATGAAAAAGAAGAACTATCACTAAAATCAGGTTTGAAGAGATCAAGTTTTTTATTTCCTTCGAAGAGTAAAAATGGGTACCTTACTAGAAATTGGTTTTTTAATAAAATTAAATCTTGGGCAATTGAAGCAGGCGTTAAAAGGGAAAATGTTTCACCTCACACCATACGGCATGCTTTTGCTACACATCTATTGAGTAATGGCGCTGATTTGCGGGTCATACAAACTCTTCTAGGGCATTCTGACATCACAACAACCGAAATATATACTCACATTGTAAACGACAAGTTAAAATCTACTCTCGAAGAGCATCATCCTTTGGCAATTAAAAGTAGATAAAAATTTATGATTATTTTACTTAGAACTTTTGGAGATGTTACAGAGTAAGGTAATCCAATTTTTAAAAATTAAATTACTTGTATCATATATTGTGTTAGGCTACTTGCTTATGTTTCAACTTGTTTTATTTTTTATAATAAGGTTTAAATAAATGCTTTGGTTACAGTCTTTGAATTTAGACTACGCCTTTTGGTTAACTATATTTGCAATCTTTATACTTTTGTTACTTTCCGCGTTTTTCTCTGGTAGCGAGACTGCTTTGACTGCGGCTTCTAGAGGTAAGCTTCAAACCCAAGCCGATAAAGGATCACGTAGTGCTGCGAGAGCATTATCAATTACAGAAGATAATGAGAAATTAATTGGCTCAGTACTATTAGGAAATAACCTAGTGAATATTCTGGCAACATCACTAGCTACAGCTTTATTTACTAAACTAGTCGGCGAAAGTAGCGTTGCATTAGCAACTTTAGTTATGACTCTTCTTGTTTTGATTTTTGCTGAAGTGCTCCCAAAAACTTATGCGATTACAAATGCAGAGCGGGCTGCTGCTAGAGTGTCTGCTCCTATTGCTCTTCTAGTCACTATATTTGATCCGATTGTTTCAGCTATTAGAAAATTAGTCAGAGGTATTTTGTGGTTGTTTGGTGTTAGAACCTCAGCTGATGAACCTATATTGGCTGTTAGAGAGGAAATAGCCGGTGCAATATCTCTTGGTCACCTTGAAGGAGTCGTTCAGAAGGAAGATCGTGACCGTATTTTGGGTGCCCTCGATCTGTCAGAGCGCACAGTTGAAGAAATAATGTTGCATCGCTCTAGTATAGAGATGATTAATTTTAACGATGAACCAAAAGAAATATTGGCTCAGTGTATGTCAAGTAATCATACGAGATTACCAGTGTATAAAGATGAGCCAGAAAATATTATTGGTGTAATTCACGCAAAGGATTTGGCGAGATCAATGTACGGCAAAATAAGTGGTCCTGATGCATCGCTAAAAAATTTACTAAATTGGGATATTAGTTCTGTAATTATGAAACCTTATTTTGTTCCAGACACAACGGCTTTGGACGAGCAGATGCGTCAATTTCTAAGGAGGCGAACGCACTTCGCATTAGTTGTTGATGAATATGGTAGCCTTGAGGGAATGATAACCTTAGAGGATATTTTAGAAGAAATTGTTGGTGAGATTGCAGATGAATTCGACCCAGATTCCAGTGAATCAATAAAACCGGATACCGAAGGCGTTTACGAACTAGATGGAACTATGACTATCCGTGATTTAAATCGGGCGATGGATTGGAATTTACCAGATGAACACGCAAATACTTTGGCTGGTCTAGTTCTTCATGAAGCACAAATGATACCGGCAGTTGGGCAAGTATTTCGTTTCCACGGTTTTCGATTTGAAGTTGCTGGAAGAGAAGCTAACAGAATTACAGTTATTAGAGTACGACCGTTGCTAAAAGAACCTTTTAATGACGATTTAGCCTCTTAAAATTATTCCTTCTGGATCAAAAGGGGCAGCTTCAAGAACCTTTCCTCTATGAGGTTGCCCTAAAACCATTACTTCAATATTATCTCCTGGAATAGCATCCTTTAAATAACCTAAAGCTAGAGACATTCCAACTGTATATCCGTAAGCTCCTGATGTAATTCTTCCTATACCTTTTCCATTTTTAAAAACAGGTTCGCCTCCAGTTGCATCTGCATTAGACGAAATACAATCTTCTTCATTTAAATGTATTAACATTAAGCTTTCTCTTGGATTAGTCTTGAGTTTTTTTTCTAATTCTCCTTTATTTAAGAATTCTTTGCCCAATTTGCACAAATTCTCTAATCCACATTCGTGTGGCCAAACTTCGGGGCTATACTCCCTACTCCAACTTCCATAGCCCTTTTCAATTCGCAGTGACATCAGGGCTCTGCTACCTACTGGCCCGCCCCTTTCATTAACTGCTTCCTGAACTAGAGCCTTATAAACAATCTGTTGCTTGCTAGTCTCGCAATATATCTCCCACCCTAAATCTCCAGTAAAGGAAATTCTCAAAGCTAAACAAGAAACTCCCGCTATCGAAATGCTACCAGATCGCATGAATGGCCAATTTTTATTTGATAAGTTCTGATTACTTAGTCTTTGTAGAATTTCTCTTGATTTTGGACCTGCAACGTTGAAACCACACATTTCATCCGTTCTACTTTTAAAACTTGTATTTTCTGGAAGTTGCACAAGGTTGTAGAAACGTTTCTGATATCTTTCAGAAATTCCAGAGCTTACAATCCAGAACTCATCATCTGAAACTCTAGTGACTGTAGCATCTCCAGCAATACCACCAAAAACGCTAATTAATGGGGTTAAACAAGATCGGCCAATTTCTGATGGCATGTTGTTGGCAAAGACTGAGTTTAGCCATTTTTCAGCTCCTGGACCCTTACAACTATATTTGGCGAAATTTGATATATCTATCACACCTACATTATTGCGAAGCATTCTCGCTTCGCGACCCACGGAATGCCACCAGTCTTGCCTTGTGAACCCTGAGGTTTCTATACAATTCTTATCAAAGTATAGAGGATGCTCCCATCCATAGTTTAAACCAAACACAGCTCCAAGTTTTTTTTGATAATTGTATACAGGTCTTGTTTTTACAGGTCTTCCAGCGGATCTTTCCTCATTTGGGAAGTGAATTTTAAAACGATTTGCATATTGATCACCTACTCGCTCTTTTACAAATTTATTATTTGCCCAATCTCCATAACGAGCCACATCCCATCCAAATAAATCAAATTGTGTCTCACCCTTTATAATCCATTCAGCTGCCATCAATCCCATACCTCCTGATTGACTGAAACCGGGAATTATACCGTTGCAGCAGAAATAATTTTTTAGCTCAGGTATGGGCCCAAATAGAACATTTGAGTCGGGGGACCAAATCATCGGGCCATTTATAACTCTTTTTATTCCAGCAGTGCCCACGATAGGAACTCGGTCAATTGCTCTTAATATATTTTCTTCAATTCGCTCTAAGTCATCGTCAAAAAGATCATGACCAAAATCGTTTGGGGTTTCTCCTTCGGCCCATAATTTATAATTTTTTTCATAAGCACCAATCAATAAACCGTTACCTTCTTGACGCAGATAATATTCACCGTCTCTGTCAGCCACTGAGGGTAATCTATCCGAAAAGTTTTTTATCTCATTTATTGTATCGGTTACAAAATACTGATGCTCAGTAGGTTGCAAAGGTAGATTTATATTAGCCATTTTACCAACTTCTCTGCCCCACAAGCCCGCAGCATTGACAACCCACTCTGCCTGAATATTGCCCTTTTCCGTTCTGATATTCCACGTACTATCCGAATTTTGCTCTGTTCCAATGACTGGAGTAAAGCGATGGATCTCAGCCCCATTTAAACGAGCACCTACGGCATAAGCGTTTGTGACACCAGAAGGGTCAACATTCCCACCATCTGGCTCCCACATTATACACCGTACTCCTTCAAAATTTACGAAAGGATGTAATTTTTCAGCTTCACCACGTGATATTTCTTGAAAGTCCATTTCGTATAATTTTGCTTTAGCCGCTTGAAGCCTTAATTGATGCTCACGCTCTTCAGTTTGCGCTAAATAAAGTGAGCCGGGTTGGAAAATCCCACATCCCTGCCCAGTCTCTTTTTCAAGTTCCTTATATAAGTTCATTGTATAATGCTGAATTCGGCTGATATTTGTACTGTCATGAAGGCCATGTATTCCAGCTGCAGCATGCCAAGTTGATCCAGAAGTAAGTTCATTCCTCTCCAAAAGAACTACATCTGGCCAACCCAATTTTGTTAAATGATACAAAATCGAGCAACCAATTAATCCGCCCCCAATAACAACTACCTGGGCTTTTGATTTCATTTCGACGAACCTCCCTATAATTCAAACGTAGATTTTTAACTTCCGTTCCAGATGTTCGAAGGCGACTAATGAAGTCGTTTGATAACCAAATTTGATTTAAACTTATAATTGAAAAGATTTTTGTTACACTAAGAATTAAATAAGGTTTGAAGAATGGCTCAATATCAAATTGGATTTTTGTTTTTAGCTGCAGGAGCGTCTACTAGAATGCGTGGAAGAGATAAGTTGTTGAAAGAAATAGATGGGGTTCCACTCCTTAAACGAACATTAGACGAAGCTTTGAAGTTAAATTTTCCAGTATTTGCTACAGTTCCTGCATATGACACCGAACGAAAACTGATTGTGTCTAAAACAAATGCGGTCTTAATTGAAGTGGAGGATGCAAATTTAGGTATGGGGCATTCTATTTCAACAGGTGTAACTGAAACTACAAAAAACATAAATGTGGATAGTTTGGCTATCTGCCCTTCTGACTTACCTGGTCTTAGTGCGCACGCCTTAATAAAATTAACAAATTATTTTTTAAAAAGTCCCGAAATGGTTTGCCGTCCTGTCAAACTTGGAAAATCCAAATTTGGCCATCCAGTTATTTTCCCCCAAAAATATTTTGACGAACTAAAATTAATTAAGGGAGATATGGGGGCTCGAGATATTATAAATAGAAATGAAAAAACTCTTAATAGATTTGTAACGGTCGACGATTCTTATTTTATTGATTTAGACACCCCAGAAGATTTTGTTAACTGGGCAAAACAAATTAGTTAATAAAAAGGTTAGTCACTAAAAGAAGAGTCGAGGTAACAAGGATCACCTCGACCAGTTCAAGGGAGGTTAAATAATAGGCTTATGCCTCCCACTAAAACATAGTGGTATCTAATTGATACCACTATCTTGATTAAAAGTCTATAATAAATACAAAATGTAGTGTTTTGCAGTTTTTTTCCAGTTATAAAAGCTTAGTAATTAAAGTTAAACGAAAAAAGACTGACGCAATAGCACCAGCCTTTTATTCCTCCCCGTCGAACTGAGCCGACTTATAATGTCAAAACATTAACAAGGTATTTTTTATAAGCAAGAAAAATAAATGTAAAATATTGAATTCAATCATTTGTTTTCAAAGAACAGTCCTGCAGTTTCTGTAGTAAATTGATATAATCCTGACCTAATTTACTATTACACATTAAATAGCGAGCATTTTTGTTTACCATGTCCTATACTTCATAGAATATATAAACAAAAAAAATGGATATATCATGTGGTTACGCGGATAAGTTCAGGTTAATTGGTGCCCAAGGTGAGACTCGAACTCACACGCCCGTGAAGGCGGGGGATTTTGAATCCCCTGCGTCTACCATTCCGCCACTTGGGCACTAAAAGGAGTAATAAGGAAACTATATAGTTACGTCCAGATGCAAAATGAAAGTATTGACCATCATAAGGACAAATGCGATTAGCCAATGAAATCAAATGCGCTTTATACGATCTTTATATAACTGGACAATGGAACTAGCTAATAACCCACGGGCTATTTGGTTGTTGGGGTTCGTCGGCTTCATTGAAGCAATATTTTTTCCAATACCACCTGATGTTTTGTTAATTCCTATGATTTTAGCAAACATCAAAAAGGCCTGGCTCTATGCTCTTGTTACTACAATTTCGTCTGTTTTGGGAGGACTAGTGGGGTATTATATTGGCTTTCTCGCTTACGCACAAATAGCTGAACCTTTACTTGTAGGTCTTGGAAAACAACCTGCGATGAACTTATTTTCAAATTCTATAAACGAAAATGGATTTTTGATTGTACTAACGGCCGGTATATCTCCAATACCATTTAAAGTTGTCTCTGTTATGTCTGGTTTTACACAAATGCCCATATATGTCTTTTTTGCATCTGCTTTACTAGGAAGAGCCACTAGATTTTTCGTTGTTGCAACTCTACTAAAGCGATACGGAGAAACGATAAAAAGTTTTATAGAGACTTATCTAGGTTGGCTGTTTCTATTTTTTATGGCTCTTATTGTGGTTGGAACTTTAGGTTTAGACTTTTTATGAGAACTAAGCAATTGATAACTATAGCATGCCTTTCATCGGCAGCTGTTATTTTGGGAGCTTATTCTTTCGAATACATCGGTGAATTTTTACCTTGTAAGTTGTGCTATTGGCAACGGTACCCACACATTTTTAATATGTTAATCTTTTTATTATTCTATTTCTTTCCCGTACGTATCCTTATTTTTGTTGGTATGATGTCGATGTTAATCTCAACAATTTTAGCTTTTTATCATGTGGGAGTAGAACAAAAATATTGGTCTGGCCCCAATTCCTGTACTAACTCCTCAATAGAAGGTTTGACCACCGATCAGTTATTAGAAAAAATAATGAGTGCCCCGCTTGTCCGCTGTGACGAAATAGCATGGGATTTAATTGGTATTTCTATGGCTGGATGGAACGTTTTGATATCTTTTTGTTTATTTTTAATTTGGCTTTATTGTTACTTTAGGAAACAGATCGAATAAACATTATTCAAGAAAGTTTGATCTATTCAACGAATATTTGGCCATTTTCTCGTTAAGAGTTCGTCTAGGTATTAATAATTCTTCCATTACCTTGTTTATTGAGCCTTTGTGCTTACGCATAGAACATTCAATTAATGATTTTTCAAATGCTTCAACATATAATTTTAAAGGTTTTCCGTCTGAAATAATTGTATTATCAATATTTTCCTCAGAAATTATTAATAACGAAGATAGATTTAAATCTCCCCTCCTCGACTGAATTACGATCTGCTCGGCTATATTTATCAGCTGTCGTACATTACCTGGCCACGGTGCTTGAATCAATTGACTTGATTGCTCTGAGGTTAGTACAGGAGCTAAACAACCATACTCTTCTGCAAAGGAATGTGCATATTGATAAAACAAATCAATTATATCATTTCCCCTTTTCCTCAGAGAAGGAACTGAAATTTTTAAAGAGCTTAATCTGAAATATAAATCGTCTCTTATTATTTTTTTTGCGAATGTAGGAGATGAGTGGTTGGAAATTGTTATTAATCTTATCTCGGAAGAATTTTCCAAAAATACTAATTTATCCAATAGTTTTCCTTGAAGATCGGTAGGAAGTCTTTCGATGTCTTCTAAAATAAGTGTTCCACCTTTGGCTTCCTCAAAAGCAGGTAAAAAATTGTCGGTTTTTTCTATTGGCCCAAATAATCGTCTGGATAAGGTAAACCCGTCATAGGCGCTACAGTGAACTGTAATTAAAGCTTTTGCCGTTTTCTGGCTAACTGCATGCAACGCATGAGCGACGAGTGTTTTGCCAGTCCCCGTTTCTCCTTCTATTAATACGAATGCATCAGATTGAGAAAAATCTAAAATATCTTCTTTTAATTCAAGCAATACTTTAGATGAACCTGCTAACTTTTTAATAATTTTGGAACCATCTGATAATTCTTGGCGAAGCTCTCTGCTTTCCAAAGTGGAGCGGCGCTTTTTAGCAGCTAATTTTATTAATTGAGTTAAATCTTCAGGCTCAAATGGTTTTTCTAAAAAATTAAATGCCCCCAGCCGCATAGCTTCAACAGCCATTGGTACGTCTCCATGACCTGTTATAAGAACTACAGGTAGCCCACTATCTTGCCCCATTAATTTTTTTAATAGCTGCATCCCGTCCATACCAGGCATTTTGATATCAGAAACAACAACGCCTGGGTAATGAAAATTTATACTGGCTAATGCATCTTCAGCTGAAGCAAAACTCTCAGTTTCATAACCTGATAAAGAGAGCCATTGTGAGATGGAGAGCCGCATATCTTTTTCATCGTCAATTATGGCTACCTTCATGACTCAAAACCTGAAATTGAGTTTGTAGTTTCTCTAACAGTTACCTTACTTGGATCAAATAATGGCAATGTGATCGTAAATTCAGCACCGTTAGTTGATAGATTTTTTCCTTGAAGCATACCCCCCAATTCGGAAATAATATTTGACGATATAGCTAACCCTAACCCTAACCCTTTTCCTGAGTCTTTAGTTGTTTGAAAAGGTTCAAAAATAGTCTCTAAGTTACTGATACCCTTACCATTGTCTTTTAATAAAAAGATTGCTGAGTCATCTTTATAAAGAGATATTTTAATCTCCGGCTCCTCGACTTCTATAACTGCATCAAGAGCATTTCGCAGTAAGTTTATTATAACCTGTTCAAGTCTCTGTTGATCCGCCATAATTATGACCGCTTCCGGTTCTATAAATGTTTTAACTTTTACTTGTGCTTGTTTTAACTGGGGCTCCATTATTGCCATTGCAGATAAAAAAGCCTCGTTGAAATTTACTGGAACTAAGCTTTCTGTGTTTTTTCTAGCAAAGGATTTAAGTTGTTTGGTAATTCCCCCCATTCTTTGAATTAAGTCATCAATTCTCATCAAAGCCATCACGGTTTCATTAGGTCTATTTCTTTTCAATAATAATGAAGCACCAGCTAAATATGTTTTCATTGCAGCCAAAGGCTGATTTAATTCATGACTTATAGCCGCTGACATTTCACCTAGTGCGGCCAATTTGGAATGTTGCTCTAAAGTTTTCTCAACAGCAAGTAAATTTTTTTCTACTCGTTTGCGTTGCTTAATTTCTTTAGTCAATCTTTTATTCAGTTCTTTTAATTGAAATGCTTCTTCCTCAAACAAATTAAGACGAACAACATTCTTTCTATTTAATAGATACAAACAAAAAACAATCAAAAATAGAAGTAGAAGAATTTCAAAGGCGAGAATGGTGTTAACTTTTTCCCTCACGCTTGAGTAATTAGTAAAACTAGAAATATTCCAATTTAGCAAAGGTATTTTTCCAGTAGAACGGATGGTCGCCTGTGTGTTTGGGTAAGTATCCAAGCCTTTTAACTTGGTCCATTCGGCTGTTACATTATAAGCACGTTTAAAAGTGTTTTCAGGCGTTTTGATCTGAAAGGCTTGTTTCTCTGTCAATCCCCTCCAACTAGGTTCTGTTGAAAGAATTATTATGCCAGCATTATCGGTTATTATAATGGTCTCTCCACTTTCCACCCACGCTCTTTCAAATTTTTGAAGATCAACTTCTATTAATATCACTCCAAGTAATTCACCTTCATATTCAATTAGTCTAGAATAAAAAAAACCAAAATCATTACCCTCTTTTTTGGAAACGCTCATAACAGTTTCTAATGTACTGTTAGCATTATTAGTAAAACCTTTATAAGATACTTTTTTTTTGAAATTTTCCTTGGCGCTAAAAGCTACCAGATTTCCATATTTATCCAAAAGGGATATCGAAGCGATGGATATTTCATTTAAAAAAAGTGAAAATCTTTCCGATAAAATAGAAAAATTTTTAGAAATTAAAGATTTTGTGATTTCTTGATCATTTACTAATAGTTGAGGAATGATTGAGTTTTTCTGTAATTCATTCAGTATACTATTTGTATTTTTTGTAAGATTTAATTTTCCCTGACGTTCAATGATCTCGCTAAATCTCGATGTAAAAAATGAGTTAGTTATAAATAGAATAGAAAGTGTAATGATAAGGAATGTAAATAAAAATATTCGTGGTTTTGTTAAAATTTTAGGTGTTGATCTTTGGTTTGTTTTTATAATTTCAGTGAAATTTTTCTTATCCATAAATATAATATGGCTTAAATTCTTCTGTCTGTTAAGAATTTTAAATTGTCTGAAGCAATCCTTTAAAGAAGGAGTAACCATCTTGGCATCCATGCGCACTCTCAGTGTGCCGCTCAGGGTGAGGCATCATTCCTAAAACACGATGATTTCTGGATAAAATGCCGGCGATATTATCAGAAGCCCCATTTGGATTATCAATGTACTCAAAAGCAATACAATTTTCGTCGCGGAGTTTTTTTAAATCATCCTTTAAGGCAAAATAATTTCCTTCATGATGTGCTATGGGTATAGAGATAATCCTATTATATGAATAATTATGTGTAAAAGTGCTTGTTATATTCTTGACACGTAGATCAACAACTTTCGAAATAAATTTAGTGCCTTCATTTTTTTGGAGAATACCTGGCAAAATACCAGCTTCGGTAAGGATCTGAAATCCGTTACAGATACCTAGTGCATAACCTCCACGGTCAATATGTCTAACTACCTCCCTAAAAATGGGAGACTTGGCAGCAATAGCTCCACATCTAAGATAATCCCCAAAAGAAAAACCACCCGGAATTGCAATGAGATCTATATTTTTCGGTAATTCAGTCTCTTTGTGCCAAATTGAAATTGTCTGATGACCAGTTAAACGAAGCGCGGCGAGCAGATCTCGATCACAATTTGATCCAGGAAAAATAATAACTGCTGCACGCATCAAATAATCTCTATTTCGTAACTTTCTATAACGGTATTCGCTAGTAATTTTTCGCACATTTCTTGGATACTTTTGTTTGCTTTTTCTTTGGAGGTCTCATCTAAACCTATTTCTATGACCTTACCTTGACGGACCGACTCAACGTTATTGTATTCTAGAGAATTTAATGCGTGTTTTACAGCCTCGCCTTGTGGATCAAGAACTCCATTCTTTAGCATAACTGTAACCCGAGCTTTCATTTAAAATTTCCTTATCTTTAAAAAATGCGTAATACTTATCTAACTAACGTGGGTTTTATTTGAGAATTAGTTTTGGGTAGCAAGCCCAACCTATTTGCAACTTCCGTATAGGCATCCGTAAGGCTGCCCAAATCACGTCTAAAGACGTCTTTGTCCAGTTTTTCACCACTTTTGATGTCCCATAAACGGCAACTATCTGGACTAATTTCATCGGCAATTAATAGCCGCTGATACTCTCCCTCAAAAAAACGACCAATTTCAATTTTAAAATCAACTAATTTGATTCCAACACTGAACATTACTCCAGATAAAAAATCATTTACTCTCAGAGCTAAACCCAGAATATCATCCATATCTTGTGAAGATGCCCAATTAAAAGCAGCAATGTGTTCTTCCGATACTATCGGGTCTCCTAGACTATCATCCTTATAATAGTATTCGACAACTGGACGAGGTAGCTGTGTGCCTTCTTCTATTCCTAATCTTTTTGAGATAGAGCCAGCAGCGTAGTTTCGTACAACAACTTCAAGAGGGATTATTTCACAATTGCGAACAAGTTGCTCACGCATATTCAAGCGCTTAATAAAGTGAGTTGGAACTCCTATATTATTTAGACCTGACATAAAAAACTCAGATAGCCGGTTATTTAAGACGCCTTTACCCTCAATAACTTCTTTTTTTTCGGCATTAAATGCTGTTGCATCGTCTTTAAAATACTGAACAACTGTTCCTGGTTCAGGCCCTTCATATAAAATTTTTGCTTTACCTTCATAAATTTTTGCGCGACGGGCCATAAGTTTAAATCCATTATGAGACTTTAATTTCTACTAAAATCTATTAAGCGAAAGGAAATGACTGAGCAAGTTTTTATCTGAAGAGACCTTAAAGAATAATTGTTGCGGATAACTCATAATGAAAATGAATTAAATTCGTTGGACAACTATACATTATTATGGAATTCACCGAACCGTGGAGGAGAAATGGCTTCAAAAATTGAGCAGAAAATAGGCTCTTGTGAATGGCTTCTTGCAGATGGCGCCACAGGCACAAATCTTTTCGATATGGGTTTAATGTCTGGAGACGCGCCTGAACTTTGGAATGAAAAATATCCAGAAAAAATCGCCACACTTCACAAAGATGCAATTGAAGCTGGAAGTGATATATTTTTAACAAATAGCTTTGGTAGTAACGCACTTAGACTTAAGCTCCACAACAGCGAAAACAGAGCTTTTGATTTGTCTAAAATGTCTGCTGAAATTGCTCGAGATGTTGCAGACTCTTCGAATAGGACAGTTTTTGTTGCTGGTTCAGTTGGGCCGACTGGTGAAATTATGCAGCCCTTTGGAGATCTTACGCACCAATTAGCTACTGAGGTATTCCATGAACAGGCCCAGGGTCTTAAAGAGGGTGGCGTCGATCTTCTATGGGTAGAAACTATATCAGCTCCGGAGGAATTTAAAGCTGCGGCTGAAGCTTTTTCGCAAATTGAACTTCCTTGGGTCGGAACAATGAGTTTTGATACTGCCGGACGTACAATGATGGGAACAAGCCCGGCTGCAATGGTTGAGTTAATTTCCTCTATACAAAATAAACCTATAGCTTTCGGGGCAAATTGTGGCACAGGTGCTCCAGACTTACTAAGAACTATCCAAGATTTTGCGAGATCTGCTCCTGAAAGCATATTGATTGCAAAAGGCAATGCAGGAATTCCGAAATATATTGATGGTCAAATTCTTTATGATGGTACTCCAGAATTGATGGCAAAATATGCAGTTATGGCTAGAAATAGCGGTGCCAAAATAATTGGGGGTTGCTGTGGAACTAAATCTGAACATTTGTTATCAATGCGCGCTGCTCTTGAAAGTGAAGTCCTAGGATCAGCTCCATCGCTTCAACAAGTAGAATTAGAAATTGGTCCGTTTTCGAGTCAAAGCAGAAAGGAAACAAAAAAGCGCACATCTAAAAGAAGGCGTCGTTGAGTATAGTAGTTGCTATATTTACTACATAAACCTCAGTTTTTATTGATATTTAAAATAAAAATAATATGAAGGGTTTATATTTAGTCGGCTTTAAAATGCTCTATGTCGTAAAATGACTGTTAGATTTTATCAAAAAATAGAAGACTAACACAAAAGTAACTCGGGGACCTTATCTGGTTTTTTTGAAAGGATATGGGTATGTCAGATGATGAAGATGAAATAATTTTATCAGAGTTAGACGACGACGAGCTTGTGCAGCAAATGTTTGATGACCTCTATGACGGGCTTAAAGAAGAGATCGAAGAGGGTGTTAATATCCTGCTGGAGAGAAAGTGGGCTCCTTATAACATACTTACAGAAGCGCTCGTAGGCGGAATGACGATTGTAGGGAAAGACTTCAGAGATGGTATCTTATTTGTGCCAGAGGTCCTACTAGCAGCGAATGCAATGAAGGGTGGGATGGCAATATTAAAGCCTTTGCTTGCAGAAACTGGAGCCCCTCGAGTTGGCAAAATGGTCATTGGAACCGTAAAGGGCGATATCCACGATATTGGGAAAAATTTAGTTTCTATGATGATGGAAGGTGCGGGCTTTGAGGTTGTCGATTTGGGGATAAATAACCCAGTCGAGAATTATTTAGAAGCTTTGGAAAAAGAGCAGCCTGATATATTGGGCATGTCTGCGCTATTGACTACAACAATGCCATACATGAAGGTTGTAATCGATACACTAGTTGAAAGCGGAATACGAGACGAATATATTGTTCTAGTCGGAGGTGCTCCGCTCAATGAGGAGTTTGGAAAAGCAATAGGTGCTGACGCTTATTGTCGAGATGCTGCAGTAGCAGTTGAGACAGCTAAGGAATTTGTAGCTCGAAAGCATAATCAACTGAGTGCCTAAAAGTTAACTTATGGAGTTTATTTTTTCTACCATTGCTTTTACCCCATTTGAGCGTTGAGACGATAGATGATCATCTAACCCTAGCCTTTTTAAATTATCCCACGCACTTATATTTTTAATTTCGTCAATTGGCGTACCGTTATACAATTTGCGCAGTAAAGCTATCAGGCCTTTGACAATGACTGTATCGCTATCGCCATCGAAATAAAGAGTGTCAGAAACTGAAAAATGGAGCCAAACTTGCGATGCGCATCCGTTAACTTTATTACTTTCAACTTTTAAAGCTTCGTCCAGGCCAGGCATTTTTCTACCTTCTTCAATTACATATCTGTATTTGTCTTCCCAATCTTCTAAAAATTCAAAATCATCAACAATTTGTTCAAATTCACTACTAGCCAATTTCAACCCCTTAAATATACAACCTTTTTTTAATTTAGTGCTCGAGATAAAAATTCTATTATAATTGAAAGGTTTTTACTTTACTCCCTGCAACAGATAAGCCAATTTTGCCGTCACAAAGCTCTACGGCAGTTTTCCCAAACACGTCAAACCGCCAACCATTTAAG
This sequence comes from Paracoccaceae bacterium, assembly GCA_902543185.1. GTDB lineage: Bacteria > Pseudomonadota > Alphaproteobacteria > Rhodobacterales > Rhodobacteraceae > Salinivivens. The sequence goes on from CACBXB010000003.1 coordinate 79,489, forward strand.
GCAATTATGTTGCGATCACCTGCAGCTAAAGCATCCAAATCACCTGCTGATGCAATTAATTTACTAGCAACCCCTGTGTTCTCCGAGCATGCCTTTAGAAGAACTCGAAGAAGGTCTGCTAACGCACTGTTAATATTCCCTTTATCAGATTTTAATTGCTTTTCGGGAAGCTCCGCATCTGGAATCTCCAATCCTTTTTTAATAGCTGTTAATATACCCGATGCAATTTCACCCTTACGTGCATCTCTGAGCAGTAATCTTGATCTTGAAAGCTCATCTAGATTTTTAGGTTTATTAGATGCCAATTCTAACAAAGCATCATCTTTAATGACTCGGTTTCTAGGTATATTTTTTGACTGAGCGAAGTTTTCTCTAAATTCTGCTAACGAGGCAACTAAACCTAAAAATCTTCTTGAATTGGACTTCGTTTTAAGTCTTCGCCAGGAATTCTTTGGATTAACGTCGTAAGTTTCGGACGAGGTTAAATTCTCTAGTTCTTCCTCAACCCACTTTAAACGCCCAGTTTTAACTAATTTTTCTGAAAGGAATTCATATATGACCCGCAAATGTGTTACATCGGCAAGAGCGTATTTCTTCTGGGCATCTGTTAAAGGACGTCGAGACCAATCAGTGAAACGAGAGCTTTTATCTAAAGTCTGTTTTGCAATTTGTCTAACAAGTGTTTCATAAGCCACCTGATCTCCAAATCCACACACCATAGCTGCTATTTGTGTATCAAATAAAGGATATGGGAAAATTCCCGAAGCTAAGTAAAAAATTTCTAAATCCTGTCTAGCAGCATGGAAAACCTTAACTATATTTTGGTTCTGAAATATTTTATAAAGAGGTGCTAAATCTAAATTTTTGACTAAAGTATCAACAATAACAGCATTTTCTTCCTCATCACCTGGAATTGCTAATTGGACTAAACATAGCTTCGAAAAATAAGTTCGTTCACGTAGAAATTCGGTATCAATAGTAATGTATTTTTCATTTGTTGCTCTATCACAAAAATCTTTTAGTTCTGAACTCTTTGTAATTGTTTTCATTATATAATTATACCTGGGCCAATGAATAATGTTACTTATTATTCTCTTATACTTCTGATTTTCTTATTTGATTTGAAAAATTTAACAAAACTTTAGGATATAAAGCATGTTCTTCAATTAATATTTTTGCTGCTAAAGATTCTGGTGTTTCGTTTTTTTTAATAGCAATCTCAGTTTGAGCGAGAACCGGACCTCCATCTAACTCCGGGGTTACCAAATGTACTGAACATCCGGCAATAGTATCATTTGATGCGAGTACTCTCGCATGTGTGTTAAGCCCTCTATATTTTGGTAGCAGTGAGGGGTGAATATTCAAAATACGATCCTTAAAAATATTTATAAATTTTTTAGATAAAATTTTCATAAAACCAGCCAAACAAATTAGTTCAATATTATAAACTTCTAATATTTTAATCAGCTCTTTTTCAAAATCTAGATCATTATTTTTTGTGTGATTTTCGTCAATAATTTCTGTTGGAACGCCAAGGACCTGCGCTTTTCCCAAGCCAGGAGCATCTGATTTATTTGAAATTACTACACTGGGATACGCCGGATGATTGTCATCCATTGACTTAATTAAATGCACCATGTTAGATCCACTTCCTGATATAAGGATAGCAACGGCGAGTTTCATCCAAAATCACCATAGTATTCTACTTTGCTACTATTTGTTACGTGACCGATAATAATCGGCTGTTCTCCAATTTTTTGCAATAATGAAAAAACTTTATCTGTTGACGATGGAGAACAAATTATAGCCATGCCTATACCGCAGTTAAAAGTTTTCAACATTTCAAACTTATCCACATCACCTGTATCGGAGAGCCACTTAAATATTGGGGGCAACTCCCAGTTTGAAAGTTTAATTTCAATTCCCTGCCCCTTTGCTAAAGTTCGAACAATATTTTCCGTAAGCCCACCGCCGGTAATATGGGCAAATGCTTTGATTTCACTTGCGCCCAATATTTTTAAACATTGTTTCACATATAATTTTGTCGGTTTTAAAAGTGCTTCACTGAGAGAAAGGTCTTCGAATGGTGCCTTATCAGTCCATTTCAGACCTGAGGTTTCGACTATCTTTCTTACTAAAGAGTACCCATTTGAATGTATTCCATCAGAATTTAAGCCTATTATAACGTCTCCATCATGTGTTGGTCGAGGAAACGCTTGCTCTCTCTCTACCGCCCCTACAGAAAACCCCGCTAAGTCGAAGTCTTTTCCTTGATACATACCAGGCATCTCAGCAGTTTCTCCGCCAATTAGCGCGCAACCAGCTTCCTCACAACCTGTAGCAATTCCGCCAATAATTTTTTCAGCGTCTTCAAGGATTAGTTTTCCTGTTGCAAAATAATCCAAAAAAAACAGAGGTTCAGCCCCCTGACAAACCAAATCATTTACGCACATTGCTACTAAATCTATACCGATGGTTGAGAGCTGCTTAGTCTCTATGGCTATTTTTAGTTTTGTACCAACTCCATCTGTCGCGGCAACAAGTATGGGATCATCAAAACCAGCAGCCTTCAGATCAAATAATCCCCCAAACCCGCCTATTGACGATATTGCACCTGGTCTGCTCGTCGTTTTTAAGCTTGGCTTGATCCGATTTACTAACTCATTGCCAGCGTCAATATCCACACCAACATCTGAGTAAGACAACCCTTTATTTTGATCGGCCATTACAAATCCTCAATACTTAGTATGAGCAATTATATTAAGCACCTAATATATTCAATCACAAACACTTGACCTCTGGTGTCGTTATGCTAGCAAGCATTGGCAGTCGCAGTGGGCCTGTAGCTCAACTGGTTAGAGCAGTGCGCTCATAACGCATTGGTTGGGGGTTCAAGTCCCTCCGGGCCTACCACCGACTTCTCATTTACTGGAATTATTAACGAAACGCACAATCCATTTAAGAGTAGACTTCTTGATAACTTTAAAAAACCACCGTGTCCCTCTGCAATCTCTTTTGCAATTGGTAGCCCAAGACCAACACCTGAACCCTTATTCTGGTTTCTGGATGGATCTAGACGAGTAAATGGTTGTAAAACTTCGTCATGTTGACTTTGGTCGATACCTGGTCCGTCATCATGAACCGAAAAAAATAAAAAATTATCTTCAATTTTCTTTTCAATTAAAATTTGATCACCATAACGATCTGCATTGTTAATCAAATTTTCTAGAGCTCTCTTTATTGCAAATGGCTTAAGCTTAATTAATCTATTTGCAATCTTCCCAATAGACTGAATTTTTACATCTGTACGAGAAAAGTTTTCTATAAGGTCATCTACTAAAACCGATGGATCGACTTCCTCAACTGGCGCCTCCGTTTCATTTTCAAATTTCGCATAATCCAAAAATTCATTCAACAGGAGGTTCATGTCTTCAACATCTCTTTCTAAAGGTTCTCTCTGTTCTTTTGGCAAGAACGACAAACCAAGTTTAAGTCTCGTTATAGGTGTTCTGAGGTCATGACTGACCCCTGACAAAAGTATTGTCCTTTGTTTTAGATGTCTCCCAATTCGGTCTCTCATATTTAGAAATGCCTGCCCGGCCGCCCGCACCTCCAACGCTCCACTTGGTTCATATGGTAAGTTTTCTCCGTGACCAAACGCCTCCGCTGCATCAGCTAATCTGGTAATAGGACGAAGTTGATTTCTCAAATAAAAGAAAGCTATGATGGTAAAAAACGCCCCGAAGACAAATAGATAAACAATGAGTTGGTGGGGATTAGAGGCGGAAACTCTTCTTCTTGAAAATTGCAAATCAAAATATTCTTGCCCTGATTTAACTCTTACATTTACTTTTCGATTATCCGGTAAATCAACAGTTAAAACTTCTGAAAGCGCTAATAACTCGCGGCGGACTACTAAACCTGTAAGGTCTAAAAATCTAAGATTTTCCTTAAAATTTGTATCCTTTGCAACAATAGACATCGACATACCAAGGGATCTGGCTATTTTTTGGCCGGCTACGGCGCCCTCTTTTTCAATCACTTCTGTAATTAAGTCTAATTCAGCGGCTACTGTTCGAGTCATTTGAACTGTAACACCCTCAAAGTGCCTTTGAATAAAAACAATGGAAACAATAAGTTGGAGAAATAATACAGGGAATACAAGAATCAAAGCTGCGCGATAATATAACCGCTTGGGCATATATGATTTGATCCATTTAAACATACCGTTTAAATCTAAGCATAACTTTTCATAAAGGGAAATAAATTGTCTCTTGAGCACAGAAATAAAACAAGATTAACAAAACCCAACGAAAAAATTTCATGTATTTTAGCTCCAAACCCAAGCCCAATGACGTTTAAAGGCACAAATACCTATATTATTGATAACGGTGAATTAGCTGTGATTGATCCTGGCCCGTTGATTAATGAACACTTTAATAACATTTTGGATTTAGTAGGAGGTAGGCAAGTTAAATATATATTTTTAACACACAGCCATGTGGATCATTCACCTCTTGCAAAAAAACTTTCCAAAAATTTAAATACTCCAATTTATGCTTTCGGTGGCTCTAATTCTGGCTTGAGTTCCACGATGCTGTCTTTAATTGAAAATGGATATGATAGTGGTTTTGAAGGTATCGATTATGAGTTTTATCCTGACCAAACAATAATTAATAATGAAAAATTTAGTTTAAACGGAGAATATATTTCTGCAATTCATACACCTGGTCATATGGGTAATCACATTTGTTTTCAATATAATGAAATTCTTTTTTCAGGTGACCATATTATGGGCTGGGCTACTTCAATGGTGTCGCCACCTTATGGAGATCTAACACAATTTATGAATTCTTGCCGGATGCTTCAAAAAAAAGATTTTAAAATGCTTCTACCAGGCCACGGAGACCCAGTAAACAACCCCAAAGACAGGATAACCTTCTTGATTAATCATCGATTAGAACGTGAAACACAGATCAAATCGGCCATTGAAAACGGTCCCCTTACTGCAATAGAAATTACATACATGGTTTACACTGATATAGAGCCAGCACTAATAATTGCTGCAACAAGAAATGTTTTTGCTCATTTAATTGATTTGGCTAATCGGGGAAAAATCAAGTTTTTAGGGCCTCTTTCTGAGAACACAAAAGTTTCTTTAAATTTGTAAGACAAAAAAAATCATCTTTACAATTATTTCTCTAGACCTTCCAAAAGCCTATTGCTATATCAATTCAAGATCCGGCGTAGCTCAGCGGTAGAGCAGTTGACTGTTAATCAATTGGTCGTAGGTTCGATCCCTACCGCCGGAGCCACTTTCCTAAATTAAATATAAATACCATAGGTTTTATTAAGTATTAAAGGATTGGCTATAGTCATATTTAACTTATTAAGTTATGAAAAGTTAAAGAAAAAAAGGCTTATATATTGAAAAAAATATTGTTGATTTATGTTTTACTATTGTCTGCATGTCATTCCATCCCAAAGGAAAAAGTGGAAGGAAAAAAAATTTGGGTTCCTTGTGACATTTGGGGCTGTGATAAATAACCTAAAATATAGGTCTCAATTATTTTTTAATTTTTATAAGCGAGTTTTAGAAAAATTTTTTACTCCAGCCCAACTATATAGAGCAAGAGCCGTCCAAATCATTGGAAAACTTAGCATGTGCCATATGGTCAATGGTTCCAAAAATATTACTGCCGCACAAAAAAATTGAAGACTTGGGTTGATATATTGCAAAATACCAGCTGTTGATAATGGAACACGAAGAGCCCCATAACTAAATAGAATTAAAGGGGCAGCTGTTAAAGGACCTGACAAAATTAACAAAAATGAAGTAAGAAGGTCTGTTCCGAAAGAACTAGCCTGCCCTTGATGAAAATATAATATGAGTAATAAGGCTGCAGGTATTAAAATAAAAACCTCGGCGGTAACACTCACCATTGGTGAGATCTTAAGTCTTTTCTTTAGTACAGCGTAGAAACTAAAACTCACCGCTAAGGTGAGTGCTATCCAAGGGGCTGAAGTTAAACCTATTGTTAATATTAAGACCGCAATAAGGGCCAACAGTACAGCAATCCATTGTATATGAGATAACTTTTCTTTAAAAATTATTAAACCCCATACAACTGTAACTAGCGGCATTATGAAATAACCAAGACTAGCTTCTGTGGCATTATTTGTTTGAATAGCAAAGATAAAAAAGAACCAATTAATGGCAATGAGAACTGCTGAAATCATAATGACAGCACGGTCCTCTTTTGAGACGAAAAGAGAAGTCCATAATTCACTTAACTTTCTATTGTAAATTAAGATAAAAAAGAAAAATAAAAATGACCAAATTGTTCTATGAGCTAACAGCTCAAATGGAGGTACGTGCGCCAATAATTTGTAATAAATAGGCACAAAACCCCAAATAATACATGCCGCTATAATTGCCAAAATGCCGTAAGAAAATTGGTTCAAACTAGACTGCCCTTAACCACTTGGAGAGTACTAAGTGACAGATTAACAAAAGGAAAGAGTTAAAAATCTGCGAAGTTTAGGCGATATTAACGGATAATAAACGGTTTTCTGGCCATCTATTTTACTGAATCTGATTGTGGGAAGCAAAACCCAATAAAATATACCCTCCTAGGCCGCAGACTTATTTATTGAATTAGTCATAGCCATTAAAGCTTCATCAAAAAAATCAATATTTTCATTACATGAACCTTTGGACAGGCACTGTCTCCAGATTTTTGCACCAGGCAAACCGTGAAATAAACCAGTCATATGTCGAGTTACTTGATGAGGCTTGCCCCCTTTTTCACAATGTTCTTTGATATATAAACGCATCGCATCTGCTATTTCAAATGGTGAACTAATAACTCCATTCCTAAAAATCTTTTTATCAACTTCTGAGAGAATTTGTGTGGGTTGTTGATAAGCAAATCTACCTATCATTACTCCGTCAACACCCTTCGCAAGTAAATCCGTCACAGTGTCCAGATTTTGTACGCCCCCATTAAGCGAAATATGAAGATTAGGAAATTTCTCTTTCATATTAAACAAAATGTCATAATCCAAAGGTGGAACATCTCTGTTTTCCTTCGGGCTTAAACCTTTAAGAATGGCTTTGCGAGCGTGAATTATAATTCGAGTCACACCAGCGTCCGAAATATGATTTAAGAAATCTGGCAAAATTTGTTCAGGATTTTGGTCATCAACTCCAATACGGCACTTAACTGTTATGTCTATTGAAGTACTTGTCCGCATCGCTTCACAGCACGCTGCCACGAGTTTTGGGTTTTTCATCAATACAGCGCCAAAAGAACCAGATTGCACTCGGTCAGAGGGGCAGCCTACGTTTAGGTTTATCTCATTATATCCATGAGACTCACCAATTGAAGCGGCTTCTGCAAGTTCAATCGGATCAGATCCGCCAAGTTGAAGAGCTAGTGGATGTTCTTCAATAGAATAGTCGAGTAAATGATAAGCCCTGCCCCGAACAAGAGCAGCTGCCGCAACCATCTCAGTATACAAAAGAGATTTGCTGGTAAACTGTCTATGAAAGTAACGGCAGTGCCTGTCGGTCCAGTCCATCATAGGAGCAACACTAAACCGGGCTGAATTTTCAATATTTCTTTTGGTTTTATTAGATTTTTTTGAAGCCATGTTTAATACCGGAATTACCACTTTCGATATATAGTTTTTTCCTCAAATTATCCAGATCTACGAGCTAACGGGCTTTAAAGCTTTCAAAATATCCCTTGTTTTGTCAACAAGTGGTCGATGGATGTCACTCAATATTTGAACACGGTCAAAGCGGTTCAGGTCCTTATTCACAGCGACACGCAAAGACTCACCAAAGAAAGAACGAAGTTCTGTTCCAATGTTAAATTTACAAATTTTTGAGTTTTGTGATAAAAATGTTCTCTGCTCAACCGGGATACCGGATCCTCCATGTATGACTAAAGGGATATGAGTGACTTTTTCTATTACTCTTATCCGATTTTCATCTAAACTGCCTTCTTTATTTTTCTGTAGGTGAATATTTCCAACTGAAATCGCCATTGCATCGATATTTGTATCTATAGCAAATTTAGATGCTTCTTGCGGGTCAGTTCCCAGGGATCCTTCTCCACCCGAATATCCAACAAATCCTATTTCCCCCTCGCAGGAGACACCTGCGGAGTGTGCAATTTCACAGATCTTCGCCGTTTGATCTATATTTTCGTTAAAAGTTTTTTTCGAACCATCAAACATAATAGAGCTAAAACCACAATCGACAGCTATTTTACATTCTTCCTCAGAGTAACCATGATCAAGATGAGCCACGACGGGTACGCTTGTATTCTCAGCTAAATAATTAAACATTTTACCCAAAACTGGGAGCGGCGTATGCTGCCTGCAAGAGGGTCCAGCTTGAAGAATTACAGGGCAATTTTCTTGTTCAGCGGCTTCGACATAGGCCATCATATCCTCCCAGCCAAGCGTAACTAAACCTGCAACAGCGTAGTCATTTTTTAATGCTTTTTGTAAGACATCTCTTAGGGTTACAAGCATTACTTAAACTTCGCCACCATATCCATTATACCAGGAATTGTCTGGAGTTGCTCTTGATGTGTAGGTTGAAAATACTGCGTAAGAGGTCTCTGGCTCAAGCCTCCTAATATCGTGAAATAGTACATTTCATAACCAGGTAAAACAGCACAAGGGTGGTAACCTTTATCGATCAACATCGTTGATCCATCCACAATATGATAAGCATCACCAGGTTTATTATCCTCTCTCTGAAGCATTTGTAATCCTGAACCATAGTTAGGTTTGAAACGAAAATTATAAGTTTCGTCATGCCTAGTTTCATGAGGCAGCCGATCTGAATCATGTTTATGACTTGGAAATCCGGACCAGCCTCCCTGCCCAACTGTAAATAGTTCGCTGACAAGCAATCTGCCTACTTTACCATGCTGGTTGGCGCCCAAAATATGTTTGATTTTGCGGTGTGTTTTCGTATCGTCAGAACCATATTGAACGAGATCTATTTCAGCTTTTCGAATGTCAAAAGGCTCTAACACTTTATCATATTTAGCTCCCGAAATGAAAGTTTCGGTCTTTTCAGATTGGCATATAATCCGAACTTTTGCGCCAACAGGAACATAAGCTCCCTCGGGTTCACCATCCCAGACATCTACGCCTCTATTTCCCAACTTATCAAAATTCTTACCTTCAATATCAACAGAGACTGTGCCTGTTGCAGGTACGATGCACGTCTCGTAGCCATTGATAGAATATTCGAAGACCTCGCCTCTCTTCAATTTTACGATATTGAAATAATTTAGGGGAACGAATTCATTATCCACATCAACGATAGGTTTATTTAAATTGTCATAAGGGGCTATATGCATTTTAATTAAAAATCCTTTATAGGCTGACTATTGATAAAATTATTCAATTGATCTTCATTAGGCATAGCGGGAGCGCACCCAGGTAATGAAACGACGATTGACGCACACGCTGAACCTCTAATTACTGAATTTTTCAGATCATATCCTGACGCCAAAGAAGATAATAAGCCAGCCATAAAGCTATCACCAGCCCCATTCGGTTTAACGGCCTGAGTAGGAAAGATTCCTGTCTTAATTTCTTCATTATTATATAAGGTTATCGCCCCTTCTTCACCCATTTTATAAATTATTAAACGATTTCCCTCAGATGCAAGATCTCTTGCTTTATTGAGACCTTTGTCAATACCGCCAGCCATAAAGCCAAATTCTTCATCATTACCAACAATCATGTCGCTTTCTTGACCGGCGCGAGACAAAACTTCCGATGCAACTTGTGGGCTTGGCCAAGAATATGGTCGATAATCAATATCAAAAATCACAGGAATGCCTTGAGCTCGTGCATTTTCAAATGCTCTGAAAGTAGCATCACGAGAGGGTTGGCCAGCAAACACTGTCCCAGCAGTGATTAACGCGGTAAATCGAGAATAGTCCACTTCGTCCATTTCGGAAGGCTTTACCTCAAAATCTGCGGCACCGTTCCTATAAATTACGTTTTGAAAGTTATCGATACAACTTTCGTAGATCGCTAAAGATGTCCGGAATTCCCCAGCAACTGATTTAACATATTCAGTTCCTACACCATAATAGTTTAGTCTATTAATACAAAACCGGCCAACAGCATCGTCTGAAACAGATGTTACAAGAGAAGCAACGGATCCAAGTTTACATAATCCAGCACAAATATTTGCAGATGACCCACCAAGATCTGATTTAAAGTTTTCGGCAAGTTCGCTCTTGGTTCCAATTGGATCTGCAAACATGTCCATCCCAGCCCGACCAAACACTACAAACCTATTTCCCTTAATGCCTTCAACAAGGTTCATATTTAAACGCCCTTACGCTGTTTAACTCTTGATCTTTCCCAGTCTTTATGGGCTTCGTTAACTTTTGGATTAGTTGTAACGTGAGGCGTTCCCACTTCCCACCAAGCATGACCCTCCGCCGTCCAACCCTCATAAGGATCCACATCCATTACGATTACATAGGTTTTCTCCGATGCTTTTGCCCGTTTAAAGGCTTCTGTAAGTTCTGCTGCATTAGCTACCTTTTCTGCCGTTGCACCCATTGAACTCGCGTGGACAACAAAATCCACTCCAAATGGCTCAGGTATAGTTGGGCAATCTTTGATTAAATTATTAAAACTTTCGTTACCTGTGTTATTTTGCAGCTTGTTAATCACTGCAAACCCTCCATTATCAAGCACAAGAGCTATAATTTTCTTTTTTGACAAAACAGATGAGTAAATATCTGAGTTGAGCATCAAATAGGAACCGTCGCCACAGAATGTAATGACATCATTATCAGGTTCTCTTTCATCCTGAGCAATTTTTGCACCCCAAGCCCCAGAGATTTCATAACCCATGCATGAAAAACCAAATTCAACATCGACAGTACTAATGTCTAACGTCTTCCAATTAGCAGTAACTTCAGCCGGCAAACCGCCCGCAGCAGCAACAATTCGATCTCTTTTGTCACAATGCTCGTTTACTACACCTATCGCTTGGGCATAGGAGTTGGGCTGATTTCCAGCTGAAATATTTTTAGCAACATATTTATTCCACTTAATTCTTTCATCCTGCGCTACCTGAACCCAATTTGATGGAGCGACGTAGTTTAAATTTTCTGACAATAATTCTAACGACAATTTAGCATCTCCCACCACAGATAAAGCCATGTGCTTTCCGGCATCATGCCTACCAGCATTCAAAGAGATGAATTTGGCATCGAGTGCAAAAGCTGTCCATGATCCAGTAGTAAAATCCTGTAATCGTGTTCCAACAGCAAGGATAACATCAGCATTTTCGGCTATGTGATTTGCGCTGTCCGATCCTGTAACTCCAATAGGGCCAATGTTAAGGGGGTGTTCATTCTTTAAATTTGCGCGTCCTGCTATAGTTTCAACAACTGGTATTTGATGTTTTTCAGCAAAGTTTTTTAATTGCTCGGTTGCTTTTGAGTACTGAACACCGCCACCAGCAATAATCATAGGTCTTTTTGCTGATTTAATTAAATTTATTGCATCATTTATTTCATTAATATCGGGACTTTGTCTTCTTATGCGGTGAATTTTCTTTTCAAAGAATACTGTTGGAAAGTCATAAGTCCATCCTTGAACGTCTTGAGGTAAACCAAGAAAGGAAGGCCCACAGTCTGCTGGATCTAACATTGTAGCAGTAGCATTTGGGAGAGACTGAATGACCTGTGCTGGATGTGTTATTCGATCCCAATAACGGCAAACCGGTTTGAAGGCATCATTTACACCACAGGTTGGGTCATTAAAATTTTCCATCTGTTGAAGTACAGGATCGGGTAGTCTTGTTAGGAACGTATCTCCACAAAGCATCAGAAGAGGAAGACGATTTGCGTGAGCTAACCCTGCAGCTGTCAAAAGGTTTGCTGTTCCCGGTCCTGCGCTAGCTGTACAAAACATAAATCGTTGCCTTAGCCATTGTTTGGCATATCCTGCAGCCGCAAACCCCATACTTTGCTCATTTTGTCCCCGATAAAGTGGTAAAATATCTTGTTCAGAATATAAAGCTTCGCCTAAACAGGTGACGTTTCCATGTCCAAAAATTCCAAAGCCCCCACCACAAAGGTGATATTCTTTCTCATCAATATTTATAAATTGGTTTGATAACCATTTAACGATTGCTTGTGCGGTAGTGAGTTTGATCGTTTCTTGTCCCATTTTTGCTCTCTTTTCAAAATTTAGAATGGACATGTAAGCAGCTTGTGATTAGTGATTGCGCTAACAAGTTTTTGCCTTGGTTGCAATAATTTTCCTGAAGGATAAGTCAGATATGAGAGAAATCGGTATTGGCATCGTGGGCGGCGGATATATGGGTAAAGCGCATGCTGTTGCAATGTCAGCGGTTGGGGCAGTTTTTAACACAAATTTGAGACCACGATTAGAGATGGTTTGTGGAGCGTCTCATAAATCATCCAAAAAATATCGCGATGCTTATGGATTTAGACGGGCAGCGGATAGTTGGGAACAACTTGTCGAAGACGAAAAAGTTGAAGCTGTAATTATTGCGAGTCCCCAAAATACACACCTTAAAATTGCACTGAAAGCTTTCACTCTGGGAAAAGCAGTTTTTTGCGAAAAGCCTTTGGGTGTCAGTGTGGAGGACGGAATGAAAATGGTGGCAGCCGCAAAGCAAAGTGGCGCGGTAAATATGATAGGTTTCAATTATATTCGATCACCCGCCAGTCAATTTGTTCGTCAACTCGTTGCAGATGGAGAAATTGGCGACATTACTTGGTTTCGAGGAGAGCATACTGAAGATTTTTATTCAAATCCCGAGAGCCCAGCTACTTGGCGGGCAAAAGGTCTTGAAAATGGTACCATGGGGGATTTAGCTCCTCATATGATCAATGCAGCTCTTGCCATCATGGGACCTATCAAAAGATTAAGTGCCGATGTCGCCACGGTACACTCATCTCGCCCTGGAGGGAAAGTGGAAAATGATGATCATGCCCAATTAATGTGTACTTTTAAAAATGGTGCAATGGGACACCTATACTTTAGCCGAGTAGCGACCGGTCGAAAAATGGGATATGCTTATGAAATTCATGGAACAAAGGGAGCAATTCGTTTTGATCAAGAAGATCAAAACGCAATTTGGCTCTACAAATCTCAGGATATTCCAGAAAAACAAGGATTTAAGAAAATTTTAACGGGACCACACCACCCAGACTATGAACCGTTCTGTCAAGGTCCAGGTCACGGAACAGGTTATCAGGACCAAATAATAATTGAGGCTAGAGATTTTCTTACAGCTATAGAAACTAATTCGGAAATTTGGCCAAGCTTTAAAGACGGCTTAGAAGTTTCAAATGTGGTTGCAGCTTGTCACAAATCTTCTAAATCAAAAAACTGGGTTGATGTTGATGCTGTCTAATGGAGAACAAAAAAATGAACATTAGAGTAGGTAATGCACCTTGCAGTTGGGGTGTAGAGTTTTCACACGACCCTAGAAATCCAACCTGGGAGAAAGTTTTAGAGGAATGTTCTGGTGCTGGATATAAAGGTATAGAATTGGGACCTGTTGGATTTATGCCGGAAGATCCGGAAGTTCTTGGTGAGGCTTTAGAAAAATTTGACCTTGAGCTAATAGGGGGTGTTGTTTTTCGAGCATATCATGACGAAAACCAATGGGAAGATGTTCTGGATGGAACACATAGAACGTGTAAGGCTCTAGCAGCACACGGAGCTCAAAACCTCGTGCTTATCGATTCAATTTCTGAAAGACGTGCACCAACAGCAGGCAGAGCAGATGAAGCTGTCCAAATGGATAAAGAAGAATGGATATCTTACAGAAAAAGATTAGAAACATCGGCCCGTATTGGAGCAGAGGAATATGGTTTGACCGTTGGTATTCATGCTCATGCGGCTGGATTTATGGATTTTGAACCAGAGTTAGAGCGGCTTTTATCTGAAGTAGATGAAAATATACTTAAGATATGTTTTGATACTGGCCATCATTCTTATGCTGGCTTCAATCCAGTAAAGTTTATGCAAAAATATATTTCTAGAATTTCATATGTGCATTTTAAAGATATAAATCCAGAGATTAAACAACATGTAATTGAAAGTCGTACTGATTTCTATGATGCCTGTGGCCAGGGAATATTCTGCAATCTAGGGGATGGAGATGTTGATTTTCCAAAGGTCAGAAAAATCTTAATAGAAAGTGGTTTTGAAGGTTGGTGCACAGTAGAGCAAGATTGTGACCCGTTACTAGATCCTAATCCCCTTTCTGATGCACAATTAAATAGAAAATATCTTGAATCAATCGGTTTTTCATAAAGGTTTTTATAAATGACAAAGCTTAGATGGGGTATGATTGGTGGGGGTGAGGGCAGTCAAATAGGACCTGCCCACAGATTGGGAGCATTAGCTGATGGTCTTTTCGAGTTCTCGGCAGCAGCTCTAGATCACCGTCCAGACGTAGGAAGAAGCTATGCCAAAACATTAGGTGTTTCCGAAAATCGGGCTTACGGCGATTGGAATGAAATGTTAACAAGCGAAGCTAAAAGAGACGATCGTATTGACCTCGTTACGGTTGCTACTCCTAACTCAACCCATTTTGAAATAACAAAGGCTTTTCTCGAAGCTGGTTTTAACGTTCTTTGTGAAAAGCCAATGACAATGACCATTGAGGAAGGTGAAGAAATTGTAAAAATTGCCAGTAAAGTTGGAAAACTATGTACGGTCAATTATTGTTATTCAGCTTACCCAATGGTCCGGCAGGCACGTGCTATGGTTCACAATGGTGAATTAGGAAAAATTCGTCTAATTGTAACTAATTTTAGCCATGGCCATCACGGCGACGCAGACGACGCGGATAACCCAAGAGTTCGTTGGCGATATGACCCAAAAATGGCAGGCGTTTCAGGTCAATTTGCTGATTGTGGCATTCACGCCCTACATATGGCCAGTTTTATTGCAAATGACGAAGTGGAAGTTGTCTCTGCAGATTTTGCCTCAACAATTCAAGGTCGCGAATTGGAAGATGACGCAATGGTTAATTTCCGAATGTCGTCGGGAATAGTAGGTAGATTATGGACTTCATCTGTTGCTATTGGTCGGCAGCACGGATTTGACATTCAAGTTTTCGGGGAAAAAGCTGGCTTAAAATGGATCTCAGAGCAACCCAATCAACTTCTCTACTCAAAGATTGGAAATCGAACAGAAATAATTGAAAAAGGTGAAAATAATTTACATGAAGATGCTTCGAGGCTTTCTAGAGTGGCCATTGCTCATCCAGAAGGATTTCCTTTGGCAGTGGCTAATATGTACGTAGATATTGCGGCTACTATAAACGGAGATGTACGAGCAAACCTACCCACAGCTGCGGATGGATTACGTTCAATGGCAGCCGTATATGCGGCTACTCAATCTGCAAGAAAAACTGGCAAATGGGTAGATGCAAGGCCGCCAATGTTTCGGTAATTGATTATTTTTTATGGAAATAACTATATAATGCTATACCCAGTGCAACTGCAGCTAAAGCTTCAGGAGTGACAGCAGATATGAAAAGAGCAACATTTGCAGCAACGCTTGTTATATAGTTGCCTGAGGCTTCTCCCAGCAAAAGGTACAATAGCAATAAAATTGCAACTGTAAGCGCAAGAACTTCAACAATCCTAAATAAGACGAGTTTTGCCTTTCTTGTAAGGTTATCAAAGTCATTCACAACGTTGCCCTACTGCTGAGAGAATTATCTTATAGCTCGATTAGCGCTGGAATAGCCAAAGGACCACACCAAGGGAAATCAAGCCTGCAAGGCCTGCATTACCCAATTGGCTGACTAGCGAAGTGATATTTCCCACTACGCCACCAAAAAAGGCCATGTTTGAAGCACCAACAAGTAACGACGCTACAATTGCTAAAGCTAGCAATGCGACACCGATTTCGGTTAAGTTTGCAATTGCTTTTTTTGCATTATCCAACATTATTTTTCTCCTGTATGTTGTATGACCCGCAACGCAGATCATTGCAGAACCATAGTCGGCAAAAATCCGCTTAGTCAACGAAAAAGGAACAATTTGTAGTATAAATCTACCGTAAATTGTGCTTTTTGTATCACATTTACTAGATATAGATTTCTAATAAAGTATATATCAGGAAAATTAATAATTAATTTTCTTTAAATTAAATAATTTTATTTCAATATGTTATGGTTTTTTCTTAAAGTTTTTTTGATACATATTACAATCAATGAACATCATTGATTGTAAAATTTGACCAATGTCCTTAATTTTTTTTTTTTTAAATATTGAGTGCTAATCTATGAAAATCTCCAATAATTTCAGACCTTAACATTGAAAAAAAGAATCTAAAATTTAAATCAAAAGGTATAGGTTTAAGGATTTTGAAGATGTTGAAAAACCCCTCTCTTTTTATTTTTCTCGCTATCATCGTTTTATTCACTGGCAATGTAGCTATTTCCTCTGAAAAAGAGCTGAAAATCACAATTAATGAAGAGGGATCCGGTGACCGTGCTGAAATTGGAATGTCAGTTTCTGTTCATTACACCGGAAAACTTGAAGATGGGACTGTATTCGACAGTTCAGTCCCTCGTGGTCAGCCATTTACGTTCACTCTGGGAGCTGGACAAGTAATAAAAGGATGGGACCTTGGTGTCGAAGGAATGACAATTGGAGAAAAAAGGAACTTGGTCATCCCTCCTCACCTAGGTTATGGAGCACGTGGCGCTGGCGCGACTATACCTCCGAATGCTACTCTAATTTTTGACGTTGAATTACTAGAAGTCACAATGCCAATAAAACTTGGTGAATTGTCTCCTCAAGAATTTATTGATGCACAAGAAAACGGAGGGGTCGTAATAGATATCAGACGAGAGGAAGAGTGGCAGGAAACTGGAATTATAAAGGGGAGCCAAACGATTACAGCGTTCACGAAAAATGGTAAAATTCATCCAGATTTTCCAAAGAAGTTCTTTGACCTAGTCGACGACGTTGACGTGCCAATTTTGCTCTACTGCAGAACTGGCAATAGAACGGGTATCTTAGGAAAAGCTCTTATTGACCAAGTCGGACAAACAAATGTCAGCCACTTAAGCGATGGCATTGTAGGGTGGAAAAAACAAGGCTTTCCTATCATAGATTTCTAGTTAAATTAAATTTTACTTTTTATCAGTTTTTGAAAACAAAATAGGAAATTCATCCCCGTCAAACGGATCACCGTCTTTGTACGTGAGATCAGGAAAAGCCGGTGAAGTCGGCCCTGAACGTTTTACATATCTTGCGTCGTCGCCAACCCATCTTATAGAAATCACTCGCCGTCGGATTTTGGACGTATTTGCAGGAGCGCCATGTAGGGTTCTAAAGTGAAAAGCTACTGCATCTCCTGGATTCATTTCCCAACCGATAATATCAAATTGATCACGCATGTTCGCCACATCAGGGACAGCTTCACTTTTATCATCCTGAAATAAATCAGTCCCGTCAAACCTTTGAGGTTTGAAATTTTTTCCCCATGCGTGGGAACCTGCAATATATTCAATTGTTCTTTCCCGTGGAATATAATCTAGCGGCACCCAAAAACTTACAGTCTGCTCCCCCTCACATAAGTAGTAAGGCTGATCTTGATGCCAGGGAGTAACGACCGAATTTCCAGGCTCTTTTACAAGTATATGATCATGAAAAATGCGTGCCGTATTAGAATTCATAAGCTTTGCGGCGATCGAAGCCATTTTTGAATTTTTTACCAAATTCCGATAGCCATCAAATTTGTTCCAGACGACATAATCTTGAAAAAAAGCCTGACCACCGTCATCCGGCTTATATGTTCTTTCTCTCCAACTTGGATTTTCAATATTTTCTTCAATTGCATTCTGGGCATCCGCAACGAATTCTCTGAAAACACCTTTTAATAAAACAGCTCCATTTATTGAGAAATTTTTTATATGTTTACTAGTGATGTCCATTATATAACCTTAAAATTTTATTAGTCTTTCAACTTTCACTCTCGTAACGCTGGTAAACCAACACCTGTTGCTTCAAATCCACCATCAACAGCAACAGTTTGACCCGTCACAAAAGACGCTTTAGGTGAAGAAAGAAAGAAAATAACTTCCCCTATTTCCCGTTCGGAACCATATCTATTTAATGGAATGGCATCATGATAAGCTTTTATGATTTGGGGTGAATGGACCGCTATAGATAACTTTGTTTTTACTGGCCCAGGGGCTACGGTATTCACTCGAATTCCGTACTCTCCCAATTCGCAAGCCTGTTGCTTAGTTAGTTGTATAACTGCAGCCTTGGAGGTTCCATAAGCAACTCGAAGGGTGGATCCACGCAAGCCAGAAATAGATGCTATATTAACTATATTTCCCTTGGTCTTTTTTAAATGAGGAATTAGCGATTGTGACAAGTAGAAAACCCCGTCTAAATTCGTTTCCATGACAGTACGCCATTTTTTGTTGTCACACTCCTCGATGGGTCCAAAGTCTGCGATCCCCGCGTTATTTATTAGACAATCTAATCTTCCAAATTCACTATCGACCCTAGAACTAATCTCTTTCATTGAATTTTCATCAGAAACATCATAATTGAAAGGGACCGCACCAATAATTTGCTTGCAAGTCTTGTTAAGTTCTTCACCGTCCCGGTCAAGAATAATGACCTTAAAACCCTGTTCAACGAAGATTTCAGCTGCAGCGCGCCCAATTCCTCTAGCACCACCACTAACTAGTGCAATTTTTTCCATTTTTCCGAACCATTTGTTCTAAGTTCTGTCAGTTTGTGTCTTTATTGTATCAAAATCAAATAACCGCTGAACATTAAAAATAAAGCCATTAAATACATAAAACAACGCCAGATTATTTTCTTTTTTAAGTATTTGGAAACGTAACTTCCAAATATAAGCCAAAAAGAGCAAACCATAAAATTAACTGTAGCAAATAAAATGAAATAAAATGACATCTTTAAGAAAACTGAAACATCTAAACTAAATCCCGCTGATGCAGACAGCGTAAGAGCCCAAAGTTTAGGATTGATCAATTGAAATAATACTGCTTCAGAAAATTTAAATGGCTTGGACTTGCTCTGTCCATTTTCAATGTAATCTTTAATTATTAACTGCAGAGCCAGATACATAATCCAAATAATAGAAATTACTTTAAGTATAGGTTCTAATATTGGTGCTTTCAGGATAATGCTATTTACTCCTAGTGATGAAAGTGCAGCCAAAAATCCAGTACCAATTACCACACCGAATAGATGGGGATATGTATCTTTAATTCCAAATTTTACGCCTGAAATAGTCAATAGAATTATGTTTGGACCTGGGGTGAACAAGCCAACAAACACAAAAATAAATAGTGTTAAGAATTCAGAAATAATGTCACCTCAAAAAAATGCCAGATTTCCCAATTTGTTTATTGGATAGACTAGGTAATAAGAAAAACGATTAAAACCGGAGAAATAGCAACAGTAATAAATGTAGAAACAACGACTAAGCCTGCAACTGCGTTTGAGTCGGCTTCGTACTTTTCTGCTAAAAGATAAGACGTCACAGCTATAGGCATTGAAAACTGCAATATAAGAACAGAAATTGCCACTTTTGGTAGATCAAACATAAAACTCACTAACACAGCCGCAGCTATACCGAAGAGAATTTTACAAACACTAATCAAAAATGATTTTTTCACATCAGTTATTTGCAATCTAGCAACAGCAACTCCTAATGTTATTAACATCATTGGAATAGCCATTTGTCCTATCAATTCTAATGAGCTAGTTAAAAAACTTGGTGTTTTCCACCCCTGCCACATAAATATGAGACCAAAAACTGTACTGGCGACAAGTGGCTCTTTGAGTAACTGCTTAAGTGACCCACCGCCAGCGACAACCCAAACGCCAATTGTAAATGCAACGATACTTGTTACCGAGAATACAATAATTGCATAGCCAAAGCCTGCATCTCCAAAAGCAAAAAGACAAAGCGGTAAACCTAAGTTTCCTGTATTTCCAGAAATTAAAGGCATAAGATAGGTTCTTTGCCCAAGATTAAAAATCTTTACAAAAACATATGCTAATATAGCTAACGAGAAATAACCCATAATTGCTGCCATTAAAAGGTTTCCAAAATAATAAGGTTGAAATTCGGTCTTCATAAGAGCTGTAAAAACCAAACATGGCAGAGCAATAGCCATAGCAAATTCCGTTACGAACTCAACCCGATATTCAAAACCAAACTTTACCCAGGAATAACCCACAGCGGCCAAGATGAAGACAGGAGCAACAATTTCGAAAATATTTAACAAAGCAATCAAAAATCACCCCATTATGTATAATTTAATGCATGCAAAAGCACTATATAGATCCAGCTTCAACCATATAATTATTAGCCGTACACATCGCTCCATCATCGGATGCTAAAAATAGGACCATACGAGCAACATAAACAGGTTCAATTAAATCAGGTAAGCATTGTCTTTTATGTTGATTGTCTAGACCCTCTGGCGTCACCCATAGTTCTTTTTGTCGATCTGTCATAATCCATCCGGGCACAACTGTATTTACCCTAATTCTATGTTTGCCTAAATCCCTTGCTAATGTTCTGGATAATCCATGCACAGCAGATTTTGCAGTTGCATATGCAGGAAAGTTTCCAACTGCCTCCATCCATGAATTAGAACCGATATTTACAATAGACCCTCCTCCCTTTTGAATCATATCTTCAGCCACAGATTGGATAGTAAAAAACTGATGTCTTAAGTTAGTAGCAAAACGCTCATCCCAATAGGCTTCTGTTACATCTTGCCAATTATGTCGGTCATCATGGGCAGCATTATTGACCAGTACATCAAATAATCCGATTTTGGCTCTGAGCTTTTCAATTGACGATTTTAAATTACCAATCTCTTTTAAATCACATTTTTGAAAAAAAACATTTTCTCCAATATCAAGAGAAAGCCGCTCTCCAGCTTCATCATTCAAATCTAAAAATGCAACATTAGCGCCCTGCTCAGCAAACCCTTTTACAAGCTCTTTCCCAATACCGGATGCACCACCAGTAATGAGAATATTTTTGCCTTGCAAACTGGGATAATTAGCAAAAGAGTTTTCCATAAAACACTCCAACAGATAAAAGCTTGAATCATTTTAGGACTTGTAATCTTTTGGAGAAATAAAAAAAGCCCCAATTCTGGGGCTTCTAAAACTAATTTATTCTTTTAAGATGCGCTAACAACCGCTCGCTTTGTCATAACTTTTACCAGATGGGCTCTGTATTCTTTAGAGGCGTGGATATCTTTTATCATATCTTTATGGTCTATTGACAAATCTTTAATAGAATTATCAGAGAAGGTTTTGTTGAGCGCGGCTTCGGCTTCACTCCATCGAAATACGCCACCCTCGGATGCACCGGTAACAGCCACTCTAGTTTCATTCCCAAAATTTGAAAGAAAGACCCCAACCATGGCAAACCTCGATGCCGGTTGAACGAATTTCTGGTATGACGAAGAAGAAGGGACTGGAAATTTCACCGAGACGATAATTTCACCTTCTTCTAATGCGGTATCAAACATTCCTTGAAAAAAAACATCCGCAGAAATTTCTCTACTGTTTGTCACAATAGTAGCACCTAAACTCAGAGCCGCTGCAGGATAGCAAGCCGCTGGATCATTGTTAGCCAAAGATCCTCCAATCGTACCTCTATTTCTTACTGCTGCGTCACCAATCTTTTCTGCAAGAGTTTTTAAACCAAAAAATGTATCAGAATGGGATGCAACGTCCGCGTGTGTCGTTCCTCCACCAATGGAGATACTACCATCGTCGTTTTTACAAATGCCTTTCATTTCAGATATCGCCGTAAGGCTCACAAGAGTTGACGGGTTAGCGAGACGCTGCTTCATGGTTGGTATTAAAGTTTGACCGCCTCCGAGAGCCTGCGCCTCATCTGATACAAGAGCATTTACTGCATCAGATATTGTTTTTGGTTGTTTAAATTCGAAGTTGTACATGTCTTTTGTCTCCGATTAGTTGTTCATTGCAGCCCAAACTCTCTCAGGAGTGAGTGGCATATCAATATGTGTAATATCATGGTCAGCTGATCTCAGGGCATCAACCACAGCATTAACTACTGTGGGAGGTGAGCCAATCGCTCCTGCCTCGCCACACCCTTTCACACCCAATGGATTATCAGTGCTCGGTGTTCGAACAGTGTGGTCAACTATGAAAGAGGGCAAGTCTGCTGCCCTTGGCATTGTGTAGTCCATGTAGGAAGCGCTAATTAATTGACCGTCTCCGTCATATACGCAGCCCTCTAGAAGTGCTTGCCCTATACCTTGAGCTAAACCTCCATGAACTTGCCCTTCGACGATCATTGGGTTGATAATGTTCCCAAAATCATCGGCGGCAGTAAAGCTTTCTATTGTTACTTGACCGGTATCTGGGTCCACTTCCACTTCACACGCATAGGCTCCAGCTGGATAAGTGAAGTTTTGTGGGTCATAAAAAGCTGTTTCTTCAAGTCCAGGCTCTATATCTTCAATCGGAAAATCATGAGGAATGTAAGCTTTCAGAGCCACATCGCCAAAAGAAACTGTTTTATTGGTTCCTCTCACAGAAAAAACACCTTCATCAAAGTCTACTTTATCATGCGTTGTTTCCATCATATGAGCTGCTATTTTCTTCCCTTTAGAGATAATTTTTTCAACACCTTTTACAATAGCGGAACCGCAAACTGCTAGAGAACGAGATCCATAAGTACCCATTCCGAACGGAATTTTTGAAGTGTCTCCATGAACGATTTCAACATTCCTAGGATCTACACCCAGTAAATCTGCCACAATTTGTGGAAAAGCTGTTTCATGACCTTGCCCATGACTATGAGCGCCAACCATCACAGAAATATTTCCTGTAGCATTCACTCTGATGGTTGCAGCGTCATATAAACCGACCCTAGCACCCAGTGTTCCAATTAAATTTGACGGTGCAATTCCACAAGCCTCAATATAACTATTTATGCCAAGACCTCTTAGTTTTCCTTTGGCTTCACTTTTTTTTCTTCTTTTAGCAAATCCTTTTAAATCTGCGTTATGTTCAAGTCTATCCATTACAGCGTCATAATCACCCACGTCATAGTTTAAACCAGCAGCAGTAACGTAAGGAAATTGATCCGATTTTATAAAGTTTTGACGCCTTAAGTTCGTTGGATCTAACCCAAGCTCCGTGGCAGCCTTATCAATTACTCGCTCTAAAGAATAAGTCGCTTCCGGGCGTCCAGCACCTCTATAAGCATCCACTGGTGCTGTGTTTGTGAAAACAGTTTTTACATTTACATAGACATTAGGAACGGCGTAGTTACCAGCCATTAAAGTGCCATGTAAAATCGTGGGTGTAACGGTTGAAAAGTTTGATAAATAGGCGCCCACGTTGGCCATTGTTTCGGTACGAAACGCAAGAAAATTATTATCTTTATCTAAGGCCAACTCAATCTTAGTGACGTGGTCTCTGCCATGTGCATCAGTCATAAATGATTCAGACCGGGTTGCCGTCCATCTCACAGGGCGTTTGATGCGTTTGGCAGCTGCCAAAACTAGAGCCTCTTCACCATAATGATAGATTTTTGACCCAAAACCACCACCAACATCTGGAGATACGACCGTTAACTTATTTTCAGGAATACCCAACACAAATGCAGAAATTAGAAGGCGCGTTAAATGTGGATTCTGAGAAGTTGTGTAAAGAGTGTAACCATCATTGGCGGAATGATAATCAGCTATAGAGCATCTTGGCTCCATTGCATTTGGTACCAAACGGTTATTTACCAATTCGAGAGTAGTTACGTGATGAGCATTTTTTATTGCATTATCAGTAGCTTCTCTATTATCTTCGATCCAACCCCAATCATAACATTGATTTGTACCGATTTCATTATGAACAAAGTTACTACCACACAGTGCAGATGCCATATCAATGACAGCTGGTAATTCCTCAATATCAGCATTTATTTTTTCAGCTGCATCGCGAGCTTGTTGTTCCGTTTCGGCTATAACGGCAGCATAAGCATCTCCAACATGCCTTACTTTACCATGAGCCAAAACAGGACGCTTGGGCTCCTTCATGGGTTCTCCATTTCTTGAATTTATAAGCCACCCAGCTGGGTTACCTCCAACATCAACAAAATCTTCACCCGTAAAAACAGTGACTACTCCAGGCATTTTTTCAGCCTTCGATGTATCAACTGTTTTAATTATTCCATTTGCAACTTCTGATCGGACGAATACTGCATAAGTTTGGTTCAAAAAACTAATATCATCACTATATAGACCACTACCAAGTAAAAATCGAGCATCCTCTCGACGCCTTGTTGCGGCTCCTATTCCTGAATCTTTAGGCATTTCTTTCTCCTTAAAATGGATTATTCTGCAGCAATGCTTGAAACATCTTGACCAGATGCTGCCAAAATCGCCTTAACAATATTGTGATAACCTGTGCACCTACAAATATTGCCCTCTAAGTGCTCTCTAATTTCAAGCTCGGATGGTTTGGGGTTTGCTTTCAGTAAAGCAGAAGCAGCCATGACCATTCCAGGGGTACAAAAACCACATTGTAAACCGTGATGATCCTTAAAAGCTTGCTGAATTACGTTTAAAGAGCCGTCATCATTAGCTTGACCCTCAATAGTAGATACTTCGGCTCCATTTGCTTCTAGCGCAAACATTGTACAAGCTTTTACGAGTTTCCCATCCACGTGAATAGCACAAGCACCACATTGACTGGTGTCACATCCAACATGGGTACCAGTAAGATGTAAATCGTTCCGAATAAATTCTACAAGTAAGGTTCGACCTTCAACGGATCCAGAAACCGTTTTCCCGTTAACGGTCATTGTCACATTAGACATTTAGTTTCTCCCATTTACACTGCTTTTATGCAGCTTATTTTAGGACCAATTACTTGATCCCATTTATTATTTTGGGGACACTAAAATAAATAAATATAAACACTTTTTATGCAATTCATTAATCTTTTTGGAATTTTTCTTCCAAAAAGATTTAAGCAGTCCACCAAAGTTCCCCTACGTAACACAATGAAGTTATCTGTTATTTAGTCAAGTGCCTAAAAATTTTTACTAAATAGATATTAAAAGAAGAGATTTATAATTTTTTTTATAAAATCAACCTAACTAGTAATAATCGGTTGTTTAAAAAAATTAAAATATATAAAGACATTTTTTTAAAAAGGTAGGTTTATCATGATGCAATTCTTTAAGAAAATAGCAAGTGATATATTTGTTGTTTCTTTTGAGTTGTTCAAAATAATGATCCCTACTCTGGTCTTGGTTAAGATTGCAGAACTTTATGGTTTAGTAGCAGTGCTAACCAATCTTTTCGCTCCAATAATGACGATGATGGGTCTACCAGCAGAAATGGCTCTCGCTATTACAACTACAATGTTAACCAACCCTTATGCAGGAATAATAATACTCGCCTCAACTCCAGGAATCGAAAATTTAACAGTAGCACAAACAACAATTTTGGCATCTTTTATTCTGTTTACACATTCAATCATTATCGAGGCCGCCATTTCACGCCAAGCCGGTCTATCAGCTGGAGCTACGATAATTATAAGAATTTTGTCAGGTATTTTATTTTGCACATTACTAAACTCTGTTTTCTCGGCTTTTGAACTTTTGGATCAAATTGCGGTTCTTAATTTACCAGAAATGTCTTCTGCACCAACCCTTCAACAGTGGATTGCCGATCAAATTAAGGGTTTGATATTTATTCAAATTGTAATTGTTATTTTAATAACTTTTTTAGAAATTCTACGTCTAATCGGAATTGAAAAAATAATCCGAATTTGTCTAAGTCCTTTTTTAAAAATACTAAATATAGGACAGAGTGCATCCACAATTGTTGTTGTCGGGTTGACTTTAGGCCTCGGTTTCGGCGGAGGATTAATGATAAAAGACGTAAAGCAAGGATTAGTAGCGCCCCGTTCAGCAGTCGGCGCACTTATTTTTATAAATTTGTTTCACTCACTCATTGAGGATACAACAATATTATTACTAATAGGACCTTCGTTATTCACTATTCTTGTCACAAGAGGTCTTTTTGTATTTGCTGTTACCTTCTTGCTTATCAAGATCTTCAATAACTTGCCGATCAATGCATATAATCGTTTTCTTTTCAGCAGACCAATACACAACCTTATAAAAAATCAAAATTGATCTTTTTAATTCATTGGAGCTGCCGGCGTCCCATCGTCGTTAATTCTGTGTCTTGCGTAAGCAATATGCTCCTTTGGAAACTCAACCCAATCAAAAGCTTCTTCTACAAACATATGCGTATTTAAAAAGATTTGAGAAGGATCATCGAGCGTTCCAATCATTATCACTTGTCGTTCAGGAAATCTTTCAGTTTTGAGTGAAATAGTTGTTCCACAATCAGGACAAAAATTCTTATATAACTCTCTACCATGTTCGAGACTTTTATAAGTGTAAACTCTAAACGCCTTACCGGAGAGCTCCACATTCTCGTTAAGTATAGCAAGCGCAGAACGATAAGCGGTGCCAGTATCTTTCTGACAAAAGCGACAGTTACAAGTATATGCCAAAAGTGGTTCTTTCAAAATCTTATAACGAATATTACCACAAAGGCACCCACCTAAAAGTTTAACCATATAAAAACCTCTCATATACAATTTATATTTGAGATTGTACTAAAACGGTAAAAAATTCTACTCTTTAGTATCCTTTGGCCTTATTAGATTAACCAAGTTCCATCTGATAGCTAGGGCAGCAAGTGCAAGCAAAAGAATGGCGCCACTTTCATACAGCAAATCAACGGTGTTAATACCTTTGCCCTGGAGTATAATTAAACGACAAAGCGCCGTAATTGCTATGAAAATTGGAACCGTGATCGGAATTTTTCTAAATTTGTAAAATGCTGCAACCATGCCCAATACTTCCGCATAAATAAACAGAAGTAACAAATCAGTAAGCTTTACTGCTCGCTCAGATAATACAACAAATATTTCAACAACAACAGCGTAGGTGGTTAGAAACGCAATTACTACCAGGAGAGTTTTCTCCATAATCGTAATGATGCGGTACCAATCCACTACTGGTTCTTTTTCTTCAGACACAATAAACCTCCAATTCTTGACTAAGCATTGATCCTATAAATTATAACTAAAATGAATTATACTAGGACCTTGTACCGTTTTGATTTAGAAGCGACGTCGTCAATTTCTCACCATTTCTGGTTGTTTTTAAACTTTTGCTATCAAAATGAAGCCAGTCCTTGCTTATTCCAAAATTTTTAGCCTCATACTCATTTTTGTGGCCCAAAAAGCAACAAAGCTGCATTACAATCGAAAGGTACCTGTCTGCCAATATTTTATGCCTCATTAAAATTCAGTTTCTTTTTTATTCTGAAGAGGTAGTGCTCTATATTTGGAAATCAAAACTGACAACCAATAAAAACATTGTGCTGTTTTTGTTCTTAATTTTCCGTTTTGCTTTATGCGACCTACTGCCTCAATTACATATAAACATCGAGCTCTAATTCTAGCTCATGAGAAGATCTATTGTAGACCCATTAGCTGAATTAGTGCTTTTAGCTTATAAAACTCTTTTATCGTTTCAATTTTCAAAGCGGTGGATGATTGCCCTTCTATATGGCCTTGTGTGCCACATAATATTCACAGCGTCGGTAATTACCATGCTGGTATCTTTGTTTTTTGGAATGTCTCAATCATTTGGGAAAATACCCAATCCATATTTGTATTTTGTAAATTTACTTTTGTTACTACAGTTTCCCTTGGCCCACTCTTTTTTACTATCAACAACAGGGCAAAAATATTTGCTGTATTTTTCACCAAAAGATTATTCAAAAACATTGGCTCCAACAATATTTGCACTACTCGCCTCTTTACAATTATTTTTGTTATTCTTTTTTTGGACACCAACACAAATTATAATTTGGGAAGCGTCGGGAACATCCTATTTTGTGATGTGTGCACTGTACAGTTGCTCTTGGTTACTGCTGGTCTGGGCCAGCATTGATGCCGGTGCAGAGCTGCAGTCTGGTGCACTTGGGTGGATGTCACTTGCGCAAAACAAAGCTCCTAGGTTTCCAGACTTACCTACACTAGGGTTGTTTAAGTTTATTAGACAACCTATTTATGCATCCTTTGCCCTCACTACTTGGACAACTCCTAACTGGACCCTTGACCAACTAATAATCGCGGCAGTTTTCACGACTTACTGTGTTATCGCTCCAAAATTTAAAGAAAAAAGGTTTGGAAAAAGGTTTGGTAAAAAGTTTACAAATTACCAGTCCCAAGTTCCATATATGGTTCCCTCATTTTCTGGTAAAAAACAAACTTCTCACCAGAACCAAGAAACATAAGCTCATATCATTCAAATTTTTATTGAATTAAACGGAGAGATGCTGTTCGCTATCATCATTAATGAAATGAGGAAAAGAATATGATTGAGAACTTTGGTGGAATAATTAATTTCTTAGCAGTTTTATTACCAGCGGTAATGGCCCTTTACTATGGATACCGATGCCTGTTCGCTAGTGATGCCTTTATAGAGCAATATGGATTAGGTGCAGCTTCTGGATTTATGGTAAAGCTGGTTGGAACTTACACAATAACCCAAGCAATAATGTATTTTATTCTAATACTCACAAGTCCAACGGGAGCATGGGCAGTATTCGCTTTTGGTACTATCCAGTCCTTTTTATTCCTTATTTTTGGATATACAACGGTTAAAGGACCATGGGCGGAAATAGACGGCGTGATAGCCAGTGCGGAAGGTTATATTGTTCCAGCAATTTTATTAGTTTTTCACCTGATTATCATGTTCAATATGAGTGATATTATTTACGCCTAAAATTTTAGACTGCTTATTATATATCAGCAATGAGCAGTCCATCATAAGGTGAAAATAAAACTTACTAATATATAATATGAAGAGCCTTAATTTACCAACCCAGCCAAACTATGCCTCCCGGCGTTCGCCCGTCCTTGCACAAAATATTGTTTCAACTAGTCACCCACTTGCATCGCAAGCAGGCATAAACATGATAGCCAAAGGCGGAAATGCCATAGACGCTGCGATCGCTTCAGCGATCACGCTTACTGTGGTTGAGCCCACTGGTTGTGGTCTAGGCTCGGATGCATTTGCAATAATTTGGGATGGAAAAATTCTTCATGGCCTAAACGCTTCGGGTCGATCTCCAGCTGGTTGGCATTATGAGCGATTTGCAAATTTTAAGACAATGCCTTTTCGAGGGTGGAACAGTGTTACCGTTCCCGGAGCTGTTTCAGGTTGGCTTACGCTCTCTGAAAAATTTGGAAATCTTCCATTTGAAACTCTATTTGAACCAGCAATTAAATACGCAAATGGCGGATTTGCAGTTTCGCCCATCATTTCAAAATTATGGAAAAATGGTGCTCACGAGCTAAAAAATGAAATTGGTTTTGCAGAAAACTTTATGCGAAATAATAAAACTCCCAAAGCAGGAGAAATTTTCGTCAATCAAAATCTTGGCAAATCACTCAAACTAATTGCAAGGACTAAATGCAAAGCTTTTTATGAGGGTGAGTTAGCCGAGGCAATTGAACGTTGCGCAATTCAAAATAATGCTGCTCTTAAAATATCAGACTTGAAACAACATAAAAACGAATGGTGTGGTACTATTTCTAAACAATTGTATGATTTTGAACTGCACGAAATTCCTCCCAACAGTCAAGGCATAGCGGCCTTAATAGCGCTTGGGATATTAAGTTGTACTGATGTCCATAAGCTTTATCCCGATGACCCATTGGCTATACATTTGCAAATTGAAGCCATAAAGCTGAGTATGGCCGATGTGAACCAGTATGTTTCAGATCCAAGTACCATGAATAATGTTACCACTGACAAGCTTTTGGGAGACAGTTATCTAGAGCAACGATCCCAACTAATAGACCCTCAAAAAGCAAAAGATTTTAAATCTGGAACACCAACTAATGGTGGAACAGTTTATGTCACAGCAGCTGATAAGTCAGGGCGCATGATATCTTTTATACAATCTAATTATGCAGGTTTTGGTTCAGGAATTTGCATCCCTGAAACAGGAATACATTTGCAAAATCGTGGAGCAGGTTTTTCATTAAATCCAAAGTCAGCGAATGTTGTGGGACCTAAAAAAAGACCATTCCATACCATAATTCCAGGATTTTTGATGCGAGATGGTAAACCAAGTATGAGCTTTGGCGTAATGGGTGGGCCTATGCAGGCTCAGGGTCACATACAATTAATCCTAAGAACGGAGCTTTGGGGACAAGATCCACAGACAGCTATTGATGCGCCACGTTGGCGTTTTGATGAAGGAAAACAGGTGGCCGTTGAGAGCTCTATGCCAACCAAAACTATAAGTACCTTAAGTGATATGGGTCATGTTATTAAAATTGAGAATTATGATAATAACTTTGGTTTTGGTGGTGCTCAGATTATCAGAAATTTAGGAAGTAATTTTTTCATTGCTGGTTCAGATCCTCGAAAAGATGGTCAAGCTGTAGGGATATGAAAGATTTAAAACTTTTTATATAGAAGATTAGCATGGATAAATTAGATAAACTTCGGATTAAAATGAAGGAACAAAATGTCGATTTAGTCGTTTTGTCACCAGGCGCAAATCTTAATTGGCTTCTTGGAGTAAACCCTCATGCCGATGAGCGTCCACTTTTATTTTTTCTAACACTTTCCGGTTCTGCATTTTTAATGCCAGAACTTGAGGCCGAAAGTGCGAGGCAGTATACTGACATTGACTTTTATAATTGGTCAGATGCAACTGGTCCTTTAGAAGCAGTTGATGAAATACTTTCGGATCTAAGGGATTTCTCTTATAGAACTATCGTTATTGATGATACTATGCGTGCTGATCATGCAGCACTCATTCAAGATAAACTATTAAATTCAAATAGATTATTTACAGCATCAACTATTGGCACCTTGAGAATGCAAAAGGATGCTACTGAGCAAGAGATTTTAAGGATAAATGCTCACCAAGCCGATATAGCAATGCGTAAGGCCTGGGATATAATAAAACCCGGATTAACCGAAGAAAATATAGCCTTAGCAATACAAAACAGTTTCTCTGATCAAGGCGCATTACCTCAGTTTTCTATCGTTGCATCAGGTTCAAACAGTGCTTTCCCGCACCATCAAACGGGATCGCGAAAATTAAAAGAAGGTGATGTAATCGTCATCGATCTGGGTGGAAAATTTGAAGGCTATGCATCAGATATAACCCGAATGTCCACCATCGGACCTCCACCTAAAGAATACACTTTGGTACATCAAATCGTTGACGATGCAGTTTGTGCAGCAATGGCGGCAGCAAGGCCCGGTCAGATTGCTAAAAATGTTGATAGAGCAGCTCGCGAAGTTATTGAGAAAGCTGGTTTTGGAAAATATTTTGTTCACAGAACTGGACATGGGCTAGGAAGTGAAATTCATGAACCACCCTTCATAACATCTACTTCGGAAACTATTTTAGAGCCAGGAATGGTTTTCTCTATTGAACCAGGAATTTATATGCCAGACAAATTTGGTGTTAGGTTAGAGGAGATTGTTATACTAGTAGATAATGGTCCAGAGATACTGTCAAAAATACCACGCGAATTAAACGTTATTAACCATTGATAAATATTAATTTTAGTTACTAGCTCCCAAATTCCAGTATAAATTCGTCATTAATAAAAGCGCGTCCCTAAGCAAATTGATAGGCAAATGCTCATTAGGAGCGTGCTGTGAGCACTCCTTGTATGAATGTGGTATCCAAATGGTTGGAATATTCAAAACATCGGTAAAGCAATTATTCGGAAGGGAACCTGCTAAGTTTGGGATCACATGAATATTATCACCGTAAAATTCCTGTAAAATATGTTCGATTTTTTCCAACCAGACATTATCCAGATTTGTTCGTGATGCTTCAAAATTTATAGCATTTTCCGTAATAATTTTTATGTCTTGAAAACCATGTTGATCGAGATGTTCTCTTAAAGACAAAATCACTTTATTTGCATCCGTTCCCACAACAAATCTCAACTGGCAGAGTGCCTTTGCCGATGGTTGAATAGCATTAACAGGTATATCAATATCGCCCGACTTCAGTGCAAGAATAGAAAATGAGTTCCAACCAAATAGTTTTTCGTTTGAAGACAAACCAGGCTCTCCCCAATTTTCATCAATTTCTAAAGTTTTGGAGATAGTGGTAGGCAATGATTTTAACCGGCCACGCACTTCTTCTGTAAGAGAAGTTGGCTTCCAATTGTCGATTAAAATATTTCCAGTTTTATTCGTAATAATACTCAGTGCGTGTGAAAGCCGAACGCCAGGATCTCTTAAAACTCCTCCCCAATTTCCTGAATGATGAGCACCTTCACGGTATTTGACTTCGAGCTCAAAATTTATGGCCCCTCTCGAACCAAGAAAAACTGTTGGCACATCAATGGCTACACGTGGTCCATCCGAAGCTATAAGAACATCCGATTTTAAATAGTCCTTATATTGTCCACAAAGTTCAAATAATCCTGGAGAACCAACTTCTTCACCCATTTCAAAAATAATTTTTATATTAAACCCAAGTTTTTTGCGAGTTTTTAAAACTGAAAGCAGTGCCAGTAAATTTATAAGATGCTGACCTTTATTATCAGCGACACCTCTACCGTAAATTTTTTCATCGACAATTTTTAATTTACGTGGATTGATGCCCTTATTCCATAGATCCTTTTGTAAAGGGACTGTATCTCCATGCCCGTATAGAAGAATTGTCTTTAGTTCAGAAGACTCTATTCGCTTTCCAATCAGAAAAGGCGGGGCATTTTTAATGGGATTATCGATTATTTCTGTTTGGATGCCCAGGTCCACTAAAATATCTGAAAGACCATCGGTGTAGTAGCTGGTCAAATCATAGGCAGATAATGCATTTTTACTATCAGTAACAATATTTACCAAACTGCCTAATTTTGTGATAAATTCTCCAGAAGAGAATAAGTTCTTTGAGTTTTCTAGCGCCTGATCAAGTAAAGCCATGGGAAAGCCTTGTTTATCAAAATAAAAAGTAAAAATTCATAAAAAAACTATAGACACTAAAACCTAACAAGCCTAGCCTCATATGATGATACTATTTAGGAGGTAGATATGAATTTTTGCAAACTAGCAAAGCTGTCTTCAGTTGCCTTAATGATGGCAACAGCAGCTCATGCTGAAAATGTCCTTCGTTGGACAAGCCAAGGTGATGCATTGACTATGGACCCTCATTCGCAGAATGAGAGCCCAACAATTGCATTCAATGGACAAATTTACGAAGCACTTGTTGCTCGTGATATAGAAATGAATCTTGTTCCAGAATTAGCAGAAAGCTGGACAGCTTCACCGGATGGATGGACCTTCAAACTCCGTCAAGGAGTGACATTCCATGATGGTGCGGACTTTACTGCGGAAGACGTAGTTTTCTCATTCAATAGAGCGCTTGAAGAGTCTTCAGATTACAAAGAGCAAGTAAAAACTGTTTCAAAGATTGAAGTGATTGACGATTATACTGTTAAACTAGTCACAGATGGAGCAAACCCAATCCTGCCTAACACGCTTACGAATGTTTATATTATGGATAGTGGTTGGGCAAAAGCGAATGGAGTGGAAAAACCGCAGGATTTTGCCGCGGAAGAAGAAACATATTCAGTACGTAATTCTAACGGAACTGGACCATTCAAGTTAATCAGCAGAGCTCCAGAAGAGCTTTCAGTGCTTGAACGAAACCAAAATTGGTGGGGCGATTCTATGTATCCTGGGAATGTGGATCGCATAGAATATAGACCAATTAAAAATGCTGCAACTCGTGTCGCTGCATTGCTATCTGGTGAAGTCGACTTTGTATTGGATGCTCCATTACAGGATTTAAAACGTATTGAAGCAACAGACGGCCTAACAACAAAAACTGTAGCACAAGTTCGTTCTATATTCTTTGGCATGGATCAAAGCCTCGATGAACTAAGAAGTTCAAATATAAAAGGGGCAAATCCTTTCCGAGATATAAGGGTCCGAGAAGCATTCAATCTTGCTATAGATAAAGATGCCATTCAGAGAGTTGTTATGGACGGATTGTCATTTCCTACTGGTATTATTACACCGCCAGGTGTTTTAGGAAATACGCCTGAACTCGATAAGCAGTACGGTTTTGATTTAGACAAAGCCAAAAGCTTAATGGCCGATGCTGGTTATGCGGATGGGTTTGAAATTCAACTTGATTGCCCCAACAATCGCTACAATAATGACGAAAAAATCTGCCAAGCTGCAGTTGCAATGTTAGCAAAAATTGGGGTTAAAGTGAACCTTGACGCCATTCCAAAAGCACAGCATTTCCCAAAGATCCAAAAAAGAATTTCTGACTTCTATATGTTAGGATGGGGTGTATCTACATTGGATAGTCACTATGTGTTCACTTATCTTTTCCATGGAGAGGGATCATGGAACGGTATTGGTTACAATAACCCCAGGGTAAATGAAATAACTAGGCTAATTGAAACCGAAACTGATATTCCTAAACGTACAGCTCTCATCGATGAGGCATGGCAAATAATTAAGAAAGAAATGCCATATTTACCTATTCACCACCAAGTACTTGGTTGGAGTATGAAGGACAATGTTGATGTGCCAATCGCTGCGGACGATCATTTAAGACCGCGCTACGTAGTCTTCAAATAAAATTACAACAATATAAGGGGAGCCATATAGATGGCCCCCCTGTTTTTTAGCAGGTTTCATGTTTTACTTTATTCTTAACCGGTTAGCCCAGGCGCTTTTGGTAATGGCTGTTGTATCAGCCATAAGTTTTTCTTTGTTTAATTTTGTTGGTGATCCGGTGAATAATATGGTTGGGCAAGACGCAACCAGAGAGCAAAGAATTGAAATTAGACAACAGCTTGGATTAGATGATCCGATTTTGGTTCAGTATCAAAGGTTTATGATTAATGTTGCACAAGGAGATTTTGGACTGTCTTACCGGATTAAACAACCAGTAAGTCAATTAATATTAGAGAGACTACCAGCGACACTAGAGTTAGTTTTTGCCTCTGCTGTTATTGCTGTATTCATAGGGATAGTTCTCGGTGTCTTTACGGGTATCCGGCGTTATTCATGGGTAAGTAAAATAATAATGAGTGTCAGTCTAATAGGCGTAAGCTTACCAACTTTTATTATTGGTATAGGTTTAATTTATCTTTTTGCAGTTTATTTAAGGTGGCTTCCCTCTTCTGGTAGAGCAGGCGTAGTAGAGCTTGGTGGATGGAAGACATCTCTATTAACGGTCGATGGATGGCGGTCAATAATTTTACCTGCAATTACCCTATCTCTTTTCCAGCTTACAATGATTTTGAGGTTGGTTAGAGCAGAAATGTTAGAAGTAATGAGATCAGATTATATAAAGTTTGCGAGAGCTCGAGGTTTAGCCAACAGGGCTATTCATTTTGGTCATGCTCTGCGCAACACACTTGTCCCTGTGATAACAATCATTGGCTTGAATATTGGTGGACTTATCGCTTATTCCGTAATCACAGAAACGGTTTTCCAATGGCCAGGAACTGGCTTAATGTTCATTCAGGCAGTCGATTTCGTCGATGTTCCTATAATGGCAGCATATTTGATTTTTGTTGCTTTACTTTTCGTGGTTATAAACCTCATCGTTGATATTCTTTACTTTGTCGTCGACCCTCGAATACGACGTGGAGGATCATAGCTTGTCTAAATCCGATCAATCAAATTCTCGGTGGCAGCGATTTTTGGACAACGATATTGTTTATTCGTTTTTTACGACACCTGGAGCTATAATTGCTGCAACAATCACTTTCATAGCAATTACTGCGGCCTTTGCGGCACCTTTAATTGCACCCTATAATCCTTTTGATCCTGCTCAGATTTCTTTATGGGATGGTAAACTTCCCCCTGCCTGGTCAGATGGAGGGTCATCAGCATATCTTCTTGGAACGGACAATCAAGGACGTGATATGCTTTCGACCATTCTTTATGGTGGGCGCATTTCAATTCTTGTTGGCATAGCAGCTGTATTTTTAGGCATGTTACTAGGAGTAACTTTAGGTGTAATTTCGGGATATTTCGGTGGCTTAACAGATACAATAATTATGCGAATAGCAGATGTACAGCTTACTATCCCTGGGATTTTAGTTGCGATACTCATTAATGGAATTGGTAGAGCCGCCCTGCCCCTAGAGCTACGTGAAGAGTTTGCAATTTATGTTGTGATTGTCGCCATTGGTCTTACGGACTGGCCTCAGTTTGCACGTGTTGCAAGAGGCGCCACACTCGTGGAAGCCGAAAAAGAATATGTCCAGGCCGCCAAGCTCATTGGGTTGCCAAAATTTACAATCATTCTGCGGCATATTTTACCAAATACACTTCGTCCTGTCCTCGTTATAGCAACTATTGGTCTGGCCCTAGCAATAATTGCCGAGGCAACTTTAAGCTTTCTTGGTCAGGGTATACCACCGACCACACCTTCTTTGGGCACACTTATAAGAGTAGGAAACGAATTCCTCTTCTCTGGACTTTGGTGGATTACTTTTTTTCCAGCTATTGCTCTGATTATACTAGTGTTTTCTGTAAATTTATTGGGAGATTGGATGCGCGATGCACTTAATCCAAAATTACGATGACCAATCTTCTTGAAATCAAGAACTTAAGTGTAGATTTCCCTTCTCGTAGGGGGCAAGTCGCAGCTGTTAATATGGTCTCAATTGCAGTTGCTAAGGGTGAAGTCCTGGGTTTGGTAGGAGAAAGCGGTGCTGGAAAGTCAACTGTCGGTAATTCTGTTATCAATCTTTTAGAACCTCCTGGTTATATTTCAGGAGGAGAAATTGTTTTTGACGGAACTCGCATAGATCAATTGTCTAACGAGGAAATGAGAAAGATAAGAGGAGCAAGAATAGGTACTATTTTCCAAGATCCTCAAACCTCATTGAATCCACTTATGACTATTGGCAAACAATTGTCCGAGACACTTATTGAAACTTTGAAAATTTCTGGAGCTTCCGCCCGAGAGAAATCAATTGAGCTCCTTGACTCTGTTGGCATTCCAAACCCGGAACCCCGATTAGACGCCTATCCTCATCAGTTTTCGGGTGGAATGCGTCAACGTGTTGTTATCGCTTTGGCATTGGCTGGTGACCCTGATTTGATCATTGCTGACGAACCCACTACTGCTCTCGATGTATCAATCCAGAAGCAAATTCTGGATTTAATAAAATCACTGTGCAAGCAGCGCAATTTGGGAGTTATTATCGTAACTCACGATATTGGTGTTATAGCTGAAATCGCTGATCGGGTTGCAGTAATGTACAATGGTCAGTTGGTAGAACAGGGAAAAGTAAAACAAGTTCTCCAAAAACCAAAACATGACTATACAAAAAGTTTAATATCCGCAGTACCCAGTGGCGATCAAAAGCTTCATCGCTTTACTGTTGTTGACTATATCGATGGATCAGAAGAAAAAGTCACTTTAGAAAATGTGAGTGACCACTGGCTTTCTAAAAATAAATCATCTGAAACCCATGGCACAGCTGTTTCAGTAAAAAACTTATCAATTGAATTTGCTATTCGGCAGGCTTTATTTCGTAAAAATCGTATTTCGTTAAAAGCCGTGGATGATGTATCAATCGAGATACAAACGGGCGAAAGTTTTGGGCTGGTTGGAGAAAGTGGGTCTGGGAAAAGTACTCTTGCCCGTCTAATTGCGGGATTATATACACCAAAATCAGGTGATATAAATATATTTGGTCATAACGTTTTACAGAAAACTGAAAAAACAAAAACTTCTTTAATTAGAAGAAAAATGCAAATGATTTTCCAAGATCCCTACTCTTCTTTAAATTCAAGAATGACCGTTGAGGATATAATTTCCGAACCAATTCGTTTTCATCGATCGACCGAGAATTCGAGTGAAACAACAGAGGTTGTTAAAGATTTGATCTCTTTTGTTGGTATGCCTACCACTTCACTGAAAAAATACCCACATGAGTTTTCTGGTGGTCAGCGACAAAGAATTTCTATTGCGAGAGCACTTGCCTCAAGACCTGAGATTCTTATTTGTGATGAACCAACTTCAGCTTTAGATGTCTCAGTTCAGGCTAACATTCTGAATTTACTTAAAGATTTACAAGAAGAATTAAGTCTTACCATGTTATTCATATCGCATGATTTGCCGGTAATCAGACAAATGTGTGATCGGGTTGCAGTGATGCAGAATGGAAAAATTTGTGAAATTGCGGAGACAGATAAGTTATTTGACCACCCAGAGCACGATTATAGCAAACACCTTTTGGGCTTAATGCCTAGAATGGATTTATTTAGGCTTTAAGAGTAACCGTTTCATTTTTTCGAGCCTATCAAATTAAACGTGATCAAACTCTGAAATATACTCGCTCGCCGTCATTTTATGATATTTTATGCCACTAATATTAAGATCGACAGGATCAGGATCAACAATCTCAATTCTGGCATTATTGCTAAGTGCATAACGAAGCGCAATCGATGTAATATTTACACTGAAAGATGTACCCATAAATACAACACTATCTGCAGACTGCATTTCTTGCTCAGCTTCGCTTATTCGATATAATTCTGTATAATATTCATCAAACAACAGCACAAATGGCTTAAGAGAATGGCCATGTTCTGGGTGGTCTTTTATTTTGAACAACTCCAGTAAGAGGCTCTTTAATCTCGTATCATCATTTAAATCAATTTTAGAATTAGCAACAATATCCCAAGGCGCAGCTTTCAGAGGGTTTAGAGCATCCTGGTTTTGAAATACAGTAACTTTATCTAAGCGCCCATGAATAGAAATATACTGAGTATTGCCTGCTTTCCCATCTAAGCCGTCAATATTTTGCGTTATGAGTTTTTTATCAGCTAGCCAAAAATGAACTTCGTTAGGCAAGATATGACGATAAGATGCAAACCGCTTATAATACCAGAGAAGAAATTCAGAAGGGTTTTCATAGTACATTTTTCTTGTAGCCATTTCCTGAGGGGTAAAGTTTTTACTTCCTATTGTCCAAAACCCATCGGCGCCTCGAAATGTTGGAATACCGCTACTTTTGCTTACACCTGCACCTGTAATAAAAAGCTGTCTTTTCAATATATTTGGAGCCTTACTTTATTTAAATATTAGAATTGAAATCCCATAAATCCATACGTTGAAAACATTTGAAAAGCAAAGACTGCTAACATAATCATCAATGCGATAATTAGTATTGTATATTGGTGCATTGGAATTCAACTCAATTAGAAATTACCGCTGGATAATGCCACATCTTGTATAGTCGATCAATTTTAATACAGCATATTGCTTAAAAATAAATATATGTTATTGAAACTGTGGACGATCTCGAGCCATGGTCTTTCATAGATACCCCCCATACTAGAAAGATCATGGCTCGCCAAAAACAGAAGGGGCAAATGCGTGATTTCTCATACATCTACCCCTTCACGGATAACTACTGTCTCTTTATCTTCCCTGCGCGATTTCAAACTAAGTTTAATATCACGCTAGGCGCTCAATTTACTTACTCTGCTTGCGCTTTGTAAGCTCTTTTTACCTTTAACTGCGATCCAACTCGAAAGTTGTGGACGATCTCAGTTTGTTGATCCAGAGTTGGTTTTGTCCGTTTTTCACATAAATTGTCGATCTTTCGATGACCTTTCAAGTGATTAACTTCTAGCACCCCCCAGTTTTTATCCTGAACCTAGGATGCCACTATCAGTAAGCCTTGCAAAACAAAAAATAACATATCCACAGAAAAACGTTTAGTTGTCCACAAAAAATTTATATTTATCCCCAGATGACGTGAAAAATTGAATTCAAAAGTATACAAAAAGTTGAATTACCAACGAATCGATGCTCCACAAACTAAAATTTAAGTTCCTTGCTTGAGAAACTGCATAGCTGCCTGGGTTCCTCCAATTTGATGTGGAATAGAGCTTCTAGAAAGTCCCATTTCAATTCCGCCAAGCGTTGCCACGAGCATCAAGTCGTTAAAGTCCCCTAAATGACCTATTCTGAAGACCTTTCCAGCCAGACGAGATAACCCATTTCCTAAAGACATATTGAAATTATCTAATACTATTGATCGAAATTCATCTGCATTGTGTCCGTCTGGCAAAAGTACTGCAGTAAGAGTGTTCGAAAAATCATCTTCATTTTCACATAAAACTTCTAATCCCCATGTCTGGACAGCTAATCGTGTTGCTTCAGCGTACCGTTTGTGACGCGCAAAAACATGATCTAATCCCTCTTCCTTCAACATTAGGATTGCTTCATTGAGACCAAACAGCAAATTGGTTGCGGGCGTATATGGAAAAGCTCCGGCAGAATTTGAGTCTATATGCTCTCCCCAATCCCAGTAAGATTTTGGCAGGGTAGCCTTCTTGTAGGCATCCAATGCTTTTTTAGATATCGCATTAAATGAGAGACCAGGTGGAAGCATTAATCCCTTTTGAGAGCCTGAAATGGTAACATCAACTCCCCATTCATCGTGACAAAATTCTGATGATGCTAGAGAAGAAATTGTGTCTACCATCAGTAAAGCATTATGGCCAACATCATCGATGCATTTACGAACTTTAAAAACATCTGACATTGATCCCGTAGAAGTTTCATTGTGAACAATACAAACAGCTTTAATTTTAGCTGCCTTGTCTGATAAAAGACGCTCCACTATTTTCTCAGTGTCCGCACCTCTTCTCCAATTGGTTTCAATTAGTTCTGCATTTATTCCTAACCGATTTGCTAACTTGACCCACAAACTTGCAAAGTGCCCCGTCTCAACCATTAAGACTGTATCACCCGGCGATAGCGTATTGACCAGAGCGGCCTCCCAAGCTCCCGTGCCTGATGCAGGGTAAATTACGACATGGCTTACAGTCTTAAAAATATCTTTGATACCGGCCAAGCATTTCTTTGCTAAGTTAAAAAATTCTTCACCACGATGGTCAATAGTAGGATAATCCATAGCTCTTAAAATTCTATCTGGTACATTCGTTGGACCAGGTATTTGTAGTAAGTGCCGTCCTGTTTTATATTTTTTTGACATTTAAAATTACCACCCTAGAAAATTTTGTTTGCTCAGATCCTTGGCCCTTTTCGCCGCATTATTAGGATAAAAGTTGTACTTTCAATACTGCCAGTTATGCTCTCTTATATTAAGTAAATAAATGAGTTTGAAGGCAAAAATGAAGTCTGAGATTTCAGTTTTAAAAAGTTCTCTATCTGGGGATCTACTGGACGGAAAATTCGACCGTGGACGATACTCAACAGATGCTTCTATTTACCAAATAATGCCTGAAGCTGTTGTATTACCCAAAACAATAGAGGACATACAAAAAACCATTCAATTTTCTCAAGAAAACAGTATCCCAATATTGCCAAGGGGTGGTGGAACTTCACAAAATGGACAGACCGTAAATCAAGCAATTGTTTTAGATAATAGCAGGTATTTTAACAAAATAGTTGAGATTAATGAAAAAAATCTAACATGTGTTGTGGAACCTGGCGTCGTTCTCGATGAACTGAACCGACAATTAAAGCCATTTGGCCTTTGGTTTCCTGTTGATGTTTCAACATCCAGCAGGGCCACCATTGGTGGTATGGCTGGTAATAATTCAGCTGGTGGCCGGTCTATCCGATACGGTATAATGAGAGACAACGTATTAGCGATAAATGCAATTTTATCAGATGGATCAAAGGCACACTTCGGATTGGTTAAAAAGGGATTAACCGGATTAGAAAAAGTATTTCCAAAACTAATTAAAATTGCGGAAAAAAATAAAAAAGAAATTGAAACTAGGTACCCAAAAGTTCTCAGAAGAGTGGGTGGATATAATTTAGATGCCTTGTTACCGGGTACTCTAGCATCTCGGCCAGGAAGTATTGGCAATGAAAAAGATATTAATTTATCGCATTTGATTGTTGGCTCTGAAGGTACCCTAGCATACTCAACAAGTATTGAGCTAAAATTATCTCCACTACCCCCACCAAAGATTATGGCTCTTTGTCATTTCTCTACCTTTTACGAGGCAATGGATTCAGCTCAACATATTGTTCAATTAAACCCGATAGCGGTTGAATTGATTGATAGCACGATGATTTCGCTTGGACGGTCAATACCGATATTTTCTAAAATTATTGATGATTTTGTTGTTAATGATCCGCAAGCTCTTTTAGTTGTTGAATTTGCAGAGAATGATTGGAACGAAAATCTAAAGAAAGTAAAAGACTTAGAAGCCTTAATTAAAGACACGTCAGTTTCCAGCAATAACATTATTGTACTTATTGAAGATCAGAAATCACAAAATCGTATTTCTGAAATGCGAAAATCTGGCTTAAACATAATGATGTCAATGAAATCAGAGGCTAAACCTGTTTCATTTGTGGAGGACTGTGCAGTACCACTGCATAATCTCGCCGAATATACGCAAGGTTTGACTGACATTTTTGATAAATATCAAACTTCAGGTACATGGTACGCGCATGCTTCTGTAGGCTGCTTACATGTCAGACCAGTACTGAACATGAAAGATAATAAAGATATAGTAAAAATGCGTTCGATAGCCACTGAAGCATTCGAGCTTGTGAAAAAATTTAATGGTTCGCACTCTGGCGAACACGGAGATGGAATTTCTCGCTCAGAATTTAATCCCGTTATGTTTGGGAAAAAGTTAACCAATGCATTTAGAGAAATTAAGTCTTTAATGGATCCACAAGGAATTTTTAACCCAGGAAAAATCGTAGATGCCCCTAAAATGGATGACAGGCATCTTTTTAGATTTTCACCAGGTTACTACGTTAGTGACTTCCATACAGAGTTGGACTGGTCAACATGGCCAGGTAGCGCCAACGGTTTTCAAGGAGCCGTTGAGATGTGCAATAATAACGGAGCCTGTAGAAAACTACAGGGAGGTGTTATGTGTCCCTCTTTCAGAGTTACCGGTGAAGAAAAAGATAGTACGCGCGGAAGAGCTAACAGCCTGAGACTGGCAATGTCTGGTCAACTAGGTCCAAACGCAATGACTTCAGCAGAGATGTTGGAAACTATGAAATTATGCGTTTCTTGCAAAGCTTGTAAACGTGAATGCCCCACAAGTGTA
The DNA here is from genome assembly GCA_902543185.1 of Paracoccaceae bacterium. Lineage (GTDB taxonomy): Bacteria > Pseudomonadota > Alphaproteobacteria > Rhodobacterales > Rhodobacteraceae > Salinivivens. Next base: position 122,749 of record CACBXB010000003.1, read on the forward strand.
GATATGTCAGCTATGAAATTAGAGATCATGGCGCTAAATGCTAAAATTAATTCTTTATCAATTCAAGAAAAACTAATCGCTTTTCTACCCGACTATGCCCCTTTAGCATCTTCCTTCAATAAATTATTAAACTTACGCAATTCCTCAAAAATTCTTGCCAAAATAGGTGAAAGGCTTACCGGATTTTCTGCGCAGAGAAATCTTCCAGTATGGAGAAAAGACTGGTACCGCAACCACGAAATTCCTACAGATCCTCTTGAGAAATACCCAGTTATATTATTTGTTGATACATTTAATAGATATTTTGAACCAGAAAATTTACGAAGCGCAGTGAGAGTCTTACGTAATGCAGGCTATCAACCTTTTTATCCAAAACCAGAAGTTAAAAGTCATAAAGCTTTATGCTGTGGGAAAACTCATCTATCCGTTGGAAATATTTTGAAAGCAAAAGAAGCTGCTGAACGATTAGTCAAAACATATCTGCCGTTCGTTCAAAGGGGTCTACCCATAGTTGGTTTGGAGCCTTCCTGCTTATTTGCATTAAAGGATGAAATCCCATCCCTATTAAAAACAAATGACGCAAAGCTTGTATCAGAAAATGTCATTTCTTTTGAAGAACTGCTATCTAAAGACAAAAAATTCCTCAAGCTTAAACCCTTAAAAGCAAAAGCCTTACTGCATGGTCACTGCCATCAAAAAGCTTTTAATGTGTTACAATCTGTCGAGAATGTACTTCATCTAATTGAAGAGCTTGAAGTCGAGAAAATCGAAACAAGCTGTTGTGGTATGGCAGGTGCTTTTGGGTACTCAAAAGAAACCATAGATTTTTCAATAAAAATGGCTGAAAAAGATCTTCTTCCAAAAATAAGACAAGCAGAAGAAGAAACTATTCTTATTGCCGATGGTACGTCATGCAGAAGCCAGATTATTGATGGTACAGAGAGAGAAGCTATCCACGTCGCTAGACTATTGGATCGGCAGCTTATGAATAATTAAAATAAACCTACGCCAATTAGACGAATTCCCATAAAAAGAAATGCAATCAAAACAGCTTTCTCGAACCAGTTTTGAGAAGTTTTATTTCGAAGTATCTCACCCACTCTAAAACCTGCGAGAACAAATATTAACCCAAATATAGACTGCATTGCCGCCTCTTTAGTCAAAACACCACCAAAAATTAACCCAAAAATTAATGGCACCGCACCTGCTAAAAAAAGAAATCCAGTTGCTGAAATAAAGCGGTCTTTATCCACACTCCTTGCAATTAGATAAATTGCGACCGTTGGAGACCAAATTGAACTTAAGCCTCCAAGAACACCAGATAAAACCCCAAAACTAACCTGCCAAATTCTCCTTTCGCTTATTTTCAATTTTATACCTATCAAGCCATTTAAGGACACAATTACCATTGCCAAGCCAATCGAGATTGTAAGTAGCCCAGTTGGGTATTTCGATAGAAAAAGTGACGTTAAAAAAATACTTAAAATAATTGCAATGGCAAATAACCAATAAGTCTTAATAGACTCAATCCGATATTTAGCTCGAGAAAATTGCGTCAAGTTTGTAAATAAAATTGGAATAACGAGTAATGAAATCGCCTGTGCCGGGGGGATGACTAAAGTTAGCAACGCCATGGCAGCGGCAGGCAGTCCAATACCCAGAAAACCCTTAACAATTCCAGATAAAAAGAAAACAAAAAGCATAAAAACAAGTATGTTGATGTCGCTTGAAGGAAACAGAATATTCCAAATATCTTCATTCATATCAATTAATAGAAGCCGACATTGAGGGGAAAAGCCTACTGTTGATTTTAATTTTCATAAATTAATTCTAATAATTTTAGTCGCTGTACCTTTCCTGATGGCCCTTTAGGAAGCTCAGCAACGATATGAATGTTATCAGGAGACTTAAATTTTCCAATTTGATTTTCGCAAAAGCTTTTTAATTCATCTAACTCTATAGACACTTTTTCTTTAAGGAGAACGCAAGCTTCAACTCGTTCTCCGTAATCGTTACAAGGAACAGCAAAGGCAGCCGCTTCCAATATACTGGGATGGTTCAGCAGCGCCTCATCAATTTCTCTCGGGGCAATATTTTCACCACCCTTAATGATCAACTCCTTTATTCTGCCAGACACAAATACATAGCCATCAGTATCTAAATACCCTAAATCACCAGTGCGTAGCCAGCCATTTCCTAAAATTGTTTTGTGGGTTTCTTCAGGTTGTTTGAAATACCCCTGCATAACATTATCGCCCTTGACCAATATTTCTCCCGTTTCACCTGCGGGTAGTGCTTCAAATTGATCATCACCAATCATTATCTGGTTGCCATAAGCCTTTCCCGGAGATCCAATTTTACGTTGTCCTGGTGGCATAGGGTTTGTCGTTATCTGAGATCCCGTTTCTGTTAATCCCATAGTTTCAATGATTGGGATATTAAATCGCTTTTCAAATTTTTTATGAATATCAGGTGATAATGGGGCAGATGCAGACCGGGCAAAACGAAGAGATGATATATCCTCCGGAGTCTCCTCATTATTTAAAATATATGAAAATTGAGTAGGCACTGCTGAAAACCAAGAGCACTTAAACTTGGCTATAATCTTCCAAAATGAATTTACAGAAAATTTATGGGGAATGACTAAAGCGCTCGCCGATACAATTGTACCCATAACAGTGACGCACATTCCATTAATATGGTAAATTGGCAGTACACATAGACCAGTATCACTTCTAACTATTTTATGACCAGAAGATATAAATCGACCTGCAGCCAGTAAATTTGCATGGCTCAACATGACGCCCTTAGGTTTTCCGGTTGTTCCAGATGTATACATGAGAAGAGCAATATCAGTCGATTTTGACTTAAAATTCTCTACTTTGAACTCTTTTCCTTCCGTAGGAAGTGCGGTTAAATCTGGACCTCTTACTGGATCAAGCTTTATTAACTTCACACTGCTGTTTTGTTGAGCCACCGCTGCATTGATCAAATCTTTGCAATCGTCTGCAACAAAAATAAATTTAGTTTCAGAATGTTCAATTGTATAAGCTAAAATCGCGCTTCCAGCGACTAAATTTAATGGAACAGCCACAAATCCAGAACAAACAATAGCCATGAACATCAAACACGCCGCAGTACTATTCGGCGCAGCTATCGCTATGCTTGATCCGCGCTCAATACCTGTCTCAATTAATCTTCTTTTAATTTCAGAAATAGTTTCGTTAACTTCTCTAAAGTTTATCGATTGGCCAGTTTCTGGAGAGACAAGCCAAACCTCCTCAGAAAATTTGGAACTATTAAAAAGAATTTGATCGCCAATTGTTTCTGGAAGCTTAATTTCGCTCACTGAAAAGTTTCCCCCCAGTAATCTCCAAAAATCTTCTCTAAATCTGGCTTATTTTCCGCAATTGTTTGGACAACTCTTACTTTATTGACAAAATGTTCCCAATTAAGATTTCCATCTATTGAATTGCCACCCCAGCTTCCACACCCCATAGATAAGGAAAAAGGAAGTCCATTATCGAAAAAACCTCCAGTGGCAAAACAATGTGCCTGATTTACAATGACCCTACAAGTTTTAGCCGACATAGCGATCTCATGTGCTCTGTCTTCATTCCGTGTATGAATCCCTAAAGAGTGTCCAGCCCCTTGATATTCCTGTATTTTAATAGCTAAATCAATAGCTTCAGAAAAGGTCTTAACCTTATACAAAGTTAAAAATCGCGACATTTTTTCTCCGCAAACTACTTCGCTTGGACCAGCTTTATTCGTAGGCAAAATAAGAAACTTTGTATTTTCGTTTGCTCTTTTTCCTAAACCCACCTTATCGATTATTACATCTATATCTTGAGCTAAAAGGTCGGTGGTCATTTTCCCATTTTTCCAATGGATATTGATGAGACGGTCGGCCTCCTCGTCGTTTAAAAGCAATCCTCCCTCATCGCTAAGGTATTGAACCGTTTCCTCATAAACCTCTTCAATTGCAATAACGGAATTTTCTGAAGAACATGAAGTAGCATTATCGAACGTTTTTGAAATTGCTATTTTAGCAGCGGCTGCCTGCGTATCAGCTGTTTCATCGATTATTGTAACAACATTACCTTGCCCAACACCCAATGCCGGAGTGCCTGATGAATATCCTGCTTTAACATTATTTTGTGAACCCGTAACAACCAGCATGTCAGCCAATTGCATAAGCCTATTAGTCTTTCCTTTACTCGGTGGCACCGGCACCATTTGAACTAAATCCTGATCCAAACCAATCATCGACAGATTTTTATGGATAAATAATAAGAGCTCCTTAAGTGGCTGCGCGCCCTTTGGCGATGGGGCAACGATAATAGAGTTTCCACACTTCAAAGCATTTATAATATTATTTACCGGAGTTGCTAATGGGTTAGTAGATGGAACAATGGCAGCAATCACTCCCTTTGGCCTTAAGTATGTACTTAATCCCATTTCTTTATCTTCAGAAACATGACCAAAGGATTTTACATCTTTTATATCTCTTAATAGTCCCAAAGTTTTATTGTGATTTTTTTTAATTTTATCTGGAACATTCCCAAGACCTGTTTCACTAACAGCAAGCTTTGCTAGCTTTTGGTTTTGTTCAGGCTTCATAAGGGCCCAACCAACGGCTTGGCAAGCTAAATCAAAGAGTCGCTGCGATCCATTTTTTTCAAATTGTTGCTGCGCAATACGCGCTTTATTAACCAGAAGATCTATTTCATCAATCTCTGCTGAGTTAACCATAAAAAAATCCTATTATTATGAAATTTTTGTTTTTTGGAAGAAAGCAGAATGCAAACTTTTTAAAAGAGTTAAAACTCCTGCGACAATTAATATTGTACAAATTGGACGAGAAAAATATGTTCCCAAATCGTAGTGAACCATTTGCATACCCTGAGCAAAATTCTGTTCACCTATTTTTCCAAGAATTAAGCCCAATACAATACCCGGGATTGAGTAGCCTGAGCGACGGAGTAAAAACCCTATTATTCCAGCGATGAACATTACAATTACGTCTAGTACTAAACCACGGCTAATGTAAGCACCTATACTTGCTAGCATAAGGATCATAGGAGCAAGAAACTGAAAAGGAATTTTCAGTAAGTATAAAATTGTTTTAGTTTCAATTAGACCCACAAATAAAATCGATAAATTTGCGTAAAACATTGCTGCAAATACAATCCAAATTAGCTCAGGAGAATTATAAAATACCAAGGGTCCTGGCTCTAAATCATGCATTTGAAAAACTGCAACCATCATAGCTGTCAATGCGCCACCAGGAAGGCCTAAAGCCAGCAAAGGTATCATTGCTGCACCAGTTGCTGCATTATTGGCTGTTTCGGAAGAAATAACCCCTTCAAGTTTGCCCGTACCAAATTCATTTTTGTCTTTTGACCACCTCACTGCCTCTCCATACCCCATGAAAGCAGCCAAAGTGGCCCCAATCCCAGGCAAAATACCACAGAAAAATCCTACAAAAATGGACCGGACAACGGCTATTTTATGAGCCCATAATTCAAAAAATGATGGAAAATCTACATTGAATTTTGGTGCTGAATATTTTCCACTTACATTTTTTTCAGCCTGAATAAAAATTTCTGATACAGCAAAAAAACCAAGAATTGCCGGAACAAAAGCGATCCCAGCCGCCAAATCAGAATATCCAAAATTGAAACGATTAATTCCTCCTACCGGATCTTGACCAATAGTGGCAATTAATAGTCCAAGCAGTACTGAAAGCCATCCTTTCCATATTGTTCTTCCGCCAACAGAAGACGCCACAGCCAATCCAAAAAATACTAATGCAAAAATCTCTGGTGGGCCAATATTCATGATCGCCCATTGAGCAAGTGGTTCTGTTGCGCTCATCATTACTAATGCTGAAGCCACACCTCCAATTGCCGAGCATAGAACTGCTGCACCCACAGCCTTACCTGCCATACCCTTTTGAGTCATAGGATAACCGTCAAACGCAGTAGGCGCATTTTCCGGGGCGCCGGGAATATTAAATAAGATTGCTGTTATAGCTCCTCCATAAGTTCCCGTACAGTAAATAACAGCAAATAACATAACACCCTGAGCAGGAGAAAGATCCGCAGTGAAAGGAAGAAGTATAGCAGCGAGGGTAAGCATGCTAACGCCAGGTATCGCTCCGAAGAGCATTCCCCCTAGAACACCAAAAATAAAAATTCCTATTGTGAATGGGTCACCGAAAAGTGTAGCGGAACCAGCTAAAAAATTTTCAATCATAGCAAACCATCAAAACAACTGATCTAATTGCGTTTTCGTTTTTAGCATGAATGCACTTATATCATAAAAAGGAGACATATTTCCCTGCGGTAATGGCGCATTCAGAACGAGCATAAATAAACCAATCAGAATAGCATAAATTAAAATTGTATTTGTTAATATGAAGCGAATTCTTCTTTCGCCCCACGCTATCATTATTAACGCTATGAAAATTGGCGTTCCTGAATAAAAACCCACTGGTTTTAAAGATAGCCCATACAGAAGGGGTAATATTAATATCATCCCAGTTTTAATGTATTGGCCTGTTGAAGTATATTCGATTGGTTCATCATTTTCCTTTGCACCCACCCGACCTTCTTGAGCCGTAGAGCCTTTAGAATACGCTTGATAGAAATTGCCTAAAGCGACCAGGGCCATCAAAAACAATATAACCCTTGGCCAACCCGTTGCACCAAATTTGTAAATTTCTATCGGCTGGTTAAAATTAAAACTGAACGCAAAAAATATAATGGCAATTAAAAGCCAAAAAACTGCTTCAAAAATATCTGTTCTACCCAATTTGCCCATTTGTTCTCTTCATACTGCTTAATCCGCTCGCGACATATGCCGCGAGCGGATGAATTATAACGTTAACATCGCTTACTTAACGTCTAGACCCATTTCTTTGTACACATCACGGTACTGAACAATTGCTGCGTTGATCATATCAATCGCACCAGCTGTATCTCTGTAACTATCAATCACATTCATAAATTTGCTGTCATTGAATGCTTGATAACTATCTTCGCAATATGCCCTTTGGAAAGCCCACTTCAGCCAATCTACACGGTCAGAAGGAGCATCCTTATGAACATAAAAACCTCTAAAACGAAGTAACGGCTCAAAATCCATACCCATTTCTCTATGTGTTGGAACATCACTGAAAACGCCAGGCCGCTCGTTGAAAACTGTAAGGATAGGCTTAAAGTTACCCGCATCTAGAAATTTTCTAACATCACCAGGTTGCTCAAATAAGGCATCAACTTGACCACCTAATAAAGCACCGTATCTTGGAGCACCTTTATCAAAAGAAATTTGCTGAATTTGCATGTCGGAAGCGTCAGTGATGAACTTCATAATAACGCGCTCCATTGATCCTTCTTTGGATACGTTAGCAATTGTTGCTTTACCATTTTGCGCTTGCACCCATTCTACAAAACTCGGCCAATCAGTATAACGGGTTTCATTTGATCTAATATAAATTTGCGAAAAGGTAACCTGTGAAACAACTAATGGTATTAAATCCTCAGCAGGATTGGGTCGACTAGAGTCGAGCGCATGGGCTGAAGAAGCATCATCAATATGCTCTAAAACATTATAACCGTCAGCAGGTGCAGCCATGTAAGCCGTCATTCCGACTGTTCCAGAACCACCAGGTTTGTGATCTCTATTTATGCTAACGCCGGTAAGTTCTGTTACCGCTTCAGCCATTGCAGCAGCAACCTGTCCTGATCCTCCACCTGGACCATAAGGAACGATCATAGTTAAAGCTCGGTCTGGAAAACCACCTGGCTTATCCATACTAGCTTCGGCGACTCGACACTCGCCTGCTAGTGACATGCTTGCAGTAGCTGCAAAACCAGTTACTAGAGCTAATGTTGAAATTTGTTTTTTAAAGTTAAGCTTCATTGCGTCCTCCCAACGTAAAGTTAATAACTCGAGTCAAATGATACACTTTGTCCGATGACACTAAACTGACATCGCACATGTATAATTGCATTCGGACGTTTGATTTAATAAAAGTCAACAAAAATTATTATATTTCTGGTCTTATTTAAATAATTTTGATGCCAGATTTCAGTAAGTTAAATGAAAAATATTTAAAAACTTGATAGACCTCACTGGCAAATTCTGTAATGCAAAGATGTGGAACGAACCGAAAGCAAAATGAATAATCCGCTATATGACAATTTATTTGGAGTGCATTCAGAAAACGACGACCCATTTTTGTATTTACTTAATGGTAAAATTATTACTTACCGGCAATTTTTGGCAGCAAGTGGAAGAATTGCGAACTCATTGGTTGAAAAGGGTCTAAGACCTGGAGACTGCGTTGCGATACAGGTTGAAAAATCCCCTGAAATGCTCAATATCTATGCAGCATGCGCGCAAGCTGGATTAGTATTTTTACCCCTTAACCCCTCCTACAAAGTCGATGAACTCAAATATTTCATTGAAAATAGCGAAGCTCGTTTGATTATTTGCGATGAAAAAAATAAGGATGATCTAACAACTATAGCGCAAAAACTTGGCGTGATTATTGAAACTTTAAATAGTAATTCAACAGGTTCAATCATTGATAAAGCTGCCTCTTTACCTGAAGATTTTAAAACGGTGACGCGATCAAAAGACGATTTGGCGGCACTGCTTTATACCTCTGGAACAACCGGAAAATCTAAGGGTGCAATGCTCACACAAACTAATCTCTTGTCAAATGGCAATGCATTAATGACTGAGTGGCAATTCACTAATAATGATGTCCTTCTTCATGCGCTTCCTCTTTTCCATACTCATGGGTTATTTGTTGCCACAAATGTTATACTTTCGGCCGGAGGAAGTTTGATATTTTTACCAAAATTCGATTTGGATGATATTATAAAAAATTTACCAAATTCTTCCGCGATGATGGGCGTCCCCACTTTTTACATACGTTTACTTTCAGACAATCGCTTTAACAGCCAATTAGTTAAGCACATGCGCTTGTTTATATCCGGCTCTGCACCTTTACTTTCAGAAACACACATCCAATTCGAAAAACTAACAGGACATAGAATACTTGAACGATATGGTATGACTGAAACTAACATGAATACTTCAAATCCGTATGACGGCGAAAGGCGTGCGGGTACTGTAGGCCTTCCCTTGCCAGGTGTTGATATAAAAATTACATCCCCAGAAACAGGCAAAGAAATTTCTGTTGATGAAATAGGTCAAATTGAAGTTCGTGGGCCAAACGTTTTTAAGGGTTATTGGAAAATGCCCGAAAAAACAAAAGCTGAATTACGTGAAAATGGGTTTTTTATTACTGGGGATTTAGGCAAAATTGATAATGATGGATACATACATATTGTCGGTCGAGATAAAGACCTGATAATCTCTGGTGGCTTCAATATTTATCCAAAAGAGTTAGAGGTCTTTCTAGATAAGCAACTTGGCGTGTTAGAAAGTGCAGTTATTGGAGTGCCACATGGTGACTTTGGAGAAACACCGATAGCTATTATTGTACCATATAGTGGACTTCAACCAGACATCGGCCAAATAGAAAAAAATTTAAAGAAATCGATCGCCCGCTACAAACATCCAAGCAAAATAATTAAAGTTAGTGAACTTCCTCGTAATGCCATGGGTAAGGTTCAAAAAAACCTTCTTAGGAATAAGTATAATTTATTGTTCAAGAAATAATCCATCCCACTTTTGAAAAACATAATTTTTTTAAATATAATTTGGAGCGATATTAGAATAAAAAATTAAGGGACAGAACCGATGGTTCTGCCCCTAATTTGCGAAGTTAAGACTATTTTGGAAATGTCTTACATTTGATAACGGCAGAATAAGAAATTTATTTAGCTGAAAACTATAAAATACGAGACTATTTATAAATAACTGTTCAGTTAAGGCGATAAGCCAAAAGCGTGGTCATTAATTTTGAAGAATTTTTTCCCAGACCGTCAGCTATATCCAGGTGATGTCTATTTATAGATTTTACCCAGCTACACTTCCATGCAGCAGCTAATTGTTGTGCTTGTTCTAGGTAAATAGGTCTTTCGTCAGCTCCAACCCATATCGTAACTTTAATATTGTCCGATAAGTTTAAATCTGACAATGTTTCAGAATTAGCAATTTCTTCTGTCAAAAGTAATTCTTCCCGTTTATCAGTGTACAGAAGTGGTTTCAAATCTGAAATAGGCGAGATCAGCAAAGCATGTTTAATTCGTTCTTTAACTCTATCAGAAAGTTCATACTGAACTAAGCTACGACCTATAACATGGGCACCACTTTGTTGACCGACAAGTAAAATATCACCAGTAAATCTACGGCAAATAAGTCTAAGACATTTTACAAATGCTTTATTTATTTCTGGAATAGTTGCATCCGGACATTTTGGGAGAGTGGGTATAATTACGCGCATATTATTTAAAACCGGTCCCATAGCCAGATAAGAGAATATAGATTTTTCATAATCGGTCCAAAATCCGCCATATAGAAAAACAACCGTTGCTTCGACATAGGGGCCAGGACTAAACACATCCATCAATAAATTAGTTTCTTCATCATATACTACATCTATTTGTGCCTTACTTTGCTCATTCATCATTTCCCGAAACGCTTTAGATTTCTTTTTCCAACCAGGCAAATAACGATGAGCACCAGGAATTAACTTTGCACTGTTAAAGGCATCATTATAATTAATCATGTTAAAACTTTTTGCTCAATAAACTCATGGATTATTATTATTTTTATTTATTCTAATAAATATTGGCCTATTATGTCAAATTTACGCACAGTATATGTTTTTTTTTGACAATCACGGACTATCTATAAAATTCTCAAAACGGATTATAAAGATTTTGATATATTAATATTTTTTTAATTCAGCATAGCTATTAATTATCGCAGCCACAAAACTTGAATCGGGTACAGTTCTACAATTTGAGATGATATCTGAGTATAAATCCTCAAATACTGCTAGGCCTGTGTCATCCTCATAGACTACATCAACTCCACTAAAAAATCCCATGATATAGGATGTATAAGCTGTTTTAAATGCAGCGTTAAGATCGTCATTTTTATCAATATTTTCTATTACTTTGGAACAACTATCTAAACCTAAAACTGCAGAGTTGGCAAAAATGCCAGAAGAAACAATCAAGTATAATATAAGAGAAATTACAATTTTTTTCATTTTAATATGCCTCTAAAAAAGAGGCTAAATTATCCGAGAAAAACCCACAAAATCTATCATTGAAATCATTAACAAACGCAACCCTTCTTTAAACAGAAATCAAATGAAAATATATTTTAATAATTTACTAGGAATATATTTGTACCCATGGCCCAAATATGTTAACATTAAAATGAGTAGAGCAGTAACATTATAATAAAACGAGATTCTACCACACCAACAGTTTAAGACTTTAGGGCTTCGATTTACGGATCGTCATTCCTCCCCAATAGACTGAACGTGGATTGAAGCCATTATTATTCATTAGGATAAAAATCAAAACTGTCTTAAATTAACCTAACAGTAAGTCCAATCTGATATAGTAGATTTTGATTTATATTTAATAAATAAAAAGAAAAACTAAGTGAAGTACTTCCTTACAATCATATTAATTTTAATTGGAACCAAATCGGTTGGATCAAGTTTTAGTGATCCTAAACATTGGACACAGCAAGGTAACGCTGCACTTAAAATTATCGAAGATGGTAAGATAGTTGATACAAGACGAGAAGGTCCATCAATAACTTACTGGATAGTCTATAAGGCTAATATGTTTTATTGTAGAAGTTACAGTAAAATTGAATATGAAAAACCAACGGTATTAGCAGCTTGTACATCTCCTCGAATTAGAGGCTTTCGATAGAACACTCAATTAGCAAAAATTAAATATTTAAGTAGGAAAATAATTTAGCAATAATAGTAAACAAAGCGATTAAAATAACTAAAATTCATCAATTAAATATTTTTATTGGTATTAACTGGGACTGCTGGTTTTATTTATTCCAATACATTTGAATGACTATTGAAAATATCTTAAAATTTTGTGACCTACAATGACAAATAAAAAGTTTGCTCAAAAAATAAAAAACTTTCTAAACTTATCGCGAGCAGAAAAAACTGAATGGATTGATAATAATATCCCTGAATTCGAAATGTATTGTCACGGCGAAGGTTATCTAGGTGGATTTTATCCAATAGAAATAGACTTAAGCAAATATCTAAGTGATAGGATTAAAAGTGGGGTATCTGGTTTAATAGTTAAACAAGATCCTGAAATGAATTACGAACGGATCCAAGAAATTGATGCTGGAGCAGACCTCACAAAAGCTGAAACATACTTCCTGTGTAAATCTATAGCACAAAATGATTTCAATGGCTGGCTAACCCATAACAGTTTTGAAATTAATTTAAGTTTTCTGGGTAGATCGTACTTCAGTGAGGAGCTGTTGCGGTTATTAATACATTTTAAGCGTCAATTAAAGTAAACAATATAATGATTTAAAATGGCATGTTTTTTGCGCTACTAAAAAAAATAGAGAGTGTAATATGCCTACTCCAGAGGAAACAAGAGACCGGATTAAAGCGATGCGGGCCCGCATTTTTAATGAGCCTGCTCAAGAGCTCAGTGAAAATGATATTAAAGAAACTCCTAAAAATAAGGAGTTGGCTGAGAAAGAACCCAACCTCGTGCAGGGAAGTGAGGATTTACCTGGAGAAATTGATATTAAAGACATTTTTCAGCAAGATGGGTCGGCTGAACAGGAAGTTAACGTTGTGCGGGAGAATAAAGCTTCACCTGACTACATAAAAACCATAAATGCTCTTGAAGAGCGTTTTTCAGAAAAGTTGCAGCAAAATGACGACAAATTATCACTATTAAGTACTGATATGCAAAAACAGCTGTCTGAAATAGCTTTAGATTTTGCAAGTAAAAATAACAATTTAGAAACGACAATTCTTGGCAAACTTGAAGACAATTTCGCAGAAGGTAACTCCAAAATTTATGGGATAGAGAGCCTTGTAAATGAAAGTATCGCAAATTTATCAAATACAAATAAAGCTTTAAAAAACGAATTAGACGAACTCAATCGTTCTATTAAATTAGACATTAGCTCCGTTGAAGAAAGATTCTCATCAGAAAATCAAAAGCTCGAAACAGATCTTGAAAACAATTCTGGCAAGTTAACAATGTTCGAAAATCTTGTCGCAGAAAGACAGACCTCTTTAGAAGAAAGTTTTTCAGAAAAGGTGCGACAAAACGATGATAGAATATCAATATTAGGTGCGGATACCCAAAAACGGCTTTCCGAAATAGCTGTCGAATTTGCAAGTAAAAGTGACAATTTAGAAACCACACTTCTAAACAAACTTGACGATACTTCCTCAGAAAATAATACAAAAATTATCGGTGTGGAACAACTAATAAACGATAGCATCTTAGGTTCATCTCAAGCAAATAAAAGTCTAAAAGAACGCCTCGAAGAGCTCACTCGCTCCGTACAATTAGAAATCAGTTCTATTACAGAAAGATTTTCTTCCAAAAATCAGAAGGTTGAAATAGACCTCAAAAACAGTGCTGACAAATTAATTGCCTTCGAAAAGACTGTCGATGAAAGACAGAATTCCCTGGAAGAGAACTTTTATGAAAAGTTACAGCAAAACGGTGATAGAATATCATTGTTAAGTGCCGAAACACAGGGACAGATTTCCGAAATAACTCGCGAGTTTGCAAACAAAAGTGATGCTTTAGAAGCGGCAATGCTCGATAAATTTGAAAATACTTTCGCTGAAAGTAATTCTAAGATTAATGGTGTGGAGCAGCTGGTAAACGACAGTATTGTAAGCTCATCTCAAGAAAATAAAGCTTTTAAAGAGCGACTAGACGAACTAAATCGCTCACTCCAATTGGACATCAGTTCAGTAGCCAAGGGGTTTGCCTCAGAAACCAAAAAAAATGAGACAGAACTTAAAAAAATTTCTGATAGGTTAACTGTCTTCGAAAATTCTGTTTACGAACGACAGAACACTCTAGAAGAGAATTTTTCAGAAAAGTTGCAACAAATTGCAAAAAGATTTTCTTCTGCTAATCAAAAAATTGAAACAGAACTAAAAAATAGTGCGGATAAGTTAACTGTCTTCGAAAATTCTGTTTACGAACAACAAAATTCTCTAGAAAAGGATTTTCTAGAAAAATTACAACAGAACGATGATAAAATCTCGGTATTAAGTGCTGATACAGGAAAAAAGATGTCTGAATTAGCATTTGACTTAGAAAATAAAAATACCAATTTAGCGACGTCAATGCTCGACAAATATGAGCATATTTCTTTCCATTTGAAAAAAGTAGAGGAACAAATTGAACATCAGTTGGGTGACCTGAGCAAATCAATTCAAAAGTTTGTATTATCGATAACCGATAGTCAGGATCAGAAAATTAATACTATAAATCAAGAGGCTAAAGAACAGCGCGAGAAAATACGATCTGATTTTGGAGGAATAAAGGCTTTAGTTGCAGAGCAAAATACCACTCTCGAAGATACCATGTCTACTTACAAACTTGAATCTGGTAAAGAAATCGATTCTCAATCGCAAAAAATTCAAAAAAGTATTAAGTCATTAAAACAAGAAATATTTGAACACCAAAGGGACATAAAAACTGACTTTGAAAAAAATATTAAAAAAAGAGAACTTAAAACGAATGATTACTTCTCCAACAGAGTTAAAGAAATCCGAGGGTCACTATCGGACGAAATCAAGTCGCTGTCTGGCGAACTTAACAGTCTGAAAGATGTAATAAAAAATAAGCATTCTGAACTAACCAAACATATTGATAATAATTTATCTATTATTTCGAAAACTACGGAAAAAGATCGTGAATATTTTAGTAATAGATTTGAAAAAGTCTCTGATAGTATTCAATCAGTAGAGTCCATGATTGTTAAAGAAGAAGATTTAACCGAATTATTTCAAAACTATACGTTAAATGTTAATATTTCAGATGATGTAAAACCGTCAAAAAGATAAAGTACTTTTTAACATATTTCACTACTACGAGCCTTAATAAGCTTAACTACCCAAGTAAATCACTCGAAACCTACAAAGATTTATTCAAAATACTCAAAATCATTTTTATGGATGAGTAAACTCGCGTTACATGTGAGGCTTTTTGCCGCAAATTTTATAGTTATTTTACTTTTCGTATAGCTCAAATTAAGTTCAACTAATACGTTATTAAAACATTTTACTGAAAGAGTATTTATCTATGCCTATAACAGCGTGGTCAAAATTTAAACTAATAGTATTTGTTCTTTATGCATTGCCATCTGTAGCGTTAGCCAACCCAGTCACAGTTAAAGCAGTCGAATGGACAAAAGTAGATAACGTGAAACAATGCAGTGACAGTAATTGTAATACTTTTAAAAATATAAATCTTAATACAAACACAATTGAATTAGGTAACAAGATTTATGTTGTAAATTCGGAAACAGGCTTGGAGATTTCTGTATTCCAAGTAAAGATAATAAGATATGGCCGAATGGTCAAAATGTGTTGGATAGGCGACACCGAAGCCGTTAACGAAGGCACCTATATTACGGTTAGCGGATGTAAGCAAAAATAACCAACGAGTTTGGAACAAGAGTTTAATTAACTCAAAACCATTATCCTCCAACTAATAGATGTGAGCAAAAATGAAATATATTTTAGTCAAATTGATGCTATTTTTTGGATCTGCGGTTTTTGCAACTGTCCATACAGAAACCCTAAGCGAATTTGAAATTTTGGCCGAACAGGGGGATTTAAATGCACAAATTGCGTTAGCAAACGCTTATCGCCAAGGAATAGGTGTTTCACGAGATTACAAGATAGCAGTAAAATGGTTTACTCTTGCAGCAGAGCAAGGTGATGCAGAGGCACAATATAATCTCGGGGTTATGCATAGTTTTGGATTAGGCGTTTTTCCAGATTATAAGCCGGCAGTAAAGTGGTATACGCTTTCAGCAAAACAAGGAAATGCCTTAGCTCAGTATAATCTTGGAAGATTATACTTTTTGGGCCATGGAGTTTCTGAGAATATGAATTATGCTCATATGTGGGCTAAACAGGCTTCGTTAAATGGTTTTGTTATGGCTGAAAAATTGACAGAACTGCTCAATGAATTAATGACCCCTTCTCAAATGAAAGAAGCACACCGACTAGCAGAAAAATGCTTACAGAATAACTTTAATGATTGTTAAGTAGATTATAGAATGAAAAATACACTACCAAGCATATCAGTTATCTTAGGTTGCACGCTTTTGACCGTTTTTGCTCCTAATAAACCATCTGCAGGGTCTCATAAATTAGAAATTACAATAAAAAATTGCGATTTCGCAAAAAAATTTGCACACACAGTCATCGAAAAACGAAAAGCTTTTAGACCTCTAAGTTTTTATCAAAAAATTGACTTTGCAAGCCCAGTAGCAATGGAAATAATTTTGGAAGCATACGATACAGATCATACCGAACCCAATTTTTCTAATGATTGGTTTGAAAAATGCAAAGAAAATAGTTGTAATGGATTTTGGGCCAACTTGGAAAGTGCAATAAAATTAGTATCAGAATAATTTTATGCCTCTACATAAAGAACGTAGTCCCTACCCTCTAGGGAAAATAAGTTTGTTAAATAATTCAAACAAAAATATTTACTAATATTCTAATTCTAAAGAAATTTAGGAAAATAGCTATTTCTATTCTTGCGAATATTGCAACTGTATTGATCAAAAATAATTTATTTGTATTATTAGACTCAAATCCCATTAAAAATAAAGTTGTTGTAAAATGATTGATAATAATTCACCCGAAATTTATTGGCTTACAGTAACGATTATGATGACTGCTTTGCTCTGGATACCTCAGATTTTAAATTCAATTATTAAATCTGGGCCAGTAAAAGCTTTTTTATTTCCAGATGCGGCCTCACAATTGTATTCGGATTGGGCTCAAAGGTCTAAAGCTGCACATAATAATGCAGTTCAAAATTTAGTGATATTTTTACCTTTGGTCATTTTGCTATTAATCTTAGGTCTAGAAAATGATCTAACTGCGTTGGCATCTATGATCTATTTCATGACCAGATTGCTACATTACATCATGCATGTATTAGCAATCCCCTTGCTTCGTACAATAGCCTTTTTAATAGGTTTTGGGTGCCAGCTTGTCATAGGTTTCTCTATTCTGGGCGCTTTGTAATCTAACAATTGGTCAAACTACCAATATTTTGCTGAATCACTTTGTTTGTAGCATTCTTAGTGCGTGAGAGTAGTCATATTCAGAATAAGAATTTTATATCGAATTTGATTTGCTGATCATTTGATCGAAACCCAAATAAAAAAGGAAAATCGAAAAGGAATACAAAAAACTAACGTAAGTTCATGGTATAGATAATAAAATAGAAATTATATTTATCAAATTTCTGCTTGGTATTTTATATGTCTAAAAGACTATAGGCCTACCCACTGTGTAAGATTTACAAAGGCATCCAGTGCATATTTTTGGTTTCAAATAGGCATTCTTGTGATTTTATTCATCTGGCAACCTTGGAAGGAATAAAGTTAAAAAAAAGGAAAATAATAATGGATATGGAAGAAGTGTATCTGAGACAGATTGCTGAATACTTAAAAAAACAAAATGAGTTACAAGAAATAAACAACGACTTATTAAAAGAGTTAGTTCAAAAGCTCAGTAATTAAAAAGGATTTCTATAATGGATCAATATACGAAAATAATGATAACAATAATAACTGTCTGTATAGTTGTTGTTACACTTATCATAGTTGGTTCTGTCATTGTCCATGAACACAACCAGAATGAAGACAACGACTATGAATATTACGAGTATATGGAGCACATCATTGAAACACTTGAAAGAATAGAAGATCGTTTAGAGTAATTCATTACTCTCTTTTATAAAGTTATGGTGAATAGTCTTGGCACAAATCCATGAAAAAGATCCTACACTACCTATCGTTTATTTTAGGTGCTACTCCTTCTAGCGCCGAGATTAAAGCAGGCGAGATTCTAGGAATAGGAAAAGTAATTAATCAGTTTGACCAACCATCAAAACGAAACGGCAGGTTAGTACTTATTCATAAAATTTATGTCGATTATCAAGGCCAACTTTATGAGTGCATAATAAACAAAACTGAAGGTAATATAAAATGTCTTGAGAATGATTGATTGGCATAAACGACACGTAGAGTTTTGGAAGTCCAAACTAGGTGTCAGTGACTATGGTATGCTTTGGATTGCTTTCGTAGAATGCATACTTTTAGGTCTAATATTGTATCACTTTGTAATAGCTAATTAAGATGATTTATGAAAATGAAGATATTTTAGTCGAAAATAGAATTAGCACTTATATGGATGCTGAAAGAAGTGCGACTATGTTGCTACATCTTAAAAAAATTGGCTTATTTGGTGAACAGAAACTGGTGTTACACTTCTCCCTAAAAACTAGAAATAAGCAATGAAACCTTTAATTCTCGCCATATTACTTAACTTTGGAGCTACTGATAATGAGCTTATATAAAAAATACCAAGAAGCTTGGGATGATCAAGATATAGGTGCAATGCTTGATTTATATCATCCCGACTATAAGAGGGTTTTCCATGCAAAAGGTACTGAACTAGGCCTAGATGATCTTGAGCCCATAATGTCACGCTGGTTGATAGGGACAAAACGTAACAAAAGAAGGTGTCTCTATGAAAATAGAGACATCTTTGTTGAACATTTTGTAGCCGACTTTCAAGATGGAACAACAGAAGCTGTATTAACCGTACATCTCCTTAAAGATGGCCTGCTATGGCGAACAGAAACAGGATCAACACCTATCGAAAAAAGTAAGGCAAAGTCATGAAATAAATTCTATTCGCCTTATCTCGCATTTTCAGCTAGACTTAGCTCGATGATAAGCATTTAATATGTCGTTATAACTTTTAATATGTCGTTATAACTTTTCTCATCTATGTAATCCTGCTTTTACGCCGATAATATTGATAATTCTTCTTCCAACCTATCAGTTTGGCTTCTAGAGAGCTTCGATAAGTTTGCTTGGCTTATCGTATTAGCAACTTTTTCATATAATCAGTGAGTAAGCATTTCGTTCTCCTTTTAAAAAGTTGAACGAGACAGAAGCTTTTTAAGACCGCGTTACCGTCTCGCTTGGAAACTACTCAATCATTTGTTTTCAATTATTTTTATTTTCTTGAAATAAAGGCGGCATTTTTTGGTTCAGTCAGCGATATTTTTAATACCGTCACCGATTTACCAATTAATTTTTACCTATTATTTGTTACCATCTTTTTGAAGAAAATCAAATTTTTGAAATGCTCACTAATTAGGCAAAATTGTTGAATGCTGTGAACTGACTTAACGTTAAACCAACATTCAATATCTTTGTTACAAATTTTTATTACCTTAAAAGTCCAATTTAAAGTTTATTAAAAGGAGTTTAGAATGTTTGCCTCAAGAAGAGTAAGTACCCCTATTGTTGGAAAACGCGAAATGGCGCTGAGTAGGATGAGAACTGCTGCAGAAATAATCTCACATTGTGGCGCTAATAATGTTGAAATTACCCAGGTGGGTGGCGGTTATGGCGCTGGAACCTTTCATCTCTATGCATACTTTCAATCTATGGAGCATAGCATGGAAGTTGCCGATAATCTCAGAAACGATACTGCATGGGCGAAACTTGCGGAAGAACGTGAGTTAACGCCATCTGCTCATGTGACAGGTCCAGAACTTGCACGTATACTCACAGGAGAGCCCGATGCGAATGATACCGCAGCAATGGTGCGTGAGTACGTGATACCAAGAGAAAATTTGAATAAAGCTGCTGACATGGTTCCAGGTATTCAAGAAATGTTAAAGGGTCATAATGTAAATATTACAATGTGGGTTCCAGTAATTGCAGAGGACATGAAACGACTTTTAGTTGTTTATTCTGCACCAGATTTAAAAACACTCGGAAAAGGCACAGATGAAGTGGGGATGACTGAAAAGTTTCAGAAAATGCTCGTTGAAGCATCCAAGCTAGGAACTTTGGACCGCTCATTTGGAATGGTGCAAGTGAATTAACAAAACTGTGCTCGGTCAATAATCCAGTGGTGGCACTGTATTGTCAGTTAGCTTCTATTAAAGCACCACAACATTGGAATACTACTTCAGAGTATTAACGAAACCCAGGTCACAGGTGAATAAATGCTGCTAACCTAGTCATACTAGGATTGATTAACTTTCCCACTCCTAAGGATAAATCAGTATCCTTCCCCTTGCCTGAAATGAAAGATGCTATGGATGCTTCTCAAGCCGCTAGTAGCGTTCTCACAGCCGTCAGTGAAGGTGAACTTACTCCGATTGAAGGAACACGTGTCATGGGGCTTATCGATAGCTTCAGACGCACTCTGGAGCTGACTGAAATAGAAGAAAGGCTTCAAGTTTTGGAGTAAGCGTAGAAATAATATGGATTGAAAAATATGGTCAAACTCAGATATTTTGTATTTTTTTTAATTTGCTTATTTGGATTTTCAGCCCAAGCGGCAGACAATAGCGTGAACATAAAAATTGTAGAGGATAAGAGATGTATTTTCTCAAATGGACAACCCAATCATAAAATTGGGCAATTCCCAAACAAAGGAAATCCTAACCGTTTTAGGCAACAAGAAATAAAAATTTGTATAGATGTAAATCCGACCCTTACTGGTAGAATTGATCGAAGGGCAAATGGGTCAGGAATTACAATAACTGGTATTATAATTCGCCCTGGGACAGCGGATTGGTATGATGCTTCAAGCCCAAGAGGATTTAGTAGAGATCGATCAAGTGGATGGAATTTAGAAGGTATGGGACCGACTAATACACTAGGATTAGATAGTGAGAATGCTCATGTAGATAATAGGGGTCTCTACCACTACCATGGTGTTTCTCCTTCTTTAATATCTAGCTTAGATGAAACGCTAATTGGTTATGCCGCAGACGGTCATGAAATACACTTTATTGGGGACAAGGCCATTTCTTCTTGGCAGTTAAAGGCTGGGAAGCGATCAACAAAACCTTTTGGGAAACATGACGGAACCTATAATGAAGATTATGAATACATTGCTGGAAGTGGTAATTTAGATGAATGCAATGGCGCAAAAAGTAATGGCAAATACATATACTTCGCTACTAATAAATATCCCTTTTTCCCAAGATGTTTCTTGGGTAGCGTTAGTAGGGATTTCAAGGGTCGACCCTAAATAAAGATTAATCTTTGATAGTGGAATTAGGTTGTTAGCCTTGAAGGGCATATACTTATGGAAGGATTATAAATGCGTTTAATTATCTTTTTATTTACATTACTCTGGGCTAGCTTTCCGAACGCGCATGAAATCTCGTCCTGTATTTGTGACCATGCATGCTATACAGATGAAGTTGCAAATCTTAAGTGCGGCTCAAAAGTAGCTTCCTTTAAGTCTGTTGGCCTTCCAGATGCATCACATATTATTATGGAAGGAATTATTGCCACAAACCAACAATTTCCAAGAGTTCATCAATATGAATTTAAAATTACTAGGGTTCCCCAAAAAGCAAACAAACCAACGTATGCAGATCCAGGGGCAATTGGCGTTGCTGTAAATGGAGTACCAATTTTTGATCCCGCTACACAAGGACCGATAAATGCTAAAACAGGTAAGAGGCCACATACATTACATGAGGGTGAATTAGACGATTGTGGAGGTCACGCAGGACGTGGGGATGATTACCATTATCATATTGCACCTATATGCCTAATAGAAGAGCTAGGTGAAAAACACATAGAACAGATGAAGCGCCCAATTGGTTATGCTATGGATGGCTATCCAATTCATGCACTTGGATGGTTTAATAAAGAAAATGATGTTGAAAATAAATTGGATGAATGTCGAGGAATGACGGATGAAAATGGGCGATATTTTTATAATGTGATGAAGAATGATAGCTTGGACGTATTAAATTGTTTAACAGGTCGGCCACAAAAATTCTCAAAAGATAAATGGACCCATAGAAAAGATAAGTTTGGAGATAATTACGTTGGAATGCCTCTTAAATTTAAAATAGATACCTACACGCAAACAGACCACAAAGCTGATAAATGTTACATAATGACGGGTAATCTAAACAAAGAGCAAATACTATTAACGGATGGCTCAACTCAGCAGGTCAAAAATAAGTCAGGTTCGATATTTTATTGTAATTCTAAGTGTTATGGTGTTTTTTTTGAAGCAGAAAAAAAAGCGTCTATTCGTGGAAGAGCAATTATATATGACGAGATACTAGATAGCTGTCCTGCATCATTAGCGGACTTTAAGCGTTTTGATATTCCACCTTATAGAGGCCCACGTCAGAAGGTGAGTAAGAAGAAAAAGTAACCGTCTTTGCTGTTAAACCCTTAGATAACAAAAATTCAAAGGTATCAAAGCCATCGTCTTAGCTGAAAAATGAGAGCGTTTACGCTATCTGAAGACTAATAATACAAATAAAACCTTCGTTTAAATACGGATTACAACCAAAGAAACACATATCATTGGGCTTATCGATGGCCACAGTCGCACTCTGGAGCTGTCTGAGATAGAAAGGCTTCAGGCTTTAGAAAATGCATATTAAATAAGCAACAATTTAAAAATTTAGCGAACTAGCTAAACGCAAGACCAAAATTAATATCTTTGTTAAAATTTCATGATACTTTCAAAATGTGACAATTATGGGAGATATTGAATGCTTTTTAGATTAGACTACGCAATTTCTGTAGAAAACGTAAAATCAGCTAATGAACGATTTGCTACCATGGACGAAAAACGTGATGGATTAACTGTTATTGGCAGATGGCACGAAGCTGGTAATAGAGGCTTCATGGTTTGTGAAGCTGAAGATGTAGTTGCTTTGGGTAAATTTTCGCACCAATGGTCAGACCTATGCGATATTGATATTGTTCCATTAATGACAGACGAAGAAGTTGGGCAAGTTTTAGCAGGCTAAGTAATCAATTTAGACCGCTCATTTCACTCTTTAATGCAACAAGAGTTAGAAATTCAAAATAAATGGAGATTTTAGGGAAAATAAAATGACAAAATATGCAATTCACACAAAGTGGTCTTGGCCTAACGGTGTTCCAAGTGCAGAGACAATGCAAGCAAGGCACCGAGAGCTTAGATCGAAAACTAAAGCTGAAGACATTATTTGGTTTAAAATTGACGAAAATACTCATCAGTCGGTGATAATTTTTTCTTCTGAAAAAGACGCTCAGGAAGAAAATGCGAACCGACAAGAGATGCGCAAACAGACAATTGAAGAAACTGGTCATACTTTAGTTGAAGAAACTATGGGACCAATTCTGTCTATTATGTCTGAAGCCTAAACCGCCATCAGCGTTCTCACAGCTGTAAGTGAGGGTGAACTTACACCTATTGAAGCAACCACCTATCGTGGGGCTTATCGACAGCTACAGACGCAATCTGGAGTTTACTGAGATAAAAGAAACGCTTCAAGTCTATGAAACTGACTATTAAATAGGCAAAAATTTATAAATTCAGTGAAATGGCCAAGCGTCAGACCGATGTTAATATCTTTGTTATACTTTTCTGATAGTTTCAAATTGAAATAATCAAGGGAGACATAAAATTGCTGTTCGAATGACATTTATTAGTTACACAATGGAAGCCAATATGAGCATAATCGAAAAAAAGCAGAACAGAGAACCTGCTATGAGAGCTTTAGTTGAGGAAGCTGGCGGTAAGTTTTTAGGCTTTTATGGTATGATAGGCCAAGAACACGATGCTGTGATAATTAGTGATTTTGATGAATTAACAGACTATATGAGCGTTGTTGTTAAGGGAATGGCTGGAGGAGCTATTTCAGATGTTAAAACTGTTCATTGCTACACTGGTGAAGATGTGGTTGCAGCCACAACAAAGGCGGCTGGTTTAGAATACACACCACCTACCAAATAAAACCAAAAAATATAGTAGGAGGAAGCTATGCTATTTGAAAAGATGGTAAAAGCGCAAGATGAAGCTGACGTAAACTTATGGCGCGAATGCTTACATAATGATTGGGAATTTTTGATGCATTCATCAGGTAAAGTTCACCGCAAAGGCAGCGCCGACCCAGAAGAATGGTCAAAACTAATTAAATCCATAACACGCGAAAACCAGCGTTGTATTTATGAAAATTACGAAGTTTTGGTAACACATTCTTTTAACACTTACGCATCAGGCAACAAGGAAGCCTTGTTAATGGTTCATAAAAAGAAAGATGGACTGTTTTGGAGAAGGGAGTCTGGAGCAACACCAATAAAATAAATAATTCTTACTGAAAGGAGACTATTATGCATATTCAAGTCATTAATTTTGGCATCAATATTTCGCACGAAGATTTTTTATCTGGGGCTACGGAATTAGCACCTAATTTTGCCTCTCTTCCTGGGCTAGTCAGTAAGCATTGGTTAGGCGATGAAGAGAACAAAATTTATGGGGGTGTATACATCTGGGAAAGCAAAGAGCATTGCGAGGCTTATAAAGCTGGCGAAATTTTCGAAATGGTGATGACAAGTGAAAACCATGTCAATCCAACCTCAAAGGATTTTGGCGTTCTAGAAGCACCAACAAAGGTGACAACATAGCCCAAATGCAAAAACAATTTTATTAATTTATATAAAAAAGATTAAAAATGAGGTGTTTTAAATACCTGGTGACAACATTAGCATTTATCATTTTGCCATTAGTTGCGGTAAGCGAACAAATACAAACGAACCTAATTCAAATTCCAATAAAGGCTGAAAAAAAAGCAGAACTGGACGCAATGCTGTTTTCGCCAGTCGGATTTGCACATACCATGAAACAAAAAGGTTTTGTTGGCGGCGAAACTGGCTACACGACAGACGAAGAAGGCAATATTACATTTGTAATCTGGGGAAAGTGGCAAACTAAAGAGGATTATTACAACTACCTTGCTACTCCAGAGCGCTCAGAAGGCAGTAAATTTTCACAAACAATGAGGGCCGTAATGACAAGCTCTCCTTCGCTGCTCTGGGTGAAAACGTATTAGTTATGCATGCAGATTGTACTAAACACTAAAAGATTTTAAAGTTGAAGATACCACTGGTGAATTGGATATTTTTGAAAATACCAAAAAATGGTGTTTTGCAGGTGGAATAAGAATTAATAACTTTAAAACAATCAGAAAAAACTCAAATTGCATAGCTGCAAAGCATGATTTTGTCCAAGAAGGAAAGCCAAGATCTAATGTTCTAGTTTACGCTTAACAAAATAATGGAAAATTTACTTACTGGAAAATTCATCGTGCTTGTGAAGTTTAACAAGGTTTAAGCATTTTATGGCGCAAATTTTACTTATATCTTTAAAAAGGAACCCCATTGTCGGTACCGGCTAGGCACCCAGGCGGCCTAAACTGCTATTTAAAACTAAGCTATGTGGCCATCTAAAATTAGACCGTCCATTTTGGGCATAAAGTTCAGATATTGAATTTTTCCATTTTTGTTCAAACTTTTTAACAATTCAAAAATTCTTACTTTACACGGCCATAAAATTTATGTTGGGTGTAAGTGCTTTTATTAACTATGAGGCGTTTTTTTACTTCGGATACGACAATGAATTTTGATTTACAATTACCCTCAAACAGGAAATTTGGTTTCTTCTTCGCTGTGATTTTTTCTTTGCTTTCAATTTATTTATATATAGAAAAATCTTTTGAATTGGCGTGCTTTTGTTTCACTGTGGCCATTATTCTTCTTGTAATAACTCTTATAAAAGCTGATGTCTTATTTCCACTAAATAAGGCCTGGATGCGGTTTGGTTCATTTCTTGGATCAATTTCAAGCCCAATATTATTGGCGATAATATTTTTTGGCCTTTTTACGCCAATAGCTTTCATTTTGCGTTTAAACAAACGAGATGAATTGGGTCTTAAATTTGAGAGGAGAAACACTTATTGGAAAGACCGGTCCGAACGGATCCATTCTAATTCTTTCAAAAATCAATTTTAGGTCAGTTACAAAAAATGGAATTTTTGAAGGAATTTTTTGTTTTCCTTAGGATAAGAAAAAAATTATGGTTAGCTCCCATTGTTATTGTGATTATTACACTGGGTGGATTAATTGTACTCGCTCAAGGCTCAGTCGTAGCTCCCTTTGTCTACACACTATTTTAGGGGCAATAGATTGTATATCTTAGGGATCTCTGCATTTTACCATGATAGCGCAGCGTGTTTGCTCAAAGATGGTGAAATAATAGCGGCAGCACAAGAAGAGCGTTTCACTCGAAAGAAACACGACCCGAACTTTCCCAAAAATGCCATTAATTATTGCCTTAAAGAGGCTAATATTTCCGCAAAACAAATTGATAACTTGGTTTTTTATGAAAAGCCATTTGTAAAATTTGAAAGACTACTCGAAACCTACTTAGCATATGCACCTAGGGGTTTTAAAGGATTTTCAACAGCTATTCCTATTTGGATTAAAGACAAGTTATTCCAAAAGTCTTTAATTATTCGTGAATTTGAAAATTTATTTGGAAGTCAAATTAATTGGCGCGAAAAATTGCTATTTTCTGAACATCATCTTTCCCACGCAGCAAGTGCTTTTTTTCCTTCTCCCTTCAAAAGGGCAGCCATACTAACACTCGATGGTGTAGGAGAGTGGACAACTACTTCGTTAGCGAAAGGAAAAGGTAACGATTTAGAAGTGATAAAGGAAATTCATTTTCCACACTCTCTGGGACTTCTTTATTCAGCTTTTACTTACTATACAGGTTTTAAAGTAAATTCTGGTGAATATAAAGTAATGGGTTTAGCCCCCTACGGTAAACCTAGATACTCCGATTTAATTAAAGAAAAACTGATAAAGGTCGCAATAGACGGTAGTTTCAAGTTGAATATGAGTTACTTTAACTATGCTACTGGCTTAACAATGACTACCAAAAAGTTTGAAACGTTGTTTGGTGGTGAGCCGCGCCAGCCCGAAGCACCACTGACTCAGCGTGAAATGGACTTGGCTGCATCTATTCAACAAGTCACAGAAGAAATTGTTATTCGCCTAGCAGAAGGAATACGAAAAGAAACAGGGGAAAAGAATTTATGCTTAGCAGGTGGCGTCGCTTTGAATTGCGTAGCGAATGGTGTTCTACTAAGAAAAAAAATATTTGATAATATTTGGATTCAACCAGCTGCAGGCGATGCAGGTGGAGCTCTTGGGGCTGCCCTATCGATTTGGTATTTACATCACAAAAAAGAGCGTAAATTTGAAAATAAAAAAGACTCGATGAAAGGCACTTACCTTGGCCCTCACTTTAGTGATCAAGAAATAGAATTTGAATTAAAAACCTGTGGCGCAGTTTTTAAAAGACTTTCAGAAAAACAATTGATTGATTACGTTGCTAAAGCGTTATCAAATGAAAAAGTGGTTGGATGGATGCAGGGACGTATGGAGTTTGGTCCCAGGGCGCTTGGAGCAAGAAGCATACTTGCAGATCCTCGCTCACCCGAGATGCAAAGTAAGTTGAATCTTAAGGTAAAATATCGGGAAAATTTTCGTCCTTTTGCACCAAGTGTTTTGTATGAAGATGTCAGCGAATGGTTCGATTTAAAAACTGATAGCCCTTACATGCTAATAGTTGCAGACTTAAAAAACGAAAAATGTCGACCGATGACCGAAAAAGAAGCTGTTTTGTTTGGTATAGAAAAATTGAACGTCCCTCGCTCCTCGGTTCCAGTAATCACGCATGTTGATTATTCTGCAAGAGTGCAAACCGTACATAAAACGACAAATCCACGTTATCATGCGCTAATTGCAAGGTTCAAGGAAATAACTGGATGTTCAATTATAGTAAACACTTCATTTAACATACGTGGGGAACCCGTTGTCTGCTCGCCTACAGATGCTTTTAAGTGCTTTCTTGCAACCGATTTAGATCTTTTAGTTATTGGGAATTACTTATTATTAAAAGAAGATCAAGATACCTCTCTGAAAGAAGATTATCGAGAACTTTATGAACTTGACTAACATTTTATCCATTTTGGTTGCATTAATAAGCCTATCTCTTATTTATTTGAGTTGGGAGTTAAAAAATTTTCAATTTTTACTTTTAAGCGGATCATTTTTTTTAACGGCTTTTGCTATAAAATTCAAGAATTTAAGGGAATACTCCGTTCCTATGGTCTCTACTCTTATAGCACTCACTATTGCAGAGTATTTAACACTACTTGCACTACCCAATGCCCAAAATCTTCTTCTAATGGATAGTGGATACTACGAAAGAGTTCCTGGGCTGGGTTACCGTCCCAAGCCAGGACAGTACACAGCCATAAAAACTAATTCAAATGGAGATAAAATATATGAAGCGGTATATACTATTGGAGAAGATGGATACAGAGCAGATTTTATATCTGAAAATTATGATGCCTTTTTATACGGGGGTTCATTTGCTTTTGGAGAGGGTTTAAATGACGATGAAACAATTAGCTACTTTTTAAAGCATAATCATGGTATTTCAGCGAAGAATGTTGGAATTCATGGCTATGGCCTACACCAAGCTCTTTATAATATTCAAACTGGTGTAACTTCTAAAAAAGAAAATAGCATAAATATTCTGCTAACTGCACCCTGGCATGCCTTACGCAGCGCATGTAAACCAAGTTATTCAGGCGGAACTCCACGTTTTGTTATTGATAATGTTTCATTGAAAAAAGAAGGTGTATGCCCAGGTGGAGGTCTTTTTATAAGAGTTTTATCGAGGTCCAATATTGTAAAACTTTTAAAACTAGCATTCGCTCAAAAGAATAATATTCTAAGTAACAGTGATATAGAACTTTACCTTGAGATAATAAAAGAAATAAAAAGCCTCTCTGAAGAAAATAAAGCTAAACTAATAATTGGATACATCGATGCACATGATAACGACTTGTCGAATACTATTTGGACAAACGATAGCCTGATAGAAGAGCTAAAAAGAATTGCTGATAGCGTGGTAGACCTCTCTCTCGCGCCCAAAAGAGAGGAACTTGACGCGAAATTTTATTTAAGTGAATTTGATCAACATCCAAGTGCATTAGCGAACCGAAGACGAGCAGAAATACTATCCACTATTTTCAATTAAATTAAAAAAGGTGGCGGACAGTGAGGGATTCGAAAGCTCAGAAATGTACGCGCCGACTATGAAACTATTTTGCTGTTTAATTTTCTTCTGAGCTCAGTGTTAAGGCTGGTAGGCTCAATAATAAATCTTCAAGACCTTTACTCCAGGCATTACTAACATCAACAAAGTACGGATCATTTGCTTTTAAACGGCCCTCGACGCCAGGCTCTAGAGCATCGATGAAGTAAATCTGAAAATCTAGAGGAAAACCAACCGTTAAGTTGGCCTTCAATGTAGAGTCAAAGCTTACAATTAAAAGTTTAAAAATATCCTTCATACTAAGATCACGCCGATATCCTCTTACGAGGATTGGACGCCCATATTTTATTTCACCGATTTGAAAAAATGGGGTATCCTCAGTTGCTTCTATAAAGTTTCCTTCTGGGTATATAAGAAAAAGAGAAGGTTTTGATCCTTTAATTTGGCCACCCAATATTAGGTTAGCCTGAAATGTACTTTCGGCATTAATCTCATGTTCTGAGTGTTTTTTAACTTTATTGTGCAATTGTTGACCCACAAATTCAGCCACTTCAAACATCGATTTGCAATTAAGTAGCCGGCCTTTACTCTTTTTAAAATCTTTCTCAATTTCCGATACAACCGCCTGTGTTGTCGCAAGATTACCCGCGCTCAAGAGCGTGAATAGTCTGTCATCTGAGCGGCCCCAAGTAAAAAGTTTTTTGAATTGCGAAAGATCGTCTAAACCGGCATTTGTCCTCGTATCGGACATAAAAGCTAGACCAAATTTTGTCAAAATTCCAACGCAGTAGCTCATGTTGTTATTGCTCCGAAATCATAATGGATACAGATAGACACTCATTTTGAACGCCACGTGTCAAACCTTTAATCGGAGCTGCATCAGCGTAATCTCGACCAAGCGCCACCCGGATATATCTGTCATCTGGCGAAACATTATTGGCTGTATCAAAACCTACCCAACCTAAACCTTCGACAAACACTTCAGCCCAAGCATGCATAGCTTCCTGAACTTGGTTATTCTCTAAAAGTAGAAAACCTGATACATAACGCGCAGGCAGTCCATGTAACCTACAACAAGCTATGAATATATTTGTAAAATCTTGACAAACACCATAGCCACTTTTGAACGCCGCCTCTGCAGTGGTTTTTACGTCTGTTGCATTCTTTTCAAAGTCCAGTGACCGATTTATTAGCTCCATAAGTTTGTGAAAATCACTGATGTTATCATTAAGTGACAAACCTTTTACCAATTTTCTGATATTTGATCCAGGCTTTGTAATATTGGTCTGCTCAGTCCAAACCCATAATGGTATAGTGCTGGTTTCATAGCCTCTTATTCCGAATTTATCTGCCACCTCTACATGTCCTTTACATTCTATGACAAGGCACTCAGTTCTCGGCTCTATTCGTATCAAATGCACATTATTATTAAATGAATCTATGAATGAAAGTTCTTCCTTTGCTCCTTTGAGTGAAAGCGACCAATCTAAGACCATTTGGCAAGAATCAGAATAAGGAGTTTTTTTAATTTGCTGCAGGCCACTTAGCGGCCCCGCCTCAAAAGAGTAATTTGTTTTGTGAGTAACGTACAACTTCTTCATTCGTAAAATCTATAATCAATTTCAATTTGATTACTTAAATTTCCAAAAAGAGAAATCATCTTTTGTAGAAAGTCATGCAATCCAAATTTGAAAACTGCATCAATATCATGAGTTAAAAACCTGTTTTGCAAATGAATTATTTGCAATAAAGATGGTGGCTTATTTCGATAAGCCGAACATAAGCTTAAAAGATGAAGTTTGATTATATCACAGCAATATATCAAACTTCTTGGCATGCGTTTATCTAGAATAAGAAATTTGGCTATATCGCTAGGTCCTGCTTCATGTCCATACTCCAGTCTAAATCCTCCATAAGCAGATACTGATCTCAAAATTGTTTCCCATTGAACATTGTCAATCGAAGTACCGACAGCTTTTGCAGAGGGTAGTAGTACGTAATATTTTACATCTAAAATACGTGCGGTATTATCGGCCCTCTCAATGAAAGTACCTAGCCGACAAAAATCATATTCTTCATTTCTTAACATTGTTCCATATGTAGCACCTCTAACAACCGCGGCGCTCTGTTTAATAGTGCGTAGAATGAGTGGAAGATCTCCTTCTCTTGTCTTATTTTTGAGAAGCTTTTGAATATCAAGAAAAGATCCATTGATTGCTTCCCAGACATCTGTCGTAAGAGCATGTCGAACCATTTTTGCGTTCTGCCTCGCAGAAGTAATACTGGATAAAATCGAAGATTTATTTTCGGGATGTCTCAACATCCAATCTACAGCCGCTTCTTTTTCGACTATAGAATATTGTTTCTTGTATTCCTCCGATACTGCGGAGGTTTGCATAACATACAACCATTGTTCGTCAGAGCTACTTAATCTTGTTAATGCTATTCGCTGCCCAGTTTCTATCAACCTTGACATATTTTCAGCTCTCTCCAAGAACCGATAGGTCCAAAAAAGACCATTAGCAGTATTGCCCAACATCAGTTCTCTAGAACCCAAGTATCCTTGGTTCCTCCTCCTTGAGATGAATTTACTACTAATGAACCTTTTGACATAGCGACCCGCGTTAGCCCACCAGGAACAATATTTATTTTTTTTGGTGACATTTGAACAAATGGTCGTAAGTCCACATGCCTTGGAGCAAAACCCTTGTTGGTAAATATTGGCACTGTAGATAAACTTAGTGTCGGTTGTGCAATGTAATTTTCAGGTGTTGCGATTAACTTTTTTTTGAAATTTGATATATCTTTTTTGGTAGCTGTCGGCCCAATTAGCATGCCATAGCCCCCTGAACCATGGACCTGTTTAATTACTAGCTCATTTATATTATCTAAAACATATTGCAGTTGATGCTTAATTGCACAGCGCCACGTAGGAACATTTTGCAATAATGGAAACTCCCCACTATAAAATTGCACGATTTCTGGCATGAATGAATATATAGCCTTATCATCGGCAATGCCTGTGCCCGGTGCATTTGCAATTGTAACTCGACCCTTTCTATACACGTCAAATAGGCCCGGCACACCCAAACTGCTTTTTTCATTAAAATTTAAAGGGTCAAGAAAGTCGTCATCCAGGCGCTTATATAATACATCGACTTTTTGATGGCCTTGAGTGGTGCGCATAGCCAAAAAACCATCTACTACTTTTAAATCGTTTCCCTGTACTAACTCTATTCCCATTTGGTCTGCTAAAAATGCATGTTCAAAATAAGCAGAATTATAGAGGCCAGGCGTCAGCAGACACACGGTCGGTTTATTTTCTGCAGTCTCCGGCAAAGTATTTTTTAACGAGTTAAGCAATTCTTGCGGATAGTTCTGTATCGGCTGCACCCTGTTGTTGGTAAATAACTCAGGAAACATTTGTAGCATCGTTTCCCTATTTTCGAGCATATAGCTGACCCCAGAAGGTGTGCGTATATTATCCTCAAGAACATAAAATTCGTTCTCTTCGGTTCGAATTATATCAACGCCTGAAATATGAGTGTATATTTGACCTGGCGGATTTACACCTATCATCTGAAACAAAAATGCTGGATTATTTTTTAGCATCTCAAGAGGTATTATACCTGCCTTTACAATCTCCTGACTATGATAGATATCGTATAAAAAAGCATTTATTGCTTTAACCCTCTGTTCTAAACCCTTGCAGATTTTGTTCCATTCATTGGAAGTTATTACCCTCGGAATAATATCAAACGGTATAAGCCTTTCCTCACCTTCCGAGGAACCATACACATTAAAAGTTATTCCTGTCAGTCTAAATAAATCATTGGCATCCCTACGCTTGGCCTTAAGTGAAGGCCGATCTTCACTATCTAACCACTCCTTAATATTTTGATATGGACGCCGAATCGTAGAACCGTCGGCCCACATTTCGTCAAAAGCTGGACTCATTGTCATCTATTTTAATTATGGTTTGAAGAGTCAAAATAAAATAAAAGGCAGCATAACGATAACTAAATCTCATCAAAAACCTTTTTATAAGGCAAAAATTTTGCAAGTTGCTAATTTTTAGGCAACTTTAAAATTCTCATGAATAAATAATTTTTTTTTGTTTCTTTTTGGAAAAATAAATTTTAGTGTTTAGGCATCCAACAGTTTAATTATCGGTGCTTGTAGGAGCTTTAGATGGTTCGTGTTGGTGTGAAAGCCCAGAAAACAATTTTAATAAATCACTGTTTGCGTGTCGGAAAGACAGATAATGTGAAAAGGGCAGCTCAGATTGCTAGAGAAAAAGGCCTAATAGACCAAAAAAATCGTGTCACAAAAACTGGATACACAATAGTATCGATGTCGAATTTCAATGAACATGTTTCCGTTGAACCGTGGAAAGATTATTGGTCCAGATAAAGAACCTTTGCATTAATAAAAATCTAAAGACGGCACTGGGCGCAGCACATTTTAAGCATAAAATCTAATAAGTATCTGTTTTACATGAATAAAATATGGCGGACAGTGAGGGATTCGAACCCTCGAGACGGTTTCCCGCCTACACACTTTCCAGGCGTGCGCCTTCGACCACTCGGCCAACTGTCCTCATGTCGCTCTTATCTACTTAACGTAAAGAATTGCAACCCAATAGTTTTCGATTTACGTGTGTTTTTTAAAACTACTTCAAACTTTCAGGATTTTTGATCCAAATATCTCTTTGGGCAAACGGAATCTCAATCGCCTCTTTTGCAAACCGTTCTGCAATTTGGTGATTAATCTCAGATTTTATGGAGAGCATCCAATTAACGTCCCCAAGAATAGCCCTAATTTCAAAATCTAAACTGTCAGACCCAAATCCCTGAAATACTACTGAAGGTCCCGGATCTTTAAGAATCTTAGGATGAGCTTCGGCAATCTCTTTCAATATCGCTTCGACAACCTTGGTATCCGTACCATAAGCCACACCTACCGGAATAATAAGGCGTCCAACTGTGTTTCCGCGAGTGTAGTTAGTAACAACACCGGAAACTAAATCTGCGTTGGGAATTATTACATCCGATCGGTCAAAAGTCTCAATTCGAGTTGATCGGACGGATATATCTCGAACATAACCCATTTTACCACTAACTTCGATCCAATCACCAACACTGACTGGACGTTCAATAAGTAAAATAATCCCCGATACAAAATTAGATACAATATTTTGTAATCCAAAACCAATACCTACCGAAAGTGCACCAGCAACTATCGCAAGAGATGACAGGTCCAAACCTGTTGTTGAAAATGCAACTATAGCTGCTAAAAAAATACCAACGTAACCAACACCAGATATAATTGCTGTTTGAGCTCCACTGTCCATTGAAGTTCTAGGAAGTATTGTTGATTGTAAAGCAGATTGGACAAAACGAGTCACCATATATCCAATTGTAAAAATAATTAAAAATCCTAAAATTAAGCCAGGCGACAGTTTAATTGTTCCAAGCTCAAAACCGCTTTGAAAATTCGACCAAATTTCAAATAGTTCTTGCTGTCTTATACCCCATATTACAGCGAAAAATGGCAATGAAATTAGCAGTAAAACGAAAGATAATAAAATCGGCACAAGTTGATCTCTATTATCTTTTTCCTCTCTCAAAACCATAAGGTAAAGATCAATTACATAATCTTGAATTATTATAACGGTTAACAATAATCCTAGTGACAGAATGATTGATTTAGTTAGTTCCTGACCGGCATTCACGTATCCAACAGACACTAAAATTGGAGCCAAAAATATGGAAATTAACAACAATCGATAGATTAGGTTTGGAAGGCGACGCAAAAAACTAATGCTAAATTGCTCATCATCTTTTTGTTTTTGTGAAATTAAGTTTTCTATTTCTTTAATTGAATTGCAAACACGCCATAAAACAAATCCAGCTAGTATCGTTATAATCAATATTGCAAAAGAATAACTATCCTGATTTATGCTAGTTTGGGCTAGGCCTGTCGCAGTTAGGTCAAAGAAAATCAGAACAACTGCAGCTCCCGCAAAATTAGAACTAGTAGTAGCTTTGTTGCTGAGATTTAAAGAAGATAAAAAACCAACGTTACCATTGAATAATTGTTTTGGAAGCCATAAAGCAAACAATAATAATGCACCAAAATAGGGCAATTGATCTAAAAAGAGAGAGCCCTTCAATCCTACCATTCCAGAAAGATGTAAAGCCCTTACAATCAATATTATTGAGAAAAATTTAAATAAAAATTCCAACAACGAAATAGGAAGTTTAATGACACCAAACCTTTTTGCAGGAGTTTTGTTAGTAATGCTGTCGAGTGAACTCATCACTTTTAAACCCACAATCCAGGAAGTAATTGCTCCAAAAACCAAAGCGAAGATGCTTACAGCTTGTATTTTAAAATTTGTTTTTTGAGCGTCTGAGATTTCAATTGAGCTAAACTCGCTTATTGGCGCGAATAAGGCATTAAAACTTTGAGATATTGCTTGGGCCCAAATACTTGGACGCAATGGACTTTCGACAATGGTCAAAAGAGCATCCGTTTGACGAGCCCTCAGTAATAAATCTATTTCATTAATTAGGGTATCTGCCTGAATAAAAGCATCATTTGCTTTAAGACCTGGCATTTTTAATTCATTAAGAAGATTTTTCAATTTGTTTCTTCTAACCTTTAATGGATCCTCGGAACCATCATCTGGAACTGGTGGAAGTGCATTGAATTGTGTCTGTATTAAAGAAATACGATCAGAGTTAACACCAATTGAAGTTTTAAAAACACTTCTCCAGTTTCTAACTTCATCTCTCAAAATTTCTAATGATTTTTCTGAAGCCCTACCCGCCGATAGCACAGATTCTGCTCTAGTAACTGTGCTTGCCCAATTCTCATAAGGTATAACACTATGATCAATTTCTAAATTAGAAAACGCAAAATTTGGTGTTAAAGTTAATAAGATGAAAACTAAAATAAATCTCATAGCTATCCCTCAAAAACAGTTGGGAGATCACTTGTCACAGTATTCATCCAAGTGCGAGTTGGCAAACCTTTAGACTGCAAGAACTCTTGGTTGAATAATTTTGATTGATAACGAGTACCAAAATCACACAAAATTGTTACAACCGTGCACCCTTTTCCTAAATCTTTTGCTAATCGTTTAGCTCCAGCAATATTTATTCCCGAAGAACTCCCCAAACACAGCCCTTCATTTTCCATCATATCAAAAACAATGTTTAGTGCTTCTTTATCTTCAACTTGGTAAGCATAATCGGGAATAAAGCCTTTTAAATTTTCAGTAATTCTACCCTGGCCTATTCCTTCTGTGATCGAACCTCCACTAGACGCGAGGACACCGTTTGTGTAGTACGAGAAAAGTGCAGCACCCATGGGGTCAACCAAACCTATTTTAACTCCTTTAGGTTTTAAAAACTCAGTTACACCCGCCAAAGTTCCACCAGAACCACATGCGCAAATAAATCCATTAACTTGATGGTCAGTTTGTTGCCAAATTTCTGGTCCTGTTGTGTCAATGTGAGCTTGCTTGTTTGCAACGTTATCAAATTGATTTGCCCAAATAGCTCCTCCAGGAAGAGTTTCAGATAATCTTTCGGCTAAGCGTCCTGAGTATTTAATATAATTATTGGGGTTTTTGTAGGGAACTGCTGGAACTTCAATCAGTTCAGCTCCTGCGAGACGGATCATATCTTTTTTTTCTTTACTTTGCGTCTCAGGAATAACAATCACGGTTTTAAATCCCATAGAGGCCCCTACGAGAGCTAATCCAATACCGGTGTTACCCGCCGTTCCTTCAACAATAGTTCCACCAGGTTTTAGTTGACCGGCAATGACGGCGTTTTTGATAATACTCAATGCTGCCCTGTCTTTTACAGATTGGCCAGGATTTAGAAATTCCGCTTTTCCAAGAATAGTACAACCTGTTTCGTCACTAGCTTGTCTTAATTTTATTAAAGGTGTGTTTCCTATTACTGAAGCGAGATCAGAAGCATAGTCCATTTAGAGTGGCCTTATAATATTTATTTCAATAAAAATTTTGAAAAATTTCTTTAAACTATAATTCATTTAATCGAACAACTATTTCTATTTGTAATAAAATTAAAGATATGTTTTATAATTTTCAGATAAACGATTATATATTTTTTCATATTCAGCCAATAAATCAATTTCCCCACACCTACGCAGTAGTGGCATATATTCTTTTGCCACTAATCTTGAAATCACGCCATAACAACGCTGCCACTCGCCCAAATCCCAATCTTTCCCTATTTCGATTTTGTCATCATTATTAAAATAAACGTAAGCCTCTATTTTACTTGTTTTTGGACCAAATTTTATATTTTTCAATATGATGGAGGCCTTTCGTAATTCATAATTAAACCCACCTTCATAAAAATCTAATCGTCTTAAATCATTGTCCTCCAGATCAAGAGCAGCAAGACCCTTGACCAATGATCCTTGTTTGAATTTTATAACTGGGAAATTATTATTTTTAACCCAAAAAACCGAGTGATTTTTAAGTTCTGCACTTACCAAGTTAACATTATCAAGCGAACGGCCAAGACAAACCTCAAAGAGTTCTCTATCGCAGAGTGTTCCATATAGAAAAATATTAGGCATTTTAAGCTAATAACCTAAACTATAAACCTTAGGTTGGTTTCTCAATTGTAATTTGTGTGACATCACAATTACCATAATGAAAGGTGGAGGCGCATGAGGTTAAATAAAAGTTCCACATTCTTCGAAACCTGTCATCAAAACCCATTTCAGAAATTTGATCCCATTTAGCATTGAATGTCTCATGCCAGCGTCGCAAGGTTTGGGAATAACTTTCGCCAAACTCTATTGAATTTACAACTTTCAAGCCAGCACGTTCAACTTCTGACCTAAGCGCAGCTGGGCTAGGCAACATTCCACCTGGAAAAATATATTTTTGAATGAAATCTACTCCACGTCGATATATTTCCCACCTTGCCTCTTGGATGGTAATTATCTGAAGTGTAGCCTGTTTGCCAGGATAAAGGCAGTTTTTAACGCAATCAAAATAGGCCGGCCAATATTTTTCTCCAACGGCCTCGAACATTTCTATGCTCGCTATGCCATCATATTTTCCACGCTCATCCCTATAATCCTGAAGCTTGAAACTAACCATATCTGAAAGACCAGCATCTTTGATGCGCTTTTCAGCATATTTTAGCTGCTCTTTACTAATTGTTAATCCTGTAACTTTAAGTCCTCGCTCTTTTGCCGCATACTCAGCAAATCCTCCCCAACCACATCCTATTTCAAGAATATGATCACCCTTTTTTGCACCCATTTGATTTATTAATGAAGAGTACTTTTCAATCTGAGCTTTTTCAGTGCTTTCTTGACCAGTTTTGAAAATTGCAGATGAATAAGTCATCGTTTCATCTAGCCACAATTTGTAAAATTCATTTCCAAGATCATAGTGATAGCTTATATTTTTTTTGGCTTGAGACTTAGAATTAGATTGCAACCAAAATCGAAATTTCTCCCAAGCCCTCACCATGCCCATACCTGGAAAAGAATCATACATTTCATCATTATCTGCGTGTACTAGGTCTAAGAAAGCTTGCAAATCAGGCGTAGACCACCAACCATCAAGATAAGCATCACAAAAGCCAAGATCCCCTTCCCGAATAAGTCTTGCAAAAACATCAACATTGTTGATTTTTAGCTTACTTACGGGCCCGGGATTTTTCCCATATGCTCGAAAAATCCGACCGTCAGGTAATTCAAAATCTAGTCTGCCAGTATTCATTTTCTTTGTCATTTCAAAAACTTGTGCAAAATACCTTGGCAAGTTTTTCTGTCCTACTACTGTTTCTAACATGGCCTAATTCTTAAAATCCTCGATTTTTGTATGCGTCTAGCGCTATTGCTCTTCCCTTTGACAAATCAACTATAGGGTTAGGATACTCCATTTGTGCTGATATTTTCCAGTTTTTTGGGATCGCGTCAAAGAAAGAAAGAGCTTTTTTTGAATTTTCACCACTAAATTCGGCAAGCCATCTATCTCTATACTCATAATCTGCATCAAACTTCTCTAGTTGTGTGTTTGGGTTGAACACCCTAAAATAAGGTGTCGCGTCCGGCCCCGATCCCGCAGACCATTGCCAACCCATTGCATTGCTTGCAGGGTCCCAATCGATCAAACAATTTTCAAACCACTTTTGTCCAATTTTCCAGTGAGTCATCAGGTGTTTCGTTAAAAACGAAGCAACGATCATTCGACCTCTATTATGCATTCGTCCGGTTACGTATAATTCTCGCATTGCGGCGTCTACAAAGGGAATTCCAGTACGACCCTGCTTCCACCGAATAACTTTTTCATCTTCTTCATTTGTATTCCAAGGAAAACCATTCCATTCCGGACGCCAGTTACTATCTAAGATATGGGGCGTATGGTGAGCTAAATGATAAGCAAACTCTCTCCAGACAAGTTCCTTCAAAAATATTTCGGCGGCATCGTTGCCCTCTTCAAAAGCCTTAAAGCCAGCATTCCAACATTCAATCGGAGAAATTTCACCTAAAGATAAGTTTTCGGATAAACCAGAAGTTCCATCCACTGATGGAATATCCCTTGAAGTAGAATAATGCATTACGTTGTTCGCAATAAAGTTACTTAATCGCTCTCGAGCCGCATCTTCTCCCAAACGGACGAATTGACGTACAACAGATGAACCACGTGACATACCTGACCCAAGGCTCCAATCATCTAAATTTTCCGTCTTCAGATTTTTATCAGTTCCCATGATCTTAGAAACTTTTGCTTCAAATCCGATTGGTTCTTTCAACCGAGTTGCTTTCCAAAATGGCGTGTAGACCTTGAAAAACTCACTAGACTTTGGCGCCACCGACCAAGGCTCGAACAAAAGATGTCCAGGGAAACTTTTAACCAAGAGCCCTTTTTGTTTTAACAAGGACTTAATCTGCGTATCTCTATTATTTACTGGAGGTAGATAGGTCCGCGCCCAAACCACTTGATTTGCTTGAGTTTCATTAATTAGATCAGTTAAAACTCTCTCTGCAGATCCTGTTCTAAAAATAACATCCACACCATATTTTTTATATTTTGCGGAAAGATATTCTAAACCTAAACCAAGTCTCCATTTAGGAGCGCTTCCGAGGTTATCGACAAACTCATCTTTTATAAAAACTGGTATTACCGGTTGCTTAGAATCTATTACGAACTTCAGGGCTGGATTATTATCCAGCCTAAAGTCGCGTCTTATCCAGTAAATTATTGGTTTATTCATTATAGAAAAGAATATAGTTTAACAAAACAGTTCAGCCACTTTAAAGAAATCATAAAACTTCATCTAGTGCTTGGATTACAGCTTTCACCTCTTCTTGCTTTGTGTAGTGCACAAAACTTATTCGCAAGGCTCCATGTTTCATATCAACACCCAATGCTTCTAAAAGTCTCACTGCATAGAAATCATCGCCTCCGGCTAGTATATTAAAATCTGACAGGTTTTTTGCTACTTCAAATGAATTGCATTTCAAATCTAGCGCTACCGTTGGTGCTCTTTTAGAAGCATCAGAGGGGCCCAACAGTCTTGCAGAGTTTTTTGTTTTAACAAAATCTAATAAAGGCTGAAGAATTTTTTTCTCATAGTTCCTAAATAATTTATGTACTTCAGATGGGCCGTCTGAAAATTTTATACAGTGATGAGATGCTAGGGTATCAAAGTACTCAACAATGCCCGCACAAGCAGCTATTTGGGCATGATCTGGCCCAGCAGGAGTAAATTTTTTAGTTAAAAATTTTTCATTAAAATAGTGACCCTGGTTGGGCAGTAATTCTGCAAGTTCCTCTTTGATAACCATTATACCTTGATGAGGTCCATAAGTTTTGTAGCTAGAGAAAAGATAGATATCTGCACCCAAATCTTCTACATTTGGTAAGCCATGTGGAGCATAACTAACTCCATCAACGCAGACATAACCACCAGCAGAATGCACTCTTGATACAATTTCTTTAACCGGATTAATATGTGCAACTATATTTGAGCAGTGTGGAAAGCAAACTAATTTTACATTTTCGTCTAGCAAGTTTTCCAAATCTTCTAAATCTAACTCACCAGTTTCTTTATTTACTTGCCACTCTCTAACATTCACTCCCCGATTACAAAGTCTTCGCCAAGAGCCAGTATTTGCTTCATGATCCTGATTTGTGACAATTATTGCGTTACCAGGCACTAACCACTCTGCAAAAGCCTGCGCTAGTACATATGTATTTTGAGTTGTAGATGGCCCAAAGCTTACTTCGC
The DNA here is from genome assembly GCA_902543185.1 of Paracoccaceae bacterium. Classification (GTDB taxonomy): domain Bacteria; phylum Pseudomonadota; class Alphaproteobacteria; order Rhodobacterales; family Rhodobacteraceae; genus Salinivivens. The sequence goes on from CACBXB010000003.1 coordinate 164,257, forward strand.
AATCTTTAACACCCAAATAACGTGCAAGCCCAACCCTAGCTTCATCCATTTCATTACCGCCAGAAATACTAGCCTCAAATGCGCCGTAAGGCTGTACTTTTTTTTCTTTATAGAAACGATTAAGGCGATTAATTACTTGCCCACAAGCATATGATCCTCCAGCATTTTCAAAAAACGCTTTATTCTTTAAACTGTTTTCCGAAAATGCTGGAAACTGATTGCGAACAAAATTAATGTCTAAGTCCATACTTGGCCTCATTTATAAAAGTTTTTATAAGCACAGTATTGTAGATCATATTTATTTTTACGATCTACCCTAAGTTTTTTGATCAAATAAAATAATATGTTGTGTTAATAAAGGCCTCCAAGGGCCTTTATTAAAAAGCATCAACATTTACTTTGTTGCACCCTGTCCAGTTTCTGTAGCATTCACCAAACAAGCCATATTTCCATAAGGGTGTTTATTTTCATACATCAGTTGATGCGCATGACCTATTTCATCAAAACTGTAAGTGCCTGATAAACATGGATCAACTTTTCCTGCCAAAAGTAACTCATTTACGGCTTCAGACTGCTCATCATTTGCCAAATGAGATCCTTGAAAACGTTTTTGCATCATCCAATGATAGCGCAAATCCATGGTTATATTATATCCCGTAGTACCGGCACAAATTACTACCATTCCACCAATGTCACATATAAACCCAGATGTTGGCAATGTGGCCTCTCCTGGGTGCTCGAATACAATTTTGGGGTTTTTTCGTTCTCCAAGTATGTCCCAGATCGCTTTACCAAAAGCGCGTGCTCCTTTAATAAAATTACCGTATTCTGGAGATGCAGTATCTGGCATAGGCCCCCAATGATCAAAATCATTACGGTTTATAACTCCAACAGCGCCCTTATCTAAGCAAAACTGTCGTTTATCTTCATCTGAAATTACAGCAATAGCTTTACCCCCTAACGCCGAGACAATTTGCAAAGCCATTGCACCTAGTCCACCAGCAGCGCCCCAAACCAAAACAACATCGCCTTTTTCCACAGTATGTGGCGCCCAACCCATTAATTGCCTATATGCGGTCGATGCACAAAGCATATAACAGCCAGCTTCTTCCCAAGTTAAATGTTTAGGTTTTTTCTTAATTTGATGAGATTGAGCCTTTGCGAACTGACAATAAGAACCATAGTTTGTTTGATAACCCCAAATACGAACGCTAGGCGCAAGCATTGGATCCTTTCCCGAAAGAACCCAAGCATCATCAGGCTCCCACCAGCCAGAATGAACCACAACTTCATCTCCTATTTTCACATCAGAGACTTCCTCACCAACGGCCCAAACAATGCCAGAGGCATCGGAACCACCAGCATGAAAATCCTCCGGCTCTCCTTTTTTCTGACGATCCTTGATAACGTCAACAGGAAAACCAAGCGCCGCCCAAACGTTATTATAGTTTACACCCGTTGCCATCACATAAACCAATACGTCTTTAGGCCCAATTTTTGGCGTATCGATGACTTCTCTTTGCCATGCTTTACTTGGCTCTCCAAACCGGTCCTGTCGAACTAAAAAAGCATGCATCTTTTCTGGAACCTCCCCCAGAGGTGGCATATCACCGAGATCGTAAAGCTGTTTGGTAGCCATTTTTCTTCTCCTTTGACTTAAATCCAAAATTTTTCTTTTACTTCCGCTGATCTAATATCAGCGCCAGTATCTACATTGAGAACCGTTCCTGCGTCCCAGTGGCCTCGCTCAATCATCCCAATTGCAACATTAGTCTGAAAATCAGGAGACCATGCAGCTGAAGCAATTAAGCCCACTTGATTATTTTTGGAAAGAACCCTCCATCCAGTTGCATTGTGCGGCAAGTCATCACCACCACCAATAGAAATCGGACACACTATACGGTCTGATCCATCTCTTTTTTGTTTTTCAATTGTTGCTTTTCCAAGATACTCATCTGGCGAATTACAAAATTTTGCAAGCCCGGCCTCTACAGGTGTGTTTTGCCGTGTCATATCCGACCCGTATGATAATAATCCACCTTCAATTCGTTCAATCAAATTTGGACAACCGGCCCTGACATTTAAATCTTTTCCAGCTTCAAAAAAGGCGTCCCAAAGAGGCATTCCATATTCTGTACCATCAACATAAATTTCAAAACCACCCTGCTTAGACCAACCTGAACGCGCCACAACAAAATCCGTATCAAGGAATTTTAACTTTTTGTAACGAAAAAATTTAATTTCACGAACAACGTCGCCAAAAACCCTAGCAGTTAGATCTTCTGCTAGCGGCCCCTGAATAGCCAACGGAGAAACATCAGGTTCTTCAATCTCGACTTGTAAATTTTTTCCAATTGCTAAACCAAGTAGAAACTGAAGCAAATCACCATCAGCGATTGATAACCAGTAGTGATCTTGAGCTAATTTTATAGCAACTGGATCATTTAACATTCCGCCATTATCGTCACAGATAGGCATGTAGTAACACTGGTCTTCAGCCATTTTGTTCATATCACGAGGACTAACCATCGTCATCATTTTAGCTGCATCAGGACCTTTGACGCTTACCTGCCTTTCCACAGACACGTCCCAAACTTGAACGTATTTTTTTAGATGATGATAATCGTCTCGATAACTTTCAAAATAGCTTGGTAGCAGCATATGGTTATACACTGTGTAAGCCTTAGCTCCAGCAGCATGCACGCCAGCAGAAAATGGCGTACCGCGAACTCTTCTTGAAGGAACTATGCCAGCCATTTAGGCTGAGCCTTTCCAATCGATGGGGCAAACTTCCGCAGATTTCCCGCCAAAATCCCAAACTCGCCCATAATCACGAACCTTAGATTTAATACCTTTGGCTGCTATTATATCAGGGCCCATCCAATACTTTGTATTGCTTATTACTACGGGTTGGTCTTTTTCTTTACCTTCAATGAGTTCAATTTCACCCTGTATTTTGCGCCCAATCATTATCGAACGTTTCTTACCTTCTCTTACAATATCAACTTTTGTTTTTTCAGCACCAATAATATCGCTCACAAGCATCGTAAACAAACCAGTGGTTCCTCCTGCCTGACCACTTAAAATACGAAGCAAACCATTATAAGCCTTTCCACTGGCAGCACTGTCTATATATGCCGCGACCTTCCAATCACCTTCACCCATACGGCCAGGTATATCCACTAACAAACCAACATCTATTCCAGCCAAATTTTCTTGTTCATAGTAGCCCTCATCAATCGCAATTGCCATCCATGCATGACAGTGGCCTTCGGTAGGTGGATGAGCGCCTAGACTAACAACACAAGGGCAAAAAACCGTACAAGAACAATTTAGAAATAGCTCTCCCTTTATAGCCCAATCTGTCGGAGTAGCCTGACGTCTCTTTGGGTTCTCCATTCGTTGATTGATACGCTGGCTAACTGGTAACTTATCCGCTTCAGGTTTTCTGCTTATTGCCATAAAGCCATTCCTTAATTTAAAATAATATAATTATGCTAGGCCCACTGAGAATCAGCAGTATGCCAAGCGGTTTTACAAGAAAGTGGCCCAATTGTGGTAGTTTTTCTAGTACCATCATAAACGTGGCTAGTCCCATCCAAAGAAAATTCATGACACCACCTGCAAAGCCTAGAACCATAAACAGCCAACAGCATCCGACGCAATAAGCGCCGAGGCTCAAACCCATACGTAAACCGCCGCTAAAACCAACTCGCCAATAACCGACAAAATATGACATTGGACTATGGCAGACACCATGACAAACTTCCTTGGCACGGGTAAATTGGAATGCTCCCGCAACAATTAAAAGAGCAGCAGATAGCCATAAAGACTTTGCTTTGCCTATCATATCAACCACATTCAAATAAAGTAACGCTAATTGAGTACCGCTGATTATTACTGAGAATAACACCCAGACAATTGAATAACCTAAAAGTACGCCCAACCAACCTACCATTGTTCCATTGGCACTGGTCATCAGATCTTCGTAACTTCTCAAAGTCGGGACCATTGTTGGGAGCATCATCGCTGCCATCATTATTGCCCACATTCCAGCAAGTGGTAGAAAACTTGTCATGGAATTATCCATCGCCATATGACCCTTCATAGGATCCATAGATATCATTTTTTTCGACGTATCCATGTTGGAAATAGGCTCTTTGGACATATCCATGTTGGACATTGTAGTATCCATAGACATCCGTCCTAACAAATCCATATTCATCGATAGGCTCATGGAATAAAGCCACCACCAACACGCTAATATAGAAGCAAAAAAAGCAATCCAAAAAATATTACGCGAAATAGCCATTACATTTTACTCCGAACAAGTAGTCCAATCTTAAACCGCTCTCGAGATACACTGTTTTGTTTTTCACACAAGAAAAAAAGTTTAAATGACGCTCCGTAAAAATAATTTAACTTTTCTTATTTAAATCTTTAAATTTTGGAGTTTTTTGCTTAAACATCAGATGTTCTTTTGAACTATGGACATAAACGCGCTCACAATAAGCGGATCGGACCAGGGGGCGGTACCCTGCGGCTCCACCAAAAAAATATCTTTGGGGCCGAAATAGGATCGACGGACGTCTAAAAGGGTTAGCTTTGTTTCGGCGGGAAGCCACCGTTATCGGCGCAAAATGTACAATTGCAAATGACAATCGTGCTCCAGTAGCGATGGCCGCGTAAGCAGTCGGAGATACTGAAATCTAAGTCCAAACCTCTAGCTAGGTTTGGCGGGGTCCGTAGGCACCTGGCAACAGAAGCCTACACTTAAATTATTTAGCGCGGTAAGCCCTTTAAAAAATTTAGGCTTAATTTAAGGGTACGAGGAGTAAAAAGTGGCAGATGAAATCGATTATGGCAATTTAATGCACAATGCCATGAGATCCTTAATCCAGGATGTACTTATAGAAGTAAAAAATAATGGCTTACCCGGCGAACATCATTTTTTCATAACTTTTGATACTAATCATGCGGAAGTTGAAATGGCTTCGTGGCTAAAAGAAAGATATCCAACAGAAATAACAGTTGTGATGCAACATTGGTTTGATGATCTGGAAGTAAAAGATGATGGTTTCTCAGTAACTTTAAACTTTGGAGATACCCCAGAACATTTAGTTATACCTTATGAAGCTATACTTACTTTTGTCGACCCTTCAGTCGAATTTGGCTTGAAATTCGAATCCAGTGAAGAGAAAGACAGCCAAGAAGTAATACCAAGTCCGAACTCAGAAGAGGATAATCGAGACAACATAAAGAAAGAAACTGGAGAAATTGTAAGTCTTGATAGTTTCCGCAAGTGAATACTTTTAAATTTTTAATGAATTTCTAACAAAATAAATGTCTACAAAACCAAAAAAACGTTCACTAACTCTTAAAGGCCATCGAACCTCAGTCAGTATAGAGGATAAATTCTGGGAAGAGTTTTGTAAAATAGCTTGCAGAAAAAAAATTAGCGTAAACGAGTTAGTTTCGCAAATAGACTCAGCACGCGAGCTAAACTCGGTTAGCCTTGCGTCTTTAATAAGGAATTTAGTGTTAGTTGATTTGCTAAAACGACTTGAAAATACTTGACATTATCCGAATTGACCAAGATTCGGAAATGTTTCTAATAGCCAGAATGAGATAGTAGAAAAGCCACCTGTTAACATCAACAGACCTACCGTCCAAAGTAATAGGCCCATTATTCGTTCAATTTGTTTGAAGTACTGTTTAAAGAACTTAAGAACTCCTTCCAACCCATTAATAAAAATTGCAAAAATTAAAAAAGGTATTCCAAGCCCCATTGCATAGAAAGCCAATAGAACAGTGCCTTTTGCAGTGGAACCGTTTGAAGCCGCCAAACTCAAAATAGCTCCTAACTGTGGACCTATGCATGGCGTCCAGCCAAACGCGAAAGCAAGGCCAAGCAAATAAGAACCAAAAGTTGTTCCTTGGTAGTGCTCAACTTCAAATCTGGCCTCTCTATCCAAGAACTGTAGACGATAAATACCCAAAAAATGAAGTCCAAATAACATGATAACAAGACCAGCAATCGTATTTAATAATGTTTGATATTCAAAAAATAACGCTCCTATGGCTGATGCCGAAAATCCTAAAAAAATAAATACAGTTGATAAACCTAAAACAAAAAATAAAGACGTAAAAAGAATTTTTTGACGTCCTTTTCCATTCTCTATTTCAGTCAAGGCGACGCCACTCATATAGGCTATGTAGGGAGGAACAATGGGAAGAACGCAGGGGCTTAAAAAAGAAATTAGCCCAGCAATAAAAGCCACTACAAGTCCTGGCAGCAAGTTTGCATCAATTATTTCGATTCCGAACATAACGTCTTCTTAGTTTAGAATTAGTAAAAGGTCACCCTGTACATATTGATTGAACCGAACTAGGCTCATTTATGGTCAGTTATTAAGGGATATCAGCTTGATTCAATTAGACACGAGAGGCCTGCTATGCCCCCTTCCAGTTTTAAAATTAAGAAAAGCGATCAAGAATATTTCACAAAACGAAAAGATTGAATTGCTCACCGATGATCCTGCTGCCCTGGTAGATGTTCCCCACTTTTGCAGTGAACAGGGACACCGCATAATAAAAAGACTCCAAAAAAACAATTATTATTTGTTCATAATCGAGCGTTGAAAAAATTTAACCTTTCAGAGACCACCACCCACGGCGTTTTTGTTTTGAGTTTTCATCATCTCCTATATCATTTGGCCTTAAACTTTCGTTCTTTGCCTTTTTCTTGGATGATTGCCTTTTTTGTTCTGATGAGTCATTTAAATCATTTGTCACATTATTCACCACTATAACCTGGTCGGGTATTGTTTTTGTACCAGCTTTTACCTGTGATAAATTACCATCTTCGAGGTTTGCGACTTCTTGGGTTGGGTTTAAAGAAGCAACTTCATTATTACCATCTTTTTTAGTCTTCTTCTTACTCTGTGTGTTCTTTTTATTTTCACTTTTTTGGCTAGCTATATTTTTTTTGTTTGTAGATAAATTTTTAGTCGTATCATTTACTAAAGAATTTAGCCCCTCAGTCTTTGTCTCTTCTTGATCTGGCTTTTCATTATCTTCATTCGTAAAATGTTTTTTCTTACGGCGACGCCTTCGACGATTTTTTTTAGGTTTTTCGTCCTCATCCTTTAAGTCTTCATTTATTACTTCTTCTTCTGAGGCTTCCATCAGCCCGTCAGCTGTTACAAGTGCCGGTTCATCCTCAGTCAGCATACGAGTTGCTGTTTTTAACTTCTCGATGGAATATTCTGGGCTTACTAACTTTATATCCCCTTCAACTCGCACAGATAGAAGATAATTTCTTTCAATCGATATTACATAATCACGTTTTTGGTTCATAATAAAATTAGCTACACTAACAGGACACTTCACAACCACTTCTTGCGATTGCTTTCGAACACCCTCTTCTTCAATTTGCCGAAGTATGGATAAAGCAAGATTGTCATCTGATCGAATTAAACCTGTTCCGTGGCATGACGGGCAACTTTGTGTTGTTGCCTCTAACATTCCAGGTCTCAATCTTTGCCTACTCATTTCTAACAAGCCAAAACCTGAAATGCGCCCAAGTTGAATACGTGCTCTGTCAGATTTTAATCTATCCTTAATTCTCCTTTCAACGCTGGCATTGTTTTTCCGCTCATCCATATCGATAAAATCAATAACAATTAATCCAGCCAAATCTCTTAATCTTAGCTGACGGGATATTTCATCAGCTGCCTCCAGATTTGTTTTTAAGGCAGTATCTTCAATAGAACCTTCCTTGGTTGCACGGCCCGAATTCACATCAATTGCAACGAGCGCTTCCGTTGTCCCGATTACAATGTATCCGCCCGATCTAAGCTGGACTACCGGATTAAACATTGCACTCAAAAAACTTTCGACCTGGTATCTTGCAAAAAGAGGAAGCCCATCATGATAATGTTTAACATTTTTGGCGTGGCTAGGCATTATCATTTTCATGAAATCTTTGGCATTTCTATAACCTTGCTCACCCTCTACGAGAACCTCGTCGATATCACGATTATAGAGATCTCTAATAGATCTTTTTATTAAATCCCCTTCCTCATAAATTTTGTTTGGAGCTATTGATTTAAGGGTTAACTCTCTGATTTGCTCCCATAGACGCTGTAAATATTCATAATCTCTTTTAATTTCTGTTTTGGTTCTCTTTGCTCCCGCAGTTCTAACAATCAGACCAGCCCCTGCAGGAACATCTATTTCGTTAGCTATCTCTTTTAATTTTTTTCTATCCGAAAGGTTTGTTATTTTTCTGCTAATTCCTCCACCACGAGCCGTATTGGGCATTAACACACAATAACGCCCAGCTAGCGATAGATAGGTGGTGAGTGCTGCACCTTTGTTTCCGCGCTCTTCCTTAACGACCTGAACTAACATGATTTGCCGGACTTTAATTACTTCTTGAATTTTATATCTGCGCTGCCGGGGCTTTCTGATGTTCCGAATATCTAGATCATCATCAATCTCTGAGACAGAATCTATTACCTTTTTAGGATCAATGCCTACCCCACCCTCTCCTTCATCTATTATTTCTGCACCAATACCTTTTTCACTGGACCGTTGGTCTCTCTCTGAAATATCATCACTTTTTTTGCGAGTACGCCTATTATAACGTCGTTTAATTCGGCCTAGCCCAGTGCTTTTAGCGACTTCTAAACCAGATTTATCTTCATTAAGTTGGCTACCTAAATCATCTGAGCTTATCACTTCATCACTTGATTCAGTTTCAATGTTTGCAGCAATAGGCTTTGTAGATTTTTTAGGTCTACCACGTGGTTTTTTCTCTTCTTTGATTTGGACTGATCTGGCATCTTCTTTATCAGTTTTGTTTTTTTCAGGCTTCTTTTTGGGTAGAGCCTTTCGTTTATTGCTTGAACGTTTAGATTTGACTTCTATGATTTCCTCGCCGCCTTCAACAATATCAAGCTGATTACTGTTATCTTCTTTTGAACTTGACGTATCTAAAGCTCTGGAGTTTTCTAGACCGCTGTTTCCATTTTCTTCTTTAGAAAGGTGACTCTCATCAGTTTCTCCATCTGCCTCCTCATCATCTTTTCTTCGCATAGCTTCGGAAAAAGCTCGCTCCTCTTCCATTAAGGCTTCACGATCAGCTATTGGTATTTGATAATAATCAGGATGA